>NZ_BAAAQD010000019.1:0-258520 GCF_039531485.1 Dactylosporangium maewongense | reverse complement strand
TCGGCAGGAGCGGGGCGAGGAGTTCCCACTCCGGATCGGTGAGTTCAAATCGAGCGGTCATAGCGTCCCGATAAACAACCGGGACGCTATGCATCATCCCGCTTCATGATCCAAGAGACAGGCCCTAGTCCGGACGCCGGGTTTGTCCGGACGCCGGGGCCGGGCTTGTCCGCACGCGGCGGAGTCGCTGTTGCCTTTGGTGATCGAAGGCGCGTGGCGGCCGTCCGGACGGCCATAGTCGTCCTTGGATCACACCACGCCGGAACCGACGAACAACCACCACCCACCGCCCCCATGATCCGGAAGACTTTACGTCGCCAGAACAGCACAAACTCTTCCGGATCACGGAACCCGGCAGACGGCCTTCCGAAGTCACAGACAGTGTGAGCCGGCGGTAGGCACGGTGGCACGATTGCCCGCTGCTCGTGATCCAAGTCGCGTGGCGGCCGTCCGGACGGCCATAGTCGTCCTTGGATCACGCCGCGCCGGGACCGACGACAGGCGCGCGGCCTGTTCGCCGGTTTGCGGTGTCCGCGTGCGGGGGCGTTCCGCCGCGTGCCGTCGAGGGGTGTCGTTCGGTGCTTCCACGTTGTCGTTGGTTTCGCAACCAGTGCACGGTGCGCTCGCCATCGTGGGGTTGTGGTAGGTGCGGTCCCGGCGGTTCGCCGGATATTTCGGGTTTGTGGTGGTTGCAGGGGTGATGTCGAAGCAGCCTGTGATGGCGGCCGCCGGATGCGGCGCGCACGCGGGTGAGGCTGCCGCGCGGCAGTGCGTCGCGAAGCGGCGCATTGGGGTGCGGGTGAGAATCCCCGCCAGGCCCCGCCGCGACAGCGGTGGGGGGAAGCGCAGTGGGTGAGAATCCCCGCCGGAACCCGCCGCGCCAGCGGTGGGGTGGCAGCACAGTGTGACAGTATTCGGCGTGCCTTCGAACGTCGCCGACCACTCGTTCGTAGCCGATCTGCACATCCACTCGAAGTATTCCCGGGCGTGCAGTCGCGACCTCAGCATCGAGACGCTCACCTGGTGGGCCCGGCGCAAGGGCATCACGCTGCTCGGCACCGGCGACTTCACCCACCCCGCCTGGCACGACCACCTGCGGGAGGCGCTGGTCCCGGCGGAGCCGGGCCTGTTCCGCCTGCAGCCGGACCGTGAGGCGGAGATCCTGCGGCGGCTGCCGGGGCGGCTGGCGAACGCGGCCGACGGGGCGCCGGTGCGGTTCATGCTGTCGGTGGAGATCTCCACGATCTACAAGCGGGGCGATCGGACCCGCAAGGTGCACCACCTGGTGTACCAGCCGGACTTCGAGGCGGCGGGGCGCTTCAACGCCGCGCTCGGCAGGATCGGCAACCTCGGGTCCGACGGGCGGCCGATCCTGGGGCTCGACTCGCGGGACCTGCTCGAGATCACGCTGGAGGCGAGCCCCGATGGGTTCCTGGTGCCGGCGCACATCTGGACGCCGTGGTTCTCCGCGCTGGGGTCGAAGTCGGGGTTCGACGCGATCGCCGACTGCTACGGCGACCTGGCCGGGCACATCTTCGCCGTGGAGACGGGCCTGTCGTCCGATCCGGCGATGAACTGGCGGGTGTCGTCGCTGGACCAGTACCGGCTGGTGTCCAACTCGGACGCGCACTCGCCGCCGGCGCTGGCTCGCGAGGCGACGCTGCTGACCAGTGAGTTGGACTACTTCAAGGTGCGGGACGCGTTGCGCACCGGCGACGGCCTCGCGGGGACGATCGAGTTCTTCCCGGAGGAGGGCAAGTATCACGGCGACGGGCATCGGGCCTGTGACGTGAACTGGCTGCCGGCTCAGACCCGCGAGGCACAGGGCCTGTGCCCGGTCTGTGGCAAGGCGCTCACGGTCGGCGTGCTGCACCGCGTCGAGGAGCTCGCCGACCGGCCGGATGGGTACGTGCCGCCCGGCGCGCCGCAGGTCACGCACCTGATCCAGCTGCACGAGATCCTCGGCGAGATCCACGGCGTCGGCGCCAGGTCCAAGACCGTCGACACGCAGCTGGCGTCGCTCGTCGCGGAGCTGGGCTCGGAGCTGGCGATCCTGCGCGAGGTCCCGGTCGACGAGATCAGCCGCGTGGGCGGGGAGCTGCTCGGCGAGGGCATCGGCAGGTTGCGACGCGGTGAGGTGCGGCGCACGCCGGGCTTCGACGGCGAGTACGGGGTCATCAAGCTCTTCGAGCCGGACGAGCTGCGGTCCCGTGGCATGCAAGAGGACGTGCTGTTCGACGTACCGATGCCGCAGCTGCCGAAACAGCGCAAGGCTGAGCCCACGCCGAAGCCGGCGCCGAAGCGACGCCGACCGGCGCCCGCCGCGGCACTCGAGCCCGCGCCGCCGATCTCGGCGCCCGCGTCGCCGCATGAGCCGCTCGAGCCGATGCTGGCCGGGATGGAGGAGGTCGGGACGGGGCTGCTCGACCGGCTCGACGCGCTGCAGCGGGTGGCGGCGTCGGCGCCCGGCGGGCCGCTGCTGATCGTGGCCGGACCCGGCACCGGCAAGACGAGGACGTTGACGCATCGCATCGCGTACCTGTGCGCCGAGCTGGACGTGTACCCGGAGGAGTGCCTGGCGATCACGTTCACCCGGCGGGCCGCAGAGGAGCTGCGGGAGCGGCTGGAGGGCCTGCTCGGGCCGGTGACCGAGGCCGTGACGGTGTCGACGTTCCACGCGCTGGGCCTGTCGATCCTGCGGGAGAACGCGCCGGCGGTCGGGCTGACGCCGAAGTTCCGGATCGCGGAGGAGGCCGATCTGCTCGCGGCCCTCGACCCGCTGTCGGAGCGGGAGGCGCGGCGGGCGCTCGCGGCGATGGAGCCGTCGACCGTGGACGCGCTGGCCAAGGCGCTGCGGGCGAAGGACATGGTGTCGCTCGACGAGCTGCTGACGCTGAGCGTGCAGCTGCTCACCGAGTCGACGACGCTGGTCGACCGCTACCGCGACCGGTGGCAGTGGATCTTCGTCGACGAGTATCAGGACGTCGACCCCGTGCAGTACGAGCTGCTGCGGCTGCTCTGCCCGCCCGGCGGCAACCTGTGCGCGATCGGCGACCCTGACCAGGCGATCTACTCCTTCCGCGGCGCGGAGGTGTCGTTCTTCCTGCGGTTCGCGACCGACTTCTCGACGCAGGACATCGACGCGCGGGTCGTGCGGCTGACCCGCAACTACCGCTCGTCGGCGCCGATCCTGGCCGCGGCGGTGCAGGCGATCGCGCCGACGACGCTGGTGCCGGGGCGGCGGCTCGATCCGGCACGGCTGGACCTCGAGGCGCCGATGGTCGGGCTCTACCCGGCGACGTCGGTCGCGGACGAGGCGGACTTCGTCGTCCGTACCGTCGACGAGCTGGTCGGCGGGCTGTCGCACCGGTCGCACGACAACCGGGTCGACTCGCGGGCGGCGGTCGGCGCGATGTCCTTCTCCGACATCGCCGTGCTGTACCGGACCGATTCGCAGGCGGCGCCGGTCGTGGACGCCTTGGCGCGGGCCGGCGTACCGGTGCAGAAGCGGTCGCACGACCGGCTGCTGGACCGTCCTGGTGTCGCCGCCATCGCCCGCGAGCTGCGGTTCGCGACGGGGCTCGGCGGGTCGATCGCGGCGCGGGTGCGGCTGGCCGGGCAGGTCGTCGCGGGTCGCTGCGGGCAGCTGGACACCGACGTGATCGGGCTGACCGAGGCGGACGTGTGGACGGCGGTCGAGCTGATGACGCCGCCGGCGTTGCGGGCGGGCAGCGACCTGGACGAGTTCCTGGGCGCGCTGGCCACGGGGGCCGAGGTCGACGGCTGGGACCCACGGGCGGACCGGGTGACGCTGCTGACCCTGCACGCGTCGAAGGGCCTCGAGTTTCCGGTCGTGTTCCTGGTCGGCTGCGAGGACGGCCTGCTGCCGTTGCGGATGCCCGGCTCGCAGGGCCGCTCGGAGGACGACGTCGCGGAGGAGCGGCGGCTGTTCTTCGTCGGGCTGACCCGGGCGCAGGACCGGCTCTTCCTGTCGCACAGCCGGACCCGTTTCCGCCACGGCTCGGAGCGGGAGATGGCGCCGACGCCGTTCCTGTCGTCCATCGATCCCGGGCTGTTGGAGCGGCGGGGTCCCGCGGCACCCAGGAAACCCAAAGACCGGCAGCTCCGGCTCATCTGAACGGCGTACAGACCGGCTTCTGTCGCTTATCCGTGAGACGAAAGTGTCGGGGGGTGGCGCTACCGTAGCTGCATCGACGCAACTAGGCTGCCTTGAGCTTCGCGGGAGCAGGAGGATCACATGTCCGGTTACGGACCGCCGGGCCCGTACCAGGGCCAACCCCAGGACCCCTGGCAGGGCGGCCAGCAGGATCCCTATGGCCAGCCGGACCCTTACGGTCCGCCGCCCGGGCAATACGGGCAGCCTGACCCGTATGGTCAGCAGCCTGACCCGTATGGTCAGCGTCCGGACCCGTATGGCCAGCCTCCGCAGTGGGGTCAGCAGCCGCAGTCGGGTGGCCCCTATGGGGGCAACTACGGGCAGACGGGCACCTATCAGCAGCCGGCCTATGGCCAGCCGCCCGGCCCGGGCCCCGGCCCCGGCCCCGGTGGCGACCAGTGGGGTCCGCCTGCCGCCCCGCCGCGGCGGAGGGGATCCGGCGGCACGGTGGCGCTCGTCATCGTCCTGGTGCTGCTGCTGTGCGGCGGTGGCGCCGCCGGCATCTGGTATGTCCTGAAGAACGACAAGACCGGCCCCGCGACCACCTCGCCGACGACGGCGGCGCCGAAGCCGAGCGGCTCGGGGAAGGCGTCCACGAGCGCGGCGCCGAGCGGTGGCGCCTCGTCGCCCGGTGGTGTGCAGGCAGGCGACGCGAAGACGGTCAAGGTCGGCGAGTGCCTGACCAACACCGGCACGGCGACCGCTCCGGTGATGCAGAAGACGACCTGCGCGGCCGGCACGTTCGAGGTGTTGAAGCGGATCGAGGGCACCTCCGACAAGGAGAAGTGCAACGGCGTCACCGGCTACACGCACAACTACTTCTTCAAGGCCACGCCGGAGACGTTCTCCTTCGTGCTCTGCATGAAGCTCCGGAGCTGACCCTTTCGCCCCGTTTTCGACGGCGCGCCGGGCGACGGCGCGCCGTCGAACTATTTGGGACCCCCCTTGCACGGGGCCCCTCAGACCATGTAGTACATTAGTTCGAGCTGGTGAACAGGTGTTCGATCACCTTGTTATAAGCCTGTCTTGCGTCTGCCCTAGACTTCGCTAGACAAGGCACGACACGCCACAAGGATGTTCTATGCGGTTCTAGCGTTTTGGCTAGAGACGCCGATACGGTGCGATCGTGGACCCCGTTCGAAACCCGTATGCCCCCGGTGCAGGCCAGCGCCCGCCGGAGCTCGCCGGTCGCGACCGCGAGCTGCAGGCCTTCGAGGTTGTCCTCGAGCGCGTCGCCCGCGGCCGCCCAGAGCGCTCGCTGATGCTGACCGGCCTGCGTGGCGTCGGCAAGACCGTCCTGCTCAACACGCTGCGCTCGCAGGCGATCTCGCGGCTGTGGGGCACCGGCAAGATCGAGGCCCGGCCCGATCAGTCGCTGCGCCGGCCGCTGACGGCGGCGCTGCACATGGCGATCCGCGAGCTTGCGCCGCACCACCGCGCGCCCGACCGGATCGACGAGTTCCTCGGGGTGCTGAAGGCGTTCGCGATCCGCGAGGACCCCAACAAGCCGCCGGGCAAGCTGCGCGACCGGTGGCAGCCCGGGATCGACGTGCCGGCCACCGCCGGGCGGGCCGACTCGGGCGACATCGAGATCGACCTGGTGGAGCTGTTCACCGACGCGGCCAGCGTCGCCACCGACGTCGGCACCGGCGTGGCGATCTTCATCGACGAGATGCAGGACCTGTCCGCCGAGGACATCTCCGCCATGTGCGCGGCGTGCCACGAGCTGTCGCAGACCGGCGCGCCGCTGATCGTGGTCGGCGCCGGCCTGCCGCACCTGCCGGCCCTGCTCACGGCGTCGAAGTCCTACTCCGAGCGGCTCTTCCGCTACCAGCGCATCGACCGGCTCGACCGGATCGCCGCCGACCTGGCGCTCACCGCACCCGCGATGCGTGAGGAGGTGGAGTACGAGGCGAAGGCGCTGGACGCACTCTACGAGGCCTCCGGCGGCTACCCGTACTTCGTGCAGGCCTACGGCAAGGCGACCTGGGACCACGCGCCGCACTCGCCGATCACCGCGGCGGACGTCCGGGTGGCGGCACCCGAGGCCGAGGCGGAGCTGGCCGTCGGCTTCTTCGGCTCCCGCTACGAGCGCGCCACGCCGGCCGAGCGCGAGTACATGCGCTCGATGGCCACCCTCCTGCCCGCCGTCGACGTCTCCGAGGCCGTGCCGACCGCGGAGATCGCCCGCTCGCTCGGCCGGCGCCCGGCGAGCCTCTCTCCGGCGCGGGACGCCCTGATCAAGAAGGGGCTCATCTACTCCGGCGAGCGCGGCACGGTCGCCTTCACCGTGCCGCACTTCGCCCGGTACATCCGCTCGCAGCCCGCCGACTAGATCGCCCTAGGTTTTCGACTTCTCGATGACGCCGCGCAGGTCGCGGCGCTCGATGGCGGCGGCCATCAGGTCGGGGAAGACGTCCGGCGTACAGGCGAACGCCGGCACTCCGAGCGCCGCCAGGGCCGCCGCGTTCTCGTGGTCGTAGTCCGGCGCGCCCTCGTCGGACAGCGCCAGCAGCACGATCACCTGCACCCCGGCGGCCGTCATCGCCGCGACGCGCCGGAGCATCTCCTCGCGGACGCCGCCCTCGTACAGGTCGCTGATCAGCACGAAGATCGTGTCCCGCGGGCGGGTGATGAGCTGCTGGCCATACGCGATGGCCCGGTTGATGTCCGTGCCGCCGCCGAGCTGGGTGCCGAACAGGACGTCGACCGGATCCTGCAGCCGCTCCGTCAGGTCGACCACCGCCGTGTCGAACACCACGAGCGACGTCTTCAGCGACCGCATCGACGCGAGCACCGCCGCGAACACGCCCGAGTACACGACCGACGCCGCCATCGATCCCGACTGATCCACACAGAGCACGATGTCCCGCTGTACCGACTGGGCCCGCCGGCCGTAGCCGACCAGCCGCTCCGGGACGACCGTGCGGTGCTCGGCCTGGTAGTGCTTGAGGTTCGCCCGAATGGTCCGGTTCCAGTCGATGTCGTGGTGCCGCGGCCGGTTGATCCGCGCCGCCCGGTTGAGCGCCCCGGCCAGCGCGGTCCTGGTCGGCTGCGCGACGCGCCGCTCCAGCTCGGCGACCACCTTGGCGACCACCTTCCGCGCGGCCCGCTTGCTCTTGTCGGGCATGACCCGGTTCAGCGACAGCAGCGTGCCGACGAGATGCACGTCGGGCTCGACGGCGTCGAGCATCTCCGGCTCGAGCAGGAGCCGGGTCAGGTCGAGCCGCTCGATCGCGTCGGCCTGCATCACCTGCACGACCGTCGAGGGGAAGTACTGCCGGATGTCCCCCAGCCACCGCGCGACCCGCGGCGCCGACGCACCGAGCCCCGCGCCACGCTGGCTGCCCGCGCCTTCCCCGGAGTCGTACAGCGCGCCGAGCGCCGCGTCGATGGACACGTCCGCGCCGGTCAGCCCGTAGCCGGTGCCTTCACCGCCGGCCGCCCCACCGAGCGCGAGCCGCCAGCGCCGGAGCCGCTCGTCCGCGTGCTGCTCGTCGCCGTGCTGCTCATCCATGGCCCGCCCCCTTCGCCCGCCGCCGTTCGTCCCGCTCCTGGCACTTGATTGCGCCGTCGCGGCCGGTCGCGCTGGGGCGGGGTCTTACCTCGGTCGCGCTGCTGTGGTCAGGCATGTCGGAGCTCCTTGCCCAGGAGACGGGCCACCACCGGGAGCAGCAGGGCGCCGCGGTCGGGGTCGACCTGGTCGTCGTGGTCGCCGGAGCGGGGGCGGCCGCCGGTGCCGATGTGGGCGGCCCGCTCGCCGATCATGCGGCGCTGCGGGGCCGGGTAGCCGCTGAACGTGCGGCGCAGCAGCGGCAGCACCTCGACGAACGCGTCGGCGGGGATGCCCGTCAGCCAGGCGTCGACCAGCGCGAGCAGCCGCTCGTCGTGGACCAGCAGCAGGCCGTCGCCGGCGAGGAAGCCCTCGATCCAGGCGGCGGCCTTGGCCACGGGCACACCCACGGTCAGGACCAACGCCATCCTGGCGCCGATCTCGTCGGCGTCGACCACTCCCGCGTCCAGCAGCAGCCGGCTCATCCGCCCGGTGAGCAGCCCGTGCAGGTCGTCGCGGGTGGACAGGCCGCCGAGCAGCGCCTGCCAGCGTCCGCTCGCGTCGGCGTCGTCGATCAGCGCGAGCGCGCCCTGCACGCCGTCGATCCGGTCGCGCATCACCGTGGCCGCCGCGTCGTCGAGCCCGCCGACCGCCGCGGGCAGGCCGACGCAGACGCGGGTGATCATGCCGAGGGTCACGGACCGCAGGGCGGAGAGGTCGGTGCCGCGGACGTCGCCGTACCGCAGCGTCCGGGCCAACGCGGGCAGCGCGTCCATCAGGTGCGCGACGTCGGCGTCGAGCGCCATCCGCTCGTCCAGCGCGTCGAGCACGCCGGGTAAGGCGTCGGACAGGTCGGCCAGCAGGCACCGCTCGACCAGCGCGGTCACGTCCGCGAGCGTCTCGGCCTCGGCGGCCTGCTCGGCGACGCGGGCGGTCGCCGCCTCGCGGACCGTGGTGCCGTAGACGCCGGCCTCGACGAGGTCGACCGCGAACTCCGGCTGCCACGCGATCTGCCACGACTCCCAGAACGTGCCCCGGCCCTTGCGGTTGGCCAGCACCTGACCCCACTCCACGCCGAGCAGCCGCAGCCGGTGCAGCAGCTGGCTGCGCTGCAGGTCGAGGTCGCGGCGCAGGTCCAGGTCGATCTCGCGGCTGCTGACCGCCGGCTGGAGTCGCAGCCTGCGCTGGCTGCTGGCCACGTCCTTCGCGATCGGCACGCCCGGCGTCTGCTCCGGCACCCGCCCGAGCCGGTCGCCGACGACCAGCCGCCGGTTGATCAGGCTGAGCCGCAGGTCGTCGCCGTCGCACAGCACCGCGTGCGCGGCGTCGGTGACCTCGGCGAGCCCGGCGAGCGGCCGTCCCCGCATCGTCGCGAGCGCCTCGGCGAGTCTCGTCGCCTCGATGACGTGGGCGCTGGAGACCGGGACGCCGTCCTTCCGCAGTACACCCGCCGCCTTGACCAACCATCGGGCCACGACGTGCTCGTCCACCGCCGTGAACAGGTGGTGGTACCAGCCCGGCGAGCGCACCCCAGCCCCGTACCCCTGCCACGACGCCAACCGGTTGTGCGTCCACGGCACCCAGGTCATCGACACCTTGACCTTCGGCAGCCCCTTGAGCACCGCGGCGTCGGAGGACGCGCTGGGCAGCGGCGCGGTCAGCGCGGGCACGTGCCACGCCCCGCACACCACGGCGACCCTTTCGAACTCCTTCACCGCCGCTCGCAGCGATTGCCGCATGTACGCCTCGCGCCGCTCCTCATCGACCCGTTCCGCCTCGGGCGGCGCGGGCGCGTGGGCTCTGACGACGGTCATGGCCTCGGCGATCGCCTCGAACGGCGCGACGGCCGCGGCCAGCTGCTCGGCATCGATGTCGTCGCCCGGCGCTCCCTCCTGCGCCATCGCGAACAGCGCCCCCGCCTCGCCGGCACGCAGCTCGGCGCCTGCAACGTCGCCGTCGCCGCCTCGCTCCGTCGCTCCCCCTTCGTCACCCGCCGCCGCTTGACCGTGACCACCGACAGCAGCGCCACCGGCCACGGCTTGAGCGGCGGCGGGGTCGGTCGCGGGCAGAGGGGGTGGGGTGCCCGGTTCGCGGCGGTGCTCGACGACGTCTTCCCACCAGCGTTCGGGGTCGTCGTAGCCGGCGGCCTCGGCCAGGGCGCCGATCGGGTCGACCCGCACCGCGTCGTCGGCGGGGGTCGGCGCGGACGGCGTGCCCGACGCGAGGCGGATCGCCGCGGGCAGGTCGATGAACCGGACGGGGATGCCGCACGCGACGGCCCAGCGGATCGCCTGCCACTCGGGGGAGAACTCGGCGAACGGCCAGAACGACGCCCGCAGCTTCGGGTCGGGGTTGTCCGCCGGGTATGCGAGCAACGCCACCGGGGCGCGCATGTCCTCGTCGCCCGCGAACGGGACCAGCGGGTCGGCCTCCGGAGGGCCTTCGATGAGGATCACGTCGGGGCGGAAGGCCGACAGTGCGCGTCGCACCGCCCGGGCCGACCCTGGCCCGTGGTGACGCACGCCGAGCAGCAGCGGATCACTCACCGCGACGGGCCGCCCGGTAGAAGTCGCGCCAACCCTCGCGCTCCCGGATCACGGTCTCCAGGTACTCCTGCCAGACGACCTGGTCGGAGACCGGATCCTTGACGACCGCGCCGAGGATGCCGGCGGCGACGTCGCCGGCGCGGAGCACACCGTCGCCGAAGTGCGCGGCGAGGGCCAGGCCGTTGGTGACCACGGAGATCGCCTCGGCCGTCGAGAGGGTGCCGCTGGGCGACTTCAGCTTGGTGCGGCCGTCCTCGGTGGCGCCGTTGCGCAGCTCGCGGAAGACGGTCACGACCCGCCGGATCTCGTCGACCGCCGGCGGCAGCTCGGGCAGCTCCAGGGCCTTGCCCAGCGCCGCGACCCGGCGCGACACGATGTCGACCTCCTCCTCCACCCCGGCCGGCACCGGCAGCACGACGGTGTTGAACCGGCGGCGCAGCGCCGAGGACAGCTCGTTGACCCCGCGGTCGCGGTCGTTGGCCGTGGCGATGACGTTGAACCCCTTGCGGGCCTGCACCTCCTCGCCGAGCTCGGGCACCGGCAGGGTCTTCTCCGACAGGACGGTGATCAGGCTGTCCTGCACGTCGGACGGCACGCGGGTCAGCTCCTCGATCCGCGCGATCTTGCCGTCGGCCATGGCGCGCAGCACCGGGCTGGGCACGAGCGCGGCCCGGCTGGGCCCTTCCGCCAGCAGGCGGGCGTAGTTCCACCCGTAGCGGATGGCCTCCTCGGGCGTGCCGGCCGTGCCCTGGACCAGCAGCGTCGAGTCGCCGCTGATCGCCGCGGCCAGGTGCTCCGACACCCAGGTCTTGGCGGTCCCCGGCACACCGAGCAGCAGCAGCGCCCGGTCGGTGGCGAGCGTCGCGACGGCGACCTCCATCAACCGCCGCGACCCGACGTACTTCGGGATGATCACGGTCCCGTCGGCGGCGGCCCCGCCGAGCAGGTACGTCACGACGGCCGCGGGGGACAGCCGCCACCCCGGTGGCCGCGGGCGGTCGTCACCGGCGGCCAGCACGGCCAGCTCCGCGGCGAACTCGTCCTCGGCGTGCCGCCGCTGGACTGCCTGCACGTTCTCAGCCTCGGTCGCGGTGTCGGCCTCGTTCACGGTCACGGTCACGCGAGCTCCTCGAGCATGTCTTGTCGGAACCGGAGGGTGTCGGCGAATCGGCCGACGATGGAGGACATCGGGTCATCGGACGCCAGGCCCGACGCGAGCTTCGCGGCCCGGTCGGCGGCGTCGGCGGGAAGTCGCAGCGCTGCCAGCTCGCACAGGCCGGCGAGCCGCCACCCCGCCGACCGCCGCCCGCCGAGGTCGTCGAGCGCGGCGAACACCGCCTCGAGCAGCGCCGACGGCCACGGTCGCGGGCACAGCTCCAGGACGTGCTCGACGCCGACGGCGGCCGCGCCGGCCAGCCCGCGACGGAGCACCTCGACCGCGATCGCGGAGAGTGCGTCGGACGGCAGGGCGTCGTACAACGCCTCCAGCAGCAACCGGTCATCAGGCCGCCCACCGGCCGCGACCTCCTCGGTCAGCTGCCCGGTGAGCGCCGTCGCCCATCGTGCGTCGCGCTGCCCCGCCGCGGCCCGCGCCAGTCCGCGGCGCAGCACGGCGGCCCACTCGTCGGTCACCGGCAGCCGCAGGAACTCCTCAGGCTCGCCCCACACCCGCAGGGGAGTCCGCGTGAGCAGCTCCTCCAGCCACCAGGCCCGCTCACCGACCCCGACCGGCGGCCGGGGCGTGATCCCGTCGCGCCGCATCGCCTTGTCGCACGCGGCCGGCGGCGTGACCATGATCCGCCCGCCGCTGACCCGCACGCATGCCGTCGACCGCTTGGCCATCCGCCGCGCATACGCGCTGTCCGGCAGCAACGCGAGCAGCTCCACCGCGGCCGCACGGACCTCCTTGCGCCGGTCGTCGAGCGCGGTCTCCAGGATCGGCTCGTCGTCACCGGACAGGCCGGTCGCCATCGCACCGAGCAGCGCGGCCCGGTCGTCGGGCGTCTCGACGGGCCAGGCCGTGCGCAGCAGGTCGCGCGCCGCGTCGGGGTCCCGCCGCCGCAGCGTGGTCAGATACCCCACCCGGCGCCCGATCGACCCGAGCTCCCACGCGCTGCCGTCGTCGACGGGCCCGTCGACCGCGGTGGTGACCAGGTAGCCCCAGTCAGGCCGCTGCGCCGCCAGCCACGCCGCCCGCGGCCCGCCCACCGAAGCGATCAGCCCCCGCAGGACCCGGTGCCGCCGCCCGACCTCCAGCAGTGCCGGCAACAGCTCACCGGGCACCCTCCTGGCCCCGACGGCGCTGAGCCATTCGGCGAGGAGCTCCAGTCGCCCATCCGCATCACGTACTGGAGTCGCGTTGCTCGACCCATACCCCGCCGCGTCGACCGCGAGCAGGTCCGCCGCCCGGGCCGAGGCAGGCCAGGGCACCAGCGGAATCCCCGAGTCGTCGGGCGCGGGCGCCGGCACCGGCACCCCGGCCCGCGCCGCGATCCCGGCCCGCCGATACATCGTCAACGCCGCCGCCGCGTCGAGCAGCACCTCGGCCGGGTCCCCGTCACCCGCCGCAAGGTGCCGCCGCTGCGTGCCGACGAGCGCCGTCGCAAGGACGTCCCCCCACTCCGGAAGCTCGCTCACGACACCTCCCCCTCACCAAGATCGAGCCCCACCGGCCATCCCCCGAACGCGCCCCCGCCCGCCACCCGCACCCCCGCCGGCGACACGGCAGCACCACCCACCGACGACAGTGCCCGAACCGCGCCACCACCTGCCGACCACCGCGACGAACACGTGGCCGCGACAGCCACCGGCAACAGTGCCCGAACCACAGCGAGGCCGGCTACAGCCCTGGTGGCGAGCACCGCGTGCCCGGCCGCCGCGGGCCGGGTGGTGGTAACGGCTCGCCACGCCGGCAACGCTCGCCTGGTCGCAGCGGCCCGAGTGGAGGCGAAAGCTCCGCCCGTCACAGACGCATGCCCGGCCGCCGCGGGCCAGATGGAGGTGACGGCTCGCCACGCCGGCAACGCTCGCCTGGTCGCAGCGGCCCGAGTGGAGGCGAAAGCTCCGCCCGTCACAGACGCATGCCTGGTCGCGGCGGTCCGGGTGGAGGCGAAAGCTCGGCCAGTCACAGACACATGCCCAGCCGCGGCAGGCCGGACGGAGATGACGGCTCCGCACGCCGGCAACGCATGCCTGGTCGCGGCGGAAGCTCGGCCCGTCACCGGCACATGCCCGACCGTGGCGGAGGTGACGGCTCCGCACGCCGGCAGCGCACGCCTGGTCGCGGCGGACCGGGTGGAGGCGGAAGCCCGGCCCGTCGCAGACGCGGCGGAGCGGGTGGAGGCTTGGCACGTCATAGGCGGACCAGCCGGCCTTCGGACCAGGCGCCGAGGGGGCGCAGGCCGCCGGCGGACCATTCGCCGGTGACGGTGGTTGGGCGGCCGGCGGTGATGGCGAGGAGGCGCCACGGGTCGCCGGCGGCCGGGTCGAGGGGGAGCGCGGAGCCTGACGGGTCGACGAGGTGCCAGGTGCCGGTGTCGCGGGTGGGGCAGACGGCGTCGAGGGTCATCGGCCAGTAGTCGAGCCAGGGGTCCTCGGCGAGGGCGGCGGCGTGGGCGCGCAGGTTGGGCTCGATGCCGGTGGCGCCGGCGACGGTGTGCATGCGGGCGGGCGGAGCGTGGCGCTTGGCGATCAGGGCGCGGGCGGGCTGGCCGCCCGGGTAGATGCAGACGTCTGCGTCGAGCTCGGTGCCGGGGAGCAGGTCGACCGGGAGGGACTGGCCGGCGACGGCGAAGGACAGGACGAGCAGGGGGCGCAGGGTCGAGGCGCCGCGCAGCCAGGCCCGGCGGACGGTGAGCTGGTCCTCGATCTCGTCGCGGACGCCGTGGATCTGCCAGCGGTCGCGCAGCGCGGGGCCGGCGAGCACGGTCTCGGTCGCGATGGGCAGGCCGACGCGCATGCGGACGCTGGCGGCGAGGTCGTCGGGCAGGTCGGCGAGCCGCCGGTAGCCACCGACGAGCAGGTGGAGGCGGGCGAGCTCGCCGAGGAGCCGCTCGGGGGAGCCGGTGACGGCCGAGGTGCGGCGCAGGATGCCGGCGGCCCCCGCGGCCTGGGCGTCGACGAGCCGGGCGGCCATCGTGTCCCAGTGCGCATAGCCGCTCTTGGCGACGCCGGCGAGCCCCGCGCGGGCCTGGTCGGCCAGCCAGCGGTCGAGCTCGTCGAGGCCCGCGGAGATCCGGTCGGCCCGGCGGGCCTGCGCCTTCTCACCGGGCAGAGCCCTGCCACCGCCCGTGGAGCCGCCGCCGGCCGGGCCGGCACCGTCGGCCGGAGGCGCCGCCGCCGAGACACGCCGGGACGCGCGCGAGGACTGCCACTCCTGCACCCAGCCGGGCGCGGTGGCGTCGGTGACGCTGCCCGCGGACCAGCGCAGCAGCAGGGCGAGGGAGTGCTTGCAGGGGAACTTGCGGCTCGGGCACGTGCACTTGAACGCGGGCTCGGTCAGATCGACGGCCGTCTGGTAGGGCGTGCTGCCGCTGCCCTGGCAGAGGCCCCAGATCGTCGGTGGCAGCTCGTCGGTGGCGCTGAGCCCCGACTCCAGCCAGGCGCGGTCGCCGGCCATGCCCCGGGCCGCCCGCTGGGCGGACGCGTCAGGGGCGAGCGCCATCACCTGGTCGGTGGTCCAGACCGTCGTCTCCGTCGAAGTTTCGGTCATGCTGCGAAGCGTAGTGATGGGGTACGACATTCCTTGGCTGGGTATGAACCCGGGCATGAGACCCGTGCGCACCGCGGCCCGCTCGATGCTCGCCGCGATCTTCGTGATTCAGGGCTGGGCCGCGCTGCGTGCCCCGGCGAAGCTCGCCGACAAGGCCAGGCCGGTCACGGACCGGTTGGAGCCGGCGTTGAAGGCGGTGCACCCGAGCCTGCCGACCGACGCCGAGACGTTGGTACGGGTGAACGGCGCCGCCCAGGTCGCCGGCGGGATCCTGCTGGCCACCGGCCGTGCGACGACCCCGGCGGCGCTGGTGCTGGCGGGGTCGCTGGTGCCGACGACGCTGGCGGGTCACGCGTTCTGGGAGGTCGAGGACCCGGTGCAGCGCAACCAGCAGCGGATCAACTTCCTGAAGAACCTCGGCCTGGTGGGCGGCCTGATCTTCGCCGCACTGGACAACGAGGGCCGCCCCAGCATCGCCTGGCGGGCGCGCAACACCGCCGAGCGTGCCCGGCGCGAGGCCGGGTACACCGCCAAGACGGCCCGGCGCGAGGCCAGGCACGCGATCCACACGGCGCAACGCGAGGCGAGGCACGTGGTCAACGCGACCCAGCGCGACGCCCGAATCGCCCGCCTGGCCAGGAAGCTCCCGTAAGCCGGCCAAAGCCCTAAGGGCAGTTGACCCACTCCTCCTCGCCGTCGGTGAAGACCTGCCGCTTCCACACCGGCAGCCGCGCCTTCACCTCGTCGACGAGCCGTGCGCAGAGCACGAACGCGTCCGCCCGGTGCGACGTGGAGATGGCCGCGGCCAGCGCCACGTCGCCGATCTCCAGCCGCCCCACCCGGTGCGACACGGCGAGCGCGTGCACCGCGGGCTCGGCCGCGATCTCGGCCGCGATCTCCGCGAGCACGTCACCGGCGCTGGGGTGCCCCTCATACTCCAGCTCGACGACCCCACGCCCGCCGTCGTGGTCGCGCACCACGCCCGCGAAGGACACGACCGCTCCGGCCGCGCGGTCGGCGACCGCCTGCTCGTGCGACGTAACGTCGATCGGCTCGGCGGTCACGAGCACCGTGATTCGGTCGGTCACACCCGCTCCCCATCCAGTATCGGCAGTGGTACGAGCTGTGCCGGCGTCCCCGCGAGACCGCGCCCTCCGGGCGGGATGACGGCGAATCCGATCGAGTTGGCCAGCCCGCGAAGCATGGAAGACCCAGCGTGTGCGACCGGATAGGCCAGTCCGTCCACCGGGTCGCGGCGCACCAGGGCGAGATGGGTGAAATCACCCCGTCCGGGGATGTCGGCGCCCAGGCTGACGGTCGCGTGCGTGGGCCGGGGTCGGCCGGCCAGTCCGGCGAGCAACGGCTGTACCAACGACACCAACGCAACGAAGGTGGACTGTGGATTGCCGGGGAGCCCCGCGACGAACTGCCCGCCGGGCAGCTGCGCCACCAGCATCGGGAATCCGGGCCGGACGGCCACCGTGTTGACGACATAGTTGGCACCGAGCTCGGCGAGCGCCGGGTGCAGGTGGTCGACGGGTCCGTGCATGGTGCCGCCGGTGGTGCAGATGACCTGCGCGCCGGCGTCGACGGCGGTCCTGAGCGCGGCGACGTGGTCCTCAAGGGTGTCGGCGACCGGGGCGCGGTGGTGGACGACCTCCGTGCCGGCGCGGCGCAGCCACGAGGGCAGCGAGGGGCCGAGCGCGTCGCGGACCCGGCCGGCGCCGGGCACGCCGGCGGTCAGCAGCTCGTCGCCGAAGACCAGCAGCGCGCTGCGCGGCTTGGGGCGGCAGCGCAGCGTGTCGTAGCCGCAGGCGGCCGCGAGACCGATGACGCCGGGGGTGATCGGGGTGCCGGCCGGCAGCAGCTCCTCGCCGAGGGCGGCCTCCTCGCCGATCATCCGCCAGTCGGGGATCTTGCGCGGCTCGCCGGACAGGACCCGGTCGCCGTCGACCTTGGAGTCCTCGACACGCACGACGTAGTCGGTGCCTTCGGGCACCATGCCACCGGTCGCGATCTCCACGCAGGTGCCGTCGGCCGTCAGTGGCCGCGCGACGTCGCCGGCGAGGACCCGGCCGGTGATCCGCCAGGGCGCGGCGCCGCGGACGGCCCAGCCGTCGACGCTCGAGGTGGGAAACGCCGGCAGCGCGGTGAGCGTGGTCAGCGGATCGGCCAGCGTGAGGCCGTCGGACTCGGCGAGGGGGACGGACACGGCGACCGAAGCGGCCGCCGAGCCGGCCTCGAACACCGCCTCGCGGGCGTCGACCCACGCGATCGGTAACGTCACGCGTCGAGCCTAGACCGTCAGTGATCGCCGCCGCGGAGCTGGTCGACGGCGTGCGCCAGGACCGGCCCGAGCACGGCGAGACCGTCCTTGGCGCCGCCCTTGGAGCCGGGCAGGTTGACGATGAGGGTGCGCCCGGCGACCCCGCTGAGCCCGCGGGACAGGATCGCGGTCGGCACCTTGGCCGCGCCCGCGGCCCGGATGGCCTCCGCGATGCCGGGCACCTCGTAGTCGAGCACGCGGCGGGTCATCTCCGGGGTGGCGTCGGTGGGCGTGACGCCGGTGCCGCCGCTGGTCACGATCACGTCCGCGCCGCCGGCGACCGCGGCGCGCAGCGCCTCCTCCACGGGTGGCCCGTCGGGGACGACAACCGGGTCGCCGACGTCGCAGCCCAGCTCGCGGAGCCCGGCGACGAGGACGGGTCCGCTGGTGTCGGTGTACACGCCGGCGGAGGCCCGGTTGGACGCCACGATCACGACGGCCTTCATTCGCTGCGCTCCCACAGTCCGGTCTTGCCGCCTTCCTTGCGCAGCACCCGTACGCCTTCCAGCGAGGCCGCCGGGTCGACCGCCTTGATCATGTCGATGAGGGCGAGACCTGCGGCGGCGACCGCGGTGAGGGCCTCCATCTCGACGCCCGTGCGGTCGGCGGTCCGGGTCGTCACCGCAATATCAACCGTATCGTCACGCAGCGTCAAGTCCACGGTCACCCCATGAAGCGCGATCGGATGACATAAGGGGATGAGATCGGGCGTGCGTTTGGCACCCATGATTCCAGCGATCCGAGCAACCGCCAATGCGTCACCCTTGGGTAACGCACCGTCGTGCAGCAACGCTATTACATCCACCGTGGTGCGGACGGAACCAGCGGCAACCGCACGTCGGGCGGTGATTTCCTTGCCGGCGACATCCACCATCCGAGCCGCACCGGACCGGTCGACGTGGGTCAGTTCATTTGCCACGACATCACCCTAACGGCCGTGCAGTGGAGTTCGATTTGATCATGCACGCTAAGGGGGTGGGTGCGTCGATTCCGCTACACGGAGAGTAACTTTCACGTTACCAAAATATGACAAGCCGTGCCTTTCTTCGCAAACTATGAGTCGACGGACATATTGGGATGGGCAACTCGCGCCCCGCACCCTAGGCTTCGTTCATCAAGACAGGGGTTGATGAACATCAATCCCTTGTTACACGGGGACCGTTCGCCGCGATGAACGAACCTCGAAGGGGGCAGCAATGCGTATCCACGAGTGGCTCTGAAATCGAAACCGGGCTTGACAGGGACGCCCGACCATCCGTCACGATGAACAGACCGCGATGCAACGACCAATCGGTACCGACGACGCGACCAACCGGCGCCTCTGGCGTCTCGTTGGTCCCGTCGTCGTCGGTGCGGGCATCGCCGTCCTTGCCGCGCTTTGGCTGATCACGGACTACGGCAGCCTCGCGCTCTTCCTCCCGCTGCCGACCGTGCTCGTGCTCGGCTGCCGCTACCTGCGGATCAGCATCCGCATCCGTTCGGCCAACACCGGCTCGACACCCGTATCGGCGGTCATCATCGCCACCGCCGTGTTCCTGCCGCCGCCGTTCGTGATCCTTTCGGTGGCCATCGGCAAAATCGTCGATCAGTCGCTGAATCGCACGCACGTCCCGGTGAAGATCGGTTTCAACATCGGCAAGGAGGTCCTCGCCGGTGCCGCGGCCGCCTTCGCCTGCGCGGCGACCGGCTTCGAGCCGCTCCTGGTGCACGTCGACCGCGCCGACCCGCTCACCTCGGCGCTCTCCGCGACCGTGGTCGCCTTCCTCGCGTACACCGTCGTCGACGAGCTCGTCTCGCAGGGCCTGTTCGCCATGCTCACCGGCACGCCCTACCGGCAGCGACTGGTCGCGGACTGGAACATCCTCGCCGTCCTGCGCGTCGGCACGCTCGGCATCGCCGTCACCACCGTCGTGCTGTACCACGTCAACCAGTGGCTCCTGTTCGTCCTGCCGCTGCTGCTGTGGTGCATCCACCTCGCCTCCGGCAACCGGATCCGCGCCCGCCAGGGCAACGAGGCCTGGCAGCGGCTCGCCGAGGCGACCGACGAGTTCAACTCCGTCGACCAGACCGCCGTCCTGCACGCCGCCGTCCGCAAGGCCGCCGCCCTCTTCTCCACCGACGAGGTCGAGGTCCAGATCCGCCCGCCGACGGGCGAGACCCGCCTCGTGCGCAGCAACGGCCGCGACATCCTCTACGACGGCACCCCCGAGGACGCACCGCCGGCGGGCGGCTTCGTCATCCCGATCAGCCTGGAGAGCTACCGCGGCGACGCCGACCTCGGCGAGCTGCGCCTGCGCTTCCGCGCACCGGTCAAGCTCACCGAGCGCGAGGGGTACACGCTGCACACGTTCGCCGCCGCGCTGTGCACCGCGATCCGCAACGCCTCCACCTTCGCCGAGACGCAGCGCCTCGCCGACAGCCACGCCCGCGCCGCCGCCCAGGACCCCCTCACCCGGCTCGCCAACCGGCGCAAGCTGCAGCAGTACGGCGACGAGGTCCTCGCCCAGGGCATCGTCGGCGTCCTGCTCATCGACCTCAACCACTTCAAAGAGGTCAACGACACCCTCGGGCACTCCGCGGGCGACCGCGTCCTGACCACCGTCGGCGAGCGCCTCTCCGCCGCCGTCCGCGAAGGCGACCTCGTCGCACGGTTCGGCGGCGACGAGTTCGCCGTCATCCTCGCCAACCTCAGCGCGCCCGCCCTCGCCGAGATGCGCGCCCACGCGATCCTCGACGCCCTCGCCCCGCCCATCCACCTCGACGACATGCGCATCAGCGTCGAGGCCAGCTGCGGCGTCACGACCGCCAGCGGCGGCACCATCGGCGAGCTGCTCCGGCGCGCCGACGTCGCCCTGTACCAGGCGAAACAGGACGGCCAACGGGTCGTCGTCTACGCGCACGCCCGCGACACCGCCGACATCGGCACCCTCACCCTCGGCGGCGACCTCGCCCGAGCCGTCGCCGAAGGCCAGTTCGTCGTCAACTTCCAGCCGATCGTCGACCTCGCCACCGGCCGGGTCATCGCCGCCGAGGCGCTCACCCGCTGGCACCACCCAGACCGCGGCGACCTCGCGCCCGACCGCTTCCTGCCCGCCATCGAACGCTCCGGGCAGCTGTCCGCGTTCGCCGACGCCGTCCTCGACCAGGCCCTGATCGCCGTCTCCCAGTGGGCCGACGCCGGCCACCCCATCCCGGTCGCCGTCAACGTGTCGCCCCGCAGCCTGCTCGACCCGTCGTTCCCCGACGCCGTCGCCCGCCGCCTCGCCGCGCGCGGCGTCCAGTCCTCGTCGCTCATCATCGAGCTCACCGAGTCCGTGACGCTCAGCAAGCTCGAGGTCGTCGACGACGTCCTCGCCGCACTGCGCGACCAGGGCATCCGCCTCGCCCTCGACGACTTCGGCACCGGCTTCTCCTCGCTTGCCACCCTCGCCCGCGTCGCCGTCGACGAGCTCAAGATCGACCGAAGCTTCGTCGCCGCCATGAACGCCTCTGCCCCCGGCGCCGTCGTCCGCTCCACCATCGACCTCGGCCGCAGCCTCGGCCTGGTCGTCGTCGCCGAAGGCATCGAACGCGAGGACCAGCGCCAGCAGCTCTGGGAGCTCGGCTGCCCCGCCGGCCAGGGCCACCTCTTCGCCCGCGCGATGCCCGCCGACCGGCTCCTCGCCGCCCTGCGCCGCGGCCACGACGGCCGGCCCGGCTGCCTCGCGCCGCCCCTGCACGACACCGACACCGTGATCCGCCTCCCGCGCAACCGCCGGTCCCGCCGCTCCGCCGCCGCCGAGCCCGGGCAAGAATGGACCCCATAGCCACCTCGCCACGCTTCTCGACGACTGACGCGGTCCTCTACGGACTGTCGGCCGCCTTCGCCCTGCTCACCGCCTTGACGTCGACCCTGCTGCCGCACCGCGCGTGGGGGGCGATCGCCTGGTGGGGCTACGCGGCCGCCTTCCTCATCACGTTCGTCGTGCTCCGCCGCCTGCTGCTCACGGCCCTGGTCTTCGTCGCCGCCACGGTCGTCCCCCTCGTCGCGCAGGCCGTCCAGCGCGCCGGCGGCCGCACCGACCGCGCGCAGGAAGAGGTCCTCGTCGTCGAGCAGATGGGCCGGCGCCTCCTCGACACCGGCACGCCCTACCTCGACCGCCCCGCCATCGCCGCGCTCCCCGAGTCGGAACGGCTGCTGGGCTATTCCCCGTACCAACCCGGCATGTCGATCTTCGGCATCCCCCGCGCGCTCTTCGGCGCCCACTGGTGGACCGACGCCCGGATCTGGTTCCTCGTCGCCACCGTCGCCGTGATGCTCTGGACCCTGCGGCTGCTCGCCGACCTGGTCGCCCCGCCCGGCCTCGTCCTCGTCGCCCAGTCCGTCGCCGTCCTGCCGATCTGCGCCCTCACCCTCACCACCGGCGGCGACGACCTTCCCGTGCTCAGCCTCTGCCTGCTCGCCCTGGCCTTCACCGCCAAACACCACTGGCTCGCCGCCGGCATCGCGATCGGCCTGGCCGGCGCGCTCAAACTCTTCGCTCTCCCTGCGGCGTTGGTACTGGTAGCGCTCGCCCTCCCGCTCCGCCGCCGCACCCTGTCCTTCGCGGCCTTCGCGTTCGGCCTGCCGCTGCTGGTGATGCTGCCGGCGTTGGTGGTCGCACCCTCCGCCTTCGTCGAAAACGTCCTGCGCTTCCCCTCCGGCCACGGCCTGGTCACCAGCCCCGCCCAGTCGCCGCTGCCCGGCCAGCTCATCGCCTCGTCCGTGCCCGCCGGCCGCACGATCGCGCTGTCGCTGCTGGTCGCCGCCGGGCTCGCCATCGGCGTCTGGCTCCTGCGCCGCCCGCCCCGGACCACTGCCGCCGCCGCCCTGGTCATCGCCGTCGGCCTGACCGCGGCCATCATGCTGATCCCGTCGACCCGCTTCGGCTACCTGCTCTACCCGGCCGCCTTCGCCGCCCTGTGGTGGTCGCTGCACGCCTCGGCACCGGGCGGCCGCTGGTCGACCCCCACACCCGCCCCGGCCTCGGCGCCGTCCTCGCTCGGCAGCCCCTGACCAGTTTCCTTTCGCCGCTCTTGTACGACCATGCAGCCGCTCGCCGGCGACCTGGCCGGGACGCTGGCCGGCCTCCTCACTCCTGGCGTACACAGGAAGCATGGCCTTCAGGGACCGGAGCGAGGCCGGCGCCGCCCTCGCCGACCTGCTCACCAGCTACGCAGACCGGCCAGACGTCATCGCCCTCGGCCTGGTCCGCGGCGGGATACCCGTCGCCGCCGAGGTCGCCACGCGGCTCCGCGTCCCGCTCGACGCGCTGGTCGTGCGCAAGCTCGGCGTGCCCTGGTCACCGGAGGTCGCCTTCGGCGCCATCGGCCCCTGCGACGTGAAGGTCCTCAATCGGGAGATCCGCCTCGCCCCAGAGGAGATGGCCCCCGTCATCCGCCACGAAACCGCCGAGCTCCGCCGCCGCGACCGCGTCTTCCGCCTCGGCCGCCCCCCGCTCGACCTCACCGGCCGCGTCGCCCTCGTCATCGACGACGGCCTGGCCACCGGCGCCACGGCAGGCGCGGCGGTCGCCGTGGCCCGTGCGCTGTCCGCCGCCCGCGTCGTGCTCGCCGTCCCCGTCGGCGCCACCCAGGCCGTCCACCGCCTGCGCACCCTCGCCGACGAGGTCGTCTGCCCCGTGACCTCCGACTTCTTCGGCTCCGTCAGCCGCTACTACGACGACTTCCGCCAGGTCCCCGACACCGAGGTCGCCCGCATCCTCAACCGCACCTGACACCCCTCCCACCGCACCAGCCCCGACAACCCCTTCGCGCTCATCGCCCCAGACCTTCCGCCCCCGGCACCGTCAACGCGCCCTCGGACACCACAGTCCATCTCGGGATACCGGCTCAGCGCGCCAGACGCCGACACCTTCAACACGGCCCCGACAGAACCGGCCACGACGATCCTTCGGGCACCAGCTCGCCAGACGCCCCTCCCACCGACACCCTCAACACGGCCCCGGCAGAACCGGCCACGACGATCTTTCGAACGCCAGCTCAGCGCGCCTTCCGCCAGCCACCCGCACACGCAGCCAGACAACGCCGACCGCGAGGCCGACCGCCGCCCTCGACCGCCGCCCTCGACCGCCGCCCTCGACCGCCGCCCTCGACCGCCGCCGGACACTCCGGGCAACACTCCCGCCGACGCACCCCAGACAGCTCCGGCCGCGGCGATCCGTCAAACGCCAGCTCAACGCGCCGGACGTCCCTCCGCCGACCCCGCACACGCACCGCTGCACCAGGCCGACCGCGAGGTCGGCCGCAGCCCTCAACCGCGGTCGGGCGCTCCCGCTGCCACCGTCAACGCGCGCATGGCCAGACAGAGGGGCCGGCCACGGCGAGTCCCCAGCAGATGGCAGCCGAGAAGGTGCCTTCCGCACTCACGCCGCGAGCTGGCGTGACACGTCTCCCCGTCACGCGGCATCGGGACGAGGAGACGTCGCCGCAGGGCTCCTCGGTCAGATCGCCATGTCGACGAAGCGGGACAGGTGCAGTTGCGCCGCCACCGTGATCGTGTCGGTCGGGCCGTTTCGGTGCTTCGCCACGATGAAGTCGGCCTCGCCCGCCCGCGGCGACTCCTTGTCGTAGTAGTCGTCGCGGTGCAGAAGGATGACGACGTCGGCGTCCTGCTCGATCGAGCCTGACTCACGCAGGTCGGACAGCTGCGGACGCTTGTCGGTGCGCTGCTCGGGTCCACGGTTCAGCTGGCTGACCGCGACCACCGGGCAC
This sequence comes from Dactylosporangium maewongense, assembly GCF_039531485.1. Lineage (NCBI taxonomy): Bacteria > Bacillati > Actinomycetota > Actinomycetes > Micromonosporales > Micromonosporaceae > Dactylosporangium > Dactylosporangium maewongense. Next base: position 234,454 of record NZ_BAAAQD010000019.1, on the reverse strand, counting down.
TCGACCTCCTTGGCCAGCAGCTTCAGGCCACGCGACAGGTCCGCGACCTCCTGCTGCCGGCTCTCGGTCCGCTTCGGGCTCGTCATCAGCTGCAGATAGTCGACGATGATCAGCTTCAGGTCGTGCCGCTGCTTGAGCCGGCGCGCCTTGGCCCGGATCTCCATCAGGTTCATGTTCGGCGTGTCGTCGACGAACAGCGGCGCCTCACTGATCTCGCCCATCCGCCGCGCCAGCTTGGTCCAGTCGTCGTCGGACAGCTGCCCGGACCGCAGCACGTGCAGCGGCACCCGCGCCTCGGCCGAGAGCAGTCGCATGACGATCTCGACCTTGGACATTTCCAGGCTGAAGATCGCGCTGGCCAAGTTGTGCTTCACCGACGCCGCCCGGCTGAAGTCCATCGCGGCGGTGGAGTTGTGGGTCGGGATCATCGCGCGCCCGGCCAGATACATGTGGTCGTCGTTGTCGACCTGCACACAGCGGACCGGGACGCTCGCCACCGGCCGGACGTCGACGATGTACCTGGAACCAGTCCTCGACGTGCTGGTGGTCCGCCGTCGTGCCTGATGCGTCGCGCGCTTCCGACCCAACCGGAACAGGTCGTCGGCCGCGGTGAAGTTCAGGGTGTAGGCGATCGAACTTGCCGGCGTCCGGCCCCGAACCGATCTCGTCGTCACGGTGCACCGGTAGCCGAGGCTGACCACCAGCTCCTGGACATCGCCGGCGAGCCGGGCCGAGGTCGACGTGAACTGTGCATTGCCCGTGGCCGTCACGGTGCCGTCGGTGTCCAGCAGACCAGCGAGGAGCGCGCGTCGCTGCTGCTCCGACCCGCGCAGATACTCGGACGGAACGTGCTTGTTGTTGAGGACACCGAGCAGCCGGAGGCTGTGGACCAGCGCGGGACCGTGATCGCCCGCCCGGCCGATGCCATACAGCATCGGATGTGCCGAGCTCGGCCTGATCTCGAACCCATCGGCTGCGATGTTGCCGACGATCTCCGGATCATCGGTGGTGATTCGACCGGCGGCGGCATGGCCGTCGCCGAGCCACGCGCCGAGCGTGTAGGGCGGCACCAGCAGGTCCCTGTCAGGAAGCCGCAACGGCATGCAGTTCTCAACGGCGTGGTTGAGGCGACCGTCCATCGAACACCGGAGGGTGTCGGCGATGTCCTGCGTGGTCACGACCCCGTCGTGCCTGACCTTCGTCTCGGCGTTCATGGTCCTGTTGACCCGCCGGTGCAGCGTCGTCAGGAGCGTGTGCTTGGAATATGCCTGAATGGAACGACGCCACGGCTTGCCGGCACGCTGATATTCGCGCACGACGTCGGCCGACGTGCCGACCTCGCTGCCCACGACATGCAGCACATGCCGGAACCGAGGTCCGACCAGGTCAACCGCCTCGCCGAAGGTCAGCAACGAATCGGGGCCGGCCATCGCACTGGCGAAGACCGCGCCCACCTCGGCCCGAGCGGCTTCCGGCCATTGCGGCGTCTGCGCAGCTTCAGCATGCTTCCGACGCGCCGCTCTCGTGGTGGTCTTCCAGAGGTGCTCCGCATCGGCGACGATCACGCTGCCGTCGGAGAACTCCACCTCGAAGCACGGACGGCCGTGCAGGACCTCGAAGGCGTTGACGATCGTGGTCGGCCGGCCGTCGGCACCCAGCAGCTGGTCGCCGGCCTTGACATCCCCCATCGTCGTCCAGCCGTCGGGCGTCGGCAGTGGAGTGTCGAGCGCCAGCGCCTTCCCGAGGCCGGGGCGGCCGGCGACGATGATGAGCTGGCCGGGGTGCAGGCCGTTGAGCAGGCGGTCGAGGTCTTGGAAGCCGGTGGGGACGCCGGTCATGACGCCGCCCTGGGCGCCGACGGCTTCGATCTCGTCGAGGGTGGGCTGGAGCACCTCGGCGAGGACGGCGAAGTCCTCGCTGACGCGCTTCTCGGTGACGTCGTAGATGGCCTGCTGGGCCAGGTCGACGACGTCGTCGACGTCGCGGCCGCCGGGGCCGGCGGAGCCGTAGCCGAGCTGGACGATGCGGGTGCCGGCCTCGATGACGCGGCGCAGGACGGCGCGCTCGGCGACGATGCGGGCGTAGTAGGAGGCGTTGGCGGCGGTGGGCACGGCCGCCATGAGGGTGTGGAGGTATGCGGCGCCGCCGACCTTGGCGATCTCGCCCGCGTCGGTCAGGGCCGCGGCGACGGTGACGGCGTCGGCGGGCTCGCCGCGGCCATACAGGTCGAGGATCGCGTCGAAGACGACGGTGTGGTTGGGCCGGTAGAAGTCGTGGGACTTGAGGATCTCGACGACGTCGGCGATGGCGTCCTTGGACAGCAGCATGCCGCCGAGAACGCTCTGCTCGGCGGCGACGTCCTGCGGCGGGGTGCGCTCGAAGGTCTCGGCGCCGCCGGAGGGCCGCTCAGATTCCTGGTCCTTTGGTGGCCGCCGACGCGACTCGGCCGGGGTCGCGTCGTCCCATGGATCGCTTCGCCTGTCTTCGGTGATCGACACTCGCCCCTCCAACGTCATACCCCCACGCATCAGTAGACCTCGCGGGTATGACAAAACCTCGCGGCGCGCCTCGGAAGACGTGGAGCGCCCCGCGCAACGGTATGGAGCGACTGGCGTTCGTCAAAACTAGCCGGTGGACAACCCTGCGGACAACCTGTGGACCGTCGTCCACAAACGGGGGATCAGTTGTGCACAGGCCTGTGGAAAACTTCGCTGTCGGGATCCTCAAACAGGCTCTGAGCTGGGCGTACACAATCCACAGCCTGTGTGTGAAAAATAGTCGCCCCGATCGAGTGACGTGGCCGCCGGCTGGACGGATGATGGCGGCTGCTGTACCGGAGGGTGACGAGGGACGCAGTGCCAAGCGGATCGGTTCCCTTCGACGGGTCACAGCATCCTTGCGAGCTGATCACCGATGCTCACGCTTGGGTCTCTGTCCGGTTACGCTCGGAGCCGCTCGGAGGTGGGTCGTCGTCTGACTGGCCAAACACCTTTCAGGGAGGCTTCCATGGTCAGTCAGTTCCGCGCCGCCGCCGTGGCCGTGATCGCCGCGTTGTGCCTGACGGCGTGCGGTGCAGATGGGAAGGACGACAGCACCAGCTACGAGAAGGCCCCGGCGGGGACGATGAACCCGCAGGGCGGCCAGCCCGGTCCGGCGATCACCGGCGGCGCGGGCGACGAGGCGCCCGGCGAGCAGGCGGCGTCGAACCAGCCGGTGTCGACGTTCGCGGTCGACGTGGACACCGCGTCCTACGGCTACGCGAAGCGCCAGCTGCTGGCAGGGCAGCGTCCGGCGGCGGGCACGATCCGGCCCGAGGAGTTCGTGAATTCGTTCCAGCAGGGGTACCGGCAGCCGTCCGGCGACGGGTTCGCGGTTGCCACGGACGGCACCCGGCTGCCGAAGACCCACAGCAACTCCGGTGACACAGCCCGGTTGCTGCGGGTGGGGCTGCAGACGAGAGCCGAGCCGGAGGGGCAACGCCTCGACGCGTCGTTGACGTTCGTCGTGGACGTGTCCGGTTCGATGGCGGAGCCGGGCAAGCTCGACCTGGTCAAGAGCGGGCTGCACACGTTGGTGGACCAGTTGCGCACCACGGACTCGGTGGCGCTGGTCGCCTACTCCGACGACGCGGAGGTGCTGCGGCAGATGACGCCGGTCCGGGACCGCTCGGCGCTGCACGGGGCGATCGACCGGTTGCGGGTGGCGGGCAGCACGAACCTGCAGTCGGGGCTGCGGCTCGGCTACGAGACGGCGCGCAAGAGCTTCCGGGAGGGTGCGACCAACCGGGTCATCCTGCTCTCCGACGGTCTTCCGAACGTCGGCACGACGAGCGCCGCACCCCTGGTCCGCGAGGTGCAGGAGGCGGCGGCGAAGCAGATCACGATGATGGGCGTCGGCGTCGGCAGCGACTACGGCGACAAGTTCATGGAGGAGCTCGCCGACAAGGGCGACGGCTATGTCGTCTACGTCAGCAGCACCGCCGAGGCGAACAAGGTCTTCGTGGAGCAGCTCCCGGCCACGTTGTCGGTGCGGGCGCTGGACGCGAAGGCGCAGGTCGAGTTCGATCCGGCGGCGGTCGTGTCGTACCGGTTGATCGGCTACGAGAACCGCACCCTCTCGGCGTCGGCGTTCCGCAACGACCGGGTCGACGGTGGCGAGGTCGGCCCCGGTCATTCGGTGACGGCGCTGTACGCGCTGCATCTTCGCGAGGGCGCGGAGGGGCATCTGGCGGATGTACGGGTGCGCTGGCAGGACCCGCGGACGCGGGAGCCCAGCGAGCAGAACGTGTCGGTGACGGTGGCGTCCCTGGACCGTGTGTTCACGGAGGCGGGGCCGCGGCTGCAGGTCTGCTACACGGCGGCCTACTTCGCCGAGGTGCTGCGGTCCAGCCAGTACGCCGGGGAGGTCCGGCTCGCGGACCTGCTGCGGCTCGCCGAGGGCCTGTCCGAGGGGGACAAGCAGGTCGCGGAGCTGGCCGAGGTGATCCGGGCGGCGACGAAGCTCTACCGGTAGGGGGACAGCGAAGGGGCCCGTCCTGCCGGACGGGCCCCTTCGTGTTGCCGCGTGGTGTTACTTGGCGGCCGTGACCTTCAGCGTGAAGCTGGCGGCGACCTCGGGGTGCAGCTTGATCTGCACCTTGTAGTCACCGACCGACTTCACGTGGCCGGGCAGCTCGAGGCGACGCTTGTCGAGGGCCGGACCGCCGGCCTTCTGGACGGCGTCGGCGACCTCGGCCGGGGTGACCGAGCCGTAGAGGCGGCCGCCTTCGCCGGCGCGGACGGCCAGCTTGACGGTCAGGTTCTCCAGCTGGGCCTTGACCTCGTTGGCGTGGCCCAGGTCGCGGATCTCGCGAGCCCCACGGGCGCGCTTGATGGTCGCGATCTGCTTCTCGCCACCCTTGGTCCACGGGATCGCGTAGCCCTGCGGGAGCAGGTAGTTACGCCCGTAGCCGTCCTTGACCTCAACCACGTCGCCGGGGGTCCCGAGACCGGAGACCTCCTGCTTCAGGATGATCTTCATGTCAGCCTCCCCTTATCGCGCAGTCGCGGTGTAGGGGAGCAGCGCCATCTCGCGCGCGTTCTTGACGGCACGCGCGATCTGCCGCTGCTGCTGAGCGGTCACGCCGGTCACCCGCCGAGCGCGGATCTTGCCGCGGTCGGAGATGAACTTCCGCAGCAGCGCGGTGTCCTTGTAGTCGATGTAGGCGATGCCCTCCTTGTCGAGAGGGTTCACCTTCTTCTTCGGTTTGCGCAGGGCCGCAGCCTTCGCCATTGCTCTTGCTCCTGATGCCATTAGAACGGGGGCTCGTCGTCGAAGGATGAATTCGACCTGCCGCCACCACTGGAGGCGTTGGCCGGTGCCGCGCTGGCCCACGGGTCATCGCTGAACCCGCCGCCACCGCCGCCACTGTTGCCGCCGCCACCACCAGAGGCGCCGAAGCCGCCACTGCCACCGGAGCGCTGCATCTTCTGCACCTTGGCAGTCGCATTGCGCAGCGAGGGGCCGATCTCGTCGACCTCCAGCTCGATGACGGTGCGCTTCTCGCCCTCGCGAGTCTCGTAACTCCGCTGCTTGAGGCGGCCGGAAACGATCACGCGGGTTCCACGCTGCAGCGACTCGGCGACATTCTCAGCCGCCTGGCGCCACACCGTGCAGGACAGGAACAGCGATTCGCCGTCCTTCCACTCGTTGGTGTTCTTGTCCAGGAACCGGGGGGTGGATGCCACCCGGAACTTGGCCACAGCCGCACCAGACGGAGTGAAGCGCAACTCGGGGTCGTCGGTCAGGTTGCCGATGACCGTGATCGTGGTGTCTCCTGCTGCCATATCGAGTCAACTCCTCGCGCACTGGGGTATGGCCCACCTTGTCACAGGGGTATGACAATTCCCGGTGACGTGTGGCGGGCGAAGCAGGTCGATCTCGCCCGGGATCCGCTTAGCGGACCTCGGGCCGGATGACCTTGGTGCGCAGCACGGACTCGTTGAGCCGCAGCTGACGGTCCAGCTCTGCCACCGACTCCGGCGATGCCTGGAGGTCGATGACGGCGTAGATGCCCTCGGTCTTCTTGTTGATCTCGTACGAGAGGCGCCGGCGGCCCCACACGTCGAGCTTCTCCACCGAGCCACCCGACGTCCGGATCACGTTCAGATACGTGTCGAGCGACGGTGCGACGGTGCGCTCCTCGAGACTTCCATCGAGGATCACCATGATTTCGTAATGACGCAAGACGTTCTCACCTCCTACGGGCTAAGCGGCCGCGGTCCATCCGCGGCAGGAGGTCGTGCGTCGTCTGCCGTCCGATGGACGGCAGACCGAGCAAGAGTACACGGTGCGTGTACACAGAAAGACCGCGGGGCGCGTCATCCGCTTCTCTGGGTGGGACCTGGGGAGGAACGACCACACCGGTGCGTTGGATGACGGCGCCCCGCGGAGCTACCTAATTGTACCTTACGCGTAGCTAGCGCGTGATGACCGCTGCGCAATAATAGCCCGAATTGCGGCGATTCCAACACCGACCACGCAGACCGTCGCGACAAGTGCCAGCAGACCCGTCGGGGCGTTGGTGGCCGGGCCGGTCGCGGCGACGGGCTGCTCCACGTATACCCGCTCGTCCGTCGACGCACTCGGGTTCGCGCCGGCGGCCGGCGCGGGCGACGCGGTCGCGTCCGGGCCGAGCAGCGACGGGTCGACCGGCTCGGTGCCCTCACCGGTGGAGCTCGAGGCGTTCGTCGACGGCTTCCGGGTCGAGCGCGTGCCCGTGATGGCCTTGTTCGCCGCGTCGGCGGCGGCACCAGCCGGGCCTTCGGAGGAGGACGGCCGGCCGGCCTGACCGCCCTGGCCCGCGCCGGGGTTGGCGGCGGGCGCGGCGGGCGGCGCGGTGACCCCGACGGAGACCTCCTTGAACTGCTCGACCACGCCGACGCCGCAGGAGAAGGTCATGGCGACGTTGACCGGGCCCTTCTTGAAGACGACCGGCACCGCCTGGTTGGGCTGCACCGTCGAGACCGGCTTGCCGTCGACCTTGAGGGTCGCGCCCTGGCCGAGCCGGTTGACGAAGTTGATCCGCGACTCGGCGGGCACCGAGACGCTGCCGGCGCTGGGCTCCGACTTGCACACCAGCAGGCTCAACACGCTCCCGCCGCTGAACTCGACGGTCGGGGTGGAGGGTGCGGCGTGCACGGGGCTGGCGCCCACGGTCAGGGCCGCGGCGAACAGCGCGGCGGCGGCTGCCGCCACGCGGAGTGCCGGTCGGTGTCCAGACAAGGTAGCCATCCAGGGTTGAGGATTGATCAGATGCGGTTCCATCGAGGTCGCGCGATCACGGGCGACCTAGTTGCGTAACGACGCGGCCGACAGGACGGTGACGGAACCCTGCTATTCCGGACCCTTCGGTCGGGTTGCCACCGAGGCCGGGCCCCGGGGTAGCGCAAACTGTCGGTCCCACGTCGTAGGCTCTGCGGCATGCGAATCGGTGCTCACGTCGACCCCGCGGAGCCACTGGCGGAGGCCGCGGCGCGCGGCGCTGACCTGGTCCAGTTCTTCCTGACCGACCCGCAGGCCTGGATCGATCCCAAAGACCGCCCCGATGCCGAGGCACTCGTCGCCTCCGACGTCGACGTCTACATCCACGCGCCCTATCGGATCAACGTCGCGTCGTCCAACAACAGAATCCGCATCCCCAGCCGCAAGCTGCTCTTCCGCCACGCGTCGGCGGCGGCGAAGGTCGGGGCCAAGGGTCTGATCGTGCACGGCGGGCACGTCGAGAAGGCGGAAGGGCGCGACGCCGGGTTCGACAACTGGCGGAAGACGTTCGCGTTCGCGGCCGAGGAGGGCGGCTTCGCCACCCCGATCCTGATCGAGAACACCGCCGGCGGCGACAACGCCTGCGCCCGGCGCTTCGACGCGCTGGCCCGGCTGTGGGACGCGATCGGCGAGTATGAGGTCGGGTTCTGCCTGGACACCTGCCACGCCCACGCGGGCGGCGAGGACCTGCTCGACATCGTCGACCGGGTCAAGGCGATCACCGGCCGGATCGACCTCATCCACGCCAACAACTCCCGCGACGGCTTCGACTCCGGCCGCGACCGGCACGACAACCTCACGGCCGGCGAGATCGACCCCGAGCTGATCGTCTCGGTGATCCGGTCCGCCGGCGCGCCGGCGCTGGTCGAGACGCCCGGTGGCACCGAGGGGCAGACCGCCGACATCACCTACCTGCGGGAGCGGCTGGCGTGAGCAACGTGTCCGAGACCGAGAAGGACCCGGAAGCGGGACCCTCAGCCGCCGAGCCCGGTGACCCGGCGGCCTTGACCTCGGGGGAGCCCGCGCCGGGCAACGGCAAGCCAGCAGCGGCGGACACGCCGCCCGCGGCCGCCGGCGCCGCGACCGGCACCGCAGCGTCGGCAGCCGACGCGCCGGCGGAAGACGCCACAGCCGCAGCAGGCGATGCGGAGGCGGAAGACGCCACAGCCGCAGCAGGCGATGCGGGGACGGGAGGCGCGAAGGCCGCAGCAGGCGGCGCCAAGCGGGCGGCGCGCGGCGCCAGGGCGGCCACCGGCGAAGCGAAGACCGGCGGTGCGACCCAGGCGTCCGGCGACACGAAGCAATCGGCGGCCAGCGCGGAAGGCGGCGCCGCACAGGGCGACACGACCACCGCTGAAGCGCGCAACACCGAGGATGGCGCCGCGAAGGCCGAGGCCGACACAGCCGCTGGAGAAGCGGGCAGCGCAAAGGACGGCGCGGCGAAGGACGGGAGCGCCACGGCCACTGGCACCAAGGACGGTGCGGCGAAGGCCGGGGCCGATACGACCGCTGGAGAAGCGGGCAAGGCGGACGGCGCGGCCGCTCAGGGCGGTGAGCGGGTCAGTCTCGTCAAGGCGGACCCGTTCGGATCGTTCGCGCCCGTCCCCGACGAGGAGCCCGGCAAGGCCCGCAGGGTGGCGGCGCGCATCGGCAACGCGGTCGGGGAGTTCCTCGGGCACGAGTGGACGATGGCTGCCGTGGGCTCGGTGCTGCTCGCCGCCGTCATGACCTGGCCGACGCTGCGGGAGCCGGGCACGACGATCCCGCAGGACACCGCCGACCCGACGCTGCAGGCCTGGCAGATGTCCTGGGCCGGGCACATCCTCACCACCAACCCGGCGCAGCTGTGGAACGCCAACGCGTTCTTCCCCTCGAACTACAGCTACGCGTTCTCAGACACGCTGCTCGGCTACGCGCCCGCCGGCATGCTCGGCAGCGGGCCGGTGGCGGCGCTCGTCCGGTACAACATCATGTACGTCCTGATCTTCGCCCTGGCGTTCTTCGGGGCGTACGTGCTGGCCCGGCAGCTGGGTGCGCGGCCGACCGGTGCGGTGGTGGCCGGTGCCGCGTTCGCGTACGCGCCGTACCGGCTGGGGCAGGCGGGCCACCTGCACGTGCTGTCGATCGGCGGGATCGCGCTGGCGCTGGCCATGCTCGCCCGCGGCCACGGGTTCTCGCTGCGCGACGGCTATCAGCCGGACAAGCGGCGATGGGGCTGGGTCCTCGCGGGCTGGCTCGTCGCCTCATGGCAGATCAGCCTGGGCTTCGGCATCGGCATCCCGTTCGTGTACGCATTGCTGCTGGCGGTGCTCGCCACGGCGGTCTCCTGGGGCTACCGGCACGTGCGCAAGTGGGGCGTGACGCGCCCGTTCGGCTGGAAGCTGTTCTTCGCCAACCTCGGCGGCGGGGCGATCTTCGCGGCGGTCGGCGGGTTGATGGCGTACCCGTACCTGCAGGTGCTGAAGGATTACCCGTATGCGCGGCGCAGCGAGGAGCTCGTCGGGCTGTTCTCGCCGCCGCTGAAGGGATTCTTCATCGCGCCGCCGGAGTCGTGGCTGTGGGGCGAGGCGTATGCCGACGCCCGCGGCACGCTGACCTGGGCGCCGGAGATGGCGCTGCTGCCGGGCTTCTTCCTGTACGGCCTGGCGTTCGCCGGACTGTTCGTCTCCACCTGGCGGCTCAAGCACCGCGTCTGGATGCTGGTCGGCGTCCTCGGCACGGTGGCGCTCGCGATGGGGACGCACGGCCCCGGCAAGGGCGAGTTCGGCTACCTGGCGCTGTACCGGGCGCTGCCGGGCTTCGACGGCATCCGCACGTCGGGGCGCCTGGTGGTGTGGACGACGCTGTTCCTGGGGCTGCTCGCGGCGGGAGCGGTGAGCGCGTTCGCGGAGCGGGCGGTGGAGCTGTTCGCCGACCGGACCCAGTCGGAGCCGGGTGACCGGGCCGGGTTCCTGCCGCGGCTGGCGACCCTGATCCCCGTCATGCTGGTGCTGTTCGAGGGCGCTCACAACACGCCGCACCCGGTGGTGCCCACCACACCGATCGCGATGAGCACGGTGCAGGGGCCGCTGATGGTGCTGCCCAGCCACGAGCTCTTCGACATGAACGTCATGCTGTGGAGCACCGACGGATTCCCGAAGATCGTCAACGGCGGCAGCGGCTTCACGCCGATGGACCAGCAGGAGCTGCGGCAGACGATGCAGCAGTTCCCCGACGAGCAGACGGTGGCGCTGCTGCGTGAGCGGCACATCCGCACGGTCGTCGTGGTGCGCAGCCAGGCCCTCGGCAGCGCGTACGAGCGCGCCATCGACGCACCGATCGACGGCCTCGGCCTGACCCGCACGGAGCAGGGCGACGTCGTGCTCTACAAGGTCGAGGACAGCTGACGCCCGGCGGCACAGGCCAAGGAACGGCGGCCGCGGCGACGGGGCAGGCCGGGGCCGGGCACGAGCCGCTCACGCACTAAGGCGCCCGGCACCCGAAAGCGCCGAAGCGCCGAAGCGCCGAAGAACGAGACACGAAAAGGGCCGGCGGGAGAAGATCCCGCCGGCCCTTGCCGTTGTGCAGAAGTGCGAGGTGCAGCAGTGCGAAGTGGCTACGCCTCCGCCTTGACCAGGGGTGGGGGTTCGATCAGGGGGCGTTCGGCGGGTTCGGGGTTGAAGACGCCGCCGTCGGGATCCTCGCCTTCGTAGGTGTCGCGGACGACGTCCATCTCCGGGTGCCTGATGTCGCGGATGACGTAGCCGACCAGGACCGCGAGGGTCACCAGGCGCAGGATCGAGGCGAGGACGAACACGCCCTCCGGGAAGACCTGACGACCCGAGGCGCCCATGAGCTCGCCGTAGAACGAGACGAAGTACAAGACCTCGGCCGCTTGCCAGGCGAGGAAGGCACCCCAGCGAGGCCGGGCGAGCACCGCGAGGGGGATGAGCCACAGGACGTACTGCTGCGACCACACCTTGCCGGTGAGCAGGAACGCGGCCACGATCAGGAACGCGAGCTGCGCGAGGCGGGGCGTGGTCGGGGCGGTGAGGCCCAGGACGAGGATGCCCACGCAGCAGATCAAGAAGAGGCCGAGGTAGAGCACGTTGAGGGTGGCGTGCTCAGGGTCGGAGTCGAGGTTCTGGAAATAGGGGAACCCGTACTGGCCGGAGCCGCGCGGGAAGTGCGCGCCGATGTACCAGAGGGTGCCCCAGTCGATGCCCCGCTGGGAGTTGAAGTCCCAGAACTTGATCCAGGAATCCCAGTAGAGGGCCGCGATGGGCACGTTGACGGCGAGCCAGGTGCCGGCGCCGACGCCGAAGGTGGCGAGGGCCTCCTTCCACTTGCCGGTGCGCAGGCAGAGGACGAGGAGGGCGCCGAGGATCAGGACCGGATAGAACTTCGCGGCCGTCGCCAGGCCGAGGAAGAGACCGGCGAGCAGTGGTCTTCGGCGGGCCCAGCACGCCATGGAGATGGCGGCGAGGCCGACGCAGAAGAGGTCCCAGTTCACGGTCGCGGAGACGAACAGCGCGGGTGCCGCGGCGAACATCGCGGCGTCCCAGGGCCTTCGGCGCCGGACGGCGAGTGTGGCGGCGACCGCGGCGATGCCGAAGGCGCTGAGCACGACCGCGTTGAGGTCGTAGAAGGTCTGGCCGGGGTTGTCGAGCGCCCCCTGCTGGCCGAGGGAGTGCACGGGCAGGCCGAGCACGCCCATGAATGCGCCGGTCAGGACCGGGTACTCGACCTGGTGGTCGGCGTAGGGGACCTGGCCTTCGTTGAGGCCCTCGGCGTAGTAGAGGGCCAGCACGTCGGTGTAGCAGAAGTACTTGTACTGCTTCATGTCCGCCCAGGCGCCGTCGCGGCAGGGGGACTTCTGCATCCAGGAGAAGCTGAGCATGGCGCAGATCAGCAGCAGGACCACCCGCGCGGGGGTCCAGAACCGGTTCGGTGTCCGCACGGCGTGACTACCCAGGGGCCCACCGATCGACTCGGAGAGGCCACCGACGAAGCGGTCGGAGGTGGCGGGCTCGTCATTCAGGCGGTGCTCGGGTCGCACAGTCGGCGGCATCGCATCACCGTACCGTCGCAACCTCCGGGGCGGGTGCACCACCCGCTGTGGTTTCCTCGCCGACCCGCCGGATCGGCATCGCGAACAGCAGGGCGACGGCGAGCAGGACGTACCAGTTCTCGATGAAGAATCCGAGGACGCCCTCGCCCCACGGGTCGACGGGCAGGCCCTGGTCGTACAGCGACACCATGCCCACACCGACGGTGACAGCGATCAATACGGCGAGCCATCGCCGGCCGGCGTCGAACAGGACGACGATGGCGGGCGCGAACCAGTAGATGTGGTGGATCCAGGTGATCGGGCTGGCCAGGCAGCCGACGAGGCCGGCGATGGTGAGCCCGACGAGCTCGTCGCCGGCGAGCGCGGCGCGGCGGGCCCGCCACAGGCCGACGCCGACGACCGCCAGCACCAGCAGCACCCACAGCCAGCCGGGCGCGTCATACCGGGCGAGCAGCCCGCGCAGCGACTGGTTGGGGATGTATGCCGCCTTGCCGATCCCCTCGCCCTTCCACAGCGTGTCGGTCCAGAAGTCCCACGAGGCGCGGGGCGCGACCGCGGCGGCCAGCAACGTGGCGGCGGCGGCGCTGACGATCGCCGTGATTCCCGCCCGGTACCGGCGGCTGACCAGCAGATACACGATGAAGATCGCCGGGGTGAGCTTGATGGCGGCGGCGAGCCCGATGAGCACACCCGCCCACCGGCTCCGCCGCGGCAGCAGCACCAGCAGGTCGGCGAGGATGAGCACGATCAGCAGCACGTTGATCTGGCCGAAGCTGAACGTTTCACGGATCGGCTCGAGCGTGGTGAACACGACGGTCGACAGCACCAGCGCGAAGGGCAGCGACCAGCCGTGCCGGCGGGCCGCCGGGGCGACGAGCCAGTACGTGGTGATCAGCAGGCCGGCGCAGGCGAGGATCGCGTACACGGTGACGGCGGCGTTCTTCGCCAGCAGCGCGAAGGGGACCAGCACCATCGCGCCGAACGGCGGATAGGTGAAGCCGAGCTCGCCCTGCGTCGTGTCGGGTTTGGTGAACGTGTAGAGGTCGTGCCCGTCGAGCCACCAGTCGACGGCCTGCCGGTAGATCTTGAGGTCGTAGAAGTGGTGCCGGATGCCATACCACCAGTGCGCGTAGGCCACCAGCGCCACGAGCAGCGCGAGCAGCCCCCACCGGACGGCCTTCAGCCTGCCCGCTTCCAACGGACACCCCCCAAACGACAGCGGCCACGGTCCCGGCGAACATACCGCCGCTACCGTGGCCGCACATCTTCGGCCTACCTTGATCAGCGTCTTCGTGTCGGCGTGGGGAAGATGCCGCCACCGATGCCGCCCGGGCCCGGGCTCTGCGTGTCACCAGGGTTGCCGCCGTTGCCGTTCCCATTGCCGTTGCCATTCCCGTTGCCGGGACCGCCCGGGAGGCTCGGTTCGGCCGGGAGGCTCGGCTGCGGCGAGATGCCGGTGCCGACGTCCTGGTTGCCGACGTGCTTCGGGCCCGGGAAGTTGATCTTCGGCTGCTTCATGATGGCCTCGGCCTTGTCCATGAAGTCCTGCCAGATCGGGCCGGGCAGGCTACCGCCGATGACGCCCCTGCCGCCGCTGTCGACGATCTTCTGCTCCTCGGCCTTGTTGCCGACCCACACCGCGGTCGCCAGGCCCGGCGACTTCTTGCCCGGGTCGTAGGCGGTGTAGCCGACGAACCACGCGTGCGCGTTGGAGGTGGTCTGGCCGAGCTGCCAGGTGCCGGTCTTGCCGGCGATCTGGCGGCCGTCCTTGAGCTTCAGGTTGTAGTGCTTCGGCACGCCCTGCAGGACGGTGTTGAGGTCGTCGGCCATCTGGTCGGTGAAGCCCGGGATGCGCTTCGGGTTGATCACCTCGCCGTAGGTCTTCTTGCCGTCCTCCCACACCTCCTTCAGGAAGTGGGTCTTCGCCGCGACGCCGCGGGCGGCGAACGTGGCGATGCCGCCGGCGTGCTCCAGCACCGTCACCGGGTACTGACCGAAGGCGACCTCGGTGTTGAAGTACTTCGGGAACACGTCGGAGCCCTTGTTGGCCACGAGGTCGATCTTCTTGGACTTGTTGTCGACGTTGGCCCACATGTCGGTGATGCCGGCCGCGCGGGCGGTGTCGATCACCTTCGCCGGGCCGACCTTCTCGGCGAGCGCGAAGAACGGCACGTTGAGCGACATGACGGTGACCTCTTCCAAGGTGCACCACTTGCCGTCGCCCGACTTGCACTTCGGCGACGAGACCGCGCCCTCACCGGCGTTCTTGACCGGGTTCTTCGCGGTCCGGCCGCTGGCCGGGAACTGCTGCGGCGAGTCGCCGTTCCAGTAGGAGTCGATCGTGTAGCCGGCCATCAGACCGGTGGCGAGGGTGTAGACCTTGAACGTCGAGCCCGGCGGGTGTCCGCCGCAGCAGCTGTCGTCGCCGTTGCTGAGCACCGGGTCGTTGTAGTAGCCGGCGAAGTCGCCGCCGTTGCCGCTGTCGCCGCCGTAGTAGGCCTTGACCGCGCCGGTGCCCGGCTCGACGGCCACGAGCGCGGCCTGCAGGTTGCCCGGGTACTTGTTGATCCGCGACTCGGGGTTGCGGCTCGCCTCCTGGACCGCGGCCTGCTGCAGCTTCTGGTCGACGGTCGTGACGATCTTCAGACCACCGTTGCGGATCTTGTCGAAGTTCTTGCTGCCGTCGGGGTCGACATTCTCATACAGCGGGGCGTTGGTCTTCGGGTCCTTGAGCGCCGCGACCTCGTCGAGCACGTGGTGCACGATCAGGCCCTCGGGCTTGTCCATGCTGCCCTGCGTCTTGACCGCGTTGGCCCGGGCGACGGCCGGCGCGATGACCGTCGTCGGGTAGGCCATCTTCGTGTCCGCCTCTTCGGGCTTCACGAACTTGAGCGAGAGCATCTGCCCCTTGATGTAGTTGAACCGATCCGTCGCCTGTTGCTTGTCGATGTTCGGATCGAAGGGGCTGCCCTTGGCGTTGTTGCCCTCGGGGTTCTTGATGATGCCGGCCAGGACCATGCCCTCGGCCATGCTCAGTTCCTTCGCGGGCTTGTTGAAGTACGCGATGGATGCCGCCTGGATGCCGTACGCCCCTCGTCCGAAGTAGACGATGTTGAGGTACATCTCCAGGATCTTGTCCTTCTCGAACTCCTGGTTGAGCTTCAGCGCGATGACGGCCTCGCGCAGCTTCCGCGCGTAGGTGACGCCCTCGAGGTCGGCCCAGTGGCGCGCGTACTGCTGGCTGATCGTCGAGGCGCCCTGCCGGTCGCCGCCGGTCACGTTGTTCCACGCCGCGCGGACGACGCCTTTGTAGTCGACGCCGTCGTTGGTGTAGAAGCTGTTGTCCTCGGCCGCGACGACGGCGTGCTGCACGTCGGGCGGGATCTCGGTGATCGGGATGACCGTGCGGTTCTTGTCGCCGATACGGCCCATCGGGGTGACGCCGTCGGCGTAGTAGATCGTGGTCGACTGCTCCATGGCCAGGTCCTCGGGCAGCCCGACCTGGTCGAAGTAGTAGGTGCCGCCGACCATGCCGATGCCGGCGATCATGATGAACGAGGCGATTGCGGCGATGACGATGTTGCGGCGGCGCCGGCGCTTGGCCTTGGCGCTGCTGCTCCGGCCCCGGCCAGGGCCGCTGCCGCCGGCACCACCGGGACCGTCGGGGCCACCCGGGCCGCCTGGACCGCCCGGCCCGCCGGGACCGTCGCCGAAGCCCTCGGCACCCATCGACACCGACGCGCGGCCGACGGTGGCCCGGCCGACCGTCGCACGGCCGGCGGAGGAGCCGGGCACCGACGCGGACCCGGACACGGAGGCGGAGCCAGACACCGAGGCGGCACCGGAGACGGACGCCGACCCGACCGACGCCGACCCGACCGACGCCGACCCGGACGCGCCGGACACCGGCACGGACGCGCGCCCGGTGCGCGGCTCGTCGCCGCCCGGGCGCCCTACGCTGGCGCGGCCGACCGTCGCACGGCCTGCGGCGCCGGCGCTCGGCGCGGGCGCGGGTGGCGGCAGGGCAGGCGGCGGTGGCAGGGGCGGCACGCCGAAGTCGTCACCGTCTGGTCCCGGAAAGGATCCAGGAACCTGCGCCCGGCCCGAGGGGGAGTTGGTCGGGTCACCGTAGTTCATTCGTCCCACCTTGCCGGTTGCGTCGTTGTCGCATGCTCCGTCGCCACCATGTCTGTGAGCTGAGGCACTCGTCGGTCAGGTCTCAAAGTCTGCGGTCCCGGGCGTCAAGCGGCCGTGAGGCCGCGAGAGGTCACCGCTCGTCAGGGCATCGATGCAAATCGGCCCGCAGCGATCGCGGGCCAGGTTCACTCGGCCGCCCCTCCTCGGACCCGCGTCGTTGACCGACCGCCGGCTCCATCGTCCGATCCGGCCGTCAGGCCGTCGCGCCCCAGCAGATATTGCTCCACGAGGTGGTTCCAGCCGCAGGCGCGACAGACCTCCACCACGTAGACGTGAAACTCACTCAGCGTCATCGCCAGGAGTGGCAGCTCGGTCAGGCGGCGAGCCTGACCCGACGACTGCCTCAGCTCATCCCCATAGATGTAATGCACATGGGTGAGGTTCTCCCGGCGGCACACCGGGCACAGCTCCTCCGTCGGCTCGCCGTGGAACTTCGCTGCGCTCTTCAGGTATGGCGACGCGTCGCACACCTCATAGGTGCCGACACGCCCGGAATGCACCTCACGCAGCAGGGCGCGTCTCCGCAAGGAGAAGTCGACCACCTGACGCTGGGTACGCATGCGCCGAGGGTACGCGGTCCCGCGCCGCTCGGCGACATCGGTCACGATCGGTAACCGTCGGATAGACGATCAGAGGTGTGGTCCAGGCCACTTGGTCACGCGCGTTGCATCCGTTCGGCTGGGGGCCTACCGTTGCGATGTATCGGGCCGATACATCGGATCGGGTAAACGGAGGGAGGCCGGGAATGCTCGAACTGGCGATCCTGGGTCTCCTGCACGAGTCCCCGATGCACGGTTACGAGCTGCGTAAGCAGCTCACGACCAAGCTGGGCGCGTTCCGGGCCGCGATCAGCTACGGCTCCCTATACCCCACACTGCGCCGTCTACAGACGGACGGCTGGATCACCGAAGGTGCCCCGCCGACTGGCATGCCGGCGTCACCCGACGAGGTCCCGTTGCTCACTGGCAAGCGCGGCCGCGTGGTCTACACGATCACCGCCGAGGGCAAGGAGCGCTTCCAGGAGCTGCTCACCGCCGCCGGGCCCGAGACCTACGACAGCGAGGCCGGCTTCGGCGTCCACTTCGCCTTCTTCGCACGCACCGACCCGGCGACCAGGCTGCGGATCCTCGAGGGCCGCCGTCGCCGGGTGGAGGAGCGTCGCGAGGGCATGCGTGACGTGCTGAGCCGGGCCGCGGAGCGGCTCGACGCCTACACCCTGGAGCTGCAACGCCACGGCCTGGACGCGTGCGAGCGCGAGGTCCGCTGGCTCGAAGAGCTCATTGCGAACGAACGCAATGGCACCACCCCTCAGCCGCCTTCGGCAGATCCGGAGCGGTCATCGTGAACAACAAGAAGGAGGCATCCGCGATGGGCTCCGTCCGCGTTGCCATCGTCGGTGTAGGCAACTGCGCCTCGTCCCTGGTCCAGGGCGTGGAGTATTACCGCACCGCCGACCCGAATGACCGGGTACCGGGTCTCATGCACGTCAAGTTCGGCGACTACCACGTCGGTGACGTGCAGTTCGTCGCCGCGTTCGACGTCGACGCGAAGAAGGTCGGCCAGGACCTCGCGGCCGCGATCAGCGCCAGCGAGAACAACACCATCCAGTTCTGCGACGTGCCGCCCACCGGCGTGACCGTCCAGCGCGGACCGACCTTCGACGGCCTCGGCCAGTACTACCGCGAGATGGTCGACGAGTCCGACGAGCAGCCGGTCGACGTGGCCGCCGCGCTGCGCGAGGCTCAGGTCGACGTGCTCGTCTGCTACCTGCCGGTCGGCTCGGAGCAGGCCGCCAAGTACTACGCCCAGGCCGCCATCGACGCGGGCGCCGCCTTCGTCAACGCGCTCCCGGTGTTCATCGCCTCCAACCCGGAGTGGGCGCAGAAGTTCACCGACGCCGGGCTGCCGATCGTCGGCGACGACATCAAGAGCCAGGTCGGCGCCACGATCGTGCACCGCGCCCTCGCGAAGCTGTTCGAGGACCGCGGCGTCGAGCTGCTGCGCACGTACCAGCTCAACTTCGGCGGCAACATGGACTTCATGAACATGCTGGAGCGCACCCGCCTGGTCTCGAAGAAGATCTCGAAGACCCAGTCGGTGACCTCGCAGATCCCGCACGAGATGGCGAAGTCCGACGTCCACATCGGCCCGTCGGACCACGTGCCGTGGCTCGACGACCGCAAGTGGGCCTACATCCGCCTCGAGGGCAAGTCCTTCGGCGACACCCCGCTCAACGCGGAGCTGAAGCTCGAGGTCTGGGACTCGCCCAACTCGGCGGGCGTCATCATCGACGCGCTGCGCGCCGCGAAGATCGCCAAGGACCGCGGCATCGGCGGCCCGATCCTGTCCGCGTCGAGCTACTTCATGAAGTCGCCGCCGGTGCAGTACAACGACCACGACGCGCACCAGTCGGTCGAGCAGTTCATCGCCGGCGAGATCGAGCGCTGAACCACTCCTTATAACTAGGAACATAACTGGGAACGCCCCTCTCCGGACCACCGGAGAGGGGCGTTCCTCATGACAGGCCGAACTCGCGCTCGATGCGGACCTTGGCCTCCAGCTCCAGCAGCACCTTCTTGCGCCAGATGCCGCCGCCGAACCCGACCATCTTCCCGTCGGCGCCGACCACGCGATGGCACGGCACGATGATCGGCAGCGGGTTGCGGTTGCAGGCGACCCCGACCGCCCTGGCCCCGTCCGGCTCGCCGACCGCGGCGGCGATCTGCCCGTACGTGCGCATCTCCGCATACGGGATGGCCCACAGCGCCCGCCAGACGGCCCGCTCGAACTCCGACCCGCCGCGCACCGACAGCGGCACCGTGAACGGCGCCGACTCCCCGCCGAAGTAGCCGGTCAGCTCCTCGACGGCCCGCTCCAGCACCGGATCGCCGACGGGGGCGAGCGGACCCGCCGCGCCGCCGAAACGCACCGAGCACACACCGGTGTCGTCCACCGCGATCCCGACCGAATCGATCGGCGCCTGCATCTCCGCCCAACGCACGCGTCAATTGTGCCCGAAAACGCGAGTGTCAGATTTGCGTCGGATGGATACCCTGCTAGTTCCAACGGGGAGGGGGCGCTATGGACGTGGTGTTCCTGGTCGTCGGCGGCCTGGGTGTCCTCGTGCTGGCCCTGTCGCTGTTGCTCGGCGACCTCTTCCATCTCGACGTCGACCATCCGGACGCCGGCGGCCTGTTCTCATTGCCGGCGATCGCCGGGTTCATCGGCGCGTTTGGATTCGGCGCGGCGATCGTGTCGGCGCTCGGCGTCCCGGGGGGCTCGGCCGTCGCCGCCCTCTGCGGAATCGCGGCGGCCTTTCCGACGGCCTGGTTCGCGACCCGGCTCGCCCGGATGGCGATGAACATGCGTACCGACGCGACACCGACGCAACGGGACATGATCGGCACCATCGGCGTCGTCGTCACCCCCATCTCCGTGAACGGTTTCGGCGAGGTGCGGATCTCCCTCGGCGGACAGCCCGTGAAGCTCAGCGCCCGCGCGGACCATCCGATCGCGCTCGGCGCGCGGGTCCTCGTGGTGGAGGCGACCAGTTCCACCAGCGTGATCGTCGAAGAAACCCCTTTGTAGGTCGAGTAAACCCTTTTCAAGAAGGGACGTACATATGAATACGGTCCTGCTCATCGCGATCGGCGGCGGCGTGCTGCTGATCCTCTTCCTGATGCTGTTCATCGTCGCGCGGATCAAGGTCGCCGGCTCGAACGAGGCATTCATCATCACCGGCCGCAAGGGCAAGTCGGTGCAGGCGCTCGACGGGTCGCGCTCCACCGACCTGTCCGGGCAGAAGGTCGTCATGGGCGCCTCGGTGTTCGTGGTGCCGATCGTGCAGAAGCTGCAGGTCCTGGACCTGTCCAGTCGCCGCATCCACGTCGAGATCACCGGCGCGGTCAGCAAGCAGGGCATCCGCGCCAACCTGCAGGGCGTCGCGATCGTCAAGGTCGGCGGCACCGAGGACGCGATCCGCGCCGCCGCCCAGCGGTTCCTCAACCAGCAGCAGGGCATCGACCTGTTCACCAGCGAGGTGCTCGCCGGCGCGCTGCGCTCGATCGTCGGCCGGCTCACCATCGAGGAGATCATCCGGGACCGGACCGCGTTCGCCAGCGCGGTCGCCGAGGAGGCGGAGCACTCGCTGACCAACCAGGGTCTGGTGCTCGACACGTTCCAGCTTCAGGACATCCTCGCCGACGGGTCCTACCTGAAGGATCTCGGCCGCCCGGAGGCCGCCCGCGTGCTGCGGGACGCCGCGATCGCCGAGGCGCACGCCCGCCAGGCGGCCGAGTCGGAGCGGCTCAAGGCGGAGGAGGCCATCGCTGAGGCCAACCGCAACCTGGCGCTCAAGCAGGCCTCCATCCAGGCGGAGATCGACGCCGCGAAGGCCCGGTCCGCCGCGGCCGGCCCCCTCGCCCAGGCCGAGCGCGAGCAGATCATCCTGGCCGAGCAGCAGAAGGTCGCCGAGCGCAACGCCGAGCTCAAGCAGCGCCAGCTCGACACCGAGGTCCGCAAGCCGGCCGACGCCGAGCGCTACCGGGTGGAGCAGGAGGCGGAGGCGGCGAAGAACGCCGCGATCTTCAAGGCCGACGCGCAGCGGCAGTCCGTCATCGCCGCGGCGCAGGGCTCCGCCGAGCAGGCCCGCCTCACCGGTGAGGGCGAGCGGTCCCGCCGGGCGGCGCTCGCCGAGGCCAACGCGATCGAGGGTGCCAAGGAAGGTGAGGCGGAGCAGCGCCGGCGCGTCGCGATCGCCGAGGCCCTGGAGCGGGAGGGTTCCGCCGAGGCGTCGGCGATCCTGGCCCGCGGCCAGGCCGAGGCCGAGGCGATGAAGCTCAAGGCGGACGCGTTCGCCGCGTACGGCGAGGCCGCGATCCTGGACCTGCTGGTGCGGGTGATGCCGGAGGTGGTCAAGGCCGCGAGCGAGCCGATGGCCAACATCGACAAGATGACCGTCATCTCCACCGACGGCGCGTCGTCGCTGACGAAGTCGGTCGCCGGCAACGTCGCCCAGGGCCTGCAGCTCAGCACCGACCTGACCGGCATCGACCTGGCGAAACTGCTCGGCCGCCTCAGCGGCATGGTCGCGGACGAGCCCGCCAACGGCCGCGCCGCGGTCGAAGCGCCGAAGCCCCGGCAGGCCTGACAGGCCCCGTCGACGGCCGAGCCGCCGTCGACTCGCCGGAGCCGTGGGTGAGCCCGCCGACCGCGGGCCCGCCCACGGCCGAGGTACGGTCAAGCCGCCAAAGGCCTGAACGAGCCGTAGGCTTTTGGCGTGTCCACCGCCACCGCAGCCGCTCATCCACAGTCCCACTTCGTACGGGCGGTCCTGCGGCAACGTGGCTTCCGCCGCCTGCTCGGCGTGCGGATGGTGGCGCAGATCGGCGACGGCCTGTTTCAGGGCGCGCTGGCCGGCACGGTGTTGTTCAACCCGGAGCAGCGCGCCGGCGGCATGGCCATCGCCGCCGGCTTCGCCGTCCTCCTGCTGCCGTATTCGCTGATCGGGCCGTATGTCGGGGTGTTCCTCGACCGGTGGCGGCGGCGCACGATCATCCTGCGGGCCAACCTGCTGCGCGCCGTCTTGGTACTGCCGATCGCGCTGTACATCTGGCAGGGGCACGAGTCGCCGGTGCCGTTCCTGCTGGCGCTCGTGGTCACCGGGTTGAACCGGTTCTTCCTGGCCGGGCTGTCCGCGGCGACTCCGCACGTCGTCGACGACCACATGCTGGTGACCGCCAACTCGTTCGCCGCGACGCTCGGCTCGCTCAGCTTCTCCCTCGGCATCGGCGTCGGCGCGACGCTGATCAAGACGGTGCTTGCCACGTCGTTCCACGGCTACGCGCTGGTCGCCTCGATGGCGGCCGCCTTCTACCTGGCGTCCGCGCTGATCGGCCGGTCGTCGTTCGCCGCCGACGAATTGGGGCCCGACGCCGCGCAGCAGACCAAGGGCTCGATCCGGCAGGCGGTCGGCGAGGTCAACCGCGGCACCGTCGCCGGGGTCCGGCACCTCGCGGCGAAGCGCGGCGCCGCCTATCTCGTCCTGGTGCAGGCGGTGTTCCGGCTGCTGTACGGCGTGGTCCTGCTGGCCTGCCTGCTGCTGTTCCGCTCCGTGTTCAACACCGGCAGCGAGGTCAGCGACTCCTTCGGTACCATCGCCAACGCCTTCGCCGCAGGCGGCGTCGGGATGCTGCTGGCGTCCTTCGTGACCCCGCCGGTGGCCCGCCGGATGGGCGGCTGGCGCTGGGTGACGGTCGTGCTGGCGGCCACGGGCGCGGCGATCCTCGGCTTCGGGCTGCCCTTCGACCCGGTGCTGCTGCTCGGGGCGGTCTTCGTCACCAGCCTCGCGGCCCAGGCAATCAAGATCGTCACCGACACGTCACTGCAGCACGAGTGCGCCGACGAGTTCCGCGGGCGGGTGTTCAGCATCAACGACACCGCGTTCAACATCATGCTGGTCGCCGGCATGTACATCGGCGCGCTGACCCTGCCCTACACCGGCCAGTCGGCGGTGGTGCTCAGCGGGGTGGCGATCTGCTACGTGCTGACCGCTGCGGGCTACGCGGTGCTCGGGGGCCGGTGGGCCCGCCGGGTCGGCGACGACATCGCACAACCCGGCGGGAAACGCCTCACGTCTTTGGCCTGAGCTAGCTGGCCTTCTTCGCCTGCACCTGGGTCGTCGTGTTCGAGAACGACAGGGTGTTGCCGCTGCACGTGTACTTGCTCGGCGTGTCGTCGGCGGAGAACGCGTCCTCCTCGCTGGAGCCGGTGGACGGAACGGCCGTCACCATCTTGCCGGTGGCCTTCACGTCCTCGTACACGATGCTGCCGCTGGTGGTGTGCACCTTCGCGGTGACGGTCGCGTTGACCGTGACCGTGACCGCGACCGGCGTGCCGGAGACCGTCGGGTTGGCCTTGTAGAGGCTGTTCTCGTAGGTCTCGGTGTAGTTGCCGTCGGCGTCGAACTTCAGCTTCGAGCCGTTCTTGTCCAGCGTGAGCTTGAGGCCGCCCTCGACGCCCGCCATCGGTACTTCCTGGCTGTAGCTGGTCGTCGTCCAGGTGCCGATGAGGCAGGTGTCGATCGCCGCGCTCGGCTTGGCGCTCGCCCCGGCGCTCGCACCGGCGGTGGTGGTCTTGCCCGGGTCGGCGACGTTCTTCGGGTCGTCGTCCTTGCGCAGGGCGACCACGGCGACGATCGCGATCACGAGGACCACGACCACGCCGGACAGCGCGATCAGCGGCATCATGAACTTGTTGCGCCGCGGCGGGGTCGGCGACGCGCCGTACTGACCGCCGTAGGTCGCCGGCGGGAACGCCGGCGGTCCGCTGACCTGGCCGGGGTAGGCCGGCCCGCTGACCTGGCCGGGGTAGCCCGGCTGGCCGCTGACCTGGCCCGGGTAGCCCGGCCCGCTGACCTGCTGGTCGGGGAACGAGGGTCCGCTGCTTTGGTAGCCGGCATAGGGCGCGCCGTACGAGTCGCCACCGTAGGGCGAGCCGCTCACCGGCGGTTGCGGCGCCTGCGGGACGCCTCGATAGGTGCGGCACTGCGTGCAGTAACCGTTCGTATCAATGCCCATGCCGCCGCATGTAGGACACGGCTGCATGTCTGCCTCCAGAGTTTGTTCAGGGGTGGCCGGACCCAAAACCGGGGAGCGGCCGAAAGGGGGGAACGTGTAGCGACGGTAGCTGACCGGGTCTACGTGCAGAACCGGCTGAATCGCCACATGCACGACGCAACCGGGGTCAGAGTTCTGACAGCGTTGAACCTGCCAGGAGTCCTCCAGGAGAATGTGAGCCGTGCCTCAGCCGCTGGTCGTCGTCTTTGCCGGAACGTCGTGGGACGGGGTGACCGGCTCTGACCGGCTGCTCGCCTCGGCGCTCACCTCACATGCTGACATTCTCTGGGTCGATCCGCCGATCTCTGCGGCGACTCCGGACCGATACCGTTACGGCGCCTCCCGCCTGGGCGTCTCCCCGCAGATCCGTCAGGTGTCCGACGGTGTGACGCGGCTGACGCCGCGGGTGCTGCCGCTGCACACCCGCCCCTACATCAAGGTCAGCACCGCGGCGCTGATCCGCTCGCAGACCCGCTGGGCGCTGCGCAAGCTCGACCGCCGGCCGGCCGTGGTGATGGCCTGCAACCTCGTCGACGTCCTGCGCAGCTGGGGTCCCGGGGTGGCCAAGGTGCTCTACGGCACCGACGACTATGTCGCCGGCGCGGAGCTCATGGGGCACGACGCGGCGCGGGTCGCCGAGGACGAGCGACGCCAGTTGGACAACGCCGACCTGGTCGTGGCGGTTTCCACGGTACTGGCGGAGCGCTGGACGGGACTGGGCGCCAAACGCGTCGAGCTGATCCCGAACGGCGTGCAGACCTCGGCGTACCGGACCCCGGGCGAGCCGGCCGCGCTCCCGAAGCCGCTCACCGGGCCCGTGGCGGGTGTGATCGGCCAGTTCTCCGACCGCACCGACTTCGAGCTGCTCGCCGCCCTGGCCGACGACGGAGTGTCGCTGCTGCTGGTCGGGCCGCACGACGCCCGCTGGGAGCCGGACCGCTTCCCGGCGCTGACCGAGCGGCCCAACGTGGTCTGGGTCGGGCGGCAGCCGTTCGAGTCGCTGCCGACGTTCCTGCGGCACATCGACGTGGGCGTCACGCCGTACCGTGACACGCCCTTCAACCGGGCGTCGTTCCCGCTCAAGACGCTGGAGTACCTCGCGGCCGGGAAGCCGCCCGTGAGCACCGACCTGCCGGCGGTGCACTGGCTCGACACCCCGCTCGTGCGGATCGCCGGCACTCCGAAGGCGGTGGTCGCCGCGGTACGGGAGGCGGCGGCCGAGGCGCACGACCCGGCGCTGGTGGCCCGGCGGCAGGCGTTCGCCGAGCAGCACTCGTGGGCGGAACGGGCGAAGGCGTTGGCGGTGGCCCTGCCGCTTTGAACCGTTTGTAATCGTATGATCACATAATGTCATCACCTCCACCGCCTTTGTCCGCTTCGCCGCCGGATCCCGATTCCGGGCACGACCCTCGAGGCGCTCGCGACCCTCGCGGCGCTCAGGACCCTCGCGGTCCACGTCGGTTCGAGCTGGAGTCGGGTCCGCCGGCGCGGCCGTCGCTGCCGTCCCGCGCGCACGATCCCGACGCGTACGAGGAGTACGAGTACCGGGAGCCCGTGTACGGGTTCCCGTCCTTGGCGTCGGCCGCCCATCAGCCTTCGTCCGAGCACGAGGTGCCGGACTACGAGCCGCCGCGGCCCGGTGCGCCGCGGCCGCAGGAGCTCGCCGAGCCGTTGCCGCCGTCGGCGCCGGACCCGACCCTCCCCGCGTGGCTGCGGCCGGCGTACACCGCCGATGACGTGCCGGACTTCCATCCGCCGGGCGAGTCCGCCTATGGCGCTTCCCCCAGCGCTTCCCGCGGCCCCTCCTTTGATCAGCAGCCACCCGGTCCCGCCGGGCCCGCCGCTGGTCCGGCCGGTTCCGGCCCTGGCTCTGGCCCTGGCTCTGGCCCTGGTGGCCCGCCCGGGCAGCGCAAGCGGCGGCGCTGGGTCATTCCCGTCGTCGGCGGGGCCGCCGCGCTGCTGATCCTGAGCGGGGCCGCCACCGTCCTGCTGTACGTGCGGGCCAACGACTCGGTCGACACCACCGCCGGTCCGGTCGTCTCCGTGGCGGCGTCGACGGCGGAGACGGGCACCCAGAGCGCACCGAGCGCCGGCGACGGCACGAGTCGCGGTCCCGCGGCCGGACCGAACGGCGCGGCATCCCCGTCGGCTCCCGGTGCGGGCGTGACGTGCACGTACTCGCCCGCGGACCGCGGCGGCGGCGAGCCCCGCCTGGTGGCCACGCCCGCGCCGCGCGCGACGCTGACCGGCAAGCCGAACGCCACGCTGGAGACCAACCTCGGTGCGATCGGGATCCAGCTGTACGCCGACCGGGCGCCCTGCACGGTCAACTCGTTCGTCCACCTGTCCCGGGACGACTTCTACAGCGACACGCCCTGCCACCGGCTCACGACCGAGGGGCTGTGGGTGCTGCAGTGCGGCGACCCGGGCGGCACGGGGACCGGCACGCCCGGCTACCAGTTCGGCGAGGAGAACCTGCCGACGACGCTGCCGCCGTACCCGCGGGGCACGCTCGCCATGGCGAACGCCGGGCCGGGCACGAACGGCTCGCAGTTCTTCATCGTCTACAAGGACAGTGCCATCCCGCCGGACTACTCCGTGTTCGGCCAGGTGACGAGCGGTCTGGACCTGCTGGACCGGATCGCCGCCGCCGGCACCACCACGGGGGGTGCCGACGGCGCGCCGAAGCTGGCCGTGAAGATCACGGAGATCAGGGTTTCGTGAGGCCCTCGGCGGCAGCCCAGCGCAGCAGCTCGGCCTCGGCCTCGTCCCGGTCGAGCGGGCCACGCTCCAGCCGCAGCTCTTTGAGGTGCCGCCAGGCTCGACCCACGAGCGGGCCGGGCGGCACCCCGAGCAGTTCCATGATCGCGTTTCCGTCGAGGTCGGGCCGGACGCGGGCCAGGTCCTCCTCGGCGGCGATCCGGGCGATCCGGGCCTCCAGCGCGTCGTAGTCGGCCGCGAGCTGCGCCGCCTTGCGCCGGTTGCGGGTCGTCACGTCCGACCGGGTCAGGCTGTGCAGGCGCGACAGCAGCGGCCCGGCGTCGGTCACGTAGCGGCGCACCGCCGAGTCGGTCCACTCGCCGCGGCCGTACCCGTAGAAGCGCAGATGCAGCATGACCAGCTCTGAGACGTCCGAGATCACGTCCTTGGGGAACTTGAGCGCCTTCATCCGCTGCTTGGTCAGCCGCGCGCCCACGACCTCGTGGTGGTGGAAGCTGACGCCGCCGTCCGGGCCGACCGCCTTGGTCGCCGGCTTGCCGACGTCGTGCATCAGGGCGGCCATGCGCAGCGTGAAGTCCGGGCCGTCGCTCTCGTGGCCGATGGCGTTGCGGACCACGATCAAGGTGTGCTCGTAGACGTCCTTGTGCTGGGCGTGCTCGTCGATCTCCAGCTTGAGACCGGTCACCTCCGGCAGGAACGTCTCGGCCAGGCCGGTGTCGACCAGCAGCCGCAGGCCCGTGATCGGGTCGGCGCCGCACATGAGCTTGACGAACTCGTCGCGGATCCGCTCGGCCGTGATCCGTGCGAGGTCGCCGGCCATGGCGGTCATCGCCGCCCGTACCTCGGCCGCGACGGTGAACTGCAGCTGCGCGGCGAACCGTGCGGCCCGCAGCATCCGCAGCGGATCGTCGGCGAACGACTCCTCCGGGGCGCCCGGCGTGCGCAGGACACGCTCGGCGAGGTCGGTGAGGCCGCCGTACGGGTCGGTGAACTCGTGCCCCGGCACCGAGACGGCCATCGCGTTGACGGCGAAGTCACGGCGGCGCAGGTCGTCGACCAGGTTGTCGCCGTACTGGACGATCGGGTTGCGGCTGACGCGGTCGTAGGCGTCGGCGCGGAACGTGGTGACCTCGATGCGCAGGCCCTTGCGGGCGAGCCCGATCGTGCCGAACTCCTGGCCGGTCGTCCACACCGCCTCGGCCCAGCCGTCGATGATCCGCAGCGTCTCCTCGGGCCGAGCGTCGGTGGTGAAGTCCAGGTCGTCGCCGAGGCGCCCGAGGAGCGCGTCACGCACCGAACCGCCGACGAGGTGCAGCTCGTGCCCTGCCGCAGCGAACCGGCGGCCGAGCTCGTCGGCGACGGGGGAGACGCGCATCAGCTCGTGCACGGCACGGCGCTGGGCGTCGGTGAGGGCGCGGGTGCTCCCGGCGCGCGCGGCTTCGGCCCGTGCGGCTTCGGCCCGAGCGGCGTCGGTTCGTGTGGTTTCGGACATCGGTCGGTGAGCCTATCGCGAGGGCATGTGCGGTGGGCAAGGAGCGGACACCGAGGGTAGTCGCCGTGTCGGCGACCGGTCTCGCGATTTGTCGGCTCCTCGGTCGGGCGGTGGAAATGTCGGGGGGTGCCACTATGGTCTGTGCTGCGAGCGTAAGCACGGCCGAGTTGGGGTGTGGCGGATGGACCCGGCAGACGACGGGCGCTGGAGCAACGAGCCGACGGCGGTGCTGCGGCCGGTGACCGGGGGCGCCCACAGAGCGCCTGACCCGCACGGCGACCTGCCGACCCAGCCGCTCGACCCGGCCAACGCGCCCACGGTCAGCCTGCCACTGTTCACGCCCGCCCCCGAGGTCACCTCGGACGCCCCTCAGGTGGAGCAGTCGGTGCCGGCGCCCGGGCCTGCTTCCGGGCCCGGCGACGACGAGAGCACCGGCACGGTCGTGCGCAACAGCAGCACCATGGCGATCCTGAGCCTGGTGAGCCGTGCCACCGGCTTCCTGCGGGCCGCGGCGATCTCGGCCGCGATCGGCGGTTTCGCCGTCGGCGACGACTACACGCTGGCCAACAACCTGCCCAACCAGATCTATGAGCTCCTGCTCGGCGGCGTCCTGGCCAGCGTGCTGATCCCGACGCTCGTGCGGGCGCGCAAGCAGGAGCCCGACCGGGGCGAGGCCTATGCGCAGCGCCTGCTGACCCTGGCGGTGGTCTCGCTCGGCGCGGCGACGCTGGTGGTGGTCCTGGCCGCGCCGCTGCTCACCGCGGTCTACACGGTGGGCAACGACCGGGTGACGGCGACCGACCGCGACCTGATCACGCTGCTGGCGTATCTGCTGCTGCCCGAGATCTTCTTCTATGGGCTGGCCGGCATCTTCGCCGCGATCCTCAACGTGCGGGGGCACTTCGCCGCTCCCATGTGGACACCGATCCTCAACAATTTCGTGATCATCGCCACGGCCGGCATCTTCGTGCTGCTGCCCGGCCCCAACCTGCCGACGCCCGAGTCGATCACGCTGCCGCAGGTCCTGGTGCTCGGCATCGGCACCACGCTCGGCATCGTGATCCAGTCGCTGGGCCTGTGGCCGGCGATGCGCAAGACGGGCTTCCGCTGGAAGTGGCGCTTCGACTTCGGCAAGCTCAACCTGGGCGAGCTGGCCCGCCTCGGCACCTGGATGCTGCTCTACGTCGGGGTCAACCAGATCGGCATCACGGTCGTGATGGTCCTCGCGAAGAACAACTCCCTGCGTGGCGGCGACGGCCCCGCGATCTTCAACAACGCGTTCCTGATCTTCATGATGGCCCACGGCATCGTCGCCGTCTCCGTGATCACCGCGCTGATGCCGCGCATCTCGTCCGCCGCGGCCGACGGCAGGTTCGGCGACGTCACCGACCAGCTCTCCCAGGGCACCCGGCTGGCGTCGGTGATCCTCATCCCGGCCGCCGCCATCTACCTGGTGCTGGGCCAGCCGCTCGCCGTCACGCTGTTCAACTGGGGGCAGTATGACTACGACACCGCCCTCGCGACCGGCTGGGTGGTGAGCGCGGCGGGGCTGGGCCTGCTGCCGTTCGCGCTGAGCCAGATGCAGACCAGCGTCTTCTACGCGATGCGCGACACGCGCACGCCCGCCCTGGTCAACATCGGCGGCGTGGCCGTCCGACTGCTGCTGGACGTCGCCTTCTACTTCGTCCTGCCGATCGCGGCCGTGACGGCCTCGCTGATGGTGGGCACGGCGCTCTCGTTCGTCGCGGCCCTGGTGATGGGCTACTGGCTGCTGCGCACCCGCCTGGGCCGGCTCGGCCTGGCGAAGGTCGCCGACACCCTGGGCCGGCTCGCGGCCGCCGCGGCCGTCGGCGGTGTCCTCGCCCTCGCCGTCTCCTGGGCCATCGGCAAGATCCTCGACCCGGGCAAGATCACCAGCTTCGTGCAGCTCCTCGTGGGCTGCGCCGTCCTGCTGGCCGCCTACGCTGCGACCGCCCTGGCCCTCCGCGTGCCCGAGGTCCGTCAGTTCGCCGGCCTGATCAAGGGCAAGCTGGGCCGATGACCGTCCTCAACCGGCTCCCCCGGGGGCGGAGCTCTACCGGCCGGACCTCCGGAGGCCACCGCGCGAAGTTGTGCGGAAGGTCGCACGGGCGTACGTCGCTTCCGGGTCCGTCGAGTCGCGCCGTCCCCCGCCGGTGGGCGGATCGCGAGACGGGGCGAGCCGGTGAAAGACGGGTGAAAGGTATATGACCGCTATGTCCAGGCATGGGTGATCAATTGGCATCGCCGTGGGTGGTCCGGAGAAGATGACGTGTCGGAACCCTTAGACCTGACCGGTAAGGTCAACCTCGACGCCCCGCCGGAGCGCTTAGGCTTAGTGACTGCGACTCGCGTTACGACGGACGCCCCAGGTGAGCACACGAATCGGAAGGGAGGACGGGTGGCTGAGCTCGACGAAGGGCTGGAGGCCTCGGGAGGAATTCCGCAGGTCCTGACCTTCGGCACCCCATCCGTCGGTGAAATCCTTGCCGAGCGATACCAGCTCGAAGAGCACATCGGCAACGACTCATTGGGCCGTCAGCTGTATCGCGGGATCGACGTGATCCTGCGGCGGCCGGTGGCGGTCGTCCTGCGCTACCCCGGTGGGGAAAGCGCCAAGGAGATGCTGGGCGCGGCCGTGGCCGCCAGCCGGATCGTCCACCCGCACCTGGTCGGCGTCTATGACGCGATCGACGAGGGCCACCGGGCCTATGTGGTCCGGGAGTGGGTCGACGGGATCGCGCTGCGCGAAATCGTGGCGTCGGGTCCGCTGGACGCGGGGCGGTCGGTGGCGATCGCGTGGGCCGTCACGGACGCCGTGGCGTCGCTGCACGGGACGGGGATGGCGCACGGCAACGTGCACCCCGGCACGGTGCTCGTCGCGCACGACGGACGGGTCGTGCTGACCGACGCGCGGGCCGACGACCTTGCGACCCCCGAGACGGACATCCGGGCCATCGGTGCGGTGCTCTACTGCGCGCTGACGGGATACTGGCCGCACCGCGAGGCCGGCACCTATTCGGTGCCGGACGGCGTGCGGGACAGCTCCGGCGCGCTGGCGGCGCCGCGGCAGGTGCGGGCCGGCGTGCCGACGCATCTCGACTCGCTGGTGACGGACCTGCTCAACCCTGACCTGCCGCTGCCGTCGGCGGAGTCGCTCGCCGGGGAGCTCGCCTCGTTCGGGCAGTTCGACGAGAGCGACCTGGCCGAGGGCGGCGCAGAGCGCGGCGGCGAGCAGCTCGACTTCGAGGCGTTCGACGCCGCGTCGCAGTCCACCGCGCCGCCGAAGCCCGCGGGGCGGAAGCTGGCCGTGGGCGTCGTGGGCCTGCTCGTGCTGGCGCTGGCCGGCACGCTCGCCGCGGCGAAGGTCCTCGGCGACCCGGCGACGCCCAGTGAGACGCCCCCCTCCACGGCGGGCAGCAGCGCGCCGCAGCAGGCGAAGCCGCCGGCCGGCCAGCCGACGGTGCTGACGCTCAAGTCGTCCCAGGTCCGGATCGTCGACCCGAAGGGCAACCGGTCCGAGGTCAAGGACGCCGAGAAGACGATCGACGCCAACACCGAGACGACCTGGCGCACGGAGCGATACCCGAAGGCCGACTTCGGTGGCAAGAAAGACGGCATGGGCGTCTGGCTCGACCTCGGCGAGGCGAGGCAGATCGTGTCCGTGGAGGTCAAGCTCGCCACCCCGGGGGCCAGCGGTGAGCTGCGCACCGGCACCACCGACTTCGGTAGCGGCGCCACGCAGGACCAGCAGACCGTCGACCAGTACAAGGTGGTCGAGAACACGGCGAAGGCCGCGATGGACCCCACGAACCTGTACGTGGGTCCGGCGCAGCCGACGCGCTACCTGCTTGTCTGGATCACGAAGTTGCCCAAGGAGAGCAGCGGCAGCGGTTATCGAGTTGCCATCGCCGAGATAACCGTTCGAGTCCAGTAGTCCCCACAAGCCGTTCGCGGTCGATAAGGTGCCAGCCGTGGAGGCGGAGCCGGGCGTGCGTCAGACGCCGGATGACACCGCGCTTCTGCATGCCCACGCCGCGGGCGATCCGTACGCGTTCGCGGAGATCGTCCGGCGGCACCGTGACCGGCTGTGGGCGGTCGCCCTGCGGACCCTGGGCGACCGCGAGGAGGCCGCTGACGCGCTCCAGGACGCGCTGCTGTCCGCGTTCCGGGCGGCGGGCAGCTTCCGGGGCGACTCGGCGGTCACGACGTGGCTGCACCGCATCGTGGTCAACGCCTGCCTGGACCGGATGCGGCGCCGGCAGTCGCGGCCGACCGTGCCGCTGCCCGAGACAGACGTCACACCCGCCCCGGCGACCGACCGCGACACGGCCATGGACGTGCAGCACGCGCTGCAGCAGCTGGCCGTCGACCAGCGTTCGGCGCTCGTGCTCGTCGACGTGCAGGGATACTCCGTGGCCGAGGCGGCCGTGATCCTGGGCGTCGCGGAGGGCACCATCAAGAGCAGGTGCGCGCGCGGGCGGGCCCGCCTCGCTGTGATGCTCGGCCACCTGCGGAACCCGGTCGGCACCGGCGGCGTCCCATCACCGAGCAGCGCTGAGACAGCGACTGGAGCCGCGGCGATCAGGAAGGAGGGCGGCTCGTGACGATGTTCTCCGACGCCGACTTCGACCTGCTCGCCGACTTCGTCGGTGGCGCGCTGGACGGCACCCCCGAGGCGGACGACGTGCGCCACCGGGTCAGCACCGACGCGAGCTGGGCCGAGGCGTATGCGGCCCTCGTCACCGCCGAGGTGGCCGTCCGGGACGAGCTGACCGCCCTGGGCGCCGAGACGCCGGCCGTGCCGCCGGACGTCGAGCACAGGCTGAATGCCGCGCTGCAGGCCGCGGTCGTCGCACCGACCTCCGACGCACCGGTGCTCGACCTCGCCCGGGCCCGCGAGGCGCGCCGGCACCGGCGGCAGCGGTGGGCGGTCGGGCTGGCGACTGCCGCCGCGGTGCTGATCTGCGGCGGGTTCGGCGTGAGCCTGGTCGTGAGCGAGCAGGCCATCACCAACAGCCCGGGCATGTCCGCGGCCGACGGCGGCAGGAACAACGGCGCGGCGCCACAGGTAGGGCCCGCTTCGAGCTCGGGCGGCACCAGGGCGTCCACCCGCTCCGACGCCGCCCTCGTGGCATCCGGCCAGGACTACGGGCCCGGCACGGTCGGCCAGCTGGCCCTGGGGTCGCCATCGTCCGCCGCGATGATGCCCGACGTCGAAGGCAGCCGCGGCACCGACGTGGCCAAGTCGGCGAAGCCGCCGGCCGGCGTGCCCGAGGCGTTGCGGCGGCTCACGGACCCGGTGGCCAGGGCCGCCTGCCTCAACGCCGTGGTCGGGGAATACGGTGGTCAGGTGGCAGTGGTCGACTACGCCCGGTTCGAGGGGAAGCCGGCGCTGGTCGTCATCGTCGACGGCACGCGGGTCGGGGCCGGCAAACGTCTGGTCATCGCGGTCGGGCCGGACTGCGGCATCGGCGGGGCGATCGCCGACGAGCTTTACCGCGGCACTGTCTGACCGTAGTGGTGATGTGGCACACGCGTCACCCCACAACGGGAATCATCGGTTCGTAGGATGACGTTTTGCTGGCACAGGCTTAACTCGAGGAGTCGACCGTGGACGAGGTCCGCAACCTGATCATCGTGGGGTCCGGCCCCGCCGGGTATACGGCTGCCGTCTATGCGGCCCGGGCCAACCTCAAGCCGCTGGTGATCGAAGGCGTCACGTCAGGTGGCGCGCTGATGACGACCACCGAGGTGGAGAACTTCCCCGGTTTTCCCGACGGCATCCTCGGCCCGGAGCTCATGGACAACATGCGCAAGCAGGCCGAGCACTTCGGGGCCGAGTTCGTCACCGACGACGCGACCCGCGTGGCCCTGGAGGGCCCCGTGAAGAGCGTGTGGGTCGGCGAGACCGAATACCAGGCCCGCGCCGTCATCCTGTCGACCGGCTCCGCCTGGCGCCCGCTCTCCGTCCCGGGGGAGCAGGAGCTGCTCGGGCGGGGCGTGTCGTCCTGTGCCACCTGTGATGGTTTCTTCTTCCGTAACGAGGACATCGTGGTCGTCGGCGGCGGTGACTCGGCGATGGAGGAGGCGACGTTCCTCACCCGGTTCGCCAAGTCGGTGACGATCGTGCACCGGCGCGAATCGTTCCGTGCCAGCAAGATCATGGCGGAGCGCGCGCTGGCCAACGAGAAGATCCAGGTCCGGTGGAACAGTGTGGTGACCGAGGTCCTCGACCGCGGCGGCCGCGTCGGCGGCCTGCGCGTGCAGGACGTCAACACCGGCGAGGAGGCCGACCTCGAGGTGGCCGGCGTGTTCGTGGCGATCGGCCATGACCCGCGCAGCGAGCTGTTCCGCGGCCAGGTCGAGCTGGACGACGCCGGCTACGTGAAGGTGGCGTCGCCGAGCACCCGCACCAACATCGAGGGCGTGTTCGCCGCCGGTGACCTGGTCGACCACACCTACCGGCAGGCAATCACCGCCTCGGGCACCGGTTGCGCGGCGGCCCTCGACGCCGAGCGCTACATCGCCACGCTGTAACTCAAACGCGGAGCACGACAGTTTCACAACAGGTAGAGGAGTGCGCATGGGAGCCATCCAGCCGGTCAGCGACAAGACCTTCGAGGCTGACGTCCTCAAATCCGATATTCCGGTTTTGGTGGACTTCTGGGCTGAGTGGTGCCAGCCGTGCCGGAAGATCGAGACGATGCTCAACGAGATCGCCGTGGGCGACCTCGCCGACAAGGTGAAGATCGTCAAGGTCGACATCGACAGCAACCCAGAGACGGCCCGCGCTTACCAGGTGCTGTCTGTCCCGACACTCACCGTGTTCAAGGACGGCGAGCCTTTCCGGTCGGTCGTCGGCGCGAGCCCGAAGAGCGCACTGGTGCGTCTCATCGAGTCTGCGCTCGAGCCAGCCTGAGGCCAGCCACAAGCATTGATGCGCCCCGCCTTCAGGTAAGGCGGGGCGCGTTTTCGTCAATGGCCGCGTGATGACGCGTCCCTGTGCCGTGAGCGGTACGCTGCGGTGCATTCGCTGGCTTTTTCAGGAGGACCACATGCGGGCAATCCGGCGCGGGGCGCGGGGAGCGGCGGTCGCCGAGATCCGCAGCATTCTTGTCGTGCTGGATCTGCTGGCTGACACCGCACCTCAGACCGATCCCGAGTTCGACGAGGCCACCGAGCGCGCGGTCCGCGCGTTTCAGCAGAGCCACGGCCTGACGGTCGACGGCGCGGTCGGCGACGAGACGTGGCGGTCCCTCGACGCGGCGCGGTGGAGGCTGGGGCAGCGGGCGCTGTTCCACACCGTCGGCGACCCGTACATCGGCGACGACGTCCGTCAGTTGCAGGAGCGCCTGCTGGAGATGGGCTTCAACCCTGGACGCGCCGACGGGATCTACGGCAGCCGCACGGCGCACGCCGTCGCACAGTTCCAGCGCGAGGTCGGCCTGCGGCCGGACGGCGAGTGCGGGCCGGCCACGGTCGGTGCGCTGCGCCGCCTCGGCCGCAAGGTGATCGGCGGCCGCCCGCAGCTGCTCCGCGAGGCGGAGGCCTTCCGCGCCTCCGGCCCGACCCTGCTCGGCAAGCGCATCGTCATCGACCCGGGCCACGGCGGACCCGACACCGGGCACGTCGTCCCCGACGGTCCGCTCCGGTGGGCGGAGGCGGACCTCGTATATGACCTCGCAGCCCGTCTGGAAGGCCGTCTGGCGGCCGCGGGCATGCGGGTGAACCTCACCAGGGGTCCGCAGCCCACGGCGGCTCTCAGTGACCGTGACCGGGTCCAGCTGGCCAACGAGCTCGGCGCCGACCTTCTCATCTCGATCCACCTCGACGGCTACCGCAACCCCGAGGCCGAGGGCGTCGCCACCTACCACTACGGCACCGTCTCCGGCCCGACGTCGATCGTCGGCGAGCGGCTCGCCAAGCTCGTGCAGCGCGAGATCGTCGTCCGCACCGGGCTCCGCGACTGCCAGACGCACGCGAAGACGTGGGAGCTGCTGCGCCTCAGCCGGATGCCCGCCGTCCGGGTGGACGTGGGCTACCTGACCTCGCCGACCGACCGCGAGCGGCTCATCGACCCGGCGTTCCGCGAGCGGGTCGTCGAGGCGATGATGGCCGCGGTGCAGCGCATGTATCTGCCGGTCGAGATCGACGTGCCGACCGGCTCCATCGACGTCAGCCTGCTGCGGGCCCTGACCAACAACGCCGTCTGAGGCGCTTCCAGCGCCCACCAGTGCCTCCCAGGCCGCCGTTCAGGCCGGGAGGCACTGTTCGTCTTGGACGGCCCTTCAGGGCCGCGTGGTCCGGGCCTCTCAGGGCTGCATGGTGCGGGTCGCCGGCCGCACCGGCAGCACAGGGCGGAGCAGCGACTCGGGGCTCATCGAGCCGAGCAGCTTCTCCAGCGCATACTCGACGTCCGACTTCCACGACAGCGCGGTGCGCAGCTCCAGCCGCAGTCGCGGGTAGCGGGGGTGCGGCCGCACGGTCTTGAACCCGATCGAGGTGAAGAAGTCCGCCGGCGCGAGGCAGCCCTGCTCGTTGCGGCCGGCCTCGTCGACCTCGCCGAACTTCGCGTCGCCGAACGCCTCGATCGCCTTCACGCCGCGCTTCGTCAGGTCGCGCGCGACGCCCTGGACGAGCATCCGCCCCAGCCCGCCGTCCGCGAACGGCTGCACCACGTGCGCGGTCATCAGCAGCACCGCGTCGGGTGACACCGGCGAGGTCGGGAACGCCATCGACCTCGGCACGTACGCCGGGGGAGCGAACATCACGAACCCCGCCGGCATCCCGTCGACGTACACCAGCTTGCCGCAGGAGCCCCACTCGAGCAGCGTCTGCGACACCCAGGCCTCTTTTTCGAGGCCTGGGTCGCCGTTGGCGCAGGCTCTGTCGGCGGCTACCGGGTCGAGCTCCCAGAAGACGCAGGCACGGCACGATCGAGGTAGATCCTCGAGGGTGTCGAGCGTCAAACTCACGAGACGTCGCGACATTGGCCCATCTCCGCGCGCGCTGCTTACGTACGGTCAACCGTCATGATGGTACGCACCGATCACGGGCCGCGGGAGTCATCCGGCGAGAGTTCCTCGATCGGCGCCGCCCCTGCGGCTCATCTGCCTCAGCAGCACCGTGCGCCGCGGCCAGGTCACAGGGCGTCTGGCTCCTTCTTGTCCAGCACCGGCGCCGCATCTCCTCCTTGGGAAGGCGCCGCCGCCGCACCTGACCCCGCTGCACCCGGCCCCGTGGCCGCTCCGGTCGCCGCTGCCGCGCCGGGCGCTGCTGGGCCGGATGTCGCTGGACCGGGAGCCGCTGCGCCCGCTGCGGGCGTTGTGGTGCTTCCGGCCGTACCGACGCCGCCATCGCCGACAGAAGGCTCGCTCGCCGCCGCCGGCTCCGGCGGGTCCACGTGAATCCCCGCGTCTCCGAGCGCCGCCTCCTCGCGGAACCGCGCCGGCGCCGTCCAGTTGATCCGCGGCGGCTCGGCGAGGGGTCGCCCGCCGAACTCCGCGAGCCAGGCGGCGACCAGCGCCAGGTTCTCCCGCCACTGGTCTTCCGGGATCGGCGGCAGGATGTCGTCCCACAGCGCGAGGAACGTCCCCTGCAGTTGCAGCCGCCCGTACGGCCGCGCGAGGAACCACAGGTGCAGGTGCGCGGCGCCGTCGCCCCACCGGTTCACGTGGACGCGCGCCACCCCGTCGAGCGACCGGATCGCCCGCTCCAGCCGCACCGTCATCACGCCGAGCTCGGCGGCGAGCATGTTGGGCAGATCGCCGAGGTCGAGGTGCGACCGCGACTCGAGGATCAGCACGGCCGGCAGCCCGGTCGGCCGGTCGAGGCTGCGCACCCGCCACCGGTCGCTTACCCAGATGTATGCCTCGTCCGGCGCCCCGCACGCCCGACACTCCGCCGGGTTGTCCCCATGCCGCGGCGGCTCGATCGGCACCGGGTCGAGCAGACGCTTCACCCGGAGGTCACCCTCGAACGGGAACGTGGGCCAGTAGGTAAACGAGGGCAGCTGCGATGGCGTCTCGGGCACGAGCCGACCCTAGCCCAATCGCAACCCCGCTGTCCGCACCCTGTGGACAGTGCACCCGAGGGACCTTCGTCCACAGGCACCTAAGCCCTCTACCACGCGGTTTCACGTGAAACGGCGAGCCTGTGGATAACCCCTGTGGATAAAGTTCCCCCAGAACGATCCTGAGGCGGAATCCAAACACCCCAAGATTTCGCCCCCAGCCGTTCTGATTGGCGTTTTCGGCGTTTGTACGACTAGCGCCAGCCCGTCGCCCGTACCCGGCCGCTCCGGCGGCACCCTTCGCAAGTCATTCAGACACACCGCCAAGCGCTGCTACGGTCAGCGCGCCCCCTCACCCACCCGACGGGCCACGACGGCCCTCCGGTCGAGCGTGACGACCGTGCCGTAGACGCGCCCGATCGCCGCGACCACATGCGGACCCTCTCACCGACGCGACCGACGTCAAACAACAGCCGCACATTCTTGCTCGAAGCCACGCCCCGTCGTGCCGCGACCGCCATCGCCCAGGGTCGCAACATCTCAACGCCGCGGTCTCCCAGGCGAACTCCGCCCAGATACACCGCGGTCCGGGCCGCTGCTCCGTTCTGCAGCTGCCCGGACCGTCGGCCGGATCGTTCACCGCGGACGTCGCCGCGGCCGAGAATCTCAGTACTACTGCTCCCGCTGCTGGCCGCGCTGGTCGACACCGATGATGCCGACGATGCGCTCCAGGTCGTCCACGGTCGCGAACTCGATCGTGATCCGCCCCTTGCGCTGGCCGATGTCCACCTTCACCCGCGTGTCGAACCGGTCCGAAAGCCGGTCGGCGAGGTCCGACAGCGCCGGCGCGTGCGGCTTGGCCCGCCGCTGCGGCGCCGCCTTCTTCGCCGTGGCGCCCTCGGACACCGCGAGCGAGACCATCTCCTCGGTCGCCCGGACCGACAGGCCCTCCGCGACGATCCGGTGCGCGAGCGTCTCCTGCTCCTCGGAGTTGTCGAGTCCGAGAAGCGCGCGGGCGTGCCCGGCGGACAGCACGCCGGCGGCCACGCGACGCTGTACCTGAGCGGGCAGGTTCAGGAGGCGGATCGTGTTCGAGATCTGAGGGCGGCTCCGGCCGATGCGCCGCGCCAGTTCCTCGTGGGTCGCGCCGAACTCCTCAAGGAGTTGCTGATACGCGGCCGCCTCTTCCAGAGGGTTGAGGTTGGCGCGGTGGATGTTCTCGAGGAGCGCGTCGCGGAGCATCGCGTCGTCGCGGGTCTCGCGGACGATGGCCGGGATCGCTTCCTTGCCGAGCGCCTGGGCCGCGCGCCAGCGACGCTCGCCCATCACGAGTTCGTACTTCTTCTGCGTGCCTGACTCGTCGTCCGACTCAACCGGCTCGGTGAGCTCGCGGACGACGATCGGCTGCAGGAAGCCGACCTCCTGGATCGAGGTCTTCAGCTCCTCGATCGCATCGTCGTCGAAGACCTGCCGGGGCTGCTTCGGGTTCGGCACGATCGACGTCACCGAGATCTCGGCGAACCGCGCGCCCGGCACCGGAGCGAGCTGCTCCACCGGGGAGTCGACGGCGGTCACGCCGTTGGTCGGGGCGTCGGTCTCGGCCGGGGGAGTCGCCAGCGCGGTGGCGGTGCCGCCCGTCGCGCTCTCGGCCGCCGGCGCGGCGGTGGGGATGAGGGCGCCGAGCCCCCGTCCGAGACCTCCACGTCGGTTCGACTTCATGCCACTCCTCCAACCTGCGCATCGTGCGCACCGCGCAGCGCGATCTCCTGCGCCGCCTCGAAGTAGCTCACCGCACCGCGGGAGCCCGGGTCGTACGTCATCACGGACTGGCTGTAGCTCGGCGCCTCGGACACGCGAACGTTGCGGGGGATGACCGCGTTCAGACACTTCTCGCCGAAGTGGTTCCGGACGTCCTGCTCGACGAGATCCGCGAGGCGGGTCCGCCGGTCGTACATCGTCAACAGCACCGTCGAGATGTCGAGCTTCGGGTTGAGGTGCGACCGCACAAGCTCGATGTTGTTCGTGAGGGCCTGCACGCCTTCCAGGGCGTAGTACTCGCACTGGATCGGGATCAGGACCTCTTCGGCCGCGACGAGCGCGTTGACCGTCAGCAGGCCGAGCGACGGAGGGCAGTCGATGAAGATGTAGTCGTAGTTGCTCCCGCCGGCCTCGATCGCCCGCTTGAGGCGCGACTCACGGGCGACGACCGAGACCAGCTCGATCTCGGCGCCGGCGAGGTCGATCGTCGCGGGCACGGCCCACAGGTTCGGGATGCCCTCGACCTGCTGGGTCACCGCGTCGAGCGGCGCGCCGTCGATCAGGCAGTCGTAGACGTCCGGCACACCGGAATGGTGGGGGACGTTCAGACCAGTGGAAGCGTTGCCCTGCGGGTCGAGGTCGATCACCAGGACACGATTGCCGTGCAGCGCCAGGGCGACGGCGATGTTGACCGCCGTGGTGGTCTTACCCACGCCGCCCTTCTGGTTCGCCACACACATCGTGCGCCGCCGTGGCGGACGGGGCATCGTGATCTCCCCGCTCGGGTTGAGGATCTCCACGGCGCGCTTTGCCTCCTGAGCCAGCGGGGGGTCTTCGGTTTCA
Organism: Dactylosporangium maewongense; assembly: GCF_039531485.1. Lineage (NCBI taxonomy): Bacteria > Bacillati > Actinomycetota > Actinomycetes > Micromonosporales > Micromonosporaceae > Dactylosporangium > Dactylosporangium maewongense. Next base: position 193,442 of record NZ_BAAAQD010000019.1, on the reverse strand, counting down.
CGTGAAACATACGCGTCTGTCATGGCGCCCTCGGTATCCGCGGTGACGACGGACGGGTGTGGCCGGGGGGACGGACTGCTCCGTCGCTCGGACCTCATATCTGCTCTCGTCTCGGCTTTCGCTTCGTCTGCAGCGGATTGTGAATCGGCTCTGGGCACGACCGGTTTTCCGCCCCGGCCGTAAACAGTACCGGTAGATGCGCGATCGACTGGGCCGCTGCCGCGAAAGTCCACCGTGGTGCCGCGTGTCGTTTCGGCCGGGTTGTCGACCCGCGGCTGGGGCACGGGCCGCGCGGGCGGGCGAACCCCCCAGCCCTCGATTTCCTGCCCGTCGGATCCCTGCGCATTCAACGCTTGGGCGACCGACTCTGGACTGTCCGACTGATGGGTCCCGTGCCCGTAGTCCGGACCGGGAACACCGGGCTCGCTCACTGCACCGAAACCGGGGTGTGCGACGTGCCCGGCGGCCGAGCCGTAGAGGCCTCCGGCGCCGGCGGCCGCTCGCGGACCTATCGGTGTTTCACGTGAAACATGAGAGCTGCCATCGCCGTAGTCCGGACCATCACCGCTGTCGCGCACCATGTCAGTCCCGTCCCGCTCGGAAAGATGTGCACTGCCGGCCGTCAGCGACGTTGTGCCCACCTCCGGCGCACCGCCCGACGCGAGGTCTCGAGTGACTGCGGTGACCGGCGCCGGGAACGCAAAAACGGCGCGCGGCCAGCCTACGGCGCACAGGCGACCAGAGCCATGGCCGATCGGCGAGTCGTTGGTCTTCTCACTCGCATTCGGCCGTAAGAAGACCAGAAAGCCGTCGACTCGGCGGAGGAGACCGCCGAGTCGCTTGGTCGGTACGGCCGGCCAGCCGCTGTTGCAGTTTCTGATGTCCATCGTCGAACCCCCGCGTTCCCCGTGTCCGGAGGACGCTTTCGGCCCGTCCCCCGGTTTACCGCCCGCGCTTGGCCTTCCGGCGCTGCGCGACTTCCCGCTCCCGCACGACCTCGACGACCGTCGTCGGCTCGGCGAGGACGGCGTCCCCGCACAGCCGTACCGACGGCGCGCCCGCTCCAAGCCGGCTCAGGACTTCTGCGTGCTCGGCGATCTCCGCCGCGGCAGAGGATCCCTTGAGCGCGAGCAGTCGCCCACCGACGGCGGTGAGGGGAAGACACCATCCGGCAAGCCGGTCCAGCGGTGCGACTGCTCTGGCGGTGACGACATCGGCGAGGGGAAGCTTCCCGACGCACTCCTCGGCCCGCGCCCGGACCACGGTGGTCCGCTCGAGGCCGAGCGCCGTCACCGCTTCGGTCAGGAACGCGGTGCGTCGTGCGAGCGGCTCGACCAACGTGACGAACAGGTCGGGACGAGCCACTGCCAGCACCATACCGGGCAGGCCGGCGCCGGAGCCGACGTCGACGACCGTGGCGTCCGATTGGATGAGTTCGCTGAGGACGGCGCAGTTGAGCATGTGGCGTTCCCAGATGCGCGGCGCCTCGCGAGGGCCGATCAGCCCTCGCACCACCCCGTCGGTGACAAGCAACTGAGCGAACCGCTCAGCCAACGGGAGCCGATCGCCGAACACCTTCTCGGCGGCCGGCAACACCTCGTTCGGAACAGCACCATCCATGCGGTCAAGCAAATCACGCCGCCCCCGCGCGACCGGCCACTGGGGACAGATCGGCGCACGGGGGCGGCAAGAAGAGGGCCGCTCGAAGACGCGGCCCCCGATGTTTCACGTGAAACGTCGCTCCGCGGCCGTCACGGCGTTGCGGAAGAGCATGGCGACCGTGGTGGGGCCGACCCCGCCGACGCGCGGCGTGATGGCGCCCGCGACCTCCGCGCACGACTCGTCCACGTCGGGCAGGAGCCGCCGGCCGGAGTACCGGACCCCGCCGCCGATGACTGTCGCGCCGGGCTTCACGTGCTCGGGCTGGATGATGCCCGGCACGCCGGCCGCGGCGATGAGGATGTCGGCCCGCTGCGTGTACCGCGGCCAGTCCGCGACGCCCGTGTGCACGACCGTCACGGCGGCGTTGGCGGTCGGCCGCTTCTGCGACAGGAGCATCGCCAGCGGACGGCCCAGCGTCGCGCCGCGCCCGAGGATGACGACCTCCCTGCCGCTGACCGGGATCTCGTAGTGCGCGAGGAGCGCCTCAATTCCGGCGGGCGTGCAGGGGAGCGGCCCGGGCATGCCCGCGGCAAGACGCCCGAGGTTCAGCGGGTGCATGCCGTCGACGTCCATGTCCGGATCGACCCGCTGCAACGCGACGTCGTAGTCAAGGTGCTGCGGCGTCGGGTACTGAATGAGCAACCCATGCACGTCGGGGTCAGCGTTGAACCGGTCGATGACCGCGTGCAGCGCCTCCTGCGTCGTGTCTGCCGGCAGGTGCTCGTGCGGCGACTCGAACCCGAGCTCCGCCGCCTGCCGCTGCTTGATGCGGATGTACCCCGCGCTCGCATCGTCATCGCCGACAAGGATGGTCGCCAGCGAGGGCACAACCCCCTGCGCGCGCAACGCCGCCACCCGCGTCGCAACGTCAGCCAGGATCTTCTCGGCGACAGGAGCGCCGGGCAGGAGAACAGCAGTGGTCGTGGACATACGACTCCCCGACGTGAGGACCCAGGCGGTCGACCCTCACAACTCGAGCTCCCCGATGGTCCGTCCCATCCCGGTGCCGCCAGTCGCGTCTGCCACCCATTGTCCCCGATCCCATCCCCTCCCGACCACGCGGGGACGAACCCCGACGAAGGAATGCAGGAACGCTTACAGCCGACACGCCCCACCCAAGACGCCATCACCAGCCCTCGTGACGCGCCGCCCGCCCCTGTACGGCCGTCAGTCGCAAGACCGGGCAGACAGGACCGCGTCGACTCCCGCAACGTGCGGACGACGCTTGTGGCGCCAGCCTGCATCGCACTCGGGACCAGCTGTGTGGGTCCGGCGCGGGCGGGGGCGACCGGCGCCCTTGGCATCCAGCAGTGTGGTGATCGAAGGCCGGTCCTGGTCGTGATGACGGCCAGAACACTCCTTCGATCAAGCGCCGGTACAGGGGTCAGCACTTCGACTGCTGCCCGCCAGGACTCGAAGGAACGGTCAGGACCCACGACCCGGACACGGGAAGGCAGCGCGGTGCTCGAACCAAGGAGCACGGCGCGTGGATGACGTTCGGACGCGATGCCGAGAGCAAGAGGGGCAGGCGGCCGACTTGGACGCAGGCGCAGGGCAGTTGCACAGACGCACCGGGCCCGCGGTACGAGGGTGCGGGATCTTCCCCTCGATACAGAGCGCGGCGCGCGGGCAGCGTGGGACACAACGCACTACGGGGAAGGCGACAACCCGGACGCGAAGGCGGTGACCGGCCACAGTGCAGTCGGCGCGAAGCTCGACTCGACCGAAAGCTAAAGCCGGGGCGCGCAGCACGGACGGGGACACAGACGCAGAGGACGGAACGTTCGCCAAGAGACGGGGCACGGAGCCGGGGGCGAGCAGTCGAAGTGCCGACCCCTGCATCATGTTGCCTCGGTCGGACAGGTGCGGACGTAGGGCACGAGCTCCGGAGGCGGGGCATGGTGCCACCGGACACGGGGGCGGGGCACGCGACACAGGCGCAAGGCACGGACACCAGAGCGCGGAAGCACGGGGCGCGCGAAGAACAGTGCGCGAGGGCACGGCGAGCAGCGACCGACTGGTGCGTGGAAGAGCGAGGCCCGTATGCGCCCCCGCGAGATGCGTGCGGGGGCGGACGCGGGGGACAAGGCACGGAGTCGGAAACGTGCGGGGGCGTGGGCGAGCAGAGCGGAGACGCGTCGGGTCAGGACGCATCGTGTAGAGAGGCAGACAGGTGGGTGTACGGAGGTGAGCCGCAAACGGAAAGCGGGGCGCCCCGTCATGGGGCGCCCCGCTTCGCGGTGGGCTTGGGTCAGGCGACCGGGCGGACCACGATCCGGCGGGCCGGCTCGACGCCCTCGGACTCGCTCTCCACGCCGGGGAGGGCGTTGATGACGTCGTGGACGCACTTGCGCTCGAAGGCGCTCATCGGCTCCAGGCGGACGGCCTCGCCGTACTCCTTCACCTTCTCGGCGGCGTTCTTGGCGATCGCGCCGAGCTCCTTGCGGCGCAAGGCCCGGTAGCCGCCGACGTCGAGGAGGAGACGGCTGGGGGAGCCCGTCTGCCGGAAGACCGCGAGGCGGCTCAGCTCCTGCAGTGCCTCGAGGGTGGCGCCGCGCTGGCCGACGAGTGCCTGGAGGCGGCGGCCGGAGCCGTCGCCGCCCTCGACGACCTCGACGACGGGGCGGCCGCTGACGACGAGCTCGTCGATGTCGCCGTCGTAGTCGAGGATGTCGAGGAGGCCTTCGACGTAGTCGGCCGCGATCTCGCTCTCCCGGAACAGGTCGGCCGCGGCACGGCCGTTGCTGCCGCCGGAAGCCTTCGCCGATTCGCCGTCGCTGGAGTCGGCGTCCTCGTCGGCCTCGTCCGTGTCGTCGGCGTCCTCGATCTCGTCGAGGTTGGCGTCCTGATCCGCAGCGTCGTCCTCGGTGCCGCGCGCGTCGAGATCACTGGTGGTGTCGGTCACGAAACTCATCTCCGCTTGTTTGGGGCGCCGAGGCGCCGTCACAGGTCGTCGGTGAGGGGTGGTGGTGCACAGGGAGCGCCGCTCGCCGGCCCGGGGAGGGGTGGGCCGGCGGGGTCGCATCAACCCGACTGCCGCTTCGCGGCGCCACCCTTCTTCGGGTTGATCGGCTTGGCGCCGGGCTTCGGGGCAAGGGCCTTGCCGTTGGCCTGGGCCTGCTTGGCGGCGGCCGCCGCGGCCTGCTGCGCCGCTGCCTCGTCCTTGGCCTTGCTGAGCATCGAGCGGAGGCCGCCGGCCGGCTTCGCCGCGGGGGCGCCGCCCTTGGTCAGCGAGGGGCCGCCCTTGCTCTTGTACGGGGTCGTGTTGGCGGTCGCGCTCGCCGGCGGCGGGTACTTGTGCAGAACCCAGTACTGCTGGCCGAGGGTGATCGCGTTGTTGGTGACCCAGTAGATGATGACGCCGATGGGGAAGTACCAGCCGGAGGTGAGGGTGAAGAACGGGATGCCGTAGAGCATGAACTTCTGGATCATGCGCTGCTGCGGGTCGCTGTTCCACCCGGTCTTCATAATCATCTGACGCTGGGTCAGGTAGGTCGTGGTGATCATCAGCGCGACGAGGATCGCGGCCACGATCTTCACGGTGGTCGAGTTGGCCTCGATCTTCGCGAGGTCGGCGGCGCTGCTGCTGAACTTGGCGACGATCGGGGCGTCGAAGAGCCGGGCGTCGACGGCGCCCATGAACTCGGGGATGCTCCAGCCGTACAGCTCCATCTGGTGGTTGGAGGTGCCGGGCTTCAGGTGGCGGAGCACGTGCAGGAGGCCGATGAAGACCGGGATCTGCAGGAACATCGGAAGGCAGCCCATGAGCGGGTTGACCTTCTCCTCCTGGTAGAGCTTCATGACCTCCTTCTGGAGGGTCTCCCGGTCGCCCTTGTGCTTCTCCTGCAGCTCCTTCATCTTCGGCTGGATCGCCTGCATCGCACGCTGCGACTTGATCTGCTTCACGAAGATCGGGAACAGCACGACCCGGACCGTGATCACCAGGAACACGATCGCGAGAACCCATTGCCAGTTGGTGCCGAGCGTGCGGTGGTCGGGCATGACCTTGTCCCACACGGTGTGCCAGAACAGCATCACCTGCGAGATCAGCCAGTAGATCCCGCCCATCAGCTTGCTAATCACGACACTGCTCCAGTCACGTCGACTCGGGCTCGGGCGAGGCTCCCCGGCGCGGAGGCACCGGATCGAACCCACCGGGGTGGAATGGGTGGCAGCGCAGCAGCCGCCAGATCGCGAGACCGATTCCCCGGATCGCGCCGTGAGTGCCGACCGCCTCCAGGGCATAAGCGCTGCACGACGGGTAGAACCGACAACGCGCCGGCAACGCCGGGCTTATCCAACGACGGTACGCGACGATGGGAGCGGCAACGACCCGGGCTCCGACGTTCATCGACGTCCCTCCCGGCTTCTGGGGCGGCGCGCGGCCGCCAGGGCCGCCTCGAGGTCGCGGCCCAGGTCTTCGTAGCTTGCTGTCGCCGAGGGGGGTAGCGCCCTGACGACGACCATGGCCGCCGGGGGGAGGTCGGCCAGGTGCGGCCGGACCAGGTGCCGGAGCCGGCGTTTCACCAGGTTGCGGACGACGGCGTTGCCGACCGCCTTGGAGACCACGAACCCGGCCCGCGCCGGCTGGACCGCGTCGGCCGATGCCTCGCCTGTACTGCCGGCGACTTCACGATCAAGGACAGCGTCAGACACGACGAAGCCGGCGCGCGCAGACGGTTGATCTGCTGGCGCCGGCTCGACAGTCGACTGCAGGAAATGCACCACGAGGGCTCCGCGACCGGCGCGGCGACCGTTGCGAATGGTGGCGGCGAAGTCTTCCCGCCGCCGCAGACGCTGAGCGGCCGCCAGCACGCTGCCTCCCGGAGGACCCGCGTCGGTCAGGCCGACAGGCGGTCGCGCCCCTTGGCGCGGCGCGCCGACAGGATCGCGCGGCCGGCCCGGGTGCGCATGCGCAGCCGGAAACCGTGGGTCTTCGCGCGCCGGCGGTTGTTCGGCTGGAAGGTGCGCTTGCTCACGTCGGGCTCCGTCTTCGTAGCGGCGTAGGGCTGGTCACTGGAGTTTATCAGGGAAAGCTTCCCCAGCCGAACCAGGGTACGCGCGGCCCTACAGACCGTCAACGATGCCACGGATCGGCCCGAAATCCACAGGTTACTTGTGGACAACGGTTGAGTGGTTGTGGACAACGCTGTTAACGTGCCCGGTTGCCGGTAGACACCGCGACGACCGGCGACGGGGCACAAAGGACTTTCCGCCACTAATCGGATGCGCCACAGGGGGCATGGCACCGCATCCGACCTGCAGAACCTCCGCCACGGGGGCACGACAGCCGCCAACTCGGCACGGGGCGAGGGGGAATCAGGACGATCCGTCCACGGCACATGACTCGTTGATACACAGGTTGTGGAAAACCTGTGGACAATGGGACCCGGGACGGGCGGAACTTCCGGCGCACGGTCCACTCGCGGTGGGGGGCGACGATGGGGGTGCGCGAACGGTGACTGACACCGACCTCGCAGCTGTATGGCATGCGGCAACGGACGAGCTCGCAGACGAGATCGTCTCGGCGCAGCAGCGTGCCTATCTGCGGCTGACGAGGCTACGGGCCATCGTCGAGGACACCGCGCTGCTCTCCGTGCCTGACGCGTTCACCCGCGACGTCATCGAGTCGCGCCTCCGGCCGGTCATCACCGAGGCGCTGTCGCGGCTGCTCGGCCGGGCCATCCAGGTCGCCGTCACGGTCCGCCCCCCGGAGGACGCGCCGCCGCTGCCGGCCCCGTCCGCCTCGCACTGGTCCAACGGCACCGCCGGCCAGCTGGCGGACACGGCTTCGGCACCGCAGTATCCACAGTCGCAGTACCAGCCGCCGCCGCAGCCGTCCTACGAGCAGGACCGGCTGATCCAGGACCGCATGCTCCCGGACCGGCCGAACCAGGACCGGCCGAGCTATGAGCAGGCCCGGCCGGGGTACGAACACGACCGGCCGGGCTACGAGCAGGACCGGCGGGCACACGAGCCGCAGGATCGGCGGGCACACGAACCGCAGGACCAGCGGCCCCAGAGCGACCGCCTGTTCGATCTCCCGTCCGACACCCCCTCCAAGGGCACGACCGGTTGGTCGCCGGCGGAACGCACGGAGCACTCCGGCACCGCCTTCGAGGCCGCCCGCGACGAACGCCTGCGCCGCTCGCCGCTGCAGGACGAGGAGCCCCTGCCGCCCCGCCCGCCGTCCAACCCCGGCACCGGCCGCGAGGACCGCCGCAGCGCACAGACCCCCGCGGGCGACTCCGCCGGCAACCGGCTCAACCCGAAGTACACGTTCGAGACGTTCGTCATCGGCTCCTCGAACCGCTTCGCCCACGCCGCGTCGGTCGCGGTCGCCGAGTCGCCGGCCAAGGCGTACAACCCGCTGTTCATCTACGGCGGCTCCGGGCTCGGCAAGACGCACCTGCTCCACGCGATCGGCCAGTACGCCACGATGCTCGGCAACGCCCGCTTCGTGCGCTACGTGTCGACGGAGGAGTTCACCAACGACTTCATCAACTCGCTGCGTGACGACAAGACGCAGGCGTTCCAGCGGCGGTACCGCGACGTCGACATCCTCCTGATCGACGACATCCAGTTCCTGGAGACGCGCGAGCGGACGCAGGAGGAGTTCTTCCACACCTTCAACACCCTCCACAACGCCAACAAGCAGATCGTGATCAGCTCCGACCGCTCGCCGCGGCAGCTGGCGACGCTCGAGGACCGGCTGCGGACGAGGTTCGAGTGGGGCCTGCTCGCCGACATCCAGCCGCCGGACCTGGAGACCCGGATCGCGATCCTGCAGAAGAAGGCGGCGCAGGAGCGGCTGTTCGCGCCGCCGGACGTGCTGGAGTTCATCGCGTCGCGGGTCGCGTCGTCGATCCGCGAGCTGGAGGGCGCGCTGATCCGCGTCACCGCGTTCGCCAACCTGACCCGCGCGCCCGTCGAGCTCGGCCTCGCCGAGGAGGTGCTGCGCGACTTCATCCCCGACGGCTCCGGGCCCGAGATCACCGCGGACCAGATCATGGCGTCGACCGCGGACTACTTCGGCGTCAGCCTGGAGGACCTGCGCGGGCACAGCCGGTCGCGCGTGCTCGTCAACGCGCGCCAGGTCGCCATGTACCTGTGCCGCGAGCTGACCGATCTCTCCCTGCCACGGATCGGCCAGGCGTTCGGCGGCCGCGACCACACCACCGTCATGCACGCCGACCGAAAGATCCGCCAGCAGATGGCCGAACGGCGCTCGCTCTACAACCAGATCGCCGAGCTGACCAACCGCATCAAGCAGACGACGTAGGGGCCGACGTCCCGCAGAGGGCCGGATGGGCGCGTGACGGCGCCGGTCCGGCCCTTCTGTTTGCGGTCGCGGCAGGTGTACGACTGCCGCCCACCGCCCTGTCCGCGACCCCGATCGGCGGGGTGGACGGGCTGTGCACAACCGCCGACCTGAGTGGTGCTCACAAACAGCCTGTGGACAACATTGTGAGTTCCCTAGCGAGACCGAGTCGATTTGCGAAGAATGCACTGTCCACCGACGTTGCGCACAGCCTGTGGACAACGCGCGTTATCCACTGTTTCCACAGGCCTCCGACCTGGGATCCAGGCGCTTATGGCAATAAGTTGTCCACAGCGTCGTCCCCAGGTTGCCCACAGCTTGTGGGCATATACCCCCGAGGGGTTTGCCGGAGTTATCCACACATTTTGTCCACAGAACCTGTGGATAACTTCGTTTGTGCCAACTCTTCGCCACGCTGGGTGTTCGAGTGCTCACAAGTGACGGGACAGCTACGGACTGCACACAAGGTCCGTCCACAGTCTGTGGATAACTCCTGGGGAGAGCGTGTGGAAGACGTGTGGACACATCCGAAGAGTGACCGAATCATCGACAGAACGTGAACACGGCTCGAGACGAGTTATCCCCAGATGGTGGAGGAACCCTGTGGATTCCCGGTGGATAGCCGGTGGACAACGCCTGTGGATGACCGCTTATCCACAATCCACAACTTTGTACACAGAGGGTTATGCACAGCTCATACCCAGAGACATAACCCCGCTGAGCTGCTAAAACAGGGGTTGTCCACAGAATCCACACCACCTATGACTACGAAGTAAATCTCTTTAAAAGAGAGAAAAAAGCAATCATCAGCAAGTGGAAAAGTCTCGGGCTGGAATTTTGGTGGGGTCGGTGCACGGCACCGCCGGGGAAGCCCTAAGGTTCGATGCAGCACCACGCTTGAGACGAGACGACGCGGGAGGACCGCGATGAAGTTCCGAGTCGAGCGCGACGCGCTCGCCGATGCCGTCGCCTGGACAGCCAAGAGTCTGCCCAGCCGCCCTTCTGTGCCGGTGCTTGCCGGTGTTCTGCTCAGAGTCGGTGACGGCCGCCTGCAGGTGTCCGGCTTCGACTACGAGGTGTCCAGCCAGGTGACCGTCGAGGTCCAGGCCGACGCCGACGGCGCGACGCTCGTCTCCGGGCGCCTGCTCGCCGAGATCACCAAGTCGCTGCCCGCCAAGCCCGTCGACGTCGCCGCCGTCGGGTCGCACGTCGAGATCACGTGTGGCAGTGCCCGGTTCACGCTGCCGACGATGCCCGTCGAGGACTATCCGACGCTTCCGGAGATGCCCGAGCTGGCTGGCACCGTCGACGCGGCCACCTTCGCCGGTGCCGTCTCGCAGGTGGCGATCGCCGCCGGCCGCGACGACACGCTGCCGATGCTCACCGGCGTGCGGGTCGAGCTCGAGGGCACCAAGCTGACGCTGCTCGCCACCGACCGCTACCGCCTCGCCGTGCGCGAGCTGGAGTGGCGGCCCGACGAGCCCGACGTCAGCCTCGCCGCCCTCGTGCCGGCGCGCACCCTCGACGACACCGCGAAGACGCTCGGGCCGACCGGTGGCTCGGTCTCCGTCGCGCTGTCGCGGGGCAAGATCGGCGAGGGCATGATCGGCTTCGCCGGCGGCACCCGGCGCACCACGTCCCGGCTGCTCGACGGCGACTTCCCGAAGGTGCGGGCGCTGCTGCCCGACACGCACAACGCCCAGGCCCGCATCCGGGTCTCCGCGCTCAACGAGGTGGTCCGGCGCGTCGGCCTGGTCGCCGAGCGGTCCACCCCGGTGCGCCTGTCCTTCAGCGCCGACGGTCTCGTGGTCGAGGCCAGCGGCAGCGAGGACGCGCGGGCCAGCGAGGCGATGGACTGCACCTATGAGGGCGAGCCGATGACCATCGCCTTCAACCACCAATACCTGCTCGACGGCCTCAAGGCGCTCGACGCCCCGATCGCCGTGCTGTCGTTCACTGACCCGAAGAAGCCTGCGGTCATGTCTCCGGCCAAGGATGATGGAGAAATCATCCCTGGATACTGGTACTTGATCATGCCGGTTCGCATCGGCAGCTGAGTTTCGGAGGCACCAGACATGCAGCTCGGTCTCATCGGCTTGGGCAGGATGGGCTTCAACATGCGCGAGCGGCTGCGCGCCGCCGGGCATGAGGTCATCGGCTACGACCACCACCCAGACGTCACCGACGTGTCGTCGCTCAGCGAGCTGGTCGACAAGCTCGCCGCGCCCCGCGTCGTGTGGATCATGGTCCCGGTGCAGTACACGGAGCCGACCATCGACGAGCTCTCCGGTCTGCTGTCTCCCGGTGACATCGTCATCGACGGCGGCAACTCGCGCTTCAGCAACGACCGCCCCCGGGCCGAGCGGCTCGCCACCAAGGGCCTCGGCTACCTCGACGTCGGCGTCTCCGGCGGCGTCTGGGGCCGGACCAATGGCTATGCGCTGATGGTCGGCGGCGAGAAGAAGCACGTCGAGCACTGCATGCCGATCTTCGAAGGGCTCAAGCCCGAGGGCGAGTTCGGCTTCGCGCACGCGGGCGGCGTCGGCGCCGGTCACTACGCGAAGATGGTCCACAACGGCATCGAGTACGGCATGATGCACGCCTATGCCGAAGGCTACGAGCTGCTCGAGGCCTCCGAATACGTCGAGAACATCCCCGAGGTGTTCAAGTCGTGGCGGGCCGGCTCGGTCGTGCAGTCGTGGCTGCTGGACCTGATGGACCGGGCCCTCGACGAGGACCCCAACCTCGACGGCCTGCGGGGCTACGCCGACGACACCGGTGAGGGCCGCTGGACGGTCGAGGAGGCCATCCGGCTGGCCGTGCCGATGAACGTGATCGCGGCGTCGCTGTTCGCCCGGTTCGCCTCCCGGCAGGACGACTCGCCGGCCATGAAGGCGGTCGCCGCGCTGCGCAACCAGTTCGGCGGTCACGCGGTCAAGAAGGGCTGAGTTTGTACGTCCGCGGTCTCGAGCTCGTCGACTTCCGCAGTTACGAGCGGGTCGTCGTCGAGTTCGGGCCCGGGGCGTGCGTGCTCGTCGGGCCCAATGGTGTGGGCAAGACCAACCTGGTCGAGGCCCTCGCGTATGTGGCCAGCCTCGAGTCCCACCGGGTCGCGACCGACGCGCCGCTGGTGCGCTTCGGCACGAGCCGCGCGGTGGTCCGCTGCGCCATCGTCCACGAGGAGCGCGAGCTGCTCGTCGAGCTGTCGATCGAGCCCGGCAAGGCCAACAAGGCGCGACTGGGCCGGTCGCCGGTGGCCCGCACCCGCGACATCCTCGGCGCGCTGAAGCTGGTCCTGTTCGCGCCGGAGGATCTGTCGCTGATCCGCGGTGACCCGGGCGAGCGCCGCCGGATGCTGGACGAGCTGCTGGTCACCCGGCAGCCGCGGTTCGCCGGCGTGCGCTCCGACTACGACCGGGTGCTCAAGCAGCGCAACGCGCTGCTGCGCAGCGCCTACCTGGCCCGCAAGACCGGCGGCAGCCGCGGCGGCGACCTGTCGACCCTCGACGTGTGGGACAGCCACCTGGCCCAGCACGGCGCCCAGCTGGTCCGGGCGCGGCTCGACCTCGTCGCCGCGCTCGCGCCGCACGTCGCCAAGGCATACGCGGCGGTCAGCGCCAGCCGGTCCGACGCCCGCATCGCCTACAGCCCGTCGTTCCCGCTGCCGGTACAGGGGGAAACGGCACAGGGGGAGATCGAGCAGGCGCTGCTGGTGGCGCTCGGGGAGGCCCGCAAGCAGGAGGTCGAGCGGGGGGTGACCCTGGTCGGCCCGCACCGCGACGAGCTGACGCTGACGCTCGGCGACCTGCCGGCGAAGGGGTACGCCAGCCACGGGGAGTCCTGGTCCTACGCCCTCGCGCTGCGGCTGGCGGCCTACGATCTGCTGCGGGACGACGCGGTGGAGCCGGTGCTGGTGCTCGACGACGTGTTCGCCGAGCTCGACGTGGGCCGCCGCGAGCGGCTCGCCGAGCTCGTCAGCGGCGCGAGCCAGGTCATCGTCACGTGTGCCGTCGACGACGACGTGCCCCGCGCGCTCCGAGGCGCGCGCTACGAGGTTGGCGGAGGCGAGGTGCGACGTGGCTGACACCGGTGGCGGCCCCGGCGGAGACCCCCGGACGGGCGCCGGCGACAAGAGCGGGCCGGAGCTGGCCCGGGCGGCGGTCGAGGCGGCCCTCGCCAAGCGGAAGGCGCAGCCGCGGCGCAAGGCCGTGCCCGAGGGCGGCGGCGACTCGCGGCGGCGGCGCGGGTACACCGGACCGGGGCCCGACCCGAGGGACCCGCAGTTGTTCGGCGCGCTCCTGGGGCGGGTCGTGAAGGCGCGGGGGTGGCAGCGGCCGGCGGCCGAGGCGACCGTGTTCGGCGAGTGGGAGCGGGTCGTCGGCGCCGACGTGGCGGCCCACTGCCGGCCGATCAAGCTGGAGGACGGGGAGCTGACCGTCGAGGCGGAGTCCACGGCGTGGGCGACGCAGCTGCGGATGCTCTCCGGCCGGCTCATCGCGCGCATCGCGGGTGAGGTCGGTCACAACGTCGTGAAGAAGCTGCACATCCACGGTCCGTCGACGCCCTCGTGGAGCCGCGGGCCCATGCGGGTGCGCGGGCGAGGTCCGCGCGACACCTACGGCTGACCGACCGCCACGCGGACCCGACCCTCGGCCCGATGGGCTACGGGTGTCGGGCCCGCTGAGTCCGTACAGATGCCGCAAACGCCGAATCTAGAAGTCGGCGTATACGGCGAATCCGCGGTTGGCGCAGCGCCGGTAGAACTTCGCGAGCACGTCCAGCTCGGCGATCGTGTAGCTCCACTGCGGAGCGTCGCCGGTGTCGTCACGCAGCGCGTCGAGGCGGCTCTGCAGCCAGCGCAGCTGCTGCTCGGCGAGGCGGGAGCCTTCGAGGGCCCGGCGCAGCACCGTGCTCACCGTCTCGAACGTGATCTCGTCGCCGAACTCCTGATGCCCGTTGACGAAGCGCTCGAGCCCGCCGGCGATCCAGGCGCAGTCGTCCGGGCTGATCACCGGATCCTCGTCCTCGGCGGCCGCATCGGTGGCGAACAGCACACCGTTGAGCCCGAAGAGCAGGTCCACCAACTCCGTATAACCGGTGACGCGCACCGTGCCGGTCTTCGCCACATGGTCCGCCAGTGCCGCGGCCGGCCCCGCGTGCAGCGGCAGCTTCTCTGCCAGCTCGGCGAAGTCGACGAACTCGGCCGGCGCCACCGGGTCGTAGAACCGTCCGGTGCGCGGCCACTGCACGGCGACGTTGTCCAACCCCATCGCGGACCCCTCGCTCTCACACTTGCCCCGCCCCCGCGGCGGGGAACATACGGCACGAACGGCCGCTTGCGCGACCCCCGCAGGTGCCGAACCCGGCGACAGCATCCCAGCGCTCGCCGTGCCGCCCGTCATCGCCCGTCCGGACCCCTCCCGCGTAGGGGGACCTTCGCCCCGTACCGTTCGGGCCGCTACGACGACTACAGGCGCCGTCCCGATGCGAAAATGTCGCAGGGGCACAGTAGGATTGCGGGCAGAGAGCGAAGGCTCTGAGAACCAGCCGACACATCCCCGCGTGCACGCGTCCGCGGTGTCGGCCCGCCGGTGGTCACGGCGCCCGTTCGGTGGGGCGCAGGCCACTTGCGTGCCCGCATCCGCGACCGTAGTGCTCGCACGACTCCGCACGAGACCCGGGGCGCCCTCCAGCGCGGCCGGCCAGTGCGAGAAAGCGACCGAGGGTGGTAGCAAACAAGCCCGAAGGCCAATACGACTCCTCCGCGATCACCGTCCTCGAAGGGCTCGAGGCGGTCCGCAAGCGCCCAGGCATGTACATCGGCTCGACCGGCGAGCGCGGCCTGCACCACCTGGTGTGGGAGGTCGTGGACAACGCCGTCGACGAGGCCCTGGCGGGCTTCTGCGACACCATCGAGGTCACGATCCTCGAAGGTGGCGGGGTCCGGGTCGTGGACAACGGTCGTGGCATCCCGGTCGACATCCACCCGAAGGAGCAGCGCCCGACCGTCGAGGTCGTCCTGACCGTGCTGCACGCCGGCGGGAAGTTCGACGGCAAGGCATATGCGGTCTCCGGCGGTCTGCACGGCGTCGGCATCTCGGTCGTCAACGCGCTGTCCACGCGCATCGACCTGGAGATCCACAAGGACGGGTTCGTCTGGCGGCAGGTGTACCGCAACTCGGTGCCCGACCCGCTGCAGAAGGGCGAGGCGACCGACCGCACCGGCACCAGCGTGACGTTCTTCCCCGACGGCGCGATCTTCGAGACTCTCGAGTTCAACTACGAGACGGTCTACCGGCGCATCCAGGAGTACGCGTTCCTCAACCGCGGGCTGAAGATCGCGCTGCGCGACGAGCGCACCGACGCGCCCGAGGAGAAGCGGGAGGTCGTCTTCTGCTACGAGAACGGCATCGCCGACTTCGTCCGCCACCTCAACGCGACCAAGACGCCGATCCACCGCTCGGTGGTGGAGTTCGGCTCCGACGGCGAGGGCATCTCCGTCGAGATCGCCATGCAGTGGAACGAGTCGTATGGCGAGAGCGTCTACACGTTCGCCAACACGATCAACACGCATGAGGGCGGCACCCACGAGGAGGGCTTCCGCAGCGCGCTGACCTCCGTCGTCAACAAGTACGGCGCGGACAAGAAGCTGCTCAAGGGCGACGAGAAGCTCACCGGTGAGGACATCCGCGAGGGCCTGGCCGCGATCATCTCGATCAAGCTGACCAACCCGCAGTTCGAGGGCCAGACGAAGACCAAGCTCGGCAACACCGAGGCCCGCAGCTTCGTGCAGAAGGTGTGCAACGAGTGGCTGGTCGACTGGTTCGACCGCAACCCGGCCGAGGTCAAGACCATCATCACGAAGGCGTCCCAGGCCGCCCGTGCGCGCCTGGCCGCCTCGCAGGCGCGCAAGCTGGCCCGGCGCAAGTCGCTGCTGGAGTCCGGCTCGATGCCCGGCAAGCTGGCCGACTGCCAGTCCAACGACCCCCGGGTCTCCGAGCTGTTCATCGTCGAGGGTGACTCCGCCGGCGGCTCGGCCAAGCAGGGGCGCGACCCGCGGGTCCAGGCGATCCTGCCGATCCGCGGCAAGATCCTCAACGTCGAGAAGGCGCGTATCGACCGCGTCCTCAAGAACAACGAGGTCCAGGCGCTGATCACGGCGCTGGGCACCGGCATCCACGACGAGTTCGACATCGAGAAGCTGCGCTACCACAAGCTGATCCTGATGGCCGACGCCGACGTCGACGGCCAGCACATCCAGACGCTGCTGCTGACGCTGGTGTTCCGGTTCATGCGCCCGCTGATCGAGCTCGGCCACGTGTATCTCGCGGCGCCCCCGCTGTACAAGATCAAGTGGAACAAGAAGGGCGACGACGCGCAGTACGCGTACACCGACCGTGAGCGCGACGGCCTGATCACGCTGCGCCAGCAGAGCAAGCCCAACGCGAAGCCCGACGACATCCAGCGGTTCAAGGGTCTCGGTGAGATGAACTACCCCGAGCTGTGGGAAACGACGATGAACCCGGCGACCCGCATGCTCCGTCAGGTGACATTGGACGACGCTGCAACCGCGGACGAGCTCTTCAGCGTCCTGATGGGCGAAGACGTGGAAGCACGCCGCTCGTTCATCCAGCGCAACGCTAAAGACGTCCGGTTCCTCGACATCTGACCGTCGACACCGAGAAAAGGGATAAAGAGTGACGGAACCGACTTCCACTCCGGAGACCCCCGACGAGAGTGGTTCAGCGGTCGCGAGCCGGATCGAACCGATCGGCATCGAAGTCGAGATGCAGCGGTCCTACCTCGACTATGCGATGAGCGTCATCGTCGGGCGGGCCCTTCCGGACGTCCGTGACGGCCTCAAGCCAGTCCACCGCAAGATCCTCTACGCCATGTTCGACGGCGGCTACCGGCCCGACCGCGGCTACGTGAAGTGCGCCCGCGTCGTCGGCGACGTGATGGGTAACTACCACCCGCACGGCGACGCCTCGATCTACGACGCCATGGTCCGTATGGCGCAGAACTGGTCGCTGCGCTACCCGCTGATCGACGGCAACGGCAACTTCGGCTCGCCGGGCAACGACCCCGCAGCCGCCATGCGGTACACCGAGGCGCGCCTCGACCCGCTCGCCATGGAGATGCTGCGGGACATCGACGAGGACACCGTCGACTTCGTCCCCAACTACGACGGCCGGGCCCAGGAGCCCACGATCCTGCCGTCGCGCATCCCCAACCTGCTCGTCAACGGCAGCACCGGCATCGCCGTCGGCATGGCGACCAACATCCCGCCGCACAACCTGCGGGAGATCGCCCAGGCCGTCCAGTGGTGCCTGGACAACCCCGACGCCGACGAGGCCGAGACGCTCGACGAGCTGATCAAGATCGTCAAGGGCCCCGACTTCCCGACCAAGGGCCTCATCGTCGGCACGTCGGCCATCATCGACGCGTACCGGACCGGCCGCGGCTCCATCCGGATGCGCGCCGTCGTCGAGGTCGAGGAGGACGCCCGCGGGCGGACCATCCTCGTGGTCACCGAGCTGCCGTATGCGGTCAACCCCGACAACCTGGCCGAGCGCATCGCCGACCTGGTCAAGGAGGGCAAGCTCGCCGGCATCGCCGACATCCGCGAGGAGTCCTCCGGCCGCACCGGCATGCGCCTGGTGATCGTGCTCAAGCGCGACGCCGTCGCCAAGGTCGTGCTCAACAACTTGTACAAGCACACGCAGCTGCAGGAGACCTTCGGCGCCAACATGCTGGCGCTCGTCGACGGCGTGCCCCGCACGCTCAACCTCGCGCAGTTCGTGCGGCACTACGTCACGCACCAGATCGAGGTCATCGTCCGGCGCACCGCGTACCGGTTGCGCAAGGCCGAGGAGCGCGCCCACATCCTGCGCGGCCTGGTCAAGGCCCTCGACATGCTCGACGAGGTCATCGCACTCATCCGGCGCTCGCCGAGCGCCGAGGAGTCGAAGAACGGCCTCATGAACCTCCTGGACATCGACGACATCCAGGCCACCGCCATCCTCGACATGCAGCTGCGCCGGCTTGCCGCACTGGAGCGCCAGCGCATCTTCGACGAGCTGGCGAAGATCGAGATCGAGATCGCCGACTACAAGGACATCCTGGCCACGCCGGCCCGGCAGCGGCAGATCATCTCCGAGGAGCTCGCCGAGATCGTCTCCCGCCGCGGCGACGACCGGCGGACCCAGATCATCCCGTTCGACGGCGAGGTCTCCATGGAGGACCTCATCGCGCGGGAGGACGTCGTCGTCACCATCACCCGCACCGGGTATGCGAAGCGCACCAAGGTCGACCTGTACCGCTCGCAGAAGCGCGGCGGGAAGGGTGTCTCCGGTGCGACACTGAGGCAGGACGACATCGTCAGCCACTTCTTCGTCTGCTCGACGCACGACTGGATGCTGTTCTTCACCAACAAGGGACGCGTCTACCGGGCGAAGGCATACGAGCTGCCGGAGGCGAGCCGGGTCGCGAAGGGTCAGCACGTCGCCAACCTGCTGGCGTTCCAGCCCGACGAGCACATCGCGCAGGTGATCGAGATCCCGAACTACCAGGTGTCGCCGTACCTGGTCCTGGCCACCAAGGACGGCCTGGTCAAGAAGACCAAGCTGGAGGAGTTCGACTCCAACCGGTCCGGCGGGATCATCGGCATCAACCTGCGCGACGAGGACGAGCTCGTCGGCGCCGCGCTGCTCGGCCCGGAGGACGACCTGCTGCTGGTCAGCAAGCAGGCGCAGGCGATCCGCTTCACCGCAAACGACGACACCTTGCGCCCCATGGGCCGCGCGACGTCGGGGGTGATCGGCATGCGCTTCGCCGAGGGTGATGAACTGCTGGCGATGGAAGTTGTGCGCGAAGGGATGGATCTGGACGTGTTGGTGGCCACCGACGGTGGCTTCGCCAAGCGGACTCCCATCGAGGAATATCCGGTGCAAGGTCGCGGCGGCAAGGGTGTCCTCACCGCTAAAATCACGTCTCGTCGCGGCGGGCTTGTTGGCGCCGCGGTGATCTCTCCGGACGATGAGCTTTTCGCCATCACCTCAAATGGTGGCGTGATCCGGACTCCCGTGAAGCCTGTACGACGTACGCGGGATCGGAACACAATGGGGGTCAAGCTCATGGACCTGCCGGAGGGTGTGACCATCGTCGCGATCGCCCGCAACGCCGATGAGCCCGACGAACAGGACTAGTTGATGACAGACACACAGGCGAAGTCGGGGAGCGCCTCGGCAGCAACCGATGAGGCCAAGCCGGCCGGAGAGGCTGCCATGACGGGAACCGACTCGGGGGCGCCTGCCGCCGGCGGCGACGCCGGCGCGGTCAACGGGACCAGCACGCCCGGCGAGACCACCATCGGCGGCACGCCGAAGTTTCAGCGTGCACCGGGGATGGCCCCGCCGCCCGACTCGTTGACGGTGCCGATCCAGTCGCCTTCAGCGGCGGTGGGCAAGGCGGGCGTCACGACGCCTCCGCCGGTCACGCTCGGCGCCGGCGGGCCGGCGGCGCCCACCAGCGGCGCGGCGACCGGCACGGCCAGCGTCGCCGTCGCACGCGCCTCCGTGCGCCCGACCAACGCGGGCGCCACGCAGGCGCTGAACACGCCCGCGGCGGCGGTGAGCGGCTCCGCCCGCGTCACCGAGGCCGTCCGTGCCGCCCGCAAGACGGTCAGCTCCGCGGTCGGCCGCGGCCCGCGCCGGGCCCGGCTGCACCTCAAGCGCATCGACCCGTGGTCTGTGATGAAGTTCGCGTTCGCGGTCTCGTTCGTCCTGTTCGTAGTCGTGATCGTCGCCACGTCGGTGCTCTACCTGGCCCTCGACGCGATGGACGTCTTCAACAGCGTCAACAAGGCCCTTGCCGACATCGTGAGCTCCACCGGCGGCCAGGCCAACAACACCTTCCGCATCACCGCGAAGGGTGTCATCGGCGGCGCCGCCCTCCTCGGCGTGGTCAACGTGGTCCTCTTCACCGCGCTGGCCACCCTCGGCTCCTTCATCTACAACGTCTGCGCCGACCTGGTCGGCGGCATCGAGCTGACCCTCGCCGAGAAGGACTGACCTGCGTTTCCCCCCGCGGCGGGCGCTTCGACTCGCCGCGGGGGGAACCGGTTTGAGGCTTGGGTGTCGGGTGCGGTAACCTTCATCGTCGCGCTGATACGCCGCTTTTCGCGGGGATCGGTGTAACGGGGCTATAGCTCAGTCGGTTAGAGCGCAGAGCTGATAACTCTGAGGTCGCTGGTTCGATTCCAGCTAGCCCCACATGTGGAAAAAGGTGCTCGTGGTGGTCGCAGTCGTCGGTGCCGCTGCCTATGTCGCCAAGCGCGTGAAGACCGCAAGCGAGGAGCGCGCGCTCTGGCACGAGGCCACCACCGCACCTGACCTGCGCTAGGTCAACACCGAGGGATTCCCTCGCTCGGGGGCGTAGCTCAACTGGCAGAGCACCGCCTTTGCAAGGCGGGGGTTAGGGGTTCGAGTCCCCTCGCTTCCACCAATCGGCGCACTCTGCTCGCGCGCCTGCGGCGGGCTTGCCGGGGTGGTGTCAGCATTCCCCGCGCGGCCCTTCGGGCCGCTCGCCAGTGGGGGAGCTTCGCTCCACCCAACGCCCCCTCAAGACCAGTAGCTGGTGCTGCTGGTCTTTCGCCGTCCTATGGACAGTCCAGGCCGGTCACCTCGACGCAGTTGTCGGAGTACTGCCCGCCTTGCCGCTCCTGACCCAGCTCGCGCTGGGCAGGTCGACGGTCGCGCCGCCCTGCTCACCTGCCGGCTTCCTGTCTGCTGGGCGGCGTCTGGTGGGCGGGCATCAGTTCCCGCAGCTTGATGCGTATGCCAAGGCCTCGTCACTGAGGCGTTCTGCTGCCTGGATCGCGGTGTCCCATGCGCCGCCGAACCCGAAGTCGATGACCACGGTGCGGCTCATCTCGTACAGTGCCGGCTCATGGGTTGGTACGGAACGCTCTTGCTCGCGAAGTCTGCCGACGGTCCTCTTCCGGCGTACCGGGGGGTGCGGCAGGCGTTCGGGTCGTGGTTCGCCACGCCGAGCAGAATGCGGGTGTTCGGTAGTCCGCTCGGGCTGTACGACTTGGGCGACGGCTGGCAGCGGGTCGGGGTGCGTCCGTTCTACCGGGAGCGGCTGCGGTTGGCGGCAGGCGTCCAGGAACTGGCCGCCGCGACCGGGGCTCCGGTGCTGGCGGGATGGGTTTCCGAGAGCGTGTGTGCGCATCTGGAAGCCTGCAGCCCCGCAGGCGTGTCCGTGACCATGCACCTGCCCAACACCGACGAAGACTGTGGATACGAGCACCTGGACGGCCGTACGGCGGTGGCCTCGGTCGCGACGACCTGATCGCCGAGTATGAGCAATTGACATCGCGATGGCCGGACCCGCAATCGAGTCATCGCTATGGGGATTGACGTGGCCTGCTTCGACTGGGGTCAGCGGGCCAGGTCGGGGATGACCTCGGCGGTGGGGAGGGTGGCCAGGGCGGCGCCCGGGAGGACGATCTTGCTGCGGCGTAGGCCGCTGCCCACGATGACCCAGGGGACGTCGACGACGCGGGAGTCGATGAGGACGGGCCAGTCGGCGGGGAGGCCGATGGGGGTGATGCCGCCGTACTCCATGCCGGTCAACGAAACAGCGTCGTCCATGGGGGCGAAGCTGGCCTTGCGGACGTCGAGGCGCTTGCGGGCCACGCCGTTCACGTCGGCTCGGGTGGTGGCCAGGATGACGCAGGCCGCGTAGCGCACCGAACCCTCGCGTTTGCCGGCGACGACGACGCAGTTGGCGGATTGCTCAAGGGAGACGTCGTACGCGGCGCAGAACTCGGCGGTGTCGGCCAAGGAGGGGTCGATCGGAGCGACGAAGATTTCCGGGGAGTGCAGCGCCGCGAGGACCGGGGCGGCCAGCAGGTCCGGGGCCGAGGCGGCCGGGACTGTCTCCAGCTTGCCTATCAACGGCCGTCGTCCAGGGCGAGTGCCTTCATGAAGATGTCTCCGATCTTGGACGGGTCCTGGGCGATGAAGACCGCACCGCCCGTCGCGTCGACGATCTTCTGCATCTCGGCCTGGTTCACTTCGGAGCCGACGCCGATGATGATGATCTGCACCGGCTGGTCCTTGTTCTCCGCTTTTCGCAATGAGCTGACGAGCGTGTCGAGGGACATGCCGGCGGGGTTGTTGTTGCGGCCGCCGGTGATGACCACGACCGAGTTGCCGCGGGTGGGGTCCCAGCCCTGCTGGACCGACTGGTACGCGGCGAACACGGTGTCGTAGAGGTTGCTGCCGCCCTTGGGGTTGGGCTTCAGGCTGCCCAGCGCGCCGCGGAGCTGGTCGCGCTGGGCGTTCAACGGGCCGATGGGCACCAGCTGCTGGTGGCCGGTGGAGAACGACCAGAGGCCGACCGCCCAGCTCTCGGGGAACATGTCCAGGCCTCCGAGCGAGGCCTGGACGGCGATCTGTTGCTTGGTGAGGCCGCCGGCGGACGGGACGGCCGTCTTCATCGCCGCGGAGGTGTCGAGGACCGCCAGCATGCGTGACGGCTGGGTGATCTCGATCCACATCTGCAGCGCCGCGTTGATGACCTTCGGCTCCGGCACGGGGGTGACGGTGCCGCCGGTCGAGGCGCTGGGGCCGAGGGTCATGTTGGCGCCGACGCTGCCGTCGTTGGCGCGCAGCTGGTGCGAGGAGAGCATGTTGCGGAAGTCCGCCCCGGACAGCACGGCGCGGAACTGCTCCGCGGCGGCGGCCCGGTTGGGTGACAGGCGGGGCATCGCGGCGTACGGGTAGTCCAGCGCGATCGGCGCCGGGTCCGGGTAGACAGCGATGAGCGGGACCGCCGGCCCGGTCGCGTTGTACGCGTGCAGCGCCTGCTCCGACAGCGGCGCGAGCGTGACCGCGGTGGACAGGGTCCGCGGGTCGGCGTCGCGCGGGAACCGGGCAATGAGGCCTGACTGCTGCTCCGACTTTCCACTGGTCAGAGCCTTGATCGCGCCGACCGTCAGGGCGTCGCCCTCAGGGCCGAACTGGTCTCGTACCGACGCCATCGCCACCATCGTGGAGATGCCGACGGCGTCATGTTTGGGGTCGACGATGCCCGCGGTGATCCGGGTGTCGCCGACGATCTGCTGCAGCACCTGCTTCCAGGTGAGCTTGTTCTCCAGCCAGCCGAGTGACTTCGCCGTCGGCTCCGGCACCGCCAGCACTATCGGGCTGCGCGCCAGCGACGGTGCGGCCTGCGGCACCAGGTCCTCGCGGGCGGCGCGCATGCGCTGAAGCCAGATCGAGGAGTCCGGGATCCACACGTGCGGCACCAGCGTCTTGCCGTCGGCCTGGCCGAGCGTGTTGATGGAGACGCCGTGCTCACCGGCGATCGCCGCGGCGACCTCCGATGCGCCCACGGCGACCACATCGACCGAGACACACTCGTTGTCGACCCGCGGCTCGGTCTTGATCCACCGATTCGCGGCGTCCTTGATGGCCGGCGCGATCTCCGGGTTTGCCGCGACTGACAGCCGCACCGTGCCCGAGCACCCCGCCGACGACATCACTTGGTAGCCGCCATAGACGGCCCCGATGACGACGAGGGGAAGGATCATGCCGGCGGCGAGTGCGACGAACCCGTTGCTTCTCAGGTCCGCCGCTGCGTGCCGTCCTCTCACGGGTACCAATATTCCCTAGATACGAGGTAAATGGGTCCCGCGTTCGGCTATTCGTCACACAAGTTCGCGCGACACGAGTACACTCTGCACCTCAATGATCACGTTGAGTCCGAAACTTGTTCGGATCCTTTCGGAAGCCTTTGCAGATCGTTTGGACGAACTCCCGCGCCTCGGCGCCGTTTCCGGGCCGCCAGGTGCACGCGAGGTCCACCGCGACCACCCTCCCCGTCGCGATGATCTCCTCCACCTTCGCGAGCACCGCCCCGAGCGACGGCCCGCCCGGCACGGGGAAGAGCAGACCGGGTAGCTCCGCCCCGTCCACCACGTCGAGATCCACATGTACGACCAGCGGGCCTTCCGGAAGTTCCAGGTCCTGCAGCCGGTACCGGCGGATCCCCGACCCCTTCAGGTATTCCTCCTCGGCCGGGTCGAGGTCCCGGGCGTCGACCAGCACGGCCCGCTCCTCGGCCAGCGCCCGGATCCCGAGCCGGTCGGCGATGAGCTCCGGCCGGTACCCCACCAGCACCCGCAATGGCATCCCGCCGATGTACCCCGAGGTGGTCGTCTCCAGCGTCTGCACATCCCCGTGCGCGTCGAACCACACGATCGCCGGGTCGACCCCGCGCCGCTGCAGTCCGGCGACGGTCCCCAGCGCGGTGGTGCAGTCCCCGGAGATCACCACGGGCGCCTCGGCGCCGCTCACCTCGTCGGCGACCCGTTCGTACAGCACCGCCAGCCGCCCCCAGATGTCACCATCCTCGGGGAACTCGACGGTGACGGTCACGTCCGCCGGCTCGTCGACCAGCCCGTCCAGCCGCTCGTCCAGGTGGTAGGGAACGTAGATCGTGGTCATGCCCTCAGTCTCCCCCGACGTCGCCTGGGGACCGCCGCCGGTGCGCGGCCTGCCGGCCCGGGTCACCGTCCTGTCCGGCCCGTCCGGCGTCGGCAAGACCCGGCTCGCCGACGCGTACGCCCACCGGTGCATCGCCGACGGCTGGCCGCTGGTCCTGCGGCTGTCGGCCACGGACGAGATCAGCCTGCTGGTCGGCCTCGACCAGGTCGCGGAGTCGCTCGGCGCCTGGGACGCCGGCTCCGACGTGTCGCGGACCGTCCCGGCGGCGCTCACCCTGCTCCGCGATCATCCCGGCCCGGTGCTCATGGTCTACGACGACGCGCCCGACTTGGATCTGGTGCACCGGTGGCGGCCGTACTTCGGCGCGATCCACGTCGTCGTCACCACACGGGCCGCGGTCCCCGGCGCCGTCGAGCTGGGCGGCCACCCGCCGGCGGACGTGCCGCCCGCCCTCGCCGGGCTCGCCGCGCGGGTCGATCACCACCCCGAGGCGCTGGCGATCGCGGCGGCGACGTGCGGGCCGGGGCGGCGCTTCCCGGCCCCCGACGACCATCCCGGCACCGACGTGGTCCGTCTCGCGCACGAGTCGCTGTCTCCCGAGGTGTACTGGCTGCTGGAGTGCCTCGCCGTCCTTGCGCCGTGCGGCATCGACCCGCGGCTGCTCGGCGGGAAGCAGCCCCTCGACGTGCCGCCCGCGCTCGCGACGGTCACCGCCGACCGGGTCACGCTCACGAACTTCGTCCGGCACGCGATCGCCGCCCGCAGCCGCGAGCTGGGCCGGGCCGACACCGTGCTCACCCACGTCACCGGCGCCCTGGCCCGCATGGTCAAGCGGATCGACGGATCAAGGGCCGCCGCGGCCGAGCTCGCGCTGCATCTGGAGGCGGCGTTCCTGCACGGCGACACCGCCACCGCCAAGACCCGCAAGCGGCTCGTCCACCTGCGCAGCAAGAGCACCGACCTGCTGCTGCGCAGCCACAACACCAGCGCCGTCGACACGCTGGGCCCGGCCATCCTGACCGACGCGACCTTCGTGCACGGCAATGTCGCGCACGGCGACCTGGTCTTCGCCCACGCCACCCTCAAGCGGGCCCGCGAGGCGCTGCGCTACCCGGCCGACACGCTGCGGGCGGCGCGGGACCAGGTCGCGGCGGCGACCCGGGTGCTCGGCCCGTGGCACTTCGAGACGCTGGACCGCCGCGTGACGCTGGGCATCGTGCTGCGGCGCCAGTACGCGTTCGAGGAGGCCCTGGCCGTCCACGCCGCGCTCCTGGCCGACTGCCGGGCGGCCCTGGACGCCGATCATCCCGACACGCTGGAGGCCCAGTACCAGGTGGCCGTCGACCATCGGCTGCTCGGCCGGCTGGACGAGTCGGAGCCCCTGTTCGAGCACACGTACGCCGCCCGCCGCCGGGTCCTCGGCCCGCACCACGTCGCCACCTGCTACAGCGGCGAGTCGCTGGCCCTCGACTGGCTGGAGACCGGCCGCGTGGACGAAGGCATCCAGCTCCTTTCGCAGGTGCTGGCCGACCAGTTGGCGTCGGCGGCTCCTGTACCGGAGTGCATCGCCAACATCGAGCACAACCTCGCCGACGCCTACCGGCTCGTGGGCCGCCACGCGGAGGCGAAGGCCCTGTATCAGCGGTGCATCGCCGGCTACCCGCGCGGAGGGGTCATGGAGCTCATGGCGCGGGGCGGGTTGGCCGCGCTGCGCTGAGTCCCGCGGGTGGAGACGACGGCCGCGGCGGTGAGCAGGGCGAGCATCAGGGACGTGATGAGCCGGACGATCATGATGTGCGGGCCGTGATACCCGAGGTGCCACGTCACCAGGGCGCCGGCGGTGAACACGGCGGCGGTCGTCGGCCAGAACAGCTTCGGGGCGGGCTTGACCGGCGGTGGCGTGCCGTGCCAGTCGCGGAGGAGGCGGTGGCTTCCGGCGTACCAGATGAACAGCGGCGTCAGGAGCAGGGAGGCGTAGTCGCTGGTCTGCCGCACGGCGAACCACGAGGTCAGCGGGCCGGGGTGGGTGACGAGGTCCCACAGCAGGTGGCTGGCGACCCCGATCGCCGCCGAGCTCACCGTGATCCACCACCGGTGGCGGACCCGGCCGAGGACGCCGTAGTCGCGCGCCCAGCCGCCCTTGCGGCCCAGGTGCGCGGCGACGGCCGGGGCGGCCAGGCGGATGAGCCAGGCGACGAGCAGCGCGACCGGCACGCTGAACCACAGCGCGCCGAAAAGGTGGTCGGGCTCGTAGCCCCAGGCGTGCACGGCGTGCCGCGGCGCCGGGACCGGGAGCCGGTCGAAGAGGTAGGCGGTGTCGGGCGCCGCGGCCCCGGCCACCAGCGCGACGCCGTCGAACCACCTGGGCCGCCACAGCTTCAGCGGCAGGACGGCGAGCGGATGGGTCGGCAGCGTCGAAGGCAAAGGTTTTCCGCTCCTCGTGTCGAAAGGGTTCGTCGTCGTTCGACGCGTCATTGGAACCCAACCTTAAGGAGCACCGAGATGCGCAAGATCGTTGCCGGGCTGCACATGTCCCTTGACGGCGTCGTCGAGTCGCCGGAGCGGTGGAGCTTCGACTACTTCTGCGACGAGGTCGGCCAGTCGATCAAGGACCGCCGGGACGCCACCGGCACGCTGCTGCTCGGCCGGCAGACGTACGAGGAGTTCGCCAAGATCTGGCCCGGGCAGAGTGGCGAGATCGCCGACTTCATGAACCACACGCCGAAGCTGGTCGCGTCGACCACGCTGACCTCGGTCGACTGGGCCGGGTCGACGCTGCTGGAGGGCGATGTCGCCGCCGCCCTGACCGCGTTGAAGCGCCAGGAGGGCGGCAACATCACCGTCACCGGCAGCGCCACGCTGGTCCGGTCGCTGCTGGTGGCCGGTGTACTGGACGAGCTGCACCTCCTGGTGTGCCCGATCGTCCTGGGCGCCGGCAAGCGCCTCTTCGACGGCTCGCGGGTGCCGCTGCGGCTGGCGGCGTCCGAGACGTTCCCGACCGGCGTCGTCCACCTCACATACGGGCCGGCCTGAGCCCCCGCGTCGAGCCCGAGGATCGGCCGTTCCGCAGGTCGCGGCGACGTTGCACGTGAAACATGAGCCGTTCGTGCGAAGACCCGGTGATCGCGGCGTGCGAGGTTGTCAGTCGTGACAACGCTTGCCAAGGGTGGGAACACGGCGGTGCAGGTCGGCGCCGTCCGGGTGGTCGTCGGCTGGCAGCAGGGGGCCGGGGTGCCCGACGTCGACTGCACGGCGTTGCTGCTCGACGCGGCGGGCAAGGTGCGCGGCGACAACGACATGGTGTTCTACAACCAGCCGAAGCACCCGAGCGGCGCCGTCGTCCACGACGGGAAGCAGCAGGCAGGTGGCTGGGGGTACGACGCGGTGAGCGCCGACCTGCGGACCGTGGAGCCGGGCGTCGACCGGATCGTGGTCGCCGCCTCGGCGGACGGTGGCTCGTTCGGGCAGGTCCCCGGGCTGCATGCCACGGTCTACGACACCGCCACCGGCGCCGAGATCGCCCGGTTCACCGAAATGCGGGCCACGACGGAGACCGCGTTCGTCGTGGGTGAGCTGTACCGCCGGCAGGGCGCCTGGAAGTTCCGCGCGGTCGGGCAGGGCTGGGACACCGGGCTGGCCGGGCTGGCGACCGCCTTCGGCATCTCGATCTCCGAGGAGGCCGTGGCGCCCGCGGCGCCCGCACCGGCTGTTCCGGAGCAGCGGCCGGGGGTGCGGTTCACCAAGGGCGAGGAGCGGCTGCCCGCCGCCGACCGGCAGCGGCTCAACCTGCGTAAACAGCAGGTGCTGGTGTCGCTGGCGAAGCGCGGCGCCGCCGGGATCCGGGCCAGGGTCATCGTGGTGCTCGACGCGTCGGGGTCGATGCATCGGCTGTACAAGAGCGGCATCGTCAGCCAGGCGGTCGAGCGCATGGCCGCGGTCGCCGCTCAGCTGGACGACGACGGGACCATGCAGGTGTGGGCGTTCGCCGACCTCGCCCGCCAGCTGCCGGATCTGACCATCGCCGAGATGCCGGGATGGCTCGCCGCCCAGACGCCGAAACGGCCCTCGGGCGTGGGCGGCAGCAACAACGAGGCGAGCGTCATCGACCAGGTCCGGCGCTGGACCGCCGCGAACCCGGTGCCCGACCCGACCCTGGTGCTGTTCTTCTCCGACGGCGGCGTCCACCGCAACGCCGAGATCGAGCGCCAGCTGCGCGACGCCGCGAGCGAGCCGACGTTCTGGCAGTTCATCGGCCTGGGCAAGGGCAACTACGGCATTCTCGAGCGGTTCGACCGGATGGCGGGCCGGGTCGTGGACAACGTCGGGTTCTTCGCGGTCGACGACATCTCGAAGGTCAGCGACGCCGAACTCTACGACCGCCTGCTCGGCGAGTTTCCGACCTGGATCCCGGAGGTCAGGAGGCTAGGCATCCTGCGCTGAGGCGGCCTCGCGGACCTGGCGCTGGAGGCGGGTCAGGACGGCGGTGCCGCCGCGGACGCGCAGCGGGCTGATCGCCGTGGCGAGACCCATCCGGTGGTACAGGTCGGTGGGGACGGCCAGGACCTCGGCGGCGGTGGCACCCTCGAGGCCTTCGCTCAGGATGCCCGCGAAGGCGCGGGTCGTCGGCGCCTCGGGCGGGCAGTCGAAGTGGAGCTCGACCTGATCCGTGGGTGTCACCACCGCCTTGAGGAAGAACGGCGTCTGGCACTCGGGCACCTGCTCCATGCCTTCGTGCCCGTCGAACGACGCCGGCAGCGGGCGGACCGCGTCAGCGAACTCGAGCAGCATCTCCAGCACCACGTCGCGGGGCGCGGAGGCGAACTCGTCGACGATGGCGGCCAGCTTGCCGGGCATGTCCATGCCTCAAATCTAGCCGCTCAATTGTTGGGTGCGGCCTTGCTGATGCCGCCGAGCACCGAGTCGGGGTCGATCTCCTCGGCCAGGTCCCCGATCGAGACGATGCCCACGAGGCCCTGCGCGTCATCGCAGACGAGCACCCGCCGCACGGCCTGGTCGCGCATGAGCAGCGCCGCCGTGTGGATGGAGTCCTCGGGGCGGACCGTGACGAGGTCGCGGGTGACGATCTCGCCGATCGTCGTGGCGGCGGGGTCGCAGCGCTCCGCGACGGCTCGCACGACGATGTCGCGGTCGGTGACCACGCCGGTGAGACCGGGACCGTCGGCCACCACGACATCGCCGATGTCCTGCTCACGCATGGTGCGAGCCGCCTCGGCGAGGGTCGTCTCACTCGGGAGATACACAACATTGGTGGTCATCACGTCGCGGACGGTCTGCATCGTCATGGTCGCCCTCCCGGCTGTTGATGCCCGTTTGTTACCCGAACCCGGAAGGGCTGAACCAGGTGTGGCGTGCGGCAAAGTCGCTTCCAACCCCCCTGGTGCCCTGAAAAGATGCGATGCAGGCATGCAGACCATGGGGAGGTTGTGCGGTGGCGGGGTGGACGAGCTACGTCGCGGTCGGTGACAGTTTCACCGAAGGCATGGACGATCCGAGACCGGACGGCAAGGGCTACCGCGGCTGGGCGGATCTGGTGGCGGGCTGTCTCGCCCAGGATCTGCCGGACTTCCGCTACGCCAACCTCGCGGTGCGGGGCCGCCTCTTCGACAACATCGTCGCCGAGCAGGTGCCGCTCGCCACGGCGATGAAGCCGGACCTGATCAGCTTCGCCGGCGGCGGCAACGACGCGCTGCGGCGCGGGTTCGAGGTGGACATCCTGGTCGCGCGGTTCGACAAGACGATCGAGCGGCTGCGGGCCACCGGCGCCGACGTGATCGTCTTCCGCTTCGCGGACCTGACCGGCAGGATGCCGGGCGGCAAGATGCTCCGCCCGCGGGTCGACGCGCTCAACACCGCGATCGACGGCATCGGCGCGAAGCACGGCGCCCACGTGGTGAACATGTGGGACGACGCCGAGTTCGGCAACCCGCGGCTGTGGGGGATCGACCGGCTGCACCTCTCGCCGGCCGGGCACCGCCGGGTCGCCGGCCACGTGCTGACGGCGCTCGGCGTCGACTGCGACGCATCGTGGCTGGCCGCACCACCACCGCCGGAGGATCTGTCGTGGATGTCGCGCAAGGCGGCCGACGCGCGCTGGGCGACGCAGCACCTGGCCCCGTGGGTGAAGCGGCGGCTGACCGGAAAGTCTTCCGGGGACATGGTGACTGCCAAACGGCCCGAGCTCGCGCCGCTAGATTGAACTCATGAAACTCGTCACCACCGACTGGCTGGCCGAGCGGCTCCACGACGACGGTCTCGTCGTCGTCGAGTCCGACGAGGATGTGCTGCTGTATGGCACCGGCCACATCCCAGGCGCCGTGAAGGTCGACTGGCACACCGAGCTCAACGACCAGGTCACCCGCGACTATCTCGACGCGGAAGGCTTCGCCGCGCTCTGCGAGGCCAAGGGCATCGGCCCCGACGACACCATCGTCTTCTACGGCGACAACTTCAACTGGTGGGCGACCTACGCGCTGTGGGTGTTCTCCCTCTTCGGCCACCGCAACCTGCGGATCCTCGACGGCGGACGGTCCAAGTGGATCGCCGAGGGGCGGCCGCTCACCAAGGACGCGCCGGGTCGCCCGAAAACCACCTACCCGGTGCCCACCAGGGACGACACGGGGATCCGTGCGTTCCGCGAGGACGTCATGGGGCACATCGCCGCCGACCGCCCGCTGGTCGACGTCCGCTCACCCGGCGAATACACCGGCGAGCTGCTGCACATGCCCGACTACCCGCAGGAGGGCGCGCTGCGCGGCGGCCACATCCCCGGCGCGGTCAGCAAGCCGTGGAAGCAGGCGACCCAGGAGGACGGCACCTTCAAGCCCGTCGACGAGCTGCGCCAGATCTACGTCGGCGAGCTCGGCCTCTCCCCGGACGACGACGTCATCGCCTACTGCCGCATCGGCGAGCGGTCGTCCCACACGTGGTTCGTGCTGACGCATCTGCTCGGCTTCCAGCACGTGCGGAACTACGACGGCTCCTGGACCGAGTGGGGCAACCTGGTCCGCGTCCCGGTCGTTAAAGGCAACAGCCCGAAGTAGCGACAAACAGTACGGCGGCCCACTGCAGGGGGCCGCCGTCCTGCCCAAGCGGGTCGAACCTCACGCCGGCCGACGCCCTCGACCCGCTCCCCGCCCGGCACTGAACCAGCCGACACACCCGTCTCTGTCTCTGGTCTCGTCTCCGCGCGAATACGTTGGTCAATGCCCCGATTTTTGGCATTTGTTCCATAGACGCTGCGCGATCCACCCTCAAATCAGTGATCGAACTGTGGGTGGATCGCGCTATGTCTATCCGGAAAAGGGGCGTTTCGGGGCATTGACCAACGTCCGGGTGGGTGGAGGGGTAGCCCCTGTGTGTTCGTCGGTGGCGTTTCGGGAGGGGCTGGGTGTTGCGGGGGTATTGACCAACGTCTGGGTGGGTGGAGGGGGTAGGCCCTATATGTGGGCGCCAGGTGCGTGGCGAGCGGCTGCCTGGTGTGGTCCGCGGCCTCTGTCCATCAGGAAGGGGGCGTTTTGGGCATTGACCAATGTCTGGGTGGGTGGGAGAGGGGTGGCCCTGTGCGTTTCGCCGGTGGCGGCCCGGGAGGGGTGGGGTTGGGTGGTGCTCGCCGGGCAAGGTCGGATGGTGGGGCGCCTGGAACATGGCGAACGGCGGCCCTGACAGCGGGCCGCCGTTCGGTTGGCAGGGCTATTCGTTCTCGGCGGGCAGGCTGACCAGGTAGTCGACCACCTCGGAGAAGCGGGCGCTGGCCATGGCGACGCACAGGTCGGCGGCGCCGTAGTACAGGCGGAGCTCGTCGCGGGCCTCGTCGTGGACGAGGCCGGTGGGGAAGACGACGTTGGGCACGTCGCCGACCCGTTCGTACTCGGCCTCGGGGCCCAGGACCCAGCTCGGTGTCCGCCGGATGATTTTCGTGGGGTCGTCCAGGTCGAGCATGACCAGGCCTACGCGGTACAGCGACGTCGCGACCATCTGCTTGACGCCGTGGTAGACGCAGAGCCAGCCGTGCGGGGTCTCGACCGGCGGCGGGCCCATGCCGATCCGGGTGGCGTCCCACCAGGGTCCGGAGCGGGACTGCATGACCGGCTCGGGGGTCGTCCACGCCTGCAGGTCCGCGGACTTCGACAGCCAGACGTCGGCCCGTGCGGACAGCACGGACACGGGCCGGTGGAACAGCACGTACTGGTTGTCGATCTTGCGGGGCAGCAGCGAGGCGTTCTTGTCCTCGGGCGGCATGACGATGCCGAGCGGCTCGACCGACTCGAAGTCCTCGGTGCGGGCGAGCGCGACGCAGGGGCCGCTGGGTCCGTACGCGGTGTAGGCGATCACGTAGCTGCCGAGCTCGTCGACGTACGTGACCCGGGGATCCTCGACGCCCCAGCAGCTGTGCTGGTCGGTGGGGTCGTCGGCGATCAGCGGTTTGGCGTCCACGACCCAGTCGGTGCGGCCGTCCTTGCTGCGGGCGACGGTCAGGTGCGAGATGCCTCGCCGGTCCTCGATCCTGCACAGCAGGACCGTGTCACCGTTGTGCAGGCAGGCGCCCGGGTTGAACACGCTGTTGATCGGATAGGGCCAATCCCCGGCCGTGAGCAGGGGATTGGTGGGTTCCCGGTGGAACAGCTCCGCGTCAAAGTGCATCAGGTTGGCCCTCCGTGGTGCGCAGGCGGGGCGGCTGGGCGGTCGCGCTGAAGCCGGCCGAGGCCCGTCCGACGGCCCGGGTGCCCGTCGGCGCCTTGTTCGGAGTCGGCCGTGACGGGCCGGTGACCGGCAATGACGTCGGGACCGGCGTCGTGGCGACGACAGGGTGGGGCAGAGCGGCCAAACCGGCTTTGAGCAGGCTGAGTAGCGCTTGGTAATAGGCTAGCGTGGACTCGGCACCCTGGTTCCCATTTGGCTCAGTAGCAGACAAACCATCGTGGCAGGCGCCCGTGGCGTCGACGTAGAGCCGCGCGCCGGCCCGGTTCCTGCCGAGGAACCAGGAGTAGCCCCAGCCCGCCAGCCGCGCCAGCGCCGGGTCCGCGGTGTACTGCCAGGCGTCGACCATCGCCTCGGTGATCGCGGCCGCGTCCAGCGGCTGCTCGTCGCCGTCGTCGGCGAGCCAGACCGACGGCGACTCGCCCCGCCGGTGCCACCGGTTGCCGACGCAGCGCAGGGTGCCGTCGGCGAGCCCGACGTGCTGGGCGTACCAGTCCAGCGCCGCGATCGCCCGCGCCGCCATCGCGTCGTCCTCCAGCAGCGCCGCGCCGAGCAGCATCGCGTGCGGCAGCCGGGCGTTGTCGTAGGTCAGCTCCGGCTCGAACCAGCGCCACGACGGGTCCACCGCCGACGTCGCGACCAGCGCCTCGTCGAGCCGGCGCAGCAGCGGCGCCGCCTGGTCGGTGCGGCCCGCCCGGGCCAGGCCGATCAGCGCGTACGCGGCGGTCCGCAGCCCGATGTCCGGCAGCTGGTGGGTGCGCGCGCCCAGCTCGTCGAGCAGCGCCGCCGCCGGCCGCCGGATGTCGTCGGGGACGGCCGGCGTGCCGACCAGGACGCCGAGCGCCCAGACGGCCCGGCCGACGTGGTCGCCCTGGTGCGGCCAGTCCTGCCACGTGCCGTGGTAGCTCAGCATGTTGTGCATCGCGCCCGACGGGTCGTAGGCGGCGGTCAGGAAGCGGATCGACTGGCGCAGCCAGCGCGTCGCCTGGGCCGTCTGCTTCGTGTCGATGCCGACCGCGAGCAGGTCCGCCGCGACGATCGCGAGCCGGGCCACGTCGTCGACGCAGTAGCCGGACTCCAGCGAAGGGTTGGCGCCGTGCGAGAACTGAATGATGCCGATCTCGTCGGTGAGCCGGTCCAGGTGCGCGAGGTTGAGCAGCGGGGCGGCCGCGGTCGAGTGACCGGGGCGGGCCGTCGCGGCCTGCGTCTGGCGCAGCACGTCGGCGACCAGCTCCGCCTCCCGCGCGGCGACCGCCGGCCAGGGCAGCCACACGGCGCACGCCTCGGCCACCGACTTCGCGGCGGCGAGCGCGCGGCCGTCGGTGAGCAGGTCGATGATCTCCGCGGCGAGCGCCGCGTCGTCGCCGCACGGCACCACCCGTCCGGCGCCGCCGGCGAGCATGTCCTCCGCGTAGCTGTAGGACGACGAGACCGCGGGCAGGCCCGCGCCCAGCGCGAACGTGAGCGCACCCGAGCAGATCTGCTCCGGCGACCGGTACGGCGTCACGAACAGCGTGCTCGCGTGCAGGATGGCCGACAGCTCGTCCAGGCCCAGGAAGGCGTCGACGAAGTGCACGTGGCCGGCCAGGCCCAGCAGCTCCACGCGGGACTGCAGGCTGTCGCGGTAGGCCTCGCCGTCGCGCCGCTTGATCTCCGGATGCGTCGCGCCCGCCACGATGTACTGCGTGTCCGGGTGCTCCTTGACCACCGCGGCCAGCGCGTCGATCGCGATGTCGATGCCCTTGCCCTCACTGAGCAGGCCGAACGTGGTGAGGGTCGGCTTCCCGGCGACCTTGTCCAGCAGCTCGCGCAGCTCGGGCCGCAGCGTCGCGGGGTCCGGTGGCTGGCGCATCGCCTCGGGCGCGCCGTGCGGGACCACGACCAGCTGGTGGCCGGCGGCCACGCCGGTGCGGATCGCGACGCGGCGCGCGGTCTCGGTGAAGACCGTGACCCTCGCCGCCCGGGCGCAGAGCGCGCGCAGCGTCGCCGCCTGCCCGGACGAGGGGCGCGACAGCACCGTGTGCAGTGTCAGCAGGTAAGGAATGCCGCACGCGTTGAGCGCGCGGGTCAGTTCGAGCAGGTGAGAGCCGTCGGTGCCGCCGAAGATCCCGTACTCGTGCTGGATCAGCACGACCTGGACGCCGGCCTCCCGCATGGCGCGGGCGGCGGCGGAGTAGTCCTCGATGCGGTCCTGATTGATGGTGACGACGACCTCGTCACCGTAGCTGTGCCCGTCACGGTCGATGGCCACGACGACTGTTTCCAGATCGTCGCTGGCGACACCAAGTGCCTCCCGCAGGTCCGCGGTGTACGTCGCGAGCCCGCAACGGCGAGGCAGATAGGTCGACACGATACCGAGGCGATAGGTCGCGGCAGGGTGTGACATGAGCACATTGTTACCCCCGGGCCTGCCAAAAAACCTTGATACGCCCGGATGGGACTCCGGGGTGAATGTGCTGCTCAGTCCATCTTCGTGGAAACCTGGTCCGGCGTGATCGTTCGGGTGAATTACCGTTCAACTGTCACGTAGAGTGTTCAGCCCCACGTGGGTAGCGGTTCACGTGAATCGATCCATTCCGGCGGCACGCCGACCGTGTCACCGTGTGTGCCGACGCCCGTGTGCGCCGCGATGACGCCGCCGGCGATCGCGCACATCGAATCGGTGTCGCCGCCCACCCGTACACACGCCGCCAATGCCTCCGGATAGTCGTCGAGATACCGCGCGGCCACCCACAGCGCGAACGGCACGGTGTCCTGCGCCAATGCGTGTGCGCCGTTACCGACCTCCGCGGCGACCTCCCCGGGATCGGACGCCTCCGCCATGCGGGCGGCGCGGCCGATGCCGTCCCGGACGTCGGACGGCGGCAATGCGTTGAGCACCATGCGCAGCAGCGACTCGCGCGGCGTGTGCTGGGCCGCGAGCGCCGCCGCGAGGGCGACCGCGACGGCACCCGACACGCCTTCCGGATGCCGGTGGGTGACCTCCGCCGACAGCGCCGCCTGCCGCGCCGCGACGTCGGGGTCGCCGGAGAAGAACGCGCCCAGCGGCGCGACCCGCATCGCCGCACCGTTGCCCGCGGAGCCGCGGCCGGCGAACAGCGCGCCGGCGGCGACCCGCCAGGGGACACCCTCGTCGATGCTGGTCAGCAGCGACCGCGCGCCGCGGCCGTAGCCCCGGTCGCGGCTCCAGCGCTGCGCGAACGCGCCCGCCAGCCAGTCCTGGTCGACCCGGTCGTCCCGGCGGAGCCCTTCCAGCAGCGTGCAGGCCATCTCGGTGTCGTCGGTCCAGCGCCACGGCGCCGGCGGCGGGGCGAATCCGGCACCGGCGGGCAGCGGCGGGTGCATCTCGAACGGCGCGGCGAGCGCGTCACCGACGGAGAGACCGGTCAGGCTGTCGAGCGCGGCACGGAGATCCACCCGCCGAAAATAGTCGATGCGGGCCGGGAACGGCGCCGGCGGATCGCGGCTCGTGGTGGGCATGAAGCGTCGTGAACTGCTCGGCCTGGGCGGGGCCGTCCTGATGGCGTCCTGCGGATCCGGATCGAAGCCGAAGAAGGTGGAGCCGGGGGAGCTGCTCGCCGTCTCCGTCGGGGACGGGATGACCGTCGTGGAGTCCGGCACCGGCCGCCGGGTGGTGACACCCGCGGCGACGCTCGCGACCGCCGACGGCAGGCGGCTCGTCAGCGCCGTTGCCGAGCCGGGCGCGTCGCGCGTCGTCACCCGCGACGCGCGCACCGGCGACGTTGTCGCGCAGACGACGGTGCGGGGCGCCGGCCGGCTGGCGGCGGTCACACCCGACGCCGGGCTGGTCGCGCTCGTCGACGGCGATCCGGCGGGCCGGCTGGAGACGACGATCGTGGTCGCCGGGCCGGCGGGCGAGCGGCACCGGCTGAAGCTGCCGGGGTTCGTGCAGCCCGAGGCGTTCTCGTCCACCGGCACGAGCCTCTTCGTGCTGGACATGCTGCCCCCGGAGCATCCGGACAGCTACCGGGTGCGGGTCCTCGATCTCGCGGCGGGGCAGCTCACCGCGCTGAACCTGCCGAACGCGGAGGCGGGCGTGAAGGTCCTCGTGCCGGAGGGCGCGGAGGAGCAGATGCGCGGCGAAGGGCGGCAGGCGGTCTTCGACGCCCGGCGGCAGCGGCTCTTCACCCTGTACAGCCACCAGCCGGACCACGTGCACGTCCGCGACCTGCTGCACCCGGAGACGGGGGCGCGGGACGGCAGGCCGGACGTGCACGCGTTCGTGCACACGCTCAGCGTCGCCGACGGGTGGGCGGTCTGCGTCGACCTGCCGTCGTCGTTCGGCACGGGGCCGGTCGAGGGGCTGACGATCGCACAGCGTGGCGAGGAGGTGTGGGTCGCCGACGCGGGCAAGGGTGTTCTTGCGGTCATTTCCGCCGATGTACTGGCCGTCACGCAGGAGCTCCGGTTCACGGCGGTGGCGGGCCGGGCCCGGTTGGCGGTGTCCAGCTCCGCGGCGTACCTCGCGGCCGGGCGGCAGGTGCAGGTGTTCGACACCGGTTCGAAGTCGCCGCGGGCGACCTGGGCCCTGCCGGGCGACACGCGGGGCGTCGCGGTGTCGGACACGGGGCTGTACGTGGGGCAGGCGGAGGCCGTACACCGGCTGCATCCGGAAACCGGAGCACCGGTGGCGACCGTCACCGTGCCGGGGCTCACCGCCGTGGAGCACGTCCTGGGGTGAGAACGGGGCGGAGAATGTCGGTGGGTCGCGGTAGCGTGCGCGCGTGGATCGGACGTTCCAGGTGGACCTGCGCGGGGTCGTGGACCTGCTCAGCCACCATCTCTATGCGAGCCCGCGGGTTTATGTGCGCGAGCTGCTCCAGAATGCCGTCGACGCGATCACCGCGCGGCGCGCGCTCGACCCGGCGGCGCCGGCACGGGTGCGCATCGACCCGCCCGACGTCACCGGCGACGGCACCTTGCGCGTGTCCGACACGGGGATCGGCCTGACCGAGGAGCAGGTCCACCAGTTCCTGGCCACGATCGGGCGCAGCTCCAAGCGCGACGACTTCGGCTTCGCCCGGCACGACTTCCTCGGCCAGTTCGGCATCGGCCTGCTCTCCTGCTTCCTCGTCGCCGACGAGATCCGGGTCCTGACCAGGGCGGAAGGCAGCCCGACGGTGCTGTGGCGCGGCTTCGCCGACGGCCGCTACAGCGTCGCGCCCGCCGGCGAGGACCGGCTGCACGTCGGCACGACCGTGACGCTGGTGCCCCGGCGCGACGCCGACCAGTGGCTGCTGCGGCGGACCGTGACCGAGCTCGCCACCCTCTATGGCTCGCTGCTGCCGGTGACCGTCGAGGTCGGCGACGTCCAGGTCACCGGCGACGGCCTGCCGTGGCGGGCGGGCGGCGACAACCGGCGGGAGCGGCTCGTCGCGCACTGCCGGGAGGTCTTCGGGTTCACCCCGTTCGACGTGGTGGACCTGTCCGTGGCCGAGGCGGGGCTGACCGGGGTCGCGTTCGTGCTGCCCACCCCGGCCAACCCGGCGGCCCGCGCCGGCCACCGCGTCTATCTCAAGCGGATGCTGCTCGCCGAGGGCGCCGAGGGCGTCCTGCCCGAGTGGGCGTTCTTCGCGCGGTGCGTCTTCGACGCCGGCGAGCTGCGCCCGACCGCGAGCCGCGAGGCGCTGTATGAGGACCAGCTGCTCGAGTCGACCCGCGAGACGCTCGGCGACCAGCTGCGCGGCTGGCTGGTCCGGCTCGCCACCCGCGACCCGCGGCGGCTGGCGGAGTTTCTGGAGATCCACCACCTCGGCGTCAAGGCGCTCGCCGTGCACGACGACGAGATGCTGCGCCTGGTCGAGCGCTGGTGGCCGATGGAGACCAACACGGGCCGGATGACGCTCGCCGACTTCCGCGCCCAGCACGGCCTCGTGCGATACACGGTGCAGGTCGACGAGTTCCGCCAGATCGGCGCGGTCGCGGCGGCGCAGGGCATGCCGGTGGTCAACGCCGGCTACGTGTATGACGCGCAGCTCATCGAGCGGCTGCCGCTGATCGAGCCGGGCGCGCTGATCGAGCGGGTCGAGCCCAGCGACCTGACCACGCACTTCGACGTGCTGGAGCCGGGGCTGGAGCTGGCCCGGCGGCCGTTCGTGGCCCGCGCGCAGCGCGCCATGGACCGGCTCGGCTGCGAGGTGGTCCTGCGCGCGTTCGACCCGGCGGGCATGCCGGCCATGTATCTGGTGAACCGGTCGGCCGCGTTCGCCGCCGAGCTGCGGGCCACCCGGGAGCGGGTCGACGAGGTGTGGGCCGACGTGCTGGACGCCCTCGCCCGCACCGACGACGAGGACCGGCCCCAGTTGGTGCTGAACCATCGAAACCCGCTGGTCCGGCGGATCAGCGAGCTCGCCGACGAGGACCTGGTGCGCCTCGCCGTCGAAGGCCTGTACGGTCAGGCGCTGCTGCTCGGACACCATCCGCTGCGGCCGGCGGACGCCGCGCTGCTCAACAGCTCATTCCTGGGCCTGCTCAACAAGGCGGTCGCGCATGAAGACTGAAGACGAGCTCTGGACCCTGCTGCGCGAGGCCGACCACATGCCGTATGGCAGTGGCCAGATCGCGCTGGTCGAGCAGATCGTGCAGCACGCCGACGCCGGCGGCTTCGACGAGCTGCGCTTCGCGGCGCGGATGCAGGCCACGACGGCGTATGTGCACGGCGGGGAGACCGCGAAGTCGTTCGTGACGTTCTCGTGGTGCCGCGCGGAGTATGACGCGCACCCGGAGCGCTTCGACCGGCACGCCGAGAGCCTGCTGCTGTGGCAGTTCAAGTACATGGTGTCGGGCCTGCTGAAGTTCCCCGAGGTGCCGCTCGGCCGCACGCACGACGTGCTCGACGACATGGAGCGCCGCTTCCGCGCCGGTGGGCACAGCCTGCAGGCCGTCTACTCCTACCGGCACGCCGTGGCCGCGCACATCGGCGACCCGGCCGCCGACGAGTGGTATGAGCAGTGGTGCGCGACGCCCCGCGACGACAACTCCGACTGCGTCGGCTGCGACCCGACGTCGAAGGTGTATCACCTGGTGTCGGCCGGCGACGACGAGGCGGCGGTGGCGCTCGCCCAGCCGGTGCTCGCCGGCCACCTCACCTGCGCCGAGCAGCCCCAGTCGATCCTGACGTCGCTGCTGGTGCCGTATCTGCGCACCGGCCGGCTCACGGAGGCCGCCGACGCGCACCGCCGCGCCTACCGCAGTCTGCGGGGCAACCTCGCCGACCTGCAGCGCATCGGCGAGCACGTGGTGTTCTGCGCGCGGACCGGCAACGAGACCCGCGGCCTGGAGATCGTCGAGCGGCACCTGACCTGGCTCGACAAGTCCCCGCACCCGCAGGCCGACATGTGGTTCTCCGCCGCGGCGGCGCTGCTGCTCAGCCGCCTCGACGCCACGGTCGTGATCACCGGGGTGCCGGCGGCGGAGAGGGCGGCGCCGGGGGGTGCCGAGGGGCTGCCGGCGCCGGTGCTCGCCGAGCGGCTCGCGGCCCGGGCGCGGGCCCTGGCGGCGCGCTTCGACGCCCGCAACGGCACGGCCAACATCGGCCGGCTCATCGAGGCCCGGCTGCACGCCGAGCCGCTCGTGGACCACCTGCCGCTCAGCGCCGTGGCCCGCACGCTGCGGACCGCCGCCGCGCCCGCCGCAACCAGCGCGCCGCGCCCGCTGCCGACCGACCCGGCGGAGCTGCTCGACCGGGCGGAGGAGCTGTTCGAGGAGTACCGCTTCACCGAGGCGCGGGCCGCGTGGCAGCGCTTCGACGAGCTCTTCGACGACCCGGCGCCTGCGCTGGCGGTCCGGCGGGTGGAGGGCCGTGGCCGGATCGCGAGCGTCGACGAGGAGCCGGAGGTGGCCGAGGCCGCGTTCCTGGAGGCCGCCGCCGGTCACCGGCGGCTCGGCGACGAGCGGTCCGCGCTGATCGCCGAGGCCCGCGCGCTGCTCGCCCCCGACGCCGAGGACCGGCAGGAGGAGGTCCTGGCCCGGCTGACCGAGGTCACCGAGCGGATCGTCGCGATCGGCGACGCCGACACCCGGGCCGAGGCGC
Organism: Dactylosporangium maewongense; assembly: GCF_039531485.1. Lineage (NCBI taxonomy): Bacteria > Bacillati > Actinomycetota > Actinomycetes > Micromonosporales > Micromonosporaceae > Dactylosporangium > Dactylosporangium maewongense. The sequence continues at coordinate 152,170 of NZ_BAAAQD010000019.1, read as the reverse complement.
GGCTGCGGCTCGAGTATCCGCTGCTGGCGCTCGACCGGCTCGACGACGCCCTCGCCGCGGTCGAGGCCGCGGTCGCCGAGGAGCCGGCCCGCCCGGCGCTGCGGGCCGAGCTGGCCGGGCGGCGGGCCCGGTGCCTGCTGGTGCTGGAGCGCTTCGAGGAGGCGGTGGCGGCCGCCGCCGACTGCCGCGAGCAGTATGGCCGGCTCGGCGACCCGCCGCCGGTGGCGCTCGCGGCGCTGATCCAGGGGCACGCGCTGGCCAACCTCGAGCAGTTCGACGCCGCGGTGGAGGCGTTCGACGCCGCGCTCGCCGCCGCGGTCGAGCGCGACCCGCGGCTGTCGGCGCTGGTCGGCCGGGGGCGGGCCAGGCTCGCCGGCGGCCACCCGGCCGAGGCCGTCGACGACCTCGTCGAGGCGATCGCCGACCACGTCGCGCACGGCGAGGACGGGCCCGCCGCGATCCTGCGCTTCGACCTGGCCAACGCCTATGACCAGGCCGGGCAGCCGCTCGACGCGGCCGAGGCGGCGGAGAGCTCGATCGACGTGCTCGACCGGATCGGCGCCCAGGAGTATGCGGACCGCACCCGCTACCTGCTGTCGCGGATCTACCGGGAGCTCGACGAGCCCGACCAGGCGCTCGCGCTGCTGGAGACGCTCGCCGGCAACCTCGACGGGTTCGACAACCTGCAGTCCCGCGGCCGGATGCTGCAGGAGGCGGCCCAGCTGCTCTACCGGGCCGACCGCGACGCGCAGGCCGCCGAGCGGTTCGGCGCGGCCGCGGCCGCGTTCGGGGCCGCCGGGGTGGTCCAGGCCGAGCTGTACAACCGCCGGATGCGGGCCCTCGCGCTGCGCTGGGCCGGTAGCGTCGAGGAGTCGCTGGCCGCGCTCGCCGAGGCCGACGCGCTGGCCGCGTCGTTGAGCCAGACGGTCGGGCCGTCCGAGCCGTGGCTGGTCTGGCAGCGGGCGATGCTCGACTGCGACGCGGCGCGGGTGCTGCTCGGCGCCGGCCAGGGCGACGAGGCCCTGGCCCGGGTCCGCGGCGCCGCGGACGTGCTGCGCGGCATCGGCGCGCTCGGCGAGGCCATCGAGGCCGACCTGCTGCACGCCGAGCTGCTGCTGCGCTCCGGCGATCCGGCACCGGCCGAGCCGCTGCTGCGCTCGGTGCTCGGTGCCGCGCCCGCGGGCTCGCAGGCGGGGCAGAACGCGGCCTGGATGCTGGCCGAGGCGCTCGAGGCGATGGATCGCTCGGAGGAGGCCGCCGAGATCCGTCAGCTCCACCTCGGGCAGTGACAAACTTAACGACCGTTCAGCAGTTGTCTTGACACAAGGTTAGGCTTTCCCCATGACGCTGGAGCAATCGTCCGTGCGCCCACCTGCACAGACCCGCGGTGCCGGGCCTGCCGGACAACGCCGCCGCTCACGGCGGGAGGAGATCCTCGAGATCGCCGTCGGGCTCTTCGCGACCCGCGGTTATCACGGCGTGTCGATGGACGACATCGGCGCGGCGGCCGGCGTGACCGGCCCGGCCCTCTACCACCACTTCGCCGGCAAGGAGGCGATGCTGGCGGCCGCGCTCATCCCGGTCAGCGAGCAGCTGCTCGACGGTGGGCAGAAGCGCATCGCCGACTCGTCCGACGACCCGGCCGCCGCGCTCGCCACGCTGGTCGACTTCCACGTCGAGTTCGCCCTCGCCAACCCGGCGGTCATCGCGCTGCACCTGCACGAGCTCGACCGGCTGCCCGAGGAGCCCCGCCGGCAGATCCGGCGCCTGCAGCGGCTCTATGTCGAGGAGTGGGTCAGCACGCTCACCGCGCTGCGCGGCGAGCTCAACGCCGGGGAGGCCCGCGTCCTCGCCCACGCCGCCTTCGGTCTGATGAACTCCACGCCGTTCCTCGGCGGCGAGGTCGACCGGACCCGCCGCGCCGAGCTGTTGCGCGCCGCGACACTCTCCGCGCTGCAAGGGTGACCCTCCGAGGGTTATCCACAGGCCAGTCACGTGTTAACCCACAGAGTTATCCACAGGAGCGGTTCGCATGCTGAGTTCGCTGCTCGTCGCCAACCGCGGAGAGATCGCTCGCCGGATCATCCGTACCGCGCGCAGGCTGCGGATCCACACCGTCGCCGTGCACTCCGAGGCCGACGCCGGGCTGCCCTTCGTCAGTGAGGCCGACGAGGCGGTGCTGATCGGCCCGGCCAACCCGGCCCAGTCGTACCGCAACACCGAAGCGATCCTGGCCGCGGCGAAGTCGACCGGCGTGGAGGCGATCCACCCCGGCTACGGCTTCCTGTCGGAGAACGCGGCCTTCGCCGCCACCGTCACCGAGCACGGCCTGATCTGGGTCGGTCCCGGGCCGGAGGCGATCGCCGCGATGGGCGACAAGATCAACGCCAGGAACCTCATGGCCGCCGCCGGCGTGCCGGTCGCGCCGGGCAGCACCGACCCCGCCACCACCGTCGAGGACGCCGTCGCCGCCGCGGCCTCGATCGGCTTCCCCGTGATGGTGAAGGCCGCCGCGGGTGGCGGTGGTATGGGCATGGCGGTCGCCGCCGACGAGGCCGCCCTGGTCGTGGAGTACGAGAAGGTCCGCGGCTTCGCCGAGCGGATGTTCGGCGACGGCTCGGTGCTGATCGAACGCTACTTCCCCCGCGTCCGCCACGTCGAGGTGCAGATCCTCGGCCTCGCCGACGGCCGGGTCGTCGCCCTCGGCGAGCGCGAGTGCTCGGTGCAGCGGCGCAACCAGAAGCTCGTCGAGGAGACCCCGTCGCCGGCCCTCGACCCGCGGCAGCGCGCCGACCTGCTCGCCGCCGCCGTCCGGGCGGGCGAGGCGGTCGGCTACCGCAACGCCGGCACCGTCGAGTGCCTGTTCGACCCGACCTCCGGGCAGTTCTTCTTCCTGGAGATGAACACGCGCCTGCAGGTCGAGCACCCGGTCACCGAGGCCGTGTTCGGCATCGACCTGGTCGAGGAGCAGCTGCGGGTCGCGTCCGGCCTAGCGCCGACCTTCGACCCCGCCGCGCTGCGCGTCACCGGCCACGCCGTCGAGGTCCGGGTCAACGCCGAGGACCCGAAGCGCTTCCTGCCCGGCCCCGGCGCGATCACGACCTGGGTCGAGCCGACCGGCGACGGGGTGCGCGTCGACGCCGGGTATGGGCCGGGCAACGTCGTCACGCCCAACTACGACTCGCTGATGGCGAAGCTCGTCGTGCACGGCACCGACCGGGCCGACGCGCTGGCGAAGCTGCGCGCCGCGGTCGCCGGATTCGAGGTCGTGGGGCCGAAGGTCAACCTGCCGTTCTTCGCCGAGCTGCTCGACAACGCCGAGTTCCTCTCCGGCGACTACGACACCGGCATCGTGAGCCGGATGCGCCCAGGAGGTGCGCGGTGAGCTTCATTTCCATCCGTGAGGTCGGACCCCGCGACGGTCTGCAGAACGAGGACCCCGTTCCCGCCGCCGCCAAGGTACGGCTGCTCGACGCGCTCTCCGCGACCGGTGTCGGCCGGATCGAGGCGGTGTCGTTCGTCCACCCAAGGGCGATCCCGCAGATGGCCGACGCCGACGAGGTGTGGGCCGCCGCGGTCAAGAACCCCGCGGTGCACTACTCGGCGCTGGTGCCCAACTCGCGGGGCGCCGAGCGAGCGCTCAAGGCCGGCTTCGGCGAGATCGAGGTCGTCGTGTCGGCGTCCGAGACGCACAACCAGCGCAACGTGAACCGGTCGACGGGCGAGTCGCTCGACGACATCGCCGCGCTGATCGCGCTGCTGCACGGCGCCGGCGCCACCGCCGAGGTGATCATCTCCACCAGCTTCGGCTGCCCGTTCGAGGGCGACATCGACCCGGCGCGGGTGGCCGGCATCGTCGACCGGGTGGTCGCCGACGGCGCGGACCGTGTCGCGTTCGGCGACACGACCGGCATGGCCACCCCCCGCCGCGTGCAGGACGTCGTCGGCCTCGTCCGCGACCGCCACCCCGACCTGCCGCTGCTGCTGCACTTCCACAACACCCGCGGCGCCGCCCTCGCGAACATCCTCACCGCGATGCAGCTGGGCATCACCGAGTTCGACGCGAGCGTCGGCGGGCTCGGCGGCTGCCCGTATGCGCCGGGAGCCACCGGCAACGTCGCCACCGAGGAGGTCGTGCACCTGCTGCACGACATGGGCCACGACACCGGCATCGACCTCAAGGCGATGATCGAGGCGGCGGCGATGGCGCAGGAGATCGTCGGGCGGGAGCTGCCATCGGGCGTGCTCAAGGCCGGTCCGCGAATCCCTTTCTGACGCCTGCTGTCCCACTTGTGCCCGATTCGCCGGGATAGTGGCGTGTCCCCGGCCGGGGCGATTCGTTGCTCAGTACGGAAACAGTCAGATGTCGGGCGACCCGCCCGGCACCGAGCCCGTACTGAGAGGCAGCCATGGCCCGGTCAAGGAGCGAGCGCAACCCGCGCACGGCCCCCTGTGCCCGGTCTGCTGCCCGTTTCGCCGTCAAGGGTCTGGTCGTCGCCGGTTTCGCCGGCGTGGCCTGGCTGCTGTCGGCGTCGGCGGCGCACGCCTCGGAGTCGTCGGGCTCGGACGGTTTCGCGTCCGGGACCTCCCTGATCGCGCCGGTGACCAACCTGGTCACCGGGGGCGGCGGGACAGGACTCGACCTGCTCGACCTCGGCGCCGGCGGCAGCCGTCACGGCGCTGATGGTCACGCCTCTTCCAGTGGCCACACCTTCGGTCACATCGGGTCCACCGGTGTGCCTTCCAGGGTGTCCTCCGGCGCGCCTTCCGGGGTGTCGCCGCGCGAGTCGAGGGGTGACCTGCTCACCGGGACGGTGCTGACCGTCCTGCGACCGGTGACGGGCACGGTCCTGGCCACGACCGACGGGGTCACGGACAAGGCGGCCGGCAAAGCCGCCACTTCGGCGTCCACCAAGATGCCCCGCTTGACGACGGTGAACGCGTCGAGCGCCACGAACTCACGAACCAAGAGGCCGGCAAAAGCCGGCATCACGATCGCCCGCAAGACGCAGACGCAGGAGCCGGCCGTCCAGGCCGAGCCGGTCGGCGTCGGGTCACCCGGCGACGTCGTAGCCGCGGCGACCGGCACCTCCCGTGCCGGCGTCGACTCGACACGCGTCGTCGTCTCCCGTGCCATGGGTCAGCTCGACCGGCTCGACGCCGGCGACGCCACGCACGAGAAGCCGGTCGCGGACCGGACCGAAGCGCAGGGCACGCGCCACGTGCCGCTGCTGCCCCGCCCGGCGCCCGTTCCGGCGCCGGCGGCCGGCATCACCTCGGGAGTTCCGGGCACCGGCTCGGGCCTCAACCACGACGGTGGCGCCGCCGCCACGCTGCCCGCCGCTCCGGCCGGCACGAAGGTCGTCACCTTCAGGCTGGATGCGGTCGAAGACGCCGAGCTGCGGCTGCTCGCAGCCGAGAAGCCGACAGTCTCACCCGACTGAGGCCGGCCGGCCAGCCGACGCGAAGCGAAGCGGGCCGAGCCGGAGCCAGCCAGGGTCCCCTGGGGCCAGCATCGATCCGCATCGACCACATCGCGGCATCTCGCAACACCGAACACGCACCATCCGGGCGCACGTCGACAGGGCGGAGCCGGGCAGAGCCTGCCCGCACGCAGGTTTCGCGGCTCCGATCCGCGCCCACGCAAGCAGCACTGAACAGAAACACCTACCGAAGGGTCTCACTTTCACCATGAAGACGTGGGTTCGTAAGTCGCTCAACGTGGGCGTGCTTTCCGCGGGCTTCCTGCTCATCTCGGGCGGGGCCGCGCACGCCGACTGGACGACTGGCTACAACGCCGGCCTGCTGAACGGCAATCAGTTCGACACCACCCTCCAGCTGCCGGTCAACGTCTGCGGCAACTCGATCGCGGTGCTCGGCTTCGCCGACGCGTCCTGCGGTGGCGGCGCCGCGGCGGTCGACACCGAGAGCGCCACCACCGAGGACTGGACGACCGGCTACAACGCGGGCGTCGCCAACGGCAACCAGCTCGACACCACCCTCCAGGTGCCGGTCAACGTCAGCGGCAACGCCGTCAGCGTCCTGGGCTTCTCGAGCGCGTCCAGCCAGGGCGGCGCGTACGCCGTCAAGGGCGGCATGGCCTCCGACAACGGTCGGGGTCACGGGCACGGCCACGGCCGGGGTCACGGGCACGGCGGCGGCAACGGTGGCGGCAACGGTGGCTACACCGGGAACAACAACGGTGGCTACGCCGCCGACGCCGACGACTACACCGAGAGCACCGGCAACCGCACCGAGGACTGGACCTCGGGCTACAACGCCGGTCTGCTCAACGGCAACCAGTTCGACACCACGCTGCAGCTGCCGGTCAACCTGAGCGGCAACGCGATCAGCCTGTTCGGCTTCTCCAGCGCGCAGAGCGCCGGCGGTGCCTGGGCGGTCAAGGGTGAGAGCGCCTCCACCGAGAGCGCGACCACCGAGGACTGGACCACGGGCTACAACGCGGGCCTGCTCAACGGCAACCAGTTCGACACCACGGTCCAGGCGCCGATCAACGTCTGCGGCAACGCGATCGCGGTGCTCGGCTTCTCCAGCGCCTCCTGCGGCGGCGGCGCGGTCGCCGTCGACGGCGACGGCTGGGGCGGCGGCAACGGCGGTGGCAACGGCCACGGGCACGGCCACGGCCACGGTCACGGCGGCGACAACGGCGACTGGGACGACGACAACGGCAACGGTGGCGGCAACGGCGGCTACGGTGACGACGACGCCGACAACGACGGCGGCTACGGCAACGGTGGCAGCAACGGCAACCCCGGCGCGTACGGCAACGCCGCGGGCAACGCCAGCAACATGAGCTCGCACGGCGCCTCCGCGTCGCACGGCAAGGCGAAGACCAAGAAGGTCGCCAGCGAGCACAGCCGTGGCAACGGCGCCGGCACCGGCACCGCGAACGACGGCGGCTACGGCAACGGTGGCGGCAACGGCAACAACAACGGCGGTTACGGCAACGGCCAGAACAACGGCGGTTACGGCAACGGCAACGGCAACGGTGGCTACGGCAACGGCGCCGGCAACGGCGACGACGACCGGGGTCACGGCCGTGGCCACGGGCACCACGGGCGCGGCAACGGCGGCGGCTGGAGCAACGGTGGCGGCGCGACCGCCGTCAAGAACTCGTGCAGCGACTGGACCACGGGCTACAACGCCGGTCTGCTGAACGGCAACCAGTTCGACACCACGCTGCAGGTGCCGGTCAACATCAGCGGCAACGCGATCAGCCTGTTCGGCTTCTCGCAGGCGTCCAGCCAGGGCGGCGCGGTCGCGTACTCCTGCTGACACCGGTACCGGGGTCCCTCTGATCCGCAGGGGGACCCGGGTCCCGCCGGGTGCACACCGACCCGTGCCCGACGAGCCATTGGTACTTGACCTCCGCTTCGGCTAACCTGAACGATCGTTAGACATAACGATCGTTCAGGTTGCTGACGCGGAGGTCGCGCCATGTTGGAGGAGCTTCGGAAGCGTGTCGAGGCCGGCGGTGCCGAGAAGTACCACGCGGCCAACGCTGCCCGGGGCAAGCTCTTCGCCCGTGAGCGGATTGCCCTGCTCGTCGACGAAGGAACCTTCGTCGAGGACGGGATGTTCGCCAACGTGCTGGCCGAAGGCCTGCCGGCCGATGGCGTCATCACCGGCACCGCGACCGTCGACGGCCGCCCGGTCTGCCTGATGGCCAACGACTCCACGGTCAAGGCCGGCTCCTGGGGCGCCCGCACCGTCGAGAAGATCATCCGGATCATCGAGAAGGCCTACGACACCGGCGTCCCCATGGTGTACCTGGTGGACTCCGCCGGCGCCCGCATCACCGACCAGGTCGAGCTCTTCCCCGGCCGGCGGGGCGCCGGGCGCATCTTCCACACGCAGGTCCGCGCCAGCGGCAGCATCCCGCAGGCCTGCGCCCTGTTCGGCCCGTCGGCCGCCGGCGGCGCCTACATCCCCGCCTTCTGCGACGTCGTCGCGATGGTCGAGGGCAACGCGTCGATGTACCTGGGATCCGACCGGATGGTCGAGATGGTCACCGGCGAGAAGACCACCCTCGAGGCGATGGGCGGCGCGCGGGTGCACTGCGCGGAGTCCGGCGTCGGGCACTTCCTGTGCAAGACCGAGGCCGAGGCGATCGAGACGGTCCGGCGCTACCTGTCCTACCTGCCGTCCAACTGGACGCAGCCGGCGCCGGTCGCCGCGGCGGCTGCCGCCACCGGCCTGCCGGAGATCCCCGCCAGCGAGCGGCAGGCCTTCGACATGCGCAAGTTCGTGCGCGGTCTCGTCGACGAGGGCTCGTTCTTCGAGATCCAGGCGCTGTGGGCGCGGGAGCTCACCGTCGGCTTCGCCCGCATCGACGGCCGGCCCGTCGGCGTCGTCGCCAACAACTCGCTGTTCAAGGGCGGCGTGCTCTTCGTCGACTCCGCCGACAAGGCGACCCGGTTCGTGCAGCTCTGCGACGCGTTCAACGTGCCGCTGCTCTTCCTCGCCGACGTGCCCGGCTTCATGGTCGGCTCGGCCGTGGAGAAGCAGGGCATCATCCGGCACGGCGCCAAGATGATCACCGCGATCTCCGAGGCGACCGTGCCCAAGCTCTGCGTCGTGGTCCGCAAGGCGTATGGCGCCGGCCTCTACGCCATGGCCGGCCCGGGGTTCGAGCCCGACGCCACCATCGCCCTGCCCACCGCCAAGATCGCCGTGATGGGGGCGGAGGCCGCCGTCAACGCGGTCTACGCCAACAAGATCGCCGCGCTGCCCGACGACGAGGCGCGCGCCGCGTTCGTCGCCTCGGCCCGGGCCGAGTACGAGCGCGACATCGACATCATGCGCCTGGCCAGCGAGCTGGTCGTCGACACGGTCGTCGAGCCGGGCGCGCTGCGCGACGAGGTGGCCCGCCGGTTCGCCGCCGCCACCGGGAAAGACCGTCAATTCTCGCGCCGCCGTCACGGCGTCACGCCCGTCTGAGAGGTACCCGTCATGGTCGACTTCACCCTCGGCGAGGAGCTCGAGGCCCTCCGTCAGAGCGTTCGCGAGTTCGCCAACGACGTCGTGGCACCGGTCATCGGCGACTACTACGAGCGGCACGCGTTCCCGTACGACATCGTGCGCCAGATGGGCAAGATGGGCCTCTTCGGCCTGCCCTTCCCGGAGCAGCACGGCGGCATGGGCGGCGACTACTTCGCCCTCTGCGTCGCCCTGGAGGAGCTGGCGCGCGTCGACTCCTCCGTCGCGGTCACCCTGGAGGCCGGCATCTCCCTCGGTGCCATGCCGATCTACCGCTTCGGCACCGACGAGCAGCGGGCCCAGTGGCTGCCGCGGCTCGTCACCGGCGAGGCGCTGGCCGCCTTCGGCCTCACCGAGCCGGGCGCCGGCTCCGACGCGGGCGGCACCCAGACCCGCGCGGTGCTGGACGAGGCCACCGGCGAATGGGTGATCAACGGCTCCAAGGCCTTCATCACCAACTCCGGCACCGACATCACCGCCCTGGTCACCGTCACGGCCGTCACCGGGGTCAACCCGGACGGCTCCAAGGAGCTCTCCTCGATCATCGTGCCGAGCGGCACGCCCGGCTTCACGGTCCAGCCCGGCTACTCCAAGGTCGGCTGGTGCGCCTCCGACACGCACGAGCTGAGCTTCTCCGACTGCCGGGTGCCGGCCGCCAACCTGCTCGGGCAGCGTGGCCGCGGGTATGCGCAGTTCCTGCAGATCCTCGACGAGGGGCGGGTCGCGTTCGCGGCGCTCGGCGTCGGGCTCGCCCAGGGCTGCGTCGACGAGTCGGTGGCCTACGCCAAGCAGCGCCGGGCGTTCGGCAAGGCGATCGGTGAGTACCAGGCGATCCAGTTCAAGCTCGCCGACATGGAGGCCCGCGCGCACACCGCCCGGCTGGCCTACTACGACGCGGCGTCCCGGCTGGTGAACGGCCGGGAGTTCAAGCGCCAGGCCGCCATCGCGAAGCTGCAGGCCAGCGACGCCGCGGTCACCAACGCCCGCGAGGCGACCCAGGTGCACGGCGGCTACGGCTTCATGAACGAGACGCCGGTGGCCCGCATGTGGCGCGACGCGAAAATCCTGGAGATCGGTGAGGGCACGTCGGAGGTACAGCGGATGATCATCTCGCGGTCGTTGGGTCTCTAACAAGACGGAGGATTTCGCCGCGCTCCACTGCCGTGCTTGCATACTGCGATGTTCGCGAAACTGGGCACGCTCATGGACCGCTACCGGTGGCCTGTCATCGGGGTGTGGCTGGCTGTGACCGTGGCCGGTGCCGTCTTCGGTGGCGCGCTGTTCGACCGGCTCGCCACCACGACCACCAACCGGGCCGACAGCGAGTCGGCGATCGCGCAGCAGCGCATCGACGAGCTGGCGCCCGAAGGGTCGATGGTCATCGCCGTCATCGAGGGCAAGGACGTCTACGACCCGGGGCTCAACGCGAGCGTCACCAAGGCCAGCCAGGAGATCAAGGCGATGGCCGGGGTGAAGGAGGTCAACGACCTCTACAACGGCCCCGGCGGGCAGATCGGCGCCGACAACATGAGCTCGACGGTGCGGGTCGAGCTCGACCCGAAGCTCGGTGAGGCCGCCCGCGAGAAGCTCGAGGACAAGGTCAAGGCGCGCCTGAAGCTGATCGAGGCGCCGAAGGTGACGGTCGGCGGGACGAAGATCGCGGAGCGGGCGTTCGGCGAGCAGTCGGTGCGGGACCTCGCGATCGGGGAGAGCATCGCGCTGGTCGCGCTGCTCGTCGTGCTGGTGCTGATCTTCGGCGGGGTGGTCGCCGCCGGGCTGCCGCTCGCGGTCGCGGTCGTCGGGGTCACGGGGTCGCTGCTGCTGCTGTTGGTGCTCAGCTTCGCGACGAAGGTGAGCGAATACTCCCTGAACGTCGTGACGCTGCTCGGGATCGGGCTCGCCGTCGACTACTCGCTGCTCATCGTCGCCCGGTTCCGGGAGGAGCGGCTCACGCACGAGCCGGCCGAGGCGCTCGTCGAGGCGGTCGCGCGGTCCGGCCGGGCGGTCGCGATCTCTGGCGTCGCGGTCGCGGCGACCCTCGCGGGGCTGACTGTGTTCGCCGAGCCGCTGCTCGCCGCGGTCGCGCTCGGCGGGGCCGCCGTCGTCGTGCTGGCGACGGTCGCGGCGCTGACGCTGGTGCCGGCGCTGCTCTCGCTCGCGAAGGACAGGATCCCGGCGGCCGGCGAGGGCCGGTTCACCTTCAAGACCGACCTGCTCGCGAAGCTGGCCACCAAGGCGCAGCAGTCGCCGTCGGCGGTCGCGGTCGGCGTGACCGTGGGCCTGCTGGTGCTGGCGGCGCCGCTGCTCGGGGCGAACTTCGCCAACTCCGACGCGCGGGCACTGCCGCACAGCAACGAGGCGCGGCAGGCGTACGACGCGCTGCAGAAGAAGTTCAACGACGAGCACCCGGAAGACGTGGTCGTGCTGCTGGAGGCCGGTCCCGAGCGCGCCGACGTCCGCATGTTCATGAACCAGGTCAGCAAGGACCTCTCCGGCCAGGTGTTCCGCCAGGAGGTGCGCCCCGACGTGCCCAAGGGCTGGACGGTCCTCGACCTGACCCCGAAGGGCGAGGTCGGCGGGCAGGAGGGCCTCGACCTGGTGCGCAAGGTGCGGGCCATGCCCACGCCGTTCCCGAAGTGGGTCACCGGCCCGAGCGCCGAGGTCGTCGACTACCAGGACTCCCTCGCCCGCCGGCTGCCGATCGCGGCGCTCATCGTGCTGATCGTGACCGTCGCGGTGCTGTTCATGCTCACCGGCTCGGTCGTCATCCCGCTCAAGGCCGTCCTGATGAACCTGCTGACCCTGATCGCCACGCTCGGCGTCCTGGTCGTGGTGTTCCAGTGGGGCTGGGGGCAGATCCCGCTCTTCTTCGATTCCTGGGGCGGCATCGACCTGACGACGCCGGTGCTGCTGTTCGTGTTCATCTTCGGCCTGTCGATGGACTACGAGGTCTTCCTCCTGGCGCGGATCAAGGAGGAGTACGACCGGCGCCCCGACACCAACCGGGCGGTCCTGCGCGGCATCACGAAGTCCGGCCCGGTCGTCACGGCGGCCGCGATCTGCATCGTCATCGTGTTCCTCGGCTTCGCGGTCGGCGGGCTGGTCGCGGTGAAGGAGATCGGCGTCGGCATGACGGTCGCCGTGGTCATCGACGTCACGGTGGTGCGGGGGCTGCTGCTGCCGGCGCTCATGACGATGCTCGACAGCTGGAACTGGTGGGCGCCGAGCTTCCTCAAGCAGCTGGGCAGGCGCAAGCCGGCGGCGGCCGGAAAGCCGGTCGCGGAGGATGAGACCGTCGAGGTGCCCGCCCTTGGCAACAACCGCGCCACCGACAGGTAACGCATCGATAACCGTCGTAGTTCCGACGCCTGGCTACTTCCAGACGGCTCCGATAAGTACCCTTCCACAACATGTCTCCAGTTGCGGATCATGATCCGCGGGGCGCCGGGGCAGGGTTCGCCGCCGCGTTGCGGACCCGCCGCCTGGCCCGGGGACTGACCCAGGACGAGCTGGCCACACGGGCCGGCCTCGGCGTGCGCACGCTGCGTGAGCTGGAGCGGGGCAGGGTCGCGCGGCCACAGCGGGGCACCCTCGCGCTGCTCGCCGACGCCCTCGACCTCGTCGGCACCGACCGTGAGGACTTCCTCACCGGCACCGTCACCGCCGCCCCGGCGACCCTGCCGCTGCCGACCGCGCCGGCGCTGATCGGCCGCGACGCCGACGTTGCCGAGCTGCTCGACCTGCTGGCGCACGCCGACCTGGTCGCGCTCGTCGGCCTCGCGGGCGTCGGCAAGACCGGGCTCGCCCACGCCGTCGCGCACGCGACCAGCGGCACCGCGGTCTCCGTGACGATCACCGACGTGTCCCAGCCGACCGACGTGTTCGCCGCGGTCGCCGCCGTCTTCGGGGTCGCCCGCGCCGAGGAGCTGCCCGACCGGCCGGCGCTGCTGGTCCTCGACGGGATCGACCGCTCGCACCGCAGCGCGGTCAAGGCGATCGGCTGGCTGCGGGCCCGGGTGCCGTCGGTGAAGATCCTCGCGACCAGCCGGCGCCCGCTCGCTGGCGCGGTCCCCGGCGCCGTCGACTGGCAGGTCGAGCCGCTGGAGCTGCCGCCGTCCGCGCCGGGCTCCGCGGCCGACGCGCGTCGCGTGCCGGCGGTCGCGCTGTTCCTCGACCGGCTCCGGCAGGTGCGGCGCGAGCCGGTGCCCGACGCGGAGATCCCGGCGGTCGCCGAGCTGGTCCGGCGCCTCGACGGGCTGCCGCTCGCGATCGAGCTCGCCGCCGCCCGCGGGCGGGTCCTCGAGCTGCCGGAGTTGCTGTCCCGCTACGGCAATCGCGTCCTCGACCTCGCCGCCACCGACCCCGCCGGGCAGCGGCTCCGCGACGCCGTCGCCGCGAGCTACCACCTGCTGGACGAGCCGGAGCAGGCCGCGCTGCGCCGGCTGGCGATGTTTCGGGGACGGTGGTCGCTGGAGCTGGCCGAGGCGCTGCTCGGGTTCAACGCCGAGGCGGTGCTCGACCGGCTCGTCGGGCTCGGCCTCGTCAGCGTCCGCGGCCCCGGCGACCTGCGCTTCCGCCTCCTCGACGTGGTCCGCGACTTCGCCACCGAGCGCTGCGTCGAGCACCTCGAGCTGCGCGCCCTGCGCATCCGGCACGCCGAGGTCATCACCCGGCTCGCCGTCCGGCTGGCGGCCGACCTCGTCGGGCCGGCCAGCGGCGCCGCCGTGTCGCGCCTGGACTACCTCAACAGCGACATCCGGACGGCGCTGCGGTACGCCGCCGTCCGCGAACCCGTGATCGCGCTGCGCCTCGCCGGGGCGATCCCGCGCTGGTGCCGATTGCGGGGCCGGGACGTCGAGGCGCACAGGCTGCTGCGGCGGCTGCTCGACGACCCGCGCACTGCCGGCTGCGACCCGCTGATCCGGGCGACCGCGCAGGTCGCGGCGGGGATGCTCGCGATGGCGCACGGGCGGGGCTTCGCCGAGCTCTGGCCGACCGAGGCGGCGCTCGAGGTGCTCGTCGCGCACGGGGACGCGGCGGGGGAGTTCGCCGCCCGCGGGGTCCTCTCCGGGGTCTGGCAGGCGGTCGGCGGCGCCGACGAGTCCCGCCGGCACGCCGAGGCGATGCTCGGGCTGGCGATCCGGACCGGCCGGATCCGCGAGATCGCCGTCTCGCAGAACAACCTGGCGTGGCACGACATCCGTACCGGTGACCTGGCCACCGCGGCCCGCCGGCTGGCCGGCGCCGGGCGGCGCGCCGCCGAGGCCGGTGACGCCCGCGTCCAGGCCCTCACCCAGGCCAACCTGGCGGAGGTCGCGCGCCTGGACCGCCGCTTCGACGAGGCCGTCGACCTGGCCCGCCGGGCGGCGTTCGCGTCCGCGGAGGTCGGCGACCCCACCCACCACGTCCGGGCGCTCGGCACGCTCGGGCAGGCGCTCGCCGAGTCGGGGCGCCCGCAGGAGGCGGCGGACGTCCTCGTCGAGCTGGCCGAGCTGCCCGGGAGCGCCGGGTTCACGGCGATGATCGGGGGCTATCTCGCGCTGGCGCGGGGAGACCGGCCGGCGGCGGCGGTCGCGTTCGAATCCGCGGCGAACCTGCTCGCCGGTCGCGATGACATCCGCGATGTGCTGGAGGCGCTCGTCGCACTGGCCGCCTGCGCCGCGCCGGACGACCGGGAGCGGGTGCTGGGCGAGCTGGCCGGGATCCGCGCGCGGGGCGGGCTGGCGCTGCTGCCGCGGGAGCGGGCGCTGCTGGAGTCGCCCGAGCAGTAGGGCACGGACGAAGACCCCCCGGGCGCGTGTTGCCTTCCCACCTGCTTCGTCCGTGCCGGTCCCCCTGGGGTGTTTCTTCCCCGGGCGGACACTAACGAAGTCGATGGCCCGGAATGCGGCTTTGCGGGGGTTTCACGACCTCGGGGCGGCGGAAGCTGCCGGTGATCCTGCCGGTCGCTTTCTTCCGTTCACGCGGCGCGGTGTCCGGTCGCCCGGCTGGTGTCTCGCCGTGCCGGTTCACGCGGCGCGGTGTGCTTCGTCGCGCCGGGCGGCTTCTACGCGGCGCGGTGTGCCTCGGTCGTGCCGGGCGGTTTTTACGCGGCGCGGTGTGCCTCGGTCGTGCCGGGCGGTTTTTACGCGGCGCGGTGTGTTTCGGTCGTGCGGCTCGGGTCCGCGACGCCGGAGGTGGCGCCGGGGCGGACGGCGTCACGGATCGTGCGGAGACCGCTGAGCAGCGTCTTCAGGTGCTCAGGCGACAGCCGGCCGGTGAACCACTCGTCGATCAGCGCGAGGTGGTCCGGCAGGACCTCGTGCATCTTGGCCACGCCGGCGGGCGTCACGACGGTGAACGAGCCGCGCCGGTCGGTCGGGCAGGCGCGGCGGGTCGCCAGGCCGTCGCGCTCCAGGCGGTCGACGACCCGGGTCACGCCGCTGGTCGACAGGCCGGTCTGCGCCGCGAGGTCGGTCATCCGAAGCTCGCCGCCCGGCGACCGGGCGAGCCTGACCAGCACCTCGAAGTCGACGTTGCCGAGGCCGTGCTCGGCCAGCTGGACGTTGAGACGCGCGGTCACACCGGTGAAGGCCTCGACGAACAGGCCCATGGCGGTGATTCGCGGATCTTCAAGCATCTCGTCGGTCACAGTGGCAGTCTATCAGAAGAGCTTGACAAACGAGACTCTGCCGTGAGTATATTTGCTTCAGCAAACTTCTCCACCACAGCTCATCTGGAGGGCATCATGACCGCACCGGTCGGCACCCGCGAGTACAACGGCGTCACGATCCCGACGCCGGGCAAGTTCGACATCGACCCGGCGCACACGCGGGTCAGCTTCGTCGCCAAGCACCTCATGGTGAGCAAGGTCCGCGGCGGCTTCACCAAGGCGACGGGCACCATCGTCATCGCCGAGGACCCGCTGGAGTCGCACGTCGAGGTCGAGATCGACGCCGCCAGCATCGACACCGGCGTGGCCGACCGGGACGGTCACCTTCGCAGCGCCGACTTCCTCGACGTCGAGAAGTGGCCGGCGCTGACCTTCAAGAGCACCCGCGTGACCGGCTTCTCCGGCGGTGAGTTCAAGCTGGTCGGCGACCTGACGATCCGCGACGTCACGCGCCAGGTCGAGCTCGACGTCGAGTTCGAGGGCCACGCGAAGAGCCCGTGGGGCCAGGAGGTCATCGGGTTCAGCGCGACCACCGAGATCGACCGCGAGGACTTCGGCATCACCTGGAACCAGGCGCTGGAGACCGGCGGCGTCCTCGTCGGCAAGAAGGTCAAGATTGAGATCGGTGCCGAGGGCGTGCGCCAGGGCTGAGCCTGAATTACGGCTCTTTGCTCCTTAAGCCGGAGTTTGACCATGCTGCAGAGGGTGGGCGAAATATCCCACCCTCCGCAAGGTTTCGATCACCGTAGGCTGAGGTTGCGCCCGTTTTGTCCCTAGCGGTACATCCAGACCACTCCTAACGTGGAGGGTCCACGGGGTCGGCCGGGGAGTTGGGGAACGGAATGGGGCAAGACGTCATACGGGGTGCGTTCACACGGGAGGATCGTGCCCGATATCGGTATAAAGTCCGCCGATGTCTAGACGTCTTCGCGCTGATGCTCAACGACTTCCGGTTCGATTCAGACCGGCCGATGACGGGGCTCGAGATCGAGCTCAACCTCATCGATCCCGAGGCGCAGCCCGCGATGCGCAACGCCGAGGTGCTCGCCGACCTGGCGGACCCGTCGTTTCAGACCGAGCTCGGGCAGTTCAACCTCGAGATCAACGTGGCGCCCAGGGTCATCGAGGGCGACGGCCTCGACGTGTACGAGCGGGAGGTCCTCGCCAGCCTCGTCCACGCCGACGAGCGCGCCCGCAAGTCGGACGCCCAGCTGGTGCTCATCGGGATCCTCCCGACGCTGCGCCCCGAGCACACGGTGCTGGCCAACCTGTCCAACAACCCGCGCTACCAGCTGCTCAACGAGCAGATCATCAACGCGCGCGGCGAGGACATCGCCCTGGACATCCGCGGGCAGGAGCGGCTCGAGGCGGAGTCCGACTCGATCGCCGCCGAGTCCGCGTGCACCAGCGTCCAGTTTCACCTGCAGGTCGCCCCCGAAGACTTCGCCATGCACTGGAACGCGTCCCAGGCGATCGCCGGGATCCAGGTCGCGGTCGGGGCCAACTCGCCGTACCTCTTCGGCAAGCGCCTGTGGGCGGAGACCCGCATCGCGCTGTTCGAGCAGGCCACCGACACCCGCCCGGAAGAGTTGAAGGCCCAGGGCGTCCGGCCGCGGGTCTGGTTCGGCGAGCGCTGGATCACGTCGATCTTCGACCTCTTCGAGGAGAACGTCCGCTACTTCCCGCCGCTGCTGCCCATCACCGACGACGAGGACCCCGTCGCCGTCATCGAGGCCGGCGGCGTGCCCAACCTGGGCGAGCTGCGCCTGCACAACGGCACGATCTACCGCTGGAACCGGCCGGTGTACGACATCATGAACGGCCGCCCGCACCTGCGCGTCGAGAACCGCGTCCTGCCCGCCGGCCCCACCGTCGTCGACCAGGTCGCCAACGCCGCGTTCTACTTCGGCCTGGTCGGCGAGCTCGTCCAGCAGGACCGTCCGATCTGGACGCAGATGACGTTCTCCGCCGCCGAGGAGAACTTCCACACCGCCGCCCGCGAGGGCCTCGACGCCCGCCTCTGGTGGCCCGACCGCGGCGAGGTGCAGGTCGCCGAGCTGGTCCTGGACGAGCTGCTGCCGCTGGCCTCGGCGGGCCTGGACCGCTTCGGCGTCCGCCCGGCCACCCGCGACCGCCTGCTCGGCGTCATCGAGGGCCGCTGCCGCACCGGCCGCAACGGCGCCGCCTGGCAGACCGAGACCGTCAACGATCTCCAGTCCAGACACCACCTCGACCGCCCTGCCGCCCTCCGCGCCATGCTCCAGCGGTACAGCGTCGGCCTGCACGCCAACGAACCCGTCCACACCTGGCCCATCTGACCCACCCGCCGATCCGCACCTCTCCGCCCTGCCGTTGGGGGAGCGGCCTCGTCCTGCCTTTCGGGTCGTTGGACGGTTGGCGCCGTCCGCATCATGCGTGACCAGGCACGGCGATCGTCCGGTGTGCGGACCGCCTCGGGTGTTGAGCTTCCCGCTGCTCTGGTCGTGTGGTGGGCGTGGCCGGACCGGCGGGGTTACTCGGCGGACTTGCCGCGGCCGCGGCCTCGGGTGCGGCCCGGGGCGGGTTTGGGCGGCTCCGGGGTCGCCGGGGCGGTGTCGGTGGGCCACAGGGGCTCGACGGAGCCGCGGGCCGGGGCCGGCTTCTTGGGTGCGGGGTCGGTGTCGTCGGAGACGGTGTCCTCGGCGTACGCGCGGTTGGCGGACTCGGAGGCGTAGGTGCGGCCCGAGGACTCGCCGCCGTAGGCGCGGGACGGGGCGTAGGCGTCGGACTCGAGGTCCTTGGCCGAGTCCAGGTCGGCGGCCTTGGTGGCCGTGGCCTTGGTGACGGCGGCCTTGCCGGTGGACGTCGGGGACTTGGGAGCGGCGGCCGGGGATTTGCCGCCCGCGCCGATCGTGACCGGCTCGGGGGTGCGGTCAGGGGCGGCGGTCCAGGGGTCGTCGGCGTCCTGCGGCTCGCCCCGCTCGGTGCGGCGGCGGGCCTCCGCGGCGTCGGCGTCGGCCAGGGCCTGGGTCCAGTCGGAGATGTCGGAGGCGGCCCGGGCCTCGCGCTCCGCGGCGGCGGCCTGGCGGGCGGCGCGGGCCTGGGCGCGGGAGCCGCGGGGGCCGATGGCGGAGACGATGACGGAGCCCGCGAGGCCGGCGAGGACCGCATACGGGGCGATGACGAACGCCGACAGCTGCGGGTCGCGCTCGCCGACGGCGGGAGCGGCCAGGAAGTAGGCGAGGGCGACCAGGAGCGGGCCGGCCGCGCCGGAGACCGCGACGCCGACGCGGTTGTCGCCGCGGCGGCTGGCGGGCCAGGCGGCGAGGGCACCGATGACCAGCGCTATGGCGAGCATGAGGAGCGCCCCGGGCAGGTTCACCATGTTGCGGATCCAGGTGGCGTCGGTGAACTGCCAGGTGCCGAGCTGGGCGGCGGTGGCGAGGTTGCCGTCGGCGCGGACCACGTCGACGACCGCGACGACCGCGAGGACCCACAGCCAGGCCGAGGAGGCGATGACGTTGGAAGCGATCGCGCGGGCGGCCAGGGCGCCGACCGCGATCAGCAGGCCGACGATGATGCCGGCGATCGCATAGCCGCCGGCGGTGAAGTAGGGCGCGACGTTGTCGGGGCGGGGCGTGCGCGACGGCACGGCGACCAGCGGCACGACGATGAGGGCGCCGACCGCCGCGGACAGCGCGATCACGATCCGCCAGGCGGCGGTCAGTGCGTGTGCCCCGGGGGTCGAGGCGTTGCCCGCGATCGGGGTGTCGGCGGGGCTGAGCCGGTCCGCGCACAGGGCGCCGATGACCGTCGAGGACGCCGCGAGCCAGGCCACCCAGGCCAGGCTGCTGACCCAGATGGTCGCGCTGTTGCCGGCCGGCTGCCAGGAGATGATGCCCAGGCCATAGCCAAGACCGAGCTGCGCGGCACCCGCGCCCGCCGCGACACCGATCGCGGTGAATATTGAGGTTGCCCAGCTTCGTGCCGCCATGCCGCGCAGCGTACGCCCAGCCGTCCACCCGGGCGAGTCGATGTCAGCGGAACGTCAGGCCGTGCAGACGGCGGTCGCGGAGGGTGGGCCTGAGGTGGGCAACCTGTCCACTGGCAGGCGATATGTCGGACAAGGTGGTGAACTGGAACCTATGTCAGACGAGCCGGACGCCACCGCCCCGTTCGATCGATTGCCGCCGTCGGACGGGGGACCGACGCCGCCACGAGCGGAAGACCCCGACGCGACCCGGATCGGTCCGGGCGGCCAGGACCCGGACGCGACCCGGATCGGCCCGCCGAGCAGCAGGCCCACGGATTCGGACGCGACCAGGATCGGCGGCGGCAAGTCGCCGCTGCGCCCCGACGACAGCGGCGCCACCAGGATCGGCGGTCCGCTCGGCAGCGACGAGCCGCCGCGGTGGTCCGCCCGCGCCAACGTCCCCCAGCCGGGTGACCCGTCGCTCCGCCCGGCCGCCGCGCCGGAGGAGTGGATCGAGGAGGAGGATCCGTACCAGGGACGCTCCTGGTTCACCCCGGTGATCATCGGCGTCGTCGCGCTGGTCCTCGTCGGCGCGCTGAGCTTCGGCCTGTACCTCATCTATCAGGCCACCGCGGACGGTGACAACGCACCGTCCGACCAGCTGCCGGTGCCGACGGTGGCCGGCAGCAGCGTCGTACCGTCGCCGACACCGCAGCCGACGACCGCCGCCCCGACGTCGGAGGCGCCCACGGCGACCACCGCGGCCGCGCCGACCAGCGTCACGATCCCGCCGCTGACGGGCAACACCCTCGCCCAGGCGACGATCAAGCTGCAGCAGCTCGGGCTCGAGGTGAAGGTCGTCCGTCGCGCCGACGACTCCGTGCAGCCCGGCGAGGTCGCGGGGACGGATCCGGGCGCGGGCGAGATCGTGGCACCGGGCGAGACCATCACCCTCTTCGTGGCGACGGAGCCGACGAAGGCACCGTCGAGCAGGTCCCCGTCAGCGGTACCCAGTTAGGCGCCAGCGCTTCGCGATCGCCGGCTCCTGCACCGACGTCGGCCCTATGCGGATGCGGAGACGGGCACCCGGCTGCCGGTCCGGGCGGTGCGGGTGACGAAGCCGGGCTGCAGGCCCTGGAGCTGCACGAAGATGGATCGGCGCTCGACGGCGTCGCCGGTGGCGTTGAGCTGGTAGCCGTCCAGCCACGCCCACCCGTCATAGGTCTGCCAGTCGTGCACCCGGATCACCCGGAACAGCATCGGCTGCACGAACTGCACGCTCGCGGCCTTGGTCACACGCAGCACGTCACCAGTCTTCGGTAACACAGGTAAGACTCCCGTCATCTGCCGGCAGGGGGGAAGATCGGTCACGGGCCCCCGTAACCGCCGATCGGCTCGATCGTTTGTCGCTGCGTCCGCAGTGGTGTCCCGGTCGTCCTTGAGTCTCGTTGACGCGAAGATGAACAGACCGTGACCACCGCCACACCCACAGATTGCCCGAGGTCGGTGATCAATGCAACTTGCAGTGAGAAATTTCCATCTCACGCATGAGAGCGTCGCTCCCGAGTGGCGGGACACCCGGGAGGTGGCGAGAATGTCGTGCCGATCCGGGTTGCGGACCTTCGTCAGGTTGCGCTGATCTATACGTATCGGAAATTCCGTGGGCCGGCGCGGAGGTGCAAGCGTGGCAAGTCGACGAGGCAGCCCGACGCTGCGACGCAGACAGCTCGGTATGGAGTTGCGCCGCCTTCGCGAGGCGGCACACGTCACCATCGATCATGTCGCCGAGCGACTGGAATGTTCCGGATCCAAGATCTCGCGGATCGAAACGGGACAGACCGGCGTCACCCCGCGCGACGTAAGGGACATGCTGGACATCTACGGTGTCGAGCCACAATACGCCGAGCAGTTGCTGAAATTCGCCAGGGAGGCACGCCAGAAGGGTTGGTGGCAGCTCTACGGTGACGTGCTCACCGGGGCCTACGTAGGCCTCGAAGCGGCCGCCGATCACATTCGTTCATATGAGGCGCTCGTCGTCCCCGGACTGCTGCAGACCGAGGAATACGCGCAGGCCATGATCCACGCGGCCCGTCCGGACATCAGTGTCACGGAGGTCGAGAAACGTGTGCGTGTCCGAATGAGCCGCCAATCGTTGGTCACCCAGGATGACCCGATAGATCTCTGGGTGGTGCTGGACGAGGCAGTGCTGCGCCGCCCGGTCGGCGGAAGAGCGGTCATGCGCCGTCAGCTCGAGCACCTGGGCACGGCAGCGGGATGGCCGAACGTGACCCTCCAGATCCTGCCCTTCTCCGCCGGTGCTCATGCCGGGATGGACGGGACATTCACGATGTTGCTGTACGACGAGTCCGCAGGGCAAAACTTCGTGTTCGCCTCGAACGCGGCCGGCGGTCTCTTTCTCGAGAAGGACGACGAACTGCAGCGCTACGGATTCATCTTTGACTACTTGCGCGCCAACGCACTCCGTCCGGACGAGTCAGTATCGATGATCGTGAAGCTGGCAAAGGAGTCGTAGTGAACATTGAGGCCAAGGGCTTCAGCGTGAATCTTGAGGGTGCCCGCTGGCGCAAGAGCACTCGCAGCGGTCCGTACTCGGACAACTGCGTCGAGGTCGCGTTCGTCGGCGGGGCTGTCGCGTTGCGCGACTCGAAGGACAAGGCCGGACCGGTGCTGCTGTTCACCCCCGAGGAGTGGGTGGCCTTCGTCGGCGGGACCAAGGACGGGGAGTTCGATCTCTCGTAGGCGAAACGCCAGGTCAAAATCGACCGGCCCGGCCCGCGACGGTGGTATCGCCGTTGCGGACCGGGCCGGTCATCGTTGTATTCAATGAGCGCTCAGGAACTTCACGCCAGATCCGAACACCCGAGTCAGATAAGGCTTGTATCCGATGAACAATGGCCCCGACAACTTCGGCAACGGTTCGTCGAAGACCGACGACCGTTTCTCCGGGCAGCTCGGTAGCTACCGCCCGGGCGGCCGCCGGGACGTCATCGGCGACGGGCCGATCGACGAACTGTCGCCGCGCAACGGTTCGCCGCTGGACCGCGCCTCGTCGCCGTTGGACCGTGCCTCGTCACCACTGGACCGTGCGTCCCTGCCGCTGGACAACTCGCCGATCGCCGCATCGCTGACGCCGCCGAAGCTGCCCGAGTCGTCCCTGGTGGCGGACCTCAGCCCGCTGACCGAGCCGATGTTCGGCCGCGGCGGCGTGCTGCAGGACTCCTGGCTCGACGGCCCCAGCCAGTCGATGGCCGACCACCCGCTGCTGCGGGGGCTCCTGCTGGAGCTGCCGCCGAAGGGCACGGTGCCGCAGCAGGAGTGGCTGGACCGCTGGTTCGAGGCGGCCCGCTCGATCCTGGAGCTCATCTACTCGCAAGAGGCCCGAGGCCTGAAGTAGCTCGCCGGTCGACAGGTCGAATCCCATGCCGTAGAAAGCAGGGAGGCTCGACCTGGGGAGGTCGGACGGGCTCCGGTGCGCGCGAGCGCGCCGGACCCGTCGATAAGTTGAACCCATGAGTTATCCCAAGATCGAGCTGCACGTGCACCTCGAAGGGGCGATCCCGCCCGCGACGCTGCTGGAGATCGCCCGGCGCAACGACCTGCCGCTGCCGGTCGACACCGTCGAGGGTGTGCTGGGGCTGTATGAGTTCACCGACTTCAAGAAGTTCGTCGAGGTCTGGATCCTCACCACGAACTGCCTGCGCACCGCGGACGACTTCCGGCAGATCGTGGTCGACTACGCCGGCGTGGCCGCGTCGCACGGTGCCGTGTACCTGGAGGCGATCTTCTCTCCCGGGGAGCGGGCCCAGCGCGGTGTGGCCTGGGAGGACCTGTACGAGGGCTACACCGACGGCATCGTCGAGGCGCGGGAGCGGCACGGCGTGATCGTCCGGCTGACCCCGGACCTCTACCGAGGCATGCCGGTCGACGTGGCGGAGGACGTCGCCCGGTGGAGCGTGCGCTACGCGGACCGGGGCATCGTCGGCCTCGGCCTCGGCGGCAACGAGCAGGCGGGCCCCGCGACGACCTACGCGAAGGCGTTCGAGCTGGCCCGCGACGGCGGACTGGCGATCGTGCCGCACGCCGGCGAGTCGGCCGGCGCCGAGTCGGTCCGCGAGATCCTGACCCTCGCACCCGACCGGCTGCGGCACGGCATCCGTGCCGTCGACGATGCCGGTGTACTGGCAGAGATCGTCGATCGGGGGCTGGTGCTGGACGTCTGCCCGACCTCGAACGTGCGGACCCGGTCAGTAGAGTCGCTCGCGTCGCACCCGTTGCCGGCCCTGCTGGCGGCGGGGGTGCCCTGCACGGTCAACACCGACGACCCGGCGATGTTCAACACCGATCTGGCTCAAGAGCACCGCGTCGCTGCCGATCTCGGTCTCAGTGCGAAGGACGCCTACCTGGCCGGCGTCGCGGGCGCTGCCTGCGACGACGACACTCACGTACTGCTGAAGAGCAAGATCAGTGATATCGGCTGAATGTCCGATTGGTGCGCTACGTTCGGCCCGGGTCGGGTGTCGCAAAGTTGATGGTCGATCTTGAAATGTCCGCTTAGCTTTGGGCGGGTTCGCTGGTAGGAACGGGGAGGCAAGGGTGAGTGACGTGTCTGATTTGATGTTCGCATTGATGAGTGGCGGCGGCCTCCTGGCCCTCAGCATCGGTGCATTCGGCGTGCTTGACGCCTTCCACAAGCGCGGGATCGGCGAGAAGCGCGTGGACTGGCTGATCGGCCTCTACGCGTTCGGCGTCGTCATGAACATCGTCGCTTACGTGTTGCTCGACCGCTGGTACATCGCGGCGCCGCTGGCACTCATGCTGGTGCCGGCCGAGCGCGCGCTGGAGAAGCGTGGCACCTTCAAGCGCCGCACCGTCAAGGTCGACGCGATCACCGGTCGCTGAGCACGGACAAACACTGACGCCGGTTCCCGAGGGGGCCGGCGTCATGCTGTGCTTCCGGACGGGCTACCCGCCCGGCTTCAGACCGCAAACGTGCTCAGCGGCTCCGTGGCCGGCGCCGGCGGCGTGGCCCGCCACAGGCGGGTCTTCTGCGCGCCGAGCCGGGCCAGGTAGGCCGGGTTGAGCAGCACGTAGCGGCGCCAGAGCCGCTTGGGCTCCAGGCCGAGCCGCCACAGCCACTCCAGGGCGTACTTCTGCATCCACGCGGGCGGGTTCTTCAGCCCGCCGGCGTGATAGTCGAATGCCGCGCCCACCGCCAGCATCGGCGCGTCCACCAGGTGGCGCATGCCGTAGACGAAGATCTCCTGGCGGGGGCAGCCGAGGCCGACCATCACCACGCGCGCGCCGGACGCCTTGATCCGCGCCGCGATCTCCTCGGGCTCACCCGGCTGCGCCGAGCGGAACTTCGACGCCTCCATGCCGGCGATCTTGAGCGCCGGGAACCGCTCGTGCAGC
The DNA here is from genome assembly GCF_039531485.1 of Dactylosporangium maewongense. Lineage (NCBI taxonomy): Bacteria > Bacillati > Actinomycetota > Actinomycetes > Micromonosporales > Micromonosporaceae > Dactylosporangium > Dactylosporangium maewongense. Next base: position 127,133 of record NZ_BAAAQD010000019.1, on the reverse strand, counting down.
TTGCTGATCAGAAGTTCGAGCGTCTGCTCGGTCGAGCCGTACAGGTACACCGGCAGACCCTGCTCCGCGCTGGCCCGCAGGACCCGCAGCGTGAGCTCCGGGCCATAGACCCGGTCGGCGAGCCGCGCGCGGTGCAGCAGGTTGAGCGCCCAGCGCACAGGCTGACCGTCGGGCGTCACGAGGTCGAACGCGTTGAGCCTGGCGCCGTGCGCCTTGTCCTGCACGCCGGTCATCACACCGTGCACGGCGAGCGCCGTCACCGCGAGCGGCCGGCCCTCCCGGGCGGCGCTCATGACCTTCTCGACGGCGCTGTCGTAGTCGACGGCGCTGACCTGCACGCCGAGGACGTTCTGCTTCCCCTGGTCGATCAAGTCAGGCCGCCGGGGTCCACTTGCCGACGTTGGCCTCGTAGATCTCCTGACAGATCATCGGCACGTCGTACACCTGCTTCCAGTCTGGGTAGTCCAGCTGGAAGCGCTCGTTGGACCCGATCCACCACTGGTGGTCGCCGACCCGGTTGGCCTCGTGGTATTCGGTGACCATCTCGTTGCCGGTGATCCGCTGCGCGAGCGCGAACACCTCCAGGTGCGAGGTGTTGGAGTGCCGTCCGCCACCGAGGTTGTAGACCGCGGCGCTGCGCGGCGCCCGGAAGAAGGCCTCGAACGCGGCGACCACGTCGTGCGAGTGGATCGCGTCGCGGACCATCTTGCCCTTGTACCCGAAGATCTTGTACGTGCGGCGCTCCATCGCGCACCGCATCACGTACCCGAGGAAGCCGTGCAGCTCGGTGGCCGAGTGCGCCGGCCCGGTCAGCGTCCCACCCCGGAAGCACGCGGTCTTCATGTCGAAGTAGCGCCCGTACTCCTGCACCATCACGTCGGCGGCGACCTTCGAGGCCCCGAAGACGGAATGCAGACAGGCGTCGATCGACATGTCCTCCTTGATGCCGTTCTCGTACGGGTGACCCGCCTCGATCTCCCACCGCGTCTCCTGCTCGACCAGCGGCAGGCTGTTGGGCCGGTCGCCATACACCTTGTTGGTCGAACAGTGGATGAACGGCGCCTCGATGCAGTGCTCCCGCACGTTCTGCAGCATGTTGAGCGTGCCGCCGGCGTTCACGTCGAAGTCCGTGAACGGGTCTCGCACCGCCCAGTCGTGACTCGGCTGCGCCGCGGTGTGCACGACCAGCGCCACGTCCTTGCCGTAGCGCCTGAAGATGGCAGCCAACGCGTCCCGGTCCCGGATGTCCACGTCATGGTGCGTGTATGCGTCCCCGAGGTCGCTCGTCAGCCCCACCACGTTCCACGCGGTCGAGGCCTCCGCCCCGAAGAACTGCTTCCGCATGTCGTTGTCGATGCCGACGACATCCAGCCCCAACGAGGCAAAGTGTCGGACAGCCTCGGACCCGATCAACCCGGCAGACCCGGTGACGATGACGACGCTCACGAGCAGAACTCCTTGCCACTCCAGCAGGACCGGCCGAGCATACCCCGCACGCGAGAGTCGCTATTTTGACGCACGACCAAGACAAAGTCCGACCACCCGCCGCTCTTGAGGGGGCGTGGGTGGAGCGCAGCTCCCCCAATGGGGAGCGAGGCGTCAGCCTCGCGCGAGGGAGGACGCAACGAAAAAGTGAGCGCACTCCGCGAACAGAGTGCGCTCACCGTTGTGTGGGGAAGGGGGGAGTTGAACCCCCACGCCCTTTCGGGCACACGGACCTGAACCGTGCGCGTCTGCCATTCCGCCACTTCCCCTGGCAGTGCCCCAGCGTAGCGTGTGCTAACTCGGCGTTTTCACCGGGTTAGTACTAGGCTGCCCTGGGCGCCACGGAAGAGTAGCACGGGCTAGCCGGTGAGGATGCAACCGGGCGTGCGACGTCCGGATACCATCATGACCTCGGAACCCGAGGAGGAACCGGTGAGTGTGCTGCAGCGCTTCGAGAAGCGCCTAGAGGGCCTGGTCGAGGGGGCCTTCGCAAAGGTCTTCAAGGGGGTCGTCCACCCCGTGGAGATCCTCAACGCCATGCAACGGGAGGCGGAAGCCCACAAGGCGATTCTGGCTGGCGGGCGCACGCTCGTGCCGAATCGCTACGTGATCGACCTGTCGCCCTATGACCACAGTCGGCTGGCGCCGTACGCCGCCGCGCTCGCCCAGGAGCTCGCCCAGTCGCAGGCGGAGTTCATCGGCGAGCAGGGGTGGACGGTCTACGGCGACGTGATCGTCGAGATCGAGCGGGGCGACGGCCTCGACACCGGCATGTTCCGGGTCACGGCCGAGGTCTACACCGGCGGCGAGGTCGCGCCGCAGGCCGCGCCCGACCCCTACGGCGGCTACAACCAGGGCGGCGGCTACGGCCCCGGCCCCGGCGGCCCCGGTGGGCCTGCCCGCAACGTACGACTGGTGTCCGGCGACGGGCGAAGCTACCCTCTGTCGATCGGCTCGACCGTGATCGGCCGGGGCGATCAGGCCAACATGCGCCTGCCAGATGTCGGCATCTCGCGCCGTCACGCGCGACTCGACTTCGACGGTGCGCAGGTGGTGCTCACCGATCTCGGCTCGACGAACGGCACGATGGTCAACGGGCAACGCGTCTCCGCGGTCGCGTTGAATCCCGGTGACATGATCCAGCTCGGCACGACCACGCTCACCTACCGCGTGGATGGCTGAAGTCCCTGCACCACGTGGTCGACGTTAGGCGGATCTGCATGAGTGCACCTGCTCGACCGGGCCTCCGGGCCCCTGATAGGTCGTAGATGGAATTTGTCATTACGGTCGCCCGCTACGGGCTGCTCGTGCTGCTGTGGATCTTTGTGTTCACGGTGGTGGGAGTGATCCGGCGCGACCTGTTCGCGGGCTCTCGAACGAGCCGGATCGTCGCCGCGCCCCGGGGGGTTGGTGCGGCGACGGCTCCTGGCCGTCCGGCGAAGGTGAAGCGCGGCAAGACCGCCCACCAGCTCTTCGTCACCGCCGGCTCACTGGCGGGCACCCGGATCACACTCGGTGAGGCGCCGATCACAATCGGCCGCGCCGAGGATTCGACGCTGGTGATCACCGATGACTACGCCTCGGCGAAGCACGCCCGCCTCGTGCCCCGCGCCGGCCAGTGGTACCTCGAGGATCTCGGCTCGACCAACGGCACCTACCTCGACAAGACCAAGGTCGGCGCACCTACCCCCGTCCCCCTCGGCGTGCCGATTCGCATCGGCCGCACTTCTCTCGAGTTACGGCCATGACCCTCACCTTGCGCTACGCGGCCCGCAGTGACCGCGGTCTGATTCGGAGTGGGAACCAGGACTCCGTCTACGCCGGACCGCGGCTGCTCGCCGTTGCCGACGGAATGGGCGGCATGGCCGCCGGTGACGTCGCCAGCAACATCGTCATCGCCACCATGGCGCCGCTCGACGAGGATGTGCCCGGCAACGCCATGATCGACACGCTTCGCGGCGCCGTCGACCTGGCCAACCAGCAGATCCGCGACGCCGTCGAGGAAAACCCGGCCATGGAAGGCATGGGCACCACCCTCACCGCCATGCTGTTCTCCGGCACCAAGATGGGCATGGTCCACATCGGCGACTCCCGCGCGTACATCGTGCGTGACGGAGAGTTCGCCCAGGTGACCAAGGACGACACGTACGTCCAGATGCTCGTCGACGAGGGCCGGATCAGCCTGGAGGAGGCCAACAGCCATCCCCAGCGCTCGCTGCTGACGCGCGCCCTCGACGGGCGCGACGCCGACCCCGAGTATTCGGTGCGCCAGGTCAAGACGGGCGACCGCTACCTGCTGTGCAGCGATGGGCTCTCCGGCGTGGTCAGCGCCGAGACGATCGAGTCGACACTGCGCGAGTACGTCGACCCCAACCAGTGCGCCGGCCGGCTCATCGAGCTCGCCCTGCGCGGTGGCGGCCCGGACAACATCACCGTGATCGTCGCCGACGTCACCGACGAGGACATCGTCGAGGAGCGGCCGATCGTCGGGGGTGCGGCCGCCCAGGACCGCGGCATGGCCACGTCCGCCGACCAGTCGATGTCCTCGGCCCGGGGTGCCGCGCTCGCCGCGCCGCGCCCGCCGGTGCCGGAGTCCGACGAGGATGCGCGGGCGCACGCCGCGGCGACCGCCCGTGACGAGGCCGGCCGCCCGAAGCGCCACCCGGTGCGCACCGTCGTCCTGCTGGTGGTGCTGCTGGGCCTGCTCGGCGGCGGCCTCTGGTACGGGTGGAGCGTCACCCAGTCGCGCTACTACGTGGGCGCGACCGACGACGGCACTGTCGCGATCTTCAAGGGCGTCCCGGGCAAGATCGCCTGGATCGACCTGTCCGAGGTCTACGAGTCGAGCGAGCTCAAGCTCGACGACCTGACCCCGGCCGCCCAGAGCACGGTCAAGCAGGGCATCCAGGTCGACAGCCTGGACCAGGCCAAGGACAAGCTCGCGGCGCTGACCGACCCCGAGAACCCGTCGCGGAAGCAGCCGTGCCCGAGCGGCGAGCCGACCACCGACGCGTCCGCCAGCCCCACCGGCGCGGTCGTGCCCAGCATGACCTCCAGCGTCTCGGCCGGCACGGGTGCCGCGTCGCCGGCGCCGACCACGGCCGCGGTGACCACCGAGCCGCCGATGGCGTCCGAGACCCCGACCCCGTCCGCCAGCTGCTGATCCGACGATGACCCTGACCGCGAGGCCAAGAGGAATTCTGCTGTGACCGCAACAGCCATCCCTTCCCCGTCGCCCATGGACCCGGGTGGCGGGGCAGGTGCGCCGCGGCCGGGCACCCGGCGCAACGTCGAGCTGGGGCTGCTGCTGTTCGTCGCCGCGATCCTGGTCATCTACGCGGGGGTCGTCGAGGGCAACGCGATCGGCGAGATCACCCCGGACTTCTGGGTGCAGACCGCGATCCTCGCGATCATCTTCGGGGTCGCCCACATGGCGATCCGGTTCCTGGCGCCGTACGCCGACCCGGTGATCCTGCCAGCGGTCGCGCTGATCAACGGCCTAGGCGTCGCCTTCCTGCGCCGGCTCGACCTCGCCAACACCAAGGCCCCCCAGCGGGCCGACCTGAGCGTCTTCGGCGGCGACGGCTTCCGCCAGCTCGGGTGGACCGCCGCGGCCGTGGTCGGCGCGATCGTCCTGATGGCGATCGTGCGGGACCACCGGTCGCTGTCCCGTTACGCGTACACGCTGGGCCTCGCCGGCATCGTGCTGGTGCTGATCCCGGCGGTGCTGCCGGCGCGGTTCTCCTCGATCAACGGCGCCAAGCTGTGGATCAAGTTCCCGGGCTTCTCGATCCAGCCCGGTGAGTTCGCCAAGATCTGCCTGCTGGTCTTCTTCGCCTACTACCTGGTGCGCAAGCGCGAGGTGCTGTCGATGGCGAGCAAGCGCATCCTCGGCGTCGACTTCCCCCGCGGCCGCGACCTGGGCCCGGTCGTGCTGGTCTGGCTGCTGTCGCTGATGGTCCTCGTCTTCGAGAAGGACCTCGGCACCTCGCTCATGTACTTCGGCATGTTCGTCGTGACGCTCTACATCGCGACGGTCCGGGTCAGCTGGCTCATCATCGGCCTGGCGTTCTTCCTCGGCGGCGCGTTCCTCGCGTACTTCCTCGGCAAGACCGTCGGCGGCCCGTTCCTCAACTTCTCCGAGCGCGCGACCACTTGGCTCGACCCGTTCGCCGACGCGGACAACAAGGGCTACCAGCTGGTCCAGTCGCTGCTCGGCCTGGGCACCGGCGGCCTGACCGGGGCCGGCCCCGGTGCCGGTCAGCCGCTCAAGGTGCCCGAGGTGCGCACCGACTTCATCTTCTCCGGCATGGGCGAGGAGATCGGGCTCTTCGGCCTGACCGCCCTGCTCGTGGTCTACCTGCTGCTGGTCGAGCGGGGCCTGCGCGCCGCGATCAACGTGCGGGACTCCTTCGGCAAGCTGTTCGCCGGTGGCCTCGCGTTCACGCTGGGGTTGCAGGTGTTCGTCATCGTGGGTGGCATCAGCCAGCTCATCCCGCTGACGGGCCAGACCACGCCGTTCCTCTCGGCGGGTGGCTCGTCGCTGGTGGCCAACTGGCTGCTGATCGGTCTGCTGCTGCGCATCTCGGACGCGTCGCGACGCCCGGCCGGCGGTGCGCCGTCGATCGGGCTGGGCGGGGTGTCCACCGGTGGTGGGGGCGGCGCGCCGGTCCAGATCCAAGAGCTTCCCACGGAGGTCGTGCGATGAACGCCCCACTGCGCCGGGTCGGTGTCGTGGCGCTGGTGCTGTTCGCGATGCTGTTCGTGAATCTGAACTACCGCCAGGTGGTCAAGGCCGACGACTACCGGACGCACCCGCGCAACGGCCGGGTCCAGGCCAGCGAGTACGAGCGCGCCCGCGGCAAGATCATCAACGCGCAGGGCATCGCGATCGCCGACTCGCAGGAGACCGGCGACACGCTGAAGTTCCTCCGCACGTACCCGCTCAAGGACAAGTACGCGCACGTCATCGGCTTCAAGCCGGTCAACCTCGGCGCGACCAACCTGGAGAAGCTCAACAACGACTTCCTGATCGGCACGTCCGACAAGCAGGCCGCCGACCGGATCGCCGGGCTGTTCACGGGCAAGGACCCGGCCGGTGGCAACGTGCTGCTGACGCTGTCGCAGGCGACGCAGGAGGCCGCGTACACCCAGCTCGGCAACAACAAGAAGGGCGTGAAGAGCGGCGCGGTCGTGGCGATGGACCCGGCCACCGGGGCGATCCTCGCCGAGGTGTCGCTGCCCAGCTACGACCCCAACCTGCTGAGCACCCACGACATCAACGCCGCCAGCGCCAACTACAAGAAGCTGGACACCGACCCGGCCAAGCCGATGCTCAACCGCGCGGTGCAGGAGATCTACCCGCCCGGGTCGACCTTCAAGATCATCACGTCGGCGGCGGCGCTGTCCGCGGACTCGTCGCTGACGCCCGACTCGGTCGTGCCGGGTGGCGAGTTCTACCAGCCGCCGCAGACCTCGACGTTCCGCATCAAGAACGCCCACGAGGGCATCTGCCCCGACCAGATCACGCTGAAGCAGGCGCTGACCGTGTCGTGCAACACGGTCTTCGCCCGCATGGGCGTCGAGCGGCTCGGCGCGGAGAAGCTCAAGTCGATGGCGCAGGCGTTCGGCTTCGAGGCCCAGCCGCGCTTCATCGAGGACCAGGAAAAGAACTACTGCAACGTCGCGGCCAGCCACACCGGCCCGATGACCGCAGGCGACGACAACCGCGTCGACCCGCCGGCCGTGGCTCAGTCGAGCATCGGACAGCGGGAAGTGAAGATGTCTCCGCTGCAAGGCGCCATGATTGCGTCGACGGTCGCCAACGGGGGGCGCGAGATGCGTCCCTACATCGTCGACCGTCTGCAGAACGCCGACCTGTCCAACGCTGACCGGACCGACCCGAAGGAGCTGGGCCGCCCGATCAGCGGCGACGTGGCAGCTTCGCTGCAGCAGATGATGTTCAGTGTCGTCACTGCCCGTGACGGCACGGGCCGCAACGCCAACATCCCCGGCTTGCAGGTTGGTGGTAAGACCGGAACGGCGGAGGACGGTGACGATGCCGGTGACCACGGCTGGTTCATCGGCTTCGCAATGAAGGACGGCAAGCCGATCGTCTCGGTCGCGGTCTTCCTCGAGAACGCTGGCAAGGGTGGCAGCGCGGAGGCGGCTCGCATCGCCGGCCTGGTCATGAAGGCATACGCGGACGAAAAGGGCATCAAATAATGAGGTGCGCGACATGTTGAGCGCCGGCACCACGTTGGGTGGGCGCTACCGCCTGGACGAGCGCATCGCCGGCGGTGGGATGGGTGACGTGTGGCGTGGCACCGATGAGGTGCTCGGCCGCACGGTCGCGATCAAGGTGCTGCTGCCCTCGCTGCTGGAGGAGGCCGGCTTCGCCCAGCGCTTCCGCGACGAGGCGCGCACCATGGCCACCATCAACCACCCGGGCGTGGTGGACATCTACGACTACGGCAGCGAGGGCGGCACCGCCTTCCTGATCATGGAGTACGTGGAGGGCGACGCCCTCTCCCGGACGCTGTCCCGCGTCGGCCGGCTCACCCCGGCCCGCGCCATGGCGCTCGTCGCCCAGGCCGCCGACGCGCTGCACGCGGCGCACGAGAAGGGCATCGTCCACCGCGACGTGAAGCCCGGCAACCTGCTCGTGCGGCCCAACGGCACGCTGGTCCTCACCGACTTCGGCATCGCCCGCTCCGCCGCCGCCGCGCAGCTCACCGCGGCCGGCTCGGTGCTCGGCACCGCCTCCTACATCTCGCCGGAGCAGGCCTCCGGCGCGCAGGCCACCCCGCTGTCGGACGTGTACGCCCTCGGCGTGGTCGCCTACCAGTGCCTGTCCGGGCAGCGCCCCTTCGAGGGCGACAACCCGCTGCAGATCGCGATGCGGCACGTCCGCGACATGCCGCCGCCGCTGCCGGCCGACATCCCGCCGCCGATCGCGCAGCTCGTCGAGCGCGCGATGGCCAAGGACCCGTCGGCCCGCTGGCCCAGCGCCGCCGCGATGGCGCAGGCCGCCCGCCGGGTCTCCGGCGCCGGTGGCGGCACCACGTCCGGCCCGGGCATCCCGATGGCGGCGCCGCTCGGCCCGCCCGGGTCGCCGGTCGGACCGCCCGGCTCGCCCGTCGCGTACACCCCCGTCTCCGGCCCTCCGGTCTCCGGCGGTCCCATGTCGGGCGCGTTCGGCACCCCGGTCTCCGGCGGCGCCCCCACCTCGCCGGGCGTCGGCGCCGGCGGCACGCGGATCATGCCGGGTGGCGCGGTCCCGCCGCCGCCGGGTGTCGCCGCGGCAGGTGCCGGGCACGCCGCCCGGGGCGCGGCAGGTGTCCCGCCGCCGCCCAGCAACGAGACCGCGTACTTCCCCGGCGACGCCGGCAACTACCCGCCCACCGGCGGCTACCAGCCGGCCCCGCCGTCCAACAACCGGCCGGGCGGCAACCGCAACACGATGGTGCTGCTCGGCGCCGCCGCTGCCGTCCTGGTGCTGCTCCTTGGTGTCGGCGGCATCTGGTACGCGATGAGCGGCAACGACACGAAGGACGAGCCCAACGCCCAGGGCACCACGGCGGCGGCCTCGCAGGCGCCGTCCAGCGCGAAGCCGACCGGTAAGACGGTCAACATCCCGTGCGACTGGTCCAGGCTCCAGACGCGGCCGAACGTGGTGCGGCAGCTGCAGCGGCAGGGCTTCAAGGTGAAGGAGACCCCGCAGGACGGCAAGAAGCCGATCCCGGGCCAGGTGCTGAAGGTCGAGCCGTGCGGCCCGGCGACCCCGGTGGGCGACATCGAGGTGTTCTACCAGGAGGGCGGCGGCAAGCAGCCGACCGCCGAGCCGTCGGACGACAACGGTGGCGCCGACGAGTCGCCGAGCGCGGGCAACTCGTCCGCGCCGGCAGCCGGCAACAAGCCGTCCTGCCCGCCCGGCGAGACGAACGTCGGCGGCCTGTGCGTCAAGACAGGGTGATCCGTCCCACCGGACGGGTGCGTCCCGGCGGGCCGGATCGTCCCGACGGGCTGGATCGGAATGGGTTCTCGTCGCAAGACGTGGCAAGGTAAGAGTCGATGACCGAAGGACGACACGACATGACCGCCCAGCCTCGCCTCCTCGGCGGCCGTTACCAGGTCGGGGAGTTGCTTGGCTATGGCGGCATGGCCGAGGTCCATCGGGGCCGTGACCTGCGCCTTGGCCGCGATGTCGCGATCAAGACCCTGCGCACCGACCTGGCCCGCGACGCGACCTTCCAGCTGAGGTTCCGCCGTGAGGCGCAGAATGCCGCCTCGCTCAACCACCCCGCGATCGTCGCCGTGTATGACACCGGCGAGGAGCGGGGGCCGGCGGGCGAGGAGCTGCCCTACATCGTCATGGAGTTCGTCAACGGCCGCACCCTCAAAGAGGTGCTCGCGGCCGAGGGGCGGCTCATGCCGAGGCGGGCCCTGGAGATCACGGCCGACATCTGCGCGGCGCTGGAGTTCAGCCACCGGCACGGCATCATCCACCGGGACATCAAGCCCGGCAACGTGATGCTCACCCAGACCGGCCAGGTCAAGGTGATGGACTTCGGCATCGCGCGGGCCCTGGCCAGCGGTGCCACGACGATGACGCAGACCTCCGCGGTCATCGGCACCGCGCAGTACCTGTCGCCGGAGCAGGCCCGCGGCGAGCCCGTCGACGCCCGCAGCGACGTCTACGCGTCCGGCTGCGTGCTCTTCGAGCTGTTGTGCGGCCATCCGCCGTTCGTCGGGGACAACCCGGTGTCGGTGGCCTACCAGCACGTCCGGGAGGACCCGCGGCCGCCGAGCAGCAGCAACCGCGACGTGACCCCCGATATCGACGCGGTCGTGCTCAAGGCCCTGGCCAAGAATCCGCTCAACCGCTACCAGAGCGCCGGCGAGATGCGTGCCGACGTCATGCGCGCGGCGGCCGGCCGGCCCGTGTCGGCGCCGCCGGTCATGACCGAGGACGAGATGCAGACCGTGATGGCGGCGCAGACCGCCTACCGGCCCGCGCCGCCCGCCTCGCGCCAGCCCGCCCGCGCCGCTCAGCGGCAGAAGCAGAAGAACTCCACCGGCATCGTGGTCGCGCTCACCGTGCTGAGCCTGCTCGCGGTCGCCGCGCTGTCGATCGGGCTCTACCTGGCCAACCAGGAGCCGATGGCGACGGTGCCTGACCTCGTCGGCAAGAGCGAGCAGGAGGCCCGCGACGCGCTGCGGCAGGCGAAGCTGGAGGGCGACGGGCGCCCCGGCGCCAACGAGAACTGCAAGACCGGCACGGTCATCCGGCAGAACCCGCCGAAGGGCCAGGAGGTCAAGGCGGGCACCCAGATCGACTACGAACTCTGCGGCGCGCCCACGATGGCCACGATCCCGACCCTGATCCGGTCCACCAAGGACGAAGCCAGCAAGCTGCTGACCACCCTCAACCTGAAGCCCAACTTCGTCGCGAAGGACGGCTACCAGCCGAAGGACGAGGTCATCGAGTCCGACCCGCCGGCCGGCTCGTCGGTGAAGATCGGCTCCACGGTCACGATCTACGTCTCCAGATTCAACCAGGCGGTCATGCCCGACGTCACGAACAAGACCCTCGCCCAGGCGCAGGCGCTGCTCGAGACGGCCGGCTTCACGGCGGACCCGAAGACGACGGATACGCAGGTGATCGACCCGACCAAGGACGGCCTGGTCATCAGCGCGTCGCAGCCGACCGGCAGGGTGCTGATGAAGACCGATGTGATCACCCTGAAGATCGGGGTGCTGGCGGGCGGCAACCAGTCCGGCTCACCGAAGCCGAGCGGTAGCGCCTCGCCCGGCAATTAGGCCCGGTTCACCCGGTTTTTCCACCCATCACCGTACGTACCCTGTGGATAACACGGCAGTTATCCACAGGGTTATGCACAGGCTCGCACCCGTAGGCGCACACGAGGTGCGCCTACGCGAACGCGGCGATCCGGCGGGCTTCCACCTCGGCGACGAGCTCCGGGGCCCGCTCCAGCGCGGCGGGCAGGCCGCAGGCGGCCAGCCAGTTCGCCAGCATCTGGTGGCCGCCCTGGGTGAGCACCGACTCGGGGTGGAACTGCACGCCCTCGATCGGTAGCTCACGGTGACGCATCGCCATGATCACGCCCGACTCGGTGCGGCCGGTCACCTCGATCTCGGGCGGCAGCGTCGACTCCACCACGGCGAGCGAGTGGTAGCGGGTCGCGATGAACGGGTCCGGCAGCCCCTTGAGGACGCCCTGGCCGCCGTGGGTGACCAGAGAGGTCTTCCCGTGCAGCAGCTCGGGTGCGCGGGTCACGGTGGCGCCGAACGCCGCGCCGAACGCCTGGTGCCCCAGGCACACCCCGAAGATCGGGATCTTGCCCGCGTACTCGTGGATGACCGCCATGCAGATCCCGGCCCGCTCCGGCGTGCCCGGCCCCGGGGAGAGCAGGATGCCGGCCGGCCGCGCCGCGCCGATCTCCTCCACCGAGACCTCGTCGTTGCGGCGCACGTCGCACTCGACGCCGAGCTGGCCCAGGTACTGGACCAGGTTGAACACGAACGAGTCGTAGTTGTCGACGACCAGGATGCGCAAGCGGCTCACCTAGCTCGGTAGGACCTGCGGGGCTGACGGCGTCTTCGTGGGCAGCTTCGACGGCTGCTTGGAAGGCTGCGTCGACGACTGTGTCGACGGCCGTTGCGACGGGTCTGCGCTCGGCTGCTGCAGTTGTCCGCCGTCCTGGTCGGTGGTCTCGACCTGGACGTCGTCGAACGGCAGGATCGGCTCGACCGCCGGGAAGACCTTGTACCACAGCAGCGCCCCGAGCGCACCGATCAGGATCACCGAGACCAGCGACTTGAGCTGCCATTGCTTGAACGGGATGTGCCGCCAGATCCATCCGTACACGCGGCTATCCCTTCAGCTCGGCGGGGTCGCCGGCGGAGACGGGCTGGGACCGGTCGAGCTTCGCGTGCACGACGAGCCGCTGGTAGTTGTTGAACTTCGGGTTGCAGGTCGTCATGGTCAGCAGCGCCTCGGTGGGTGCCGCCCCGGGCTTGCCCGGCACGGGCGCGACGACCTGGACCGCCGTGGGCAGCACGATCTCGTGGCCGATCACCCGGTAGACATACCAGGTGTCCTGGGTCTTGATGACCACCGGATCGCTGGGCTTGAGCTGGTCGAGGTCCCACCAGATCGCCGGCGTGCGGTGCCCGGCCATCGAGAAGTTGCCGATCTGGCCCGGCAGCGCGGTGTCCGGGTAGTGCCCCGGCGCGTAGCGGATGTCGGCGGCGGTCACGCCCTGCACGACGGCCCACTTCTTCTTGAGCCGCGGGATGTGGACGGAGGCGATCACCGCCCCGTTGGCGGGCTTGGCGACCGGGGCCGGTGGTCCGGACGGCGACACGGTCGGGTCGGGCTCCGGGTGGGACCACTGCTGCTCCAGCTGGCGGTTGAGCTCGTCCTGGTGCGCCTCGACGATCGCCGACTTGCCCCAGACCTCGTAACCGGCGAAGAGCAGCACGATGAGGCCGAACGTGATGAGCAGCTCGCCGGTGCCCCGGCTGACCGCCCGCACGACCGTGCCGAACGTGGTCCTCGTGTATTCGGAGTACACGCTGCGATAACCCTCCTGGGTGCGGACCGGCCGCAACGGCACGACCTTGACACCCTTTTCGGCGTCAGGCTCCGTAGTCGCTTCCGGTTCATCCTGGGGGGTGGCTTTTGGGGTTGTTTCCGCCGTTGCGGGGACCTTCGGCAGCACCGTGGTGGCGTCGGCCGCTCCCGGCGGCCCGCTGTGCTCGGTGAACTTCGGGATGTAGGCAGTGGCGTCCGCCGGTCCCGCCGTGGCGGTCTCGGCGGCGTCCATCGGCGGGCTGTCGTCCCGGATGCGGGGGATCATCCGGGTCGCGATGTCGTCCTGGTCCAGGGCGCGATGCCGGGGACGGTGTGCGTCGCTCATGCCGCCGCCTCCCGCGTCGGCCTGAGCCAAGCTGCGTTCATGGTTCGCGGCTCCTCGCTCCGCTGCGCCCCGCTCATGGTCAGGACCCGGTCGTCGCCGACCGGAGCGCGGTGGAGCCGTCGTAGGCCTTCGCCCGCACGTCTGCCTCCATCCGCACCTGGTAGCCCAGACCGAAGTTGTCCGCGGCGTTCCTGAACAGCGCAACCCCCTCCGTGTCGTCGAGGGAGCGCTGGAGGCGCACCTGGTCACCGATCGCGGCGATCTCGAACGGGGGCGAATACACCTGACCGTCGAGCAGCAGCGTGTTGCCAACGCAGCGTACCGCGCTCGTGGCGATGACCCGGACTCCCATGAGCGTCATCGCCTCGGCGCCGCCGGCCCACAACGCGTTGACCACGGCCTGTACGTCCTGCTGGTGGACCACGAGGTCGTCCGGACGGGCACCCGCCGGGCGGCTGCCGTCGGGCCGTCTGGGGGCGTCGTCGAGCACGACCACGAGCCCCGGGCCGTGCACAGCGGTCAGCCCGGCGCCGGCCAGCTGGCTCTCGCCGCGGCGGCGCTGCTCGCCGACGGCGCCGTCCGCGCCCTCCTGGCTCTGCTGCTGCGCCTCGATCTCGCCGCGCAGCCGGGCGGCCCGGGCGCGGGCCGTGGCGATTTCCTGTTTTCTTCCAGCGATCAGGTTGGTCAGCTCGGGGCGCCGGTCGTCGCGCAGGTCCGTGCCGCCCGCGGTCGCCGCCGTCAGCGAGAAGAGCAGCCCGGCCGCCGCGAACACCAGCGGAGTCGCCGCTGACCAGCCGAAACGCTGACCCTTGCGGGGGTGCGGCAGCATAGCGCGGCCGAGCCGGCGCAGGGCGCGGGCCCATGAGGAATCGCCTGATGTGTACTCCACCACGACCCCTCCCCCCGGACGCGTGCCGACTTGACTACGCTAGACGTAGAACATTATTCAGGCCGACGCTGGCGGAGGTGGCGGCGTCACGTGGATAGTGTTGGCCAGACGACCCCTCCAGGAGAGCGCCGTGCCGAAGTCGACAGTTCGTAAGAAGAAGGTGTACACGCCGCCGGCGGAGTTGCGCCCACAGGAGACGGTGGCCGCCAAGCGCCGTCCGAGCCCGGCCTGGGTGCCGATCCTCGCGGTGAGTCTCATCGTGATCGGCATCGGGTGGCTGGTGACGTACTACCTGACGCAGGGCTTCTTCGACGTGGAAGCGTTCTCCGCCGTGGCCAAGCTGCAGTACTGGAACCTGGCCATCGGGTTCGGGTTCCTCGTGGCCTCGCTCGGCGTCCTGTCCAAGTGGCGCTGATCTAGTCCCCTGCTCCGTCACAGCCCCTTCGGTGCGTTCGCGCGCCGAGGGGGCATTTGGCGCTATTCCGTCACAACTTGCGGCGTCGTCTGTGGTGTCGCTCCCGCGCGTCATAGCGTGTGCTGCGACAAACTTCACGTTACTCATGAGTAACCAAGGGGACTAAGGTCTTCTGAAGGACCAGCGGCGTGGGAGGCAAACGGCATGGGCCCAGTGCAGATCATCGCGACCAGTGTCGCGGCGGTGATCACCGTCGTGGCCATCGTGCTCGTCGTGCGCACCGTGCGCCGGATGCTCTCCGTGGTGCGGCTGGGTCAACCCGACCCGTCCCGGAGCGGCCCGCGCGGCCTGCGCCTCAAGACGATGCTCGCCGAGACCCTGGGGCACACCAGGATGCTGCGGTGGACCGTGGTCGGCGCCGCGCACTGGTTCGTCATGATCGCCTTCATGGCGCTGTCGTCGCTGGTGCTGGAGGCGTACTTCGAGGTCGCCGACCCGGACCACGGCCTGCCGCTGATCGGCGCCTGGAACGTCTACGGCCTGGTCACCGAGTGGATCGGCGTGCTCGGCTTCATCGGCATCCTGGTCCTGATCGGCATCCGCCTGCGCAACCTGCCGGGCAACCCCAACCGCCGCTCCCGCTTCACCGGCTCGACGATGTGGCAGGCGTACTACGTCGAGTACACGATCCTCGCCGTCCTGCTCTGCGGCTTCTTCATCCGCGGCTTCAAGGCCGCCAACGACTCGCTCGAGTGGCCGGTGTGGGCCGCGCCGGTCAGCCACGGCCTCGGCGCCGTGCTGCCCGCCAGCGCCGCCGCCGTCAGCCTCATCGCGATGCTGAAGATCGTCGTCTCGATGACGTGGGTCATCGTGATCGCCAGCAACATCACGATGGGCGTCGCCTGGCACCGCTTCCTGGCGTTCTTCAACATCTACTTCAAGCGCGAGCCGGGCCGCGCCGGCTCGGGCCTGCGCGCCCTGCGGCCGATGATGAGCGAGGGCAAGCCGCTCGACTTCGAGGAGGCCGACCCGGACAAGGACCAGTTCGGCGTCGCGCAGGTCGAGCAGTTCACGTGGAAGGGCATCCTCGACTTCTCCACCTGCACCGAGTGCGGGCGGTGCCAGTCGCAGTGCCCGGCCTGGAACACCGGCAAGCCGCTCTCGCCGAAGCTGCTGATCCTGAGCCTGCGCGACCACGCCTACGCGAAGGCGCCCTACCTGCTGGCGGGTGGCCCGTCGGCGGCCGAGGAGGCGCTCGCCAAGGTCGACGTCCTCGCCCTCGCGGAGAAGGACCGCCCGCTGATCGGCGGCGTCGACGAGAACGGCGTCATCGACCCCGACGTGCTGTGGTCGTGCACCACCTGCGGCGCCTGCGTCGAGCAGTGCCCGGTCGACATCGAGCACGTCGACCACATCGTCGACATGCGCCGCTACCAGGTGCTCATCGAGTCGAACTTCCCGACCGAGGCCGGCGTCATGCTCCGCAACCTCGAGAACAAGGGCAACCCGTGGGGCGCCGCCCAGTCGACCCGCGAGGACTGGACCAAGGGCCTGGACTTCACGGTGCCCAACGTGGCCGACGGCGGCGACTTCGAGTACCTGTTCTGGGTCGGCTGCGCCGGCGCCTTCGAGGACCGCGCGAAGAAGACGACCCGCGCCGTCGCCACCCTGCTCAACGAGGCGGGCGTGTCGTTCGCGATCCTCGGCCAGGGCGAGACCTGCACCGGCGACCCGGCCCGCCGCATCGGCAACGAGTTCGTCTTCCAGATGCTCGCGCAGCAGAACGTCGAGACGCTCAACGAGGCCGGCGTCAAGAAGATCGTCGCGACCTGCCCGCACTGCTTCAACACCCTCGCCAACGAGTACGGCCAGCTCGGCGGCCACTTCGAGGTCATCCACCACACGCAGCTGCTGGCGCAGCTGGTCTCGGCCGGCAAGCTCACCCCGGTGCAGCCGGTCGACGGCGCCATCACCTACCACGACCCGTGCTACCTGGGCCGGCACAACCGCGTCTTTGCCCCGCCGCGCGAGGTGCTCGGCGCGGTCGCGTCCTCCCAGGACGACGCCGGCCTGGTCGAGATGGACCGCTTCGCCGAGCGCTCGTTCTGCTGCGGCGCCGGTGGGGCGCGCATGTGGATGGAGGAGCGGATCGGCAAGCGCATCAACGTCGAGCGCGTCGAGGAGGCGCTGTCGACCGGTGCGAAGACGGTGGCCGTGTCCTGCCCGTTCTGCCTGACGATGCTCGGCGACGGGGTCACGGGCAAGAAGGCCGCGGGCGCCGCCCCGGACGACGTCGAGGTCGTGGACGTGGCGTCGGTGCTGCTTCGGTCGCTGTCGTCCAACAATTCTTGACAAATCGGACTTTTCGCTCTAGTTTGCTGGGGGACGGGGTCAGCGCTGCCCGATGACGTTCATCGCCATCGCCAGCGCTACCAGTACCGCCGCCGCCGTCGCGATCACGCGAAGGCCTCGCAGGCTCTCCGACCACGCTGCCTTGCGCGCGCCCGGGACCAGCGCCTTTGTGCGCGAGTAGTCCAGCCGCGCGCGCTTGGCCTTGGTGTTGGCGCTGCCGGCGGCGAACCCCGCGACGACTGCTATGAAGACACCGATCAGTGCCGCTCCCATACCGCCCTCCTTGGGTCGTTTTCACAGCATCGAGGCTGCTTCGGGGTGCGAGAAGTCCCCGAAAGAGGGAGGGTGATCTACGCCTCTCGATACGGGTGACATTCGAGCGGGCCGCCGTCGGCGGAGCGTGGGTTCACGTGGAACAATCGGCTGTCACCTCGAAGGGATCGTCGCGCGCGCGTGTTCACCACCCTGTTGCCCCTGCTGGCCTTCGCGCTGCTCACCGCGGCGAACGCGGGCTTCGTCGCGGCCGAGTTCGCCCTGGTCACGGTCGACCGGGCGGAGATCGAACAGCAGGCCGCCAGCGGCGACCGCAAGGCACGCACCGTCCGGGTCGCGCTGCGTGAGCTGTCCTTCCAGCTGTCCGGCGCGCAGCTCGGCATCACCATCACCGCCCTGCTCGCCGGCTACCTCGCCGAGCCGGCCCTGGCGCACATCTTCGAGCCGCTGCTGAAGCCGGTGTTCGGCACCATGACCAAGGGCGCCGCCCACGTCGCGGCGCTGATCCTGGCGACCCTGCTGTCGATGCTCTTCGGCGAGCTCGTGCCGAAGAACGCCGCGCTCGCCAAGCCGATGCCGGTGGCCAGGGCGACCGCCGGGCCGCAGCGGATGTTCTCCAAGCTGTTCTCCTGGCTGATCAGCCTGCTCAACGGCTCCGCCAACTGGATCGTGCGCCGGTTCGGCGTCGAGCCACAGGAGGAGCTCGCCAGCGCCCGCTCGCCGGAGGAGCTCGGCCTGCTCGCGGCGATCTCGGCCCGCGCCGGCGCCCTGCCGCGGGAGACCGCGGTGCTGCTGCAGCGCACGATCCGCTTCGGCGACAAGCGCGCCGCCGAGGCGATGACCCCGCGCGTCGACGTCATCTCGCTGCGCGCCGACGCCACGGTCGCCGACCTGCTCGCCACGTCGGTGCAGACCGGGTACAGCCGCTTCCCCATCTACGTGCAGACGCTGGACCAGGTCACCGGCGTCGTGACGGTCACCGACGCGCTCGGGGTGCCGCCGGTGCGCAGGCCCACGACGAGGGTCGGCGCGGTCGCGCGGGAGCCGGTGTTCGTGCCGGAGAGCCTCGACCTCGACGGCGTCCTGCAGGCGCTGCGCCGCGGCGGCTCCGACTTCGCGATCGTCGTCGACGAGTACGGCGGCACCGACGGCGTCGTCACCGTCGAGGACCTGGTCGAGGAGCTCGTCGGCGAGATCGTCGACGAGCACGACATCGAGGAGGAGCCGACCACCGCGCACGGCATGCCCGACCTGACCGCCCCCGGCGACGAGCGCACCCTGCTCGTCGACGGCGTGCTGCGCGAGGACGAGCTGGCCGAGGTGACCGGCTTCCGGATGCCCGAGGGCCCGTACGAGACGCTCGCCGGCTTCCTGATGGCCCGCCTGGGCCGGATCCCCTCCGTCGGGGAGATCTGGAAGGAAGAGGGCTGGGAGTTCACCGTCGTGGAGGTCGAGCGGCGCCGGATCGAGCAGGTGCGTGTCGTGCGCCCGGAGGCCTACGATGAGTGACCTGCTGATCACGGTACTACTGCTGCTCGGCAACGCCTTCTTCGTCGCGAGCGAGTTCGCGCTGATCGCGTCGCGGCGCACGGTGATCGAGCCGATGGCCGCGACGTCCCGCCGGGCCCGCACCGCGCTGCGGGCGATGGGCGAGATCCCGCTGATGATCGCGGGCGCCCAGCTCGGCGTCACGATCTGCTCCCTCGGTCTCGGCGCCCTGGCCGAGCCGGCGCTCGCGCACGGGCTGCAGGGGCCGTTCGAGGCGCTGCACGTGCCCCACCAGCTGATCCATCCGGTGGCGTTCGTCCTGGCGCTCGGCGTGGTCGTGTTCGCGCACACCGTCATCGGCGAGATGGTCCCGAAGAACCTGACCCTGGCGTCGCCCGAGCGGGCGGTGCTGTGGCTCGGGCCGCCCATGCTGGCGTTCTGCATGGTGTTCAAGCCGGTCCTGGTCGCCATGAAGTGGGCGTCCCGGGTGATCCTGTCGCTGTGGCGGATCGAGACGACCGGATCGGTCAAGACCGTCTTCACCGCCGAGGAGCTCGCCGGCCTGGCCGCGCAGGCCACCACGGAGGGCCTGCTGGCGCCGGAGGAGCACGCCCGCATCACCGGCGCGCTCGCGCTGAGCCGGCGCACGGCCCGCGACGCGCTCCGGCTCTGGTCGGAGATCACGACCGTGGCGGAGGACGTGTCGCCGGCGTCGCTGGAGGTCCTCGCGACCCGGACCAACCGGTCGCGGTTTCCCGTCGTGGAGCGGTCGTCGCGGCGGGTGCTGGGCTTCGTGCACGTCAAGGACGTGCTCGGGTTCGTCGGCCCGCAGCGGCGGGCACCGATCCCGCTCGACCTGATCCGCCCGCTCGGCATCGTGCCACCGACCAGGACCCTTGCCGAGCTGCTGCTGGCGATGCGCCGGGAGCGGCAGCACATCGTGCTGGTGAGCGACGGCCGGGTGCCGATCGGCGTGGTCACCCTCGATGACGTGCTCACCGCGGTCGTCGGGCAATCCGTCCCCTGATCGTGTTCAGCCGGGATTTTGTCTCCCGGATTTCGGCATAATGTCCGGTTATGCGTACGTGGCTCCTCCTCCTGGCTGCGCTCGTGCCTCTCGCCGGCTGCGCTTCCCCCACGCGACAGCAACCTCGTGAGTCCGCGCCGTCGGCCCGGCCCTCGCCCGGGCACGCCACGGTGTCCGGGGCTGCCCCCTCTTCCCCGGCCGCGCCCTCGCTCGTCGCCGCCGCGCCTTCGGCCACGGTCCTGCGGTACAGCTTCGACAGCGGGATCACGGGACCGGTGCTGGACGGCGCGGGCCGGCTCCCGCTGCGGGTCCGCAGGGCCGGCGGCCAGCTGTCGACCGTGCCGCACAACGGCGGACTCGCGGTGCGATTTCCCCAGCCGTGTGAGCACTACGGTGCGGAGAGTTGCGCACGCGCCATCCTGCAGAGCGGCCCCGCTGAATTCCTCAATCCGGGCCAGGAAGCGTTCTCGTATGGCGCGAGCGTGCTCGTCGCGCCCAATGAGACTTCCAAAGGCGCCAATGTTCTGCAAAAAGGGTTCTCGGTCGGTGACAGTCAGTTCAAGTTGCAGGTGGACGGCGCCGCGGGGCGCCCCAGTTGCGTGATTGTCGGCGTGGGTGGATCTACTATTTACGTAGCCCTCGCATCGCTTAGCGTGGCTGACGGGCGATGGCACCGGATCGAGTGTTCGCGCAGTGACGCCCTGCTCACGGTGGCCGTGGACGGTCAACCCAGGGGTCGGGCGGCCATTCCTCCGTCACTGTCCATAGTGAACGCGGATCCACTCTGTATTGGCGGTAAGGGAACCAGTGCGAACAACGACCAGTTCGCCGGTGCAATTGATGATGTGTTCATCACTCGGGCGCCCTGACTTTTCGGTTAAATCGGACACCCGCTTGCTCCTCTGGGTCACTCGCCATACCGTAAATTCCGGTCGGATGGATGTCCGCGCCCACCACGGGTGCGCCAGACGGCACCGCCGAGTCGATTTTTGAACCGGGGACCCACCTGCGTCATCGGGGTGAATCCGCGATCTGCGGTAGGACGACCTTCCCGTCCGAACCCGTCAGCTAACCCGGTAGGCGGCTGGAAGAAGGAGTGCCCCCTCGATGCGGCCCAACCGTCTGGTTCGGCTCCTCGTTGCCACGCTCGGCTGTCTCTCGCTCGTCGTCGGAGTCACCGGACTCGCTCACGCCGACCCGACGCCCGCCGAGCTCGAAGCGCAGATCGACAAGAAGTGGAATGAAGTCGAGCCCATCATCGAGCAGCACAACCAGCTCAAGGGCGAGCTGAAGGCCAACCTGGCGAAGCAGGCGCAGTTGAAGAGCCAGATCGACCCGCTGCAGGCGCAGGTCGACAACGCGCTGCTGCGGGTGAGTGCGTTCTCGGTCCTGCAGTACAAGACCGGGCGGGTCTCCAGCTTCAACGCGCTGATGACGACCGGCTCGCCGGACACCTTCGCCGAGCAGCTCGTCATGCTGAACATGCTGGCCAAGGACGAGGCCGAGGGCATCAAGGACGTCATGGACAGCAAGAAGGTCCTCGACGACCAGAAGAAGCCGCTCGACGAGCTGATCGCCAAGCAGAAGGCCGCCGAGGCGGAGATGGCGACGAAGGAAACCACCATCAACGCCGAGATCAAGACGCTCAACGACATGCGCACGAAGGCGTATGGCTCCAGTGGCGCGACCGGCGAGCTGCGCCCCGTCGCCTGCCCCGTCGAATACTCCGGCGGCGACGCCGCGAAGGCCGCGCAGGTCGCCTGCCAGCAGATCGGCAAGAAGTACGTGTGGGCGGCCGAGGGCCCCAACACCTTCGACTGCTCGGGCCTCACGCTCTACGCCTGGAAGCAGGCCGGCCACACGCTGCGGCACTACACCAAGTGGCAGTACTCGGACACCAAGCGCGTCAGCAGAGCCGACCTCAAGGCCGGCGACCTGGTCTTCTTCTACAGCGACATGCACCACATGGGGATGTACGTCGGCGGCGGCTGGATGGTCCACGCCCCGACCACCGGCGACGTGGTCCGCATGAAGAAGATCGACACCGCACCGATCTCCGGGTACGGCAGAGTGGCTTAGGGCTTCGGGACCTGGCCGCCGGCGTTCACGTCGTCGGCCAGGTCCGCCAGTTCTGGTGGGAGCGGCTCGCCGTCGGGCCGCGCTGGCCCTGGTACCGGGAGCCGTATACCGCGGACCCGTATGGGTGCTCCGACGGCGAGGACAGCCGGAAGATGCACAGCTGCCCGATCTTCATCCCCGGCCAGAGCATGATCGGCAGATTGGCCACGTTGGACAGCTCGAGCGTCACGTGCCCGGAGAACCCCGGGTCGATGAACCCCGCGGTCGAGTGCGTCAGCAGCCCGAGCCGCCCCAGGCTCGACTTGCCCTCCAGCCGGCCCGCGAGCTGATCGCCGAGGCTGATCACCTCCAGCGTCGAGGCGAGCACGAACTCCCCGGGGTGCAGCACGAACGGCTGGCCGTCGTCGACCTCCACCATCGCGGTGAGGTCGTCCTGCTGGATCGCCGGGTCGATGTGGGTGTACAGGTGGTTGTTGAACACCCTGAACCACCGGTCGAGCCGCACGTCGATGCTCGACGGCTGAACCAGGTCCTTGTCGAACGGCTCGAGCCGCAACTGGCCGTCGGCGAGCTCTTTGGTCAGGTCACGGTCGGAGAGCAGCACGTCCTGACCCTATGTGGTTTGGTTCGTGGCTTTCGCGGTGGCCCCTCGGACTGCCTCGATGACCCGCTTCGTGGCTTCCAGATCGTGCTCGTCGAACTCCGCGAGCGCCTCCCGGATGTGTTGCCCGAGCGGCGCGAAGAACTCCTGCGCCAAGGCCTTCGCCGGCGGCTGCATCACGAGGTGTACGCGACGCCGGTCCTCCATGTCGTGCCGCCGCTCGACGTGCCCGGCCTTCTCCAACCGGTCCAGCAACGCGGTCGTCGCCGCCGGGCTCAGCCGCAGCGTCCTGGCCAGCTCCCCGGGCGTCAGCGGCTGCTGCTCCTCCGTCGCCCGCCAGATGTACGCCACGGCGTTCATGTCCGTGCGGTGCAGCCCGTGCCGGCGGGTGAACACCTCCAGGAACCGGTCGGCCTCGAGGTTGAACTTCCTCAGCAGGTCGATCAGCTCGCCGCTCGCATCACCCACAGGGTCATTGTCCTTCATTCGTGGAATCACACACTTTTCGTACACGTGTACGAGTAAATTGGAGGCATGGCGACGTGGGCTGAATTCTCCGCGGCCGAGCCTTTGCTGGCGACGGCCATCCGCACCCTGATCTGCCAGTACGGCCCCGGCATGGGCTACCTGGCCACCATCCGCCCCGACGGAGGTCCCCGCGTCCACCCCGTGATGCCCGTCATCACCGACGAAGGCCTCTACTGCTTCATCCTCCCCTCCCCGAAGCGCCACGACCTCGACCGCGACGGCCGCTATGCGCTGCACAGCTTCCCCGCCGAGGACACCTCCGACGAGGCGTACCTCTCAGGCCGCGCCGCCCCCGTCATGGATCCCCTGGTCGTGGCCTCCCTGGCCCTCCAGATGCGAGCCGCGCAACGCGTGGACTGGAAGCTCTACGCCCTCACCATCGAGGTAGCGATGATCGTCCAACGCGACTCCCCCCTCACCTCCACCAAGACCCTCTGGCGCGACCGCTTACCCCGACTTCCCAAAGCCCGCCGGAATGGTCCGTGCACGGCGGCCGCGGATTCGGTACAGTAGGCGTCGCTCGCGGGTGTAGTTCAATGGCAGAACATCAGCTTCCCAAGCTGACAGTGAGGGTTCGATTCCCTTCACCCGCTCCAACGCTCAGGCCCTGGCCAGGACTCAAGTCCAGCCAGGGCCGTTCGCGTCTCAGGCCACTCGAAACCGCCCACGTGCCATTAGCGTGCCATTAGGCCGCCTTGGGTCGCCGCTTCCGAGGCTTCCTCCGGGCTGCTTCGACGGCCGCGCTGACGGCGTCGGCGATCTCGCGGTCGGCCTCCCTGCTGCCGTGTTGGTAGATCAGTGCGGCGCGTGGGCTGTCTTGTCCCATGCGGTCCATGAGGTCGCGCAGGGTTGCTCCCGTCCTCGCGGCGAGGTGATTGCCGGTGTGCCTCAGGTCGTGGAAGTGAAGGCCCGGCTTGCCGATCGCCTTGACCGTCGTCGACCAGTCCACCAGAGCGTTGAAGTTCCCTCGCCAGATCGGCCGGCCGCTCGGCACAGTGAACAACAGGTCTTCGGGATCGTCGCCGACGAACTCCTTCAGGTGCGCGACGAGCGCCGGGAAGATCGCGCGGGGGATCGCGACCGTCCGCCGGCCGGCGCGTGACTTCGGTGGACCCAGCACCAGCCCAACGCCGCGTACCTCGACGTACTGCTGCCGTACCCGGACCGTCCTGGCCACCACGTCCAGGTCCTGACGCTGGAGCGCGGTCACCTCACCCCACCGAAGCGACGTGAAGGTGCTCAGCAGCACCAGCGCCCGGTAGCGCTCAGGCATCAGCTCGACCAGCGCGAACACCTCGGCAACGGTGAGCGTGGGCCGCTCGGCCGCGTGCTCCTGGTCGGCGCCGGGGATGCGGCAGGGGTTCACACGCAGCAGCTCGTCCTCCTTGACCGCCGTCATCAGTACCGCGCGCAGCAAGCGGTACGCCTTCGCTGCCATGGATTGCGACACGCCAGCGGCAAGCAGCTCGGCACGCCAGTCCCGCACCATCGGCGTGTCCAGCCGGGCAAGGGGAACGCCACCCAGGTACGGCGCGATGTGCTTGCCCAGGGTCCACGTGTACAGGTGGACCGTCCGCGGCCGCAGGTTGGGCCGTTGCGCGATCCAGCGCTCGGCGTAGTCCTTGAGCCGCACCTTCGACCGCTCCGGATCGATCCACTCACGCCTGAT
The DNA here is from genome assembly GCF_039531485.1 of Dactylosporangium maewongense. Lineage (NCBI taxonomy): Bacteria > Bacillati > Actinomycetota > Actinomycetes > Micromonosporales > Micromonosporaceae > Dactylosporangium > Dactylosporangium maewongense. The sequence continues at coordinate 102,382 of NZ_BAAAQD010000019.1, read as the reverse complement.
CATCTGCGCCTCGACGAGGCTGAGGTAGCGCTCCGCCTCCGGCTTCTTGGCGAACGTCTCCGGTGCCTTCCGCAGCACGCCATCCGGTCCCGGATAGCGCGCCTGGAACCGCCCAGAGGGCAGTTTGCGGACGCTGCCGAACCTGCGGTGGTTGTCCTTGTTCGGCATCAGGCGACGCTCCGCAGGCCGCTCCAGACCGACGAGGCCGTCATGGGCTCGACGCGGTTCTCGCTGACGAACGCGTCGACGTCCACCGGCCGCAGGCGGACGGCGCGGCCGAGGCGGTGGAACGCGATCCGGCGCTCGGCGACGAGCCGGCGGACGTAGCGGGCGCTCATGCCCATTCGGATGGCGGCGTCTTCGATGGTGAGGAGTTGCGCGGTCATCTGGTGGTCTGCCTTCCCCGTGTCGTTCTGCGGTGCGGTGCTGCTGCGGGCGGATCGCAAGGTGTGGCGCCTCTCTCGGCAAGGGGTGGGTAAGAGCGACGGACACGGGGTCGGCTGGCGGTGCGCGGGTGCTCCGCGTTATCTGCAGAATCCGCAGAACGGCTGGAGGGGTGGGGTTCTGCGGATTGTGCGGATACTGCGGAGGGCTCACCGGGCCACCGCCGACAGGGGACGTACGGTGGCCGTCGGCCGCGTCAGATCTGGGTGGGCCAGCCATGCCGGCGACGGCGGTCGACCCGAGCCGGCGCGGACGGGCACCGGCTCGGCACGGATGTAGCCGTGCGCCTGCAACAGGTTCAGTGCGGGATCGAGGTCGCCGGCCTTGGGGAACCGGCCGCGAGCAACGGCGCTGAACAGCTCCCGTTTGGTGAACCGGCCCGTTGCGGTGCGCTCGATCCAGGCGAGGACGTATCGCGCGTCCTCGACCGTGGGGTCGGCGCCCATGTCGTCGAACGCGAGAAGGGCGTGGTCCGCGAAGTACCGGCCGATGGCTTCGGCGCGGTTGATGGTGCCGGCGTCGATCGGCTTGTCGGTGTTCAGGTGGTCGCCGAGGTGGAGCAGTCCGGCGATGCGGACGACGGCGCCGGTGTACTTGCTGCCCCAGTCCACGATGTGTCCCCACGCGCCGATCGCGCAGAGCTTCGGCTCGACGTCGCACTCGATCGCCAGGACGGCAGCATCGGCCTCGGCGGTCAGCGGGATTACGGCCGGCTCCCGCAGCGCTGCGAGGCCGAGAACCAGGTCGCCGAGGTCGCGGGTGTACGCGTGGGCAACCTCGGTCGGCACCGACCGGGCGCCCGGCGTGCGCCGGCCAACGGTGTTCTCCGGGAGGGAGAACAGGATCCGGGCGAGCAACCCCTTGCCCCGGAACCCCGGCATCTGCGCGATGTCCCGCAACACCTCGGGCTGCACGGCTAGGCCGAGGGTCAGCGCGGGTGAGTCGATGTGCTCCGCCGGCCGCGACCGCCGGTCGACGCGCAGCATGTCGCCGGCGTGGCCCTTGAGGAAGACCTCCAGGTTCGGCGCTCCGGAGTACCGGCCGGCGAGGGTGGCGAAGATGCCGCCTTCCGGGGACAGCACCGCTAGCCGGCCGCCCTGTTCGGCGAGCAGCGACGCCGCCTGTTCGCTGGTGACGTCGTCGGCGACGAGCTGCGGCGGCTTCGGGATCGCGATGACCTCCGCGCTCATCGCGGCTGCCGTTGCCTCGGCCAGCAACCGGTCACGTGCGCCAGGGTCGGCGTTGGCCGCAGCGTTCGCGGCCTTCTCCGCAGCCTTGCCGGCGACGCGGTGCGCCAGCTCGGCCTCCACGATGAGCGGCGCCGTCCGCTCCTTGAGCGCCCGCTCGGCGTCGAGCAGCGGACGGATGAGCGCGGCGAACACGGCCGACTTCCGGGAGCCGGGCGGGAGGACAACGACCGTGAACAGGTTGCACGGCTCCCGCCAGCCGGCCCGGATCTCGACCAGTGCACGGCCACCCGCAGCCGTCGACAGCGCGGCGAGGGCGATGCAGCCGGCCGCGTCTACCGGTGTCTGGGTGAACTCGGCGACCGCGCTCACCATGTCCGCGACCCATCCGGGCAGCGCGTCGACCGGGAACCGTGGCGCCTGGTGCCGGGCGGTGAGCGGGATCGGCGCTGGCCATGCCGGTTCGGCGTCGGTCAGCATCGCCCGGCTTGCAGCGAGCAGTTCGGCCGTGTCCGCGTCGGCGCTGGCGAGCTGGGTCAGCCGTCGACCGACGTCGGCGACCTTCCGCCGACGGGCGTGGTTCTCGACGATCGCGGCGTAGTAGCCGGCATTCGCCGTTGTGGGCACGGATGCGATGAGGGTGTGCAGGTAGGCGGCGCCGCCGACCTTGCCGAGGTCGCCAGCCTCGGCAAGGTACGCAGCTACCGTCACGGCATCGGTGGGCCGGTCGGCGTGGTGCAGCGCGACGAGGGTGCGCCACAGCTCGGCGTGCGCCGGGCGGTAGAAGTCGCCGGCCGCGAGCCTCTGCCCCAGGTCAGCCAGGACGGCCGGGTCGAGCAGCGCAGCGCCCAACACTGCCTGTTCGGCCGCCTGGTCGTGCGGCGCGGTGCGATCCACGGCGGTGGTCTCCTTTCAGTCGACGAGTCGTCAGGCGGCGCGGCGTGCGGGGCGCTTGCTGGCGTAGACGGCGCGGGACAGCACGGTGTCGAGGTCGTTCGTCAGGGCCATGAGTTGTTGTCTGGCAACGGTTTCCGTCGCTGCGAGGGCGACGGTGAGGCGGACCTCGGCGTGTTCGCGGCCGTCGCTGGCCTGGACGCGGGTGAGGATCACGCGGCCGAGGCCGGGAGCGTCGAGGGTGATCGGTTCGGCGCGGTGCTCGCCGAACCCGCACCGGTGTCTGTGCGCGCACCACTCCGGGTGCTGTCCGGGCCGGCGGCTCATCGGGTGCCGTTCCGGTGTTCGCTGCGCAGGTATTCGTAGATGCGGCGGCCGATGCGGACTCGTCGGCCGGTGCCGTCGCAGCGGGGGCAGAGGCGGAACATGCGGCGGAAGAGCGGGTTGCGGAGTTTGCCGGTGCCTTTGCAGCGGCGGCAGTTGCCGAACGGGAACGCGGCGCAGGCCAGGATGTACAACAATGCGTAACCGGCGAGTGCGAGGGTGGCTAGCAGGGCGAGGGAGTCCACGAAACGCCTCCTGAAGGCGGTTTGAGGGCATGCGGGGTCGGCGCTGCTAGGAACTAGCGCGCTGATCAGGTTCTGTTTGGGGTGCTAGTGGGGGTGCTAGGTCTAGCAGCGCCGGCCGCTAGACCTAGCGGCAGTTCAGGCGGCTTGACCCCCTCGCCGCCGGTTACGCTCGGCAACCGCATCCGAGATCGCGGACCGTTCCACGCCGCGCCGGTTGGCGCTCTTGCCCGTGTCGGGATCGGTGCCCCACACCTGCGTGGTGGTGATCCCGTACGGCTTGAGGGCCGCGCCGAGCTGCTCCCGCGTCAGGTCGCCGTACATGTCCGGCCGCAGGCCGGCGAGCCGCGCGACGAGGGTCTCCATCCACACCTTCGGTTCGTCGGCGCGGATCACGGCGAGGGTGTCTTCCAGGAGTGTTTCCCGACGGACCGTCGTCGTGGCCTCGGCGGGCCGCTCGGTCAGCGTGCCGGCTGCCTGTCGAGCGGCGACGGCGCGGGCGACGAGCTGCTCGACGGTGGGGCCGTCGAGGTAGAACGTCCGCACGATCTGCGCCTCGTCGGCAGCGCCGACCAGGTACCCGACGCCCTTGTCCTTCTTCGTGAACATCGTCGCGCGGAGGCCGTTGCGGTAGCTGGACGTGCCGAGGACCATGTCGTTCTCCAGCTGGCCCATGACCCGCAGGCAGAACCGCGTGCCGACGTTCGCCGAGACGCCGGTCGGCAGGCTCTTCGCGTCCGGGCGCTGGGTGGCGAGGACGAGGATGATGCCGAGCGCCCGGGCGAGTTTGATGATCTTCTCGGCGAGTTCGCCGGCTTCCTTGCCGAACTCGGCGTTGGCGAACAGGTCTTGGCACTCGTCGAATACCGCGACCAGCCAGTGCAGGCCCTTGATCCGGCGGGCGAGTTCGGGCGTGACCTTGTTGTCCGGGCAGACGTCCTTCGGCAGTCGCTTGATGATGGCCGCGCGTCGCTGGCACTCCGCCCGTAGCTCCCGCAACGCCATCAGGCCGGCCTCGGCGGTGTCGTCGTCCATCCCGGACGCGTACCGGGTGCAGACCTTGGCAAGCGGGTCGAGTCCGCCGGTGCCCTTGAAGTCGTAGCCCCACACCTCGGCGTGCGGGTCGAGCGCGGCGACCAGCATCGGCAGTTGCACCGCGGCGGTCTTGCCGTAGCCGGGGATCGAGCCGATCAGGACGTTGGTGTACGGCAGTTCGATGTGCACCAGCCGGCCGCGCGGGTCGGTGCCGAACGGGAACGGCTTCGCCACGTCCACCGTGGCTGCCTTCAGCAGCGGCCAGCCCGGCTGACGCGATGCGGCCATCGGTTCGTCACCGACCCACAGCACCAGCCGCGACGGGCTGATGTCCGCGTTCCCTTCCGGCCAGACGCACCCGAGGGGACGGCCGAGGCCGGACGCGAGCTTGTCCCTGCGGTCCATCACTTCACCGACGGTCACGCCGAGCGGCAGGTCGACATCGGCGCGCCAGCCTGGGCCGTCGCGGGTGATCGGTGCCGGGAATCCGATCGCCTTCGGGTGCTTGGCGATGGCCTGGTTGATGCCGGCGACGCCGAGGACGGACAGCGCGCGGACCACGATGTCCGAGGTGAGCGCCGCGACCCGTGGCCGTACCACGGCAGTGTCGAGCAGCGGCCGATCCGCTGGCGCGCCGGCCACGCCGAACACGATGACGGCGACCGTGCTTACGGCCCACGTCCACCACTGCGGACCGACCGCCAGCGCGCCGGCACCGATCAGCAGCGCGAGGAGGACGAAGACGGCGACGATGCCGCGCCACCGCACCCGCCGGTCGCGCTGCCGCGACAGCTTGAGGTACGCCTCCGCGTCCTCGGTGCGGACGGTGGCCTGCCGGACGGCCTCGCCTTCCAGGTCGAACAGCCACCGGAAGAACCCGCCGATGGCCTTAACCAGTCCAACCGGCGCCCGGAACACGAGCTTGAGCGCGTACTTCGGCAGCCGCAGCGCGTGGTACGCCGCGACGTGCCCGACGTAGCCGGCGCTCCACCGCAGCGTGTACGCCAGTTCGGCGCGGGACCGCAGCCACGACGGCACCACCGGCCGCCGCTCCCCACGGCGCATCGTCGCCCCGAACCGCGGCTTCTCCTGCGCGGCGGGAGTGTCGACCAGGACAGGCCCGTCGGTGTCGTCCAGCGGCAGTTGTACGACGTCGGCGAGTTCTTCTTCGTGTCGTTGCCAGTCGATCGGGGGGTGTTGAGGGTCTTCGCTGTGCATGATGAGGCTTCCTCCATGTGAGGGGCCGGAGCGCGGCCGTTGGTTCCTAGGCCGAGGGGCCGCGCTCCGGGCAGAGCTACAGGTGACGACTCGTTGCGTGGATCGCTGATCGCGTGCAGCCGCCGGCGGTCATGCGGCTTTGAGCGTCGGCGCGGACGGCGTCGACACGCTGTCGACAGCCTGTCGACGGTGCCGCTTCACGGTCGCCTCACTCAGACCCAGCCGAGCGGCGATCGTTGCGTCACTCGCCTTCGGGCTCCGGGCGACCGCCGAGGTCACTCGCGCAGCGGCGGACGGCTGTCGCTTCGGCGCCGGCTTCCGTACCGCCCGGACCGGCTCGGCCAGCGCCAGCGCTGGCTCTGGCGCGGGTGTCGCCGCCTCCGGCGTCCGCTCGATCTGCGGGATCGGATCGACCTCCACGATCGGCGTCCGCTGGACGCTCGGTGCGGCCTCGGCGGTGCGGCGTGCGCCGGTCGCAATGAGCGCGCCGGTCGCCATGACCATCAGCCCGTCGACGGCGAGCGGGCCGAGGAAGACGGTCACGTCGTCTTCGCCGTAGAAGTCGAGCAGCCCCGACAGGTGCCGGTACGACACCAGCGCCGCGACCGCCGCGACCGGCAGCAGCCCCAGGAACCGCAGCGCTCCCCACCGCTTGCCGTTCGGCCACGCGATCCGCGCCAGGATTTCGACCGCGACGAACACCGCGACGGGCCAGAACACCGCCCCGACGACGGCGCCGAACTCGGGCAGCCAGCCGGCATCGCTGCCAGCCGGCGGGACGAAGGAATGCGCGACGTTCGCCGCGACGGACACAACGCCACCCAGCGCCGCCCCCGCGTACGCCCAACCACGTCCGGTCTTCGTCATGCCGCCACCGCCTTCACGGTCGCGCCGGCGGAGCGGAGCTTGAGCAGCTCCCGCATGACCCGCGCCTCAGCGCGCCGCACCCGGTGCCAGTCGATGACGGTCGGGCCGGGCTCGGCCGTGATCAGCAGGATCTCGGCCTGTACCAGGTCGATCTCCGCGTCGATCAGGTCCGACTCTCGCTCGATCTCGGCGAGATCCGCAGCAGTGGGCTCCACCCACTCCTCGGAGTACCTCACAACCATCTCCTCCATGTTGACTCACTTGGCTAGGCAAGTGCCGTGACATGAAGGTAGATGTACTTGGCTAGACAGGTCAAGAGTTGAGATCGAAGTTTTCTAGTCTGGCTAGCCAGGCTGTACCGTTTAGCCATGCCAGATGACCTGGACTACCTGGGCGAACTCGACCCCGACGACTCCACCGGCGCCGCAAACCAGATCGCCCGCCAACTCCGCGCAGCGATCCTGACCAAGCGCCTCGCACCCGGAGAGAAACTCCCATCACAGCCGGACCTGTCCAAGCACTACGGCGTTGCCCGGGAGACCGTGAAGCGCGCGCTCGACGCGCTACGCGCAGAGCGGCTCATCGTGTCCCGGCAGGGGAGCGGCGTGTTCGTCCGCGCCCAGACCCAACGCCCGGTCGAACTCCGTCCGCACCTAGAAGCGGCCTTCGAGAGCGAAGACGTCCGGATCGACTTCGCCGGCTTCTCTGGCGAAACCCTGCAAGGCGCGCTCGCCGAGGTCCTCGACCGCGTCCGCGCCGGCCAGCTGGCCCCGAAGACGATCGCGATCCGTGTCCTGGTCTCCGACATGGGCGTCCCGCAGGCGCTGCCGGCCCGCGCCGACACGGCCGCCGATGACCCGACCGTCCGGGAACGGGCAGAGCGCATCACGCACCGATCCCTCGACGGCATCGTCGACCAGGTCCACGAGCTCGGCGACCTCGGCCTAGTCCAAGCAGCCACCGTGCAGGTACGGCTCCACTCCGCGTCGCCGCTGTTCAAGCTGTACATCATCAACAACACCGAAGTGTTCTTCGGCTTCTACCCGGTCACCGAACGCACCGTCGCTTACAAGGGCGAACCCATCGCCATCTACGACCTACTCGGCAAAGACGTCCCGCTGTTCAACTACGCCGTGAGCGAGGAAGACACCTCCCACGGCACCCAGTTCGTAGCAGCGTCCAAGCAGTGGTTCGACTCCGTCTGGGACAGCATCGGCAGGGAGTACCAAGGATGACCGACCTCCGCGCACTCCTGGACCGCAGTCGCGCCATCCTCCTCGACTTCGACGGCCCCGTGTGCAGCATCTTCGGCGGCTACCCAGCTCCGATGATCGCCGCCGAACTGCTCAACCTCCTCGACACCCGCGGCGTCCAGCTCGGCGACGACGTCAGGTCGGAGACCGACCCGATGGAGGTGCTCCGCTGGTCAGCCACGCTCGGCAAGCCGGAACTCACCCGCGAGGTCGAAGACGCGCTGTGCCGCGCCGAGCTGCTCGCCGCAGACTCAGCCATCCCCGAGCCGTACAGCCGCGAGGTCATCGTCGCCGCACGCGAGGCAGGCAAGCCGGTCGCAATCGTCAGCAACAACTCCGCCGGCGCGATCGAGGCGTACCTGGACGCCCACCGCCTTAAACAGCACATCGCCTACATCGCCGGCCGCGCCCATGCCCAGCCCGACCGGATGAAGCCGAACCCAGAACCGATCTGGCGAGCCACCACCGCGGTCGACGTCGAGCCGGCCGCATCCGTCCTGATCGGCGACTCCCTGTTCGACATCGAGGGAGCACAGAACGCCGGCGTACCGGTCATCGCCTACGCCAACAAGCCACCCAAGGTGCAACGCTTCACCGACGCCCACGCCGACATCGTGCTGACCAGCATGGGCGACATCGCCGCCGCCCTGCTGCCATCAACCCGCCAGCGGTAGCCGCTCGACCTCACTCGACCGAGCATCGCGAATCGCATCAGCGACCTGAACGACCAGATGCAGCGCCTGATCCAGGGTGATGTCATGCGGCAGATCCGCCCCTGACCGCGTCACGAACGTAATGCCGATCAGCGACCGCTCCCCACTCAACAACCGCTCGACGTTCACCCCACAACCGGCCCGCTCATCAAACGGCACTGTGCACTCCGGCGAAGCCTCAGCAAGCGCCGCATCGCTGTCGTCGTGGCGTTCCATTAGCGCTCCTCCGCGCGCTCAGCCGACGACGGCGCCGCCGGTATCCAACCGAGAAACCGCTGGTCCAATTCGGGAAGCTCGGCAACGCCGAGGTCCTCAATCGCCTCGGCGTACCGCACTGTCATCAGCGTCAGCAGTACCCCTGGCGCGCCGGCGAACTTCGCCACCAACTGCCGACGCTGCGTCTGACATGGCCACGCACCGCCACAACGCCGACAGACCCACGCCGGCCGCTCAGGCAGATGCACCATCGTCCGTACGTCGTTGTCTCGCTCAAGCCGAGAAGCCAGGAGCCGGCTGTGCGACGCCGCAGCGGCCGCAAGCCGAAGCGCCCCACGAACGGCGTCAAGCGGCTGACCGTCGCCGAAGCGCAGCCGCCGACGCCCGTCATCAACGACCAGGACCACGTCACCGCCCAGCCGCAGTGACTTAACGGTGATCAGGCCCAGATCCAGGGCATACTCCGGGCTCTGCTGGGCAGACTCTGCGACCTCGATAGCCGCGATCTCACGCACGACACCTCCACATGCCGCGTAGCAAGCCAGCCGGGCGTCGCCGATCGTCGGGCAACAACTCAGGTGTCGTTGCAACATGCCGATCTACGAACGTACCGAGGCACCTGCGGCGCCATGCCACAACCGTACTGCTGTACGTACCTGTACGTCTAGATACGTAGCTGAAGGACCGCCGATGTCCCTGCATATCTACCTTGCTGGCATGGTCGATCCAGACGGTCCAACGCCTGTCTACGTACAGATCGCCGACATCATCCAGCAACGCATCGAGGCCGGCGAGCTGCAGCCCAATAGGCCCATCCCAAGCGAACTTACGATTCAGCAGGAGTTCGGCGTAGCAAGAGGAACTGCCCGCCACGCCGTCGAACTCCTCCGCGACCGCGGCCTGGTCTTCACGGTTCCGCAACGCGGGACCTTTGTGGTTGACCGTGAGGCTACACAGTAAGCAGGCACACGCCCGGTGGCCTTGTTCGCCACCACTAACAGCTGTGTCGATGGCCGTTCTGAGATGGTCGGAGCGCGGCCTAGCGTAGCTGAGTTCTGTATCGGGATCGGGCTGCTGATGCCGAAAAGACGTCCACGGATGAGATTAGCTCTCGCGCATAGATCTTGTAACGGGTATATTCGTTACATGTCAGAGCTGGCAATGCTCTCAGATGCCGACATCTCACGCAAGATGCACCAACTGCGCGAGGAGCGTTTGCGTCGAGATGGGAGTGTTCACATGTGCCTTCGGTGTGCAGATGAGTTCTATGCGCGATCGGACGCTCTCTACTGCTCCACGAAGTGCCGAGTGGCAGCCTTCCGTCAGCGCAGCTATGCAACGAATGCAGGCGCTGTGGGGGGTAGAAGATGACTCTGACCACCCAAGCCGCTCCACTGGTAGTGCGGGCATTGGGAAGAACGGCAGCAGCAAGCCCTCTGCGCTATCCCGGCGGAAAGGCTGCGCTGGCTAATCTCTTCGGTGACCTGATCAAACGGCTCGGCATTAATTCTGCGCAATACGTTGAGCCGTACGCAGGTGGTGCTGGGGCGGGTGTTGCGCTGTTAAAACAGGATGCGGTTCAAGAGCTTGTAATTAACGATATTGATCCAGCGGTCTACTGCTTTTGGCTGGCGGTTACCAAACATACCCAAGCGTTCACGTCAAAGATTTGCGAGACTCCGCTAACTGTCGAAGAGTGGCGAAATCAGAAGCAGATCTACCGCGGCGCCGATGAGACAGACCCGCTAACTTTAGGTTTCGCGTTCTTTTATCTGAACAGAACGAATCGTTCCGGCATCTTGAATGCTGGCCCAATTGGCGGGGTGAAGCAAGATGGTAACTATAAGATTGATGCAAGGTTTAACCGGGATCAGTTAGCTGATCGCGTAGAGGCAATCGGAAAGCTCTCTAAGAGGATTACAGTTCTAAGTCGTGACGGCATGTCGGTTGCGAAGCGGTACCTCCAGATGCCGTCGGCGTTCATCTACATAGATCCACCGTATGTTGAAATGGGCGGCAGCCTGTACCTGAATGCATTTACTCATCGAGACCATTCTGAGCTGGCGAAAGTGCTCGATAGACAGCCTGAGGCCAGATGGGTCGTAACTTACGACCCATCTGACCTGATTCGATCGCTATATAGTCAGCATGATGTGAGAGAGTATCAGCTTAGCTACAGTGCCCATCGGACCGGGAAGGCGAACGAACTATTCATCGCATCGCGACCCGTCGCCTCGCACCTTCCGCTTAATACGGTAGAGCCTTAAGTGCAGCTGCTTGGCTACTTCCCGACGATTTCAATGAGGATCGGCTTGAGCCGGTCCCATGCTTCGTGGACGTCCTTGCTGCTGGCAAATGTGTCAGGCTCGTGGTTGCTGGCGTTCAAAGAGCCCGTTGTGCCCGTGTACTGACCAGCTGACATCGATCCCTTGCGGTTGACTGAATTGATGAGCGATGTCATCCGGTTATCCCCGTTGTAAGCCGCGATCAGTTCAGTCATGCATGGTCCGATCATCTTGCCGACTAGACGGGTGCCACGAACAGTCACAAAGTGGTCCTTGATGGAGCATTCCAACACCGTACGCATTAGATCGTAAGCGGCATTAGGAAAGTCTCGAACATCTAGGCGCTTTAGCTCTTCGAATCGGCGGCGAAGTCCGGCTGAAGTGCCCTTGTACTCGAACCCGTCCATGTCCAGTCGCGAGCGAGTTTCAACGCGGTTGGGTCCGCGTGTGTTCGTTTGAGCTGCTGCCGCACCTGCAGCTGTGCCGTTCGAATTGCCGGTGCTTGCTGCTTGATTTCCTGAGGTCGTAGACGTGTTAGCCCCGGGCGACTGTTGCTGACCAGTGCTGCTTGCGGTAGGGGCCTTGGCGCCGGCGTTGCTGCCAGTGCCAGTGTCAGCGGGCGCGCCAGGTTGGACCGCTTCCTCCTCGTCGGCGCCGGAGTCAGCTGCGGCAGACTCTGGGTCGGAGGAGTCTTCAATTTCGCTGGCCTCGTCGACTTCGCCGTCAACCCAACGTTGCAGTTCTACGATGAATTGGTCAGCCTTCGTGCCGCTAACCCGCAACTCTAAGGACCGAGTGTTAAGCGTCTTGGCTTGGAAGCGGCGCAGAAGATGCTCTAGTCCTCGACGTTGCCCGTCGGTGAGTTGCTTGGAAGCGAGCAAGCCATCCTTTCCGAAACTCAGGCCGAGTAACTGTTGGACCCGCGGCAGGTCGTAAGCGTACTCAAACGACGTCATCTTGAGCTGGTTTGCCATGATGAATTCTGCCAGATCCGGATCGCGAAATCGCATGCCTCGGATCAATTCGCGCATTTCACCCATGCGAATGAAGCTAGTGATGAGCTTCTCGGCCGGGTAACGTGCGCGTAAAACATCAGTGGTAACCGTAGGTGACAACTGTGCGTGGTAGAAGATCGCTTGTTGCTCACGAATCCAGGACTTCTTTGGGTTTCGCGTGTGGAGTCGTGCTAGCAGTGGTTGCGCCGCATCGCGAGACGGGGCGATCATCACTCGGACCTGGTTGGAGATGTCAGCGTCCGAATAGCGGCTGAGTAGACGCTCTACCTTCGGCGACGACTTCCCTAGAAGTGCAGGGTCATGAATTGCCTTCAGTGCCGTGATGCGTCGGTTACCCTCTAGGACCACGTGACGTCCGCGCTCTACAACGACAACCGGAAGCTCATTGTCGATGTAGTCGTCTCGCAGAATGTCTCGCACTAAATCTAAAAGGTCCTCGGCCTCGACGAGATAGCTCGCGATGGCTGATTCGTCAAGATCTGTACTCGGAATTCGGACATTTTGCAGATCCAAGTCCAGTTCATCGAGGCCGCGCTCCTCAATCGGCCATCGCGTAGCCATATTTCCTCCGGATTCTGAAACCGCAAGCTGCGGCATTGATTCATGATCGAGCTATCGCGTGTTCGTTCAACTGTGTCGTAGGCAGGCATTGCATGATCAGCCGTGTTCGGTGGCTGGATCGCGCGCTCCGCCACCATACTCGACGTCGTAGATTCCAGTCACTGCGAATTTCGGCCCTGGAGCCTCGATCGTTCGCTCGCGCCTCCATCGGGGGCGACTGCTGAGTGCCGCCATGGGAAGAATGCGTGCGGACAATCGTGATCATCTTTGCGTCAGCGTGGTAGCTACCTGCACGGCGATCAAGGATGATCAGGGAGGGGTAAGCGCTGCTGCCGCCGCATCGGTAGTCGGCAGGGCAGTCGCGACGGTGCCCGACAGATCCGTTGACTGGCCATGCCGAGAGGCCAAGAAGCGGCAAGCAGCTGCGGATCATGCTGTGGCACCGGGCTGACGCGGTGGGTCGATCCATACTTAGCGGGCCATAGCGGGCCATTGGTCCAGGCGACGGCGAGCCGCTCCTAGCCGCGCGCCGTAGGCGTGACCTGGATGTTCGCGCGTCTGGTGAGGCGACTTGTATGGCTCCCAAGCTGACAGTGAGGGTTCGGCTCCCTTCACCCGCTTCGCTCCACTGCTAAGGCCCTGGTCAGGACAGAAGTCCAGCCAGGGCCGTCTGCGTCGTGGGGGGACTTGGAACTGTCTCCGTGCCGCTAACCGGCCGTAGGCAACGCTCCTGGCCATCCTGCGGAGGTCAGCAAGCCGCGCACCGGTCGCAGATCATCAGAGCGCCGTCCACCGGTGCCGTCTGGCAGGCTACGCAGACCGATTCGCGGCAGTGATAGCAGGTTGTCGAGGCGCTGTCGGCCAGGTCGAAGCGCAGCTTGGGGTTCGCCCGGTGCATAGCCTTCTCAGTGGACTCGCAGCCGGGGACGCATCTACCGCCGGAGTCGGACGTCCGCTGTGGCGGAAACACGGTGCACGCGGTATAGCGGCGGACCGGGTCGTGGTCGGCAGGATCGGTGCAGCCATTCCGGCACGGCCAGTTTTGCGCAGCGCTGGGCGTGCAACGCACGCATCCCTTGGCCCTCGTGCCGTGCGGGCATCGACGCTCCGGTGGGAAGTCCGAGCCGTCCGCGGGACAGATGTAGTCAACAGGACCTTGCTCCGGCCACAGGCGGTGGGTGCAGTTGTAGCACGTTCCGTGCAGATACCAATCGAGCCTTGGCGCCGTCATGAGGGCGGTAGTGGGAATCAACGCGCCGCAGGCGGTCTTAGCGCCATCCCGGGTCACGTGCGCCTTTCCGCCCCGCCACCGGGTAAGAACCATCGGGACCCGCGGCGGCTGGCGTGCGATGGTGCTTGTGTTCGCGTCCATGCGCGCACCGTACTCCGGGGGTACGACAAAATCCGCGACCATAACCACGTCTTCGCCTCGACCGGGCCACGTACACCGTCTCACAGCAGCGTTGCCGCGGTTCGACTTCGAGCCGCCGCGGTAGGTGGCCGCTTTGTCCGTGGCCGTGGCAACATCACCACGGCCGTTGACAGCTTTACGCCAAATCCGACCCTGTGGATCTGGTGGGTTACATGAGTAGGCCGCCCAGCGGTTGCAAAGGGGCACCTGCAGGCAAGAGCTTTAGCTCTGTCTCCGCGCGTGCGGCTAGATGCAAGGGTGTTACACCCGCGAACGAGGCCGCCATGACGAGCCGATCCACGCCTGCGCTGGCAAGAGTCGGAGCCGACCGAAGAGTTGCCCTCCTCGTAACGGACGCTAAGGAACCGGCGTGCATTACGAGGTTGCGCTGCATGTATAGGCGACGCAGGGCTTCGGTAACGGAAGTGTGGATCTTACGGAGGCCGTCTGCCGGGTTGGCCAGGAGGTCTCGGATACGAGTGAGACCCGCATTATCGGTCGGCCGTACGAACATGGCAGCGGCCCCGTCGGCCAACGCGCGTTCGAGGCGTTGTACTCGTTCGGTGACGGTCGATGACGGGTGAACCGCATCGATGACGGACTGGTCTGTCTGACTCTTGTCCAGCCGCGCGTGCGCCAACCAGGTAAGTTCAGCACGAGGAAAGTCGCAGGCAACAATTGCGGCGAGTCGATCGGCAGCGAGCACGTCGGGTTCACCAGGCAGAACCAGTAGACTTTCCAACGCAGCCCATCCGCCCGTCAGGGCGGCACCAGGCGTTCCTTGCTCAAAATATGCCAACAGCTCCAGAGCGTCATCCAGTGCGTCGGCCTCGGCGTAGGGTCGCACCTTCAGGATGCTTTTGCTGCGGTCGATACTCGGCAGCCGAACGGAGCGTCGCTGCTGTGACAACGGGTACACGCCGTGAGTACCGATCACGACCGCACTGTCAAACAGTTCTGCACTGTCGGCGTGGATGGGTGACACGGAAAGACGGGCCAATAGGCGTGCCAGAAGTTCCTGAGCGTACGTAACCGCAGCCGCGGGGTCCCGCGCCGTGACGTGAAGTTGCAGTGCGCCACCAAATGACGGCTGGAACTCGATAGCGTTGTCACCAAGTCTTTCGCGGGCCGCAGCCTCATCGAGCACAAGAAGGGAGCGCTCCTCGGATCCCTTTGCCGCTGGCGTCAGATCCGGAAATCGGCGGAATGGAACAATTACCTTGAACTTCTTAGCTGGCTCGGAAATTAGCTCGTCGGCCGAATTGCAGAGCGCTACGAAGTCGAATGATCCCGAACTGGCATGGATTTCGCGAACCCAGGCCCTGATTGCGTGCGGGCTCAACTCGGCATCGAGCATGTGGGATGCGATGAATCGCGACGCACGTTCGGCGCTCGGCACGGCACTACCCGCAGTTGCCGCAGAGGCCCAGCGTTTCAGGTAGCCGGCTTCGACTCTGTCGGCGAGGTGGCCTAGCTGGGCTGCTACATATTCGCTCCTGAGGTCTTTGGCCGAAGCGAGCAGCTCCTTAATCCGAACAGCGCTGGAGTCGGACGAGACGGCGAGATCCTTCTCGCACTGTGCCTGAGCAGCTTGCAAGGCGAACTTGAGACCTTCTTCTTTTATGGCGCCGCGCCTAAGCTGGTCCGCGTACTCGCCTACCTCTCGCAGCGCGAGAACAGTGCCGAGTTGCCATAGTGAACGTTGCCACGTGACCCTGTCGTCCACGTACTCCTCGATCCGGGCGGCAACGTGGATCGTGTAGCTGTCTTGCGCAAGCGCCATGTCGTGGTACCTTCAACTTAGTAGCATCGGGCGAGAGCCTAGGACTCTGTGCCGTGGGGAGCGTCTCTGACGCTCCCCACGAGCCTTTCCGGCGCGGTGGCGCTCGACGGGCACTGTGGGAGCCTGATCCCGTGAACTGGTCCCAGGTTGCGTTCCCTGCACGTAACCTGAAGCCAGCTAGGCTCCCTGACCTCCGTCTGTGGTCTGCGACTCGCTCTGCGTCACCGGCTGGCGGTCATCGTACGCCCCTCAACGCGTGCGGTCCCGTCGTACGCGGTCAGGACGTCGTGCCATTAGCGTGCCATTAGCGTGGGCCGCGGCTGGCCACTCCAGGCCACTGGTGCCGTCTCCGATAAGCGCAGCGACCTGGAACCATGGCACCGCTGTACGGTTCCCAAGCTGACAGTGAGGGTTCGATTCCCTTCACCCGCTCGGACCTGAGGGCCCTCTGTTCGCGGAATGTGCGAACCGGGGCCCTCGCCATACCCGCCTGGAGTCCGAACCCCAGACCCCACGATCTGTGGGCCTCGCCGTCGTGGTTGCTATGCACCAAGCACCCTCACTCTCCGCTGGCTGGCAAGCTTCGTGAGCTGCGGTTTCATCTGGAGCGTGACGCCGTGCGGATCACGTACTGGATCGCGTCGGGGGAGCGAATCATTCGCCTCACGGTGTTCCGGAAGACCCGCGACCGCGAGACCAGTGAGGTCAAGCGGGCCCAGCGGGCGCTGGCGCGATGCGTCGCTGAGATGCACACCGTCGAAGAGGGGGACAGGGAATGAGCGGTCGCGGCGACTGGAGTGAGCTGCGGAGTCGGCGTATGGCTGAGCCCGGCGCAGCAGAGGCTTACGAGTCGACGAAGCTTGCGTTCGAGCTGGGTCGGGCGGTCCGTGAGCTTCGCGAGCGCCGCGGTTGGAGCCAGACCGAGCTGGCGGAGGCGGCCTCCATGACGCAGTCCGCGATCGCACGCTTCGAAGCCGGCGGGACCGTGCCGACGCTGCCGGTCCTCGAACGTCTGGCGCGAGCGCTCGACGTCGAGCTGGCGGTTGGTTTCCAAGCCAGGCCTGACGCGGCATGACCAACGCGGCGTGCCATTAGCGGGCCATCGCGGCGACTGTCAGCTGTCCTGTGACGGCTGCTGCGAACGCTCAGCATGGTCATCGAGCAGTTGCTGGCGCCAGTCGGCGAAGCGGGCCCGCATGGTGATGAGGTGGTCAGCGTCGGCACCGTAGAAGGCGAACCGTCTGTCTGGGTAGCGCTCCAGCATGGCGAAGAGGTCGGCAAGAATCTGACGGTCGAAGCCGGCATCGGCCTGCTCGGCGAGTTCGCACAGGTGTTGGCGGGTGTAGAGGCCTGACGTGATCGCGGCATCAACGTCGAGGAAGTCGCGCGGTTCGGCTCTGGTGAAGAGGGCAGACATCTTGCCGGCGACGACATCGTCGCGGTGCAGGACCGGGCCGATGTCCATCTGTACAGGTGGCTGTGCACGCCAGTTGGCGGCGAGTTCGACCTTGTAAGGGTGCTCGGGGTCAGCGGGGTCGGTGACTGCGAGCCGCGCGAACGTCTCGAACCGCTGGGTGATCGCGACGGCATAGTCGTGCTGGGTGTACGCGTCTACGACCGCGTCGACTGCGGCGGTGAAGTCGTCCCGACGTTCCCAGGCGGTGAACAGGTCGACGTCTTCGCTCGGGCGGTGCAGGATGCCATGTGCCTGGACGGCGTATCCGCCGGCCAACGCGAATCCGTACTGCGCGGCTACCTGAAGCCCAAGTTCGGCCAGCCGAAGGTGAACGGGTTCCACTTAGCCGGCCATCGTTGCCGGCGGCGCGCTCAGTTCGGGGAATCGAGCCTGCCAGAGTGCACGCAACCGACCTGGGAGCCAAAGCTCGTGCCATACCTGGCGGAGCGTTTGCTCATTGAGCCATCGACCCAGCTCGCCGGCGGTGCCTGCCTGATTCAGGACTGTCTGGTACAGCACCTGAAGGTCGCCGGGATCGTCAAGGTCGTATCGGCCGTCGCCGGACCAGTCGAGTCGCTGGTCCAGGGTGATGACGCCAGTAGTTGGCCCACGAAGCTCGGTGAGGCTTGCAGGGATTACGTAGTGTCGCTGCTCCGCGTACGACGAGCCGGGCGGTGCGACTCTTCCAGTCATGAGGACTTCCTCCCGTCCGTACCTCACAGATGGTACGACCGTCCTCCGCCTCAGGAGAGGTAGCGCGGATGAGGCCATCGTCGGGACCTGGTGCGCGTGCCATTAGCGTGCCATTACGGCAGGCCCGTTGAGGGCGCTCCAGACCGCTCCGGACGGTTCGGACAAGCGCCCCACCCGGGACCGCTCAGGCCGCCTGTCCAGTTCCCAAGCTGACAGTGAGGGTTCGATTCCCTTCACCCGCTCGGACCTGAGGGCCCTCTGTTCGCGGAAAGCGCGAATGTGGGCGAATGGCTGCGGCCCGGAAGCGGGTGCTTCCGGGCCGCAGGTGGGGGATTGTCAGGTGAACATGAAGGTTGCGGTGTGGGTGGTGCCGTCGATCAGGGTGACGATCAGCTGGCCGCACGTCTTTGCCTGGGTCTTCTGGGTCTTCCAGACGTAGTTGTACTGGTCGGCTGCCGCGTCGTAGGTCAGCGAGCTTGACCCCGCCGTCACCGTCGTCTCGACCGGGTCCTGCGGGGCGGACGTGTTGCACGCCACCGTCTGCAGGGTGGGGGCGCCGCCGGTGAAGATGTTCAGGCCCTGGTTGCCGGAGAGGCCGAACTTCACCGGGATCGCGCTGCCGGCCTTCACGACGTTGAGCTTGTCGACGTTGATCGGCGAGCTGAAGTCGCGCCAGCCGTACACCACCTGGTAGGTGACGCTGGCCGGAGCGGCCGTGTTGCCGGCACGGTCACGGCCACCGGTGCAGGTGGCGGTAAAGTAGCCGACCTTCGGGCCGCCGGTGACGGACAGGGTCGCGGACTTCGCCACGCCGCTGCCAGCGTCGGTCGTCGTGCAGCCGGGGGTGACGGACACGCCCAGCGTGACCTGCTGGCCCTGGGTGACGCCGGTGACCGCCACGGTGGGCGCGGTGACGTCCTCGGCCTCGGTGACGGCCTTGTACGCGTTGACCAGCCCGTGTCCGAAGAAGCCGTTGACGTTCGGGTTCGCGGGGTCGACCTTGCACCGGCCCTGGGTGAAGTCGGTGCCGGAGGTGGGGCAGGCCAGCGGGATCGCCTGCTTGCGCAGCAGCTCAGCGATGTAGTCCGGGGTCGCACCCGGGTGCTTGGACACCAGCAGCGCGGCGACGCCCGCCACGTGCGGCGACGCCATCGAGGTGCCCGAGAGCGTGCGGTAGCTGCTGACCCCGGTCGAGGGGGACGTGGAGTAGATGCTCGAGCCGGGTGCGGTCACGTCCACGGCCCCGAGGCCGAAGCTCGAGAAGGACGACCGCGCCGGCTGCGTGGTCAGGCCCGCGGCCCACGGCCCGACGGCCGTCGCGGGGACGGTCGGCTGGGTCGTGGAGGAGACCGTCACCACGCCGGGGAGCTCGGCCGGCAGGTCGAGGCAGCTCGGGTCGAGCGTGCGGCGCACCGGGTTGGTGTCGTCGGGGCTCGTCGTGTCCACCGTCTTGTTGGCGAGGTCCTGGTTCTCGTTGCCCGCCGCCGCCACGTTGAGGATGCCGTGCGCGGTGGTGTAGTCAACCGCGCGGCGGACCGCCTCGACGACCGGCGCCTGGTCGGACTGGCTCTCGCACCAGTACAGCCACGGGTCGATGTAGTAGCTGTTGTTCGTGACCTGGATGCCGTGCTCGGCGGCCCAGACGAAGCCGCAGATCGCGTACTCCGGGTAGATGAAGCCGTCGGAGTTGACCACCTTGATGGAGGCCAGCTTCACGCCGGGCGCGACGCCGACGATGCCGACGCCGTTCTTCGCCGAGGCGATGGTCCCGGCCACGTGCGTGCCGTGGTAGTCGGCGGTCAGGCTGGTGGGCCGCCACGCACCCGGCGTCGTGTCGGGAGCGCCGGTGCCGACGCAGTTGACGGACTTCGACTGGTCCACCACCGGCGCGAGGTCCTGGTGGTTGGCGTCGATGCCGTCGTCGAGCACACCGACCGTGACGGTGGGGCTGCCGAGGTTGGCCTCGTGCGCCGCACGCGCGCCGATGAGGACCATGTCGCTCTGCCGCGTCGCGTTCTCCATCGCGTCCGGCGCGTAGGCGTCCACGGCCTCGACGGCCTCGGTGTCCTCGGTCATGGCGGGCAGGGCCGCGGTCCGGGTCGCGCCCACGGAGAGGACGGCGTCGCCGGTGGCGGCGCCCTTCACCGCCTGGACGAACGAGGGGTTCGTGGAGCGTGCGATGACCACGCCGATCTGGGCGTACGACACCGTCACCGTGCCGCCGGCCGCGGTGACGGCGGCGGCGACGTCCGCCGTCCGATCCTTGTTCACCGCGTTGACGACGTAGCTGAGGTTAGGGCCGGTGGTTTCGGCCGCCGCGGCCATTGGCGCGATTGTTGCGCCCACCACGACGGTTGTTGCCGCTGTTGCGGCAAACAGGGCATACCTGGGTAACCGGGATTTCAATCCTGGCCTCCTGCGAAACGGGGGGTGACCCCGTGTTGTGATAGGGGTTCGGTGATCGTATTTGTGTCGTCAGACAAAATTCACTCGTCTGTACGGCGGATGGTCATTACCGCTCGGAAACGCCTATTTCCGCGAGCGCGCCCGAGCGCGCCTGAGTGCGACCCAGTGGCATTTCTGTCATTGCAATAGACCTGCGAAAGCTACTTGTCGAAATGCGACATGGCTTTTCGCACCCAGCACTGAACCGCACGATGCGGCGTCACTGGAGCCCGGACGGGCGCATCGTTGCTGGTCAGTGGCGTCCCGGGGCAGTGACCGGGGTGAACACTCATGAGTGCGAAACCTTGACGACATCGGAGCGAAACCCAATACTGCTGGCGGGTGATATTCCATTCGATAGTGAATAGATATTCACTAGAGAGGAGCTGCTATGCAGACGTCCGGACCCCGGGACGGCTCGGCTCCTGGTGCTCGGCGCCGTTTCCGTGTGCTGGCGGCGGCCGTGGCCACCGCTGGGCTCGCGGTCGCGGCGAGCGTGACCGCGCAGCCGGTCGCCGCGGCGAGCCAGGGTGTGGAGCGGGCTCAGAAGCCACGCACCGTCGTCACCACCGACATGGAGCAGGACGACCTCGCGTCGCTGATCCGGTACCTGTACTACACCAACGATGTCGACACCCAGGGCATCGTCTACGCCAGTGGCCGGTACCACTGGGCCGGTGACGGGAAGGGCACGACCTTCTTCCTGCCGGGACGGGAGTACAAGACCCCGCAGACGTCATGGCGCTGGACCGGCACCAACACGATCCAGGACGACGTCCTCGCCGGGTACGCCAAGGTCTACCCCAACCTGAAGAAGCACGACCCGGACTACCCCACGCCGGGCGAGCTGCTGTCGCGGGTCAAGGTCGGCAACATCGACTTCGAGAACGAGATGGACCACGACACCGACGGGTCGAACCTGATCCGGGATCTCCTGTTCGACAACGACCCGCGGCCGCTGTACCTGCAGGCGTGGGGCGGCACGAGCACGATCGCGCGGGCGCTCAAGTCCATCGAGGAGCAGTACTCCGGCACCCCGCAGTGGAGCAAGGTCAAGGCCGCCGTCTCGACGAAGGCGGTGATCCTGGCCAGCGGTTTCCAGGACGACACCTACGCGCAGTACATCGCGCCGGTGTGGCCGGACCTCCGGGTCGAGAACCTGCAGGCCGGCTACTCCACCTGGGGTTACAACTGCAGCCGCGGCGCGGGCAACACCCGCGGGCTGCCGCAGGACCGGGTGTACTTCAGCGGCGCCTGGATCAAGGCGAACATCCAGGTCGGCCCGCTGGGGTCGCTCTACCGCTCCTGGCTGGACGGACAGGCGATGCCGGGCGACCAGCTCGACATCTTCGGTGACCCGAAGCTCGCCCCCACCGGCTGGTGCAAGCCGCTGTCGCCGTACGACTTCCTCTCCGAGGGCGACAACGTCGCGTTCAACCCGCTGCTGCACACCGGCCTGCAGGAACCGGCGAACCCGGGCCTGGGCGGCTGGGGCGGCCGGTCGGTGCAGACGACCACCTCGCCCAACCTGTGGACCATGGTCGGCACCGAGAAGGACGGGACCGGCGCGTCGGTCTCGGCCTACACCACGCTGCGCTGGGCCGCTGCCGCGCAGAACGACTTCGCGGCCCGTGTCCAGTGGAGCCTGGACGGCGACTACCGCGCCGGCAACCACGCGCCCGTGCTGAAGATCGCCGGCAACGGCACCGTCAAGGCGGCGCCGGGCTCGGTCGTGAACCTCAACGGCGTGGCCAACGACCCCGATGGGGATCAGGTCGCGACCAGCTGGTGGCAGTACCAGGAGGAGGGCACCTACCCGGGCAAGGTCGCGATCGCCGACCGCGGCGGCCACGACCACGTGACGGTCACGGTCCCGGCCGACGCGGTGCCGGGTCAGACGATCTCCGTCATCCTCCAGGGGACCGACTCCGGTCAGTTCCCGCTCACCCGCTACGACCGGGTGCTCATCCAGGTCATCTGACCCCCGGATCGCCACAGTCAGGCCGGTGCGGACGTCGTGTGCGCCCGCGCCGGCCCGGCACCCATGAACGTTCTTGGAATTCCTATTCATGTCCGCATGTACATGCGTACGTAGGAACAGATGGAGGTTCTCCCTGTGACTCCGACCGTTCAACCCCCGAGCGGCAAGCGCCTGCGCCGTGGCGCCGTGGCGTTCGCCGCCGCCCTGGCCATCCTGACACCCCTCACGACGCCCGGCGCTGCCTTGGCTGCCACGGAAGCCCCCGCCGGGACCTCCGTGGCGCGAGGCCAGTCGCCGTTCCGGATCATGGTCACCAGCGACGCCGAGATCGACGACGTCGCGTCGTTCCACCGGCTGCTGCTCGAGGCGAACGACCTGAGCGACAGCCTGGAAGCGGTCATCTACTCCAGCTCGACGTTCCACTGGGCCGGCGACCCGGCCGCGAACCCGCCGATCCCGGCGTCGAACTGGGCCGGCAGCGACGTGTTCCAGAACATCATCGACGGCACCGGGCCCCAGGGCGTGGGCGGCGGCTACAAGGCCGTGCTCGACAACCTGCGCAAGCACGACCCGCGGTTCCCGTCGGTCGAGCATCTCAACAGCCTGATCAAGGTCGGCAACATCAGTTACCGCGGTGAGATGCAGAAGGACACCGAGGGCTCCGACGCCATCAAGGCGGCCCTGCTGGACAACGATCCGCGCCCGCTGTACCTGCCGGTCTGGGGCGGGACGAACACCATCGCCGCCGCGCTGCGCTCCATCGAGAACCAGTACAAGGGCACGAAGGACTGGCAGAAGGTCTACAACAAGGTCGTCGCCAAGGCGAACGTCTACATCATTTTGGACCAGGACGAGACGTACAAGGACTACATCGATCCGCACTGGCCCGACCTCAACGTCACGGTCAACCGCGACCAGTTCTGGAGCTTCGCCTACAACACGTACCGCTACCAGGGCGCCAGGGGCCTCCCGCGGGTCCCGAAGCCGCTGGAGGACGCGTACTTCGGCCCGGCGTACGTCGGCGCCATGCGCACCGGCCCGCTGATGGGCACCTACCCCGTCTCGGCGGACGCCTACGTCCTCGCGGGCGACCGGTTCCCGAACACCACGGAGTTCCTCTCCGAGGGCGACTCCCCGAGCTACTTCGGGCTGCTGGACAACGGCCTGCGCAGCTGGGAGGACCCGAGCTTCGGCGGCTGGGGCGGGCGCTTCACCCAGGTCTCGCAGCACCGCTGGACGGACTTCCCGTCCTACCTGGCCAACAAGGACCAGGCGTACAACCAGCGCAACTACGACCTGGAGCCCAGCCGCGTCCGGGACGCCAACCCCTACGGCGAGAGCTTCGACGTCGCCTACGCGCAGACCCGGTTCATCCCCGCCCTGCAGGAGGAGCTGGCGGCACGCTCCGAGTGGCAGACCAAGTCGTACGCCGACGCCAACCACGCGCCGGTCGTGCGGCTGCGCGGCAACACCAGCGTCACCGCCAAGCCCGGCGCGCGCGTCAACCTCGACGCGGCCGTCTCCGACCCGGACGGTGACAAGGTCACGACCACGTGGTGGCAGTACCGCGAGGCCGGCACGTATTCGGGCGCCGTGGCCATCGCCGGCCCGTCCGACCTGCGCACGTCCTTCACCGTCCCGGCCGACGCCCAGCCGGGGCAGACCATCCACCTGATCCTGGAGGTCAAGGACCAGGCCGGCAAGCCCATGACCCGCTACGCGCGGGTGGTCGTGACGGTTCACTGACGGGACCGCACGAGCACGTCATGTCGCGCGGCCCGCAGGGCCGCGCGACATGACCGGTTGCGGCTCAGTCGCGCAGGAGCTCGGCGGCCGTGGTCTGGTCCGTGATGAGCACGTTCAGCCAGCCGCCGAGCAGCGCCGCGCGGATGGAGCGCCACTTGCGCTCCCCGCCGGCCACCCCGATGCGGCGGGGCACCTTCTTCAGGGTCTCGGCGCTGATGCCCAGCACCCGATCGTCCAGCTCCGACGCGATGTGCTGACCGCGCTCGTCGAAGAAGCGCATGCACACGTCGCCGATCGCGCCGAGCTCGCGCAGCCGCTGCTCCTCCTGCTCCGCGATCGCATTGCCGCTCTGCCGCAGCAGGGTGGAGGGCTCGAGGCTGCCCACGCCGACGAGCGCGACGGTGAGGTCCTGCCAGGCGTCCAGCACGGCCGCGATGCTCGGCTCGCGCACCAGCGCCTGGCGCATCTCGGACGTCGCCACGAGCCCGGGCGCGACCAGATAGACCGCCTCGGCCCGGGTGTGGCGGGCGAGCCCACCGGTGAGCCGCGTCGCCTGGCCCTGCGCGGCGCTCGTGCCCACGCCGCCGAGGATCTGCACCACCCGCTCGGTCGCGAGGCCCGCGGCCGAGTGCATGGCGTCGACGGTGGCCAGCAGCGTCGCGCTCCACGAGGAGATGCCGACCCGGTCGTTGCGGCTGAGGGTGGTCTCCAGGTAGACGGCGGCCGCGGCGGCGATCGACCGGGTCACCGCGATCTCGTCGGTCTGCCCGGCGCTGTCGGCGACCACGACCTCGCTCAACCCGTACCGCTGCTCGACGGCGTCCTCCAGGTCCGCGTGCACGCCGCGCGGAGTGATCACCACGGTGCGGACGATGCCGGCCGCCACCGCCTGCTTGAGCAGCCGGGACACGCGAGGCTGAGAGATGTGCAACAGCTCCGCGATCTGCGGCTGACGCACGCCGCGCTCGTGGTACATCCGGGCGACCTTGGTCAGCAGCCGGATGTGTTCGGCAGCGACCCCATAGGGCTCCGCGCCGTCGTTCGCGTCGAGCCTCGGGCTCACTGGTGCCTCCTCAACGTCCTCAGCGAGAGCGTAACCAGACCGGCCAGGCCGGGGTAGCGGGAGTCCGACGCCGCCGCCCGCCAGGGCGAATCAACCCGTTGACAAACCCGACATGGGAAGTTCACAGTACATGCATGTCCAATCACAACTGAATGGATATTCAACATGAGGGTGACTCTTCTGCTGCGGTGCGCGATCGTGGGCCTGCTTGCACTGCCGGTGCTTTCGGCGTGCGGCCGCGTGCCGGGCGTGTACGTCTACGAAGCTCAGCAAGCCGGCGGCCGGCCGGGCGGTGCGGCGGCGTTCGATGCCAAGACCTACGTCGACGGGATCTGGACGTCGAAGATCGTGCCGGCCGTGCACGACAACGCCGTCGACATCTCCACCGTCGCGGCGGCTGTCGCCAAGGACGTCGACGCCGCCGGCAAGCAGTACGGTCACCAGGCCGGCACCGGCAGCCCGTACGCCTTCCTGGTCAAGGGCACAGGCAAGGTGGTCAAGGTCGACACGTCCGCGCCGACCGGGCCGGTGACCGTCGAGATCGCCCAGGACGGCGGCCAGCCGATCACGCTGTACGTGGCCACCGGGCCCGTCATCGCCGGCACGGCGATCCGCGACGGCGTCGGCTTCATCTCCTTCGGCGACTTCACCAACCAGATCGACTACGCCAACGTGGCCAACGAGATCAACAGCCGCGTCAAGAGCGACGTGATCGCCAAGGTCGACCGCGCCGGTCTCACCGACAAGACGATCAGCTTCTACGGGGCGTTCTCGGCCCTGGCCCCGAACCAGATCATGGTGGTCCCGACCGAACTGCAGGTCACGCCGTGACGGGCACCGACGAGATCCTCGTCGCCCGGGGCGTGGGCAAGGAATACGGCGGTGTGCGGGCGCTCAAGGACGTGACCTTCACGGCGTACCGCGGAAAGGTCAACGTGCTGGTCGGCGAGAACGGTGCCGGCAAGTCGACGCTGATGAAGATCCTGTCCGGCACGGAGCAGCCCACCCGCGGCGAGATCCTGCTGGACGGCGAGCCGGTGCAGCTCGGCAGCCCGCGCGAGGCGATGGCGCGCGGCATCGAGATCATCCACCAGGAGCTCAGTCTCTTCCCGAACATGTCCATCGCCCGGAACATGTTCGCCGGCCGCGAGCTGCGCCGCGGTGGCCGCTTCGTCGACGACGCCGCCCAGCGGCGCCGGACGGCGGAGGTCCTGCGCCGCCTGGGTCAGGACCTGGATCCCGACACGCTCGTCGGTGACCTGCCCATCGGTCAGCAGCAGCTGATCGAGATCGGCCGGTGCCTGCTGTCCGACGTCCGGGTCCTGATCATGGACGAGCCGACCTCGGCCCTGTCCAACCACGAGGTCGACGTCCTGTTCGACGTGATGGCCGACCTGCGCGAACGCAACGTGACGATCATCTACATCTCGCACAAGCTCGACGAGTTCCGCCGCATCGGCGACTGGGTGACGGTCCTGCGCGACGGCAGCCTCGTCGCGCACGAGTCCATGAGCAACACCGACACCGGGTGGATCGTGCGGCAGATGGTCGGGCGGGACCCCGACTCGCTGTACGAGCACAGCGACGCGCCGGTCGGCGACGTGCTGCTCGACGTCCGCCACCTCACGGTGCCCGGGACGGTGCGCCCGCTCGTCGACGACGTGTCCTTCACGCTGCGCGCCGGTGAGGTCGTCGGCATCTACGGGCTGATGGGCGCCGGCCGCACCGAGCTCGTCGAGGCGCTGATGGGCGCGCGCCGCGCCACCGCCGGCGAGGTGCGCGTGCGCGGCAAGCTCGCCGCCGAGGCCACCGTGCAGGCGCGCCTGGCCGCCGGGCTGGCGCTGGTGCCGGAGGACCGGCAGCGCGACGGCCTGGTGCAGACCATGTCCGTGCGCGACAACATCCTGCTCGCCACGGTCGACCGGGTCAGCCGCGCCGGGTTGCTCTCCACGTCGGCAGAGCAGCGCATCGCGGCCGGTCAGGTCAGCGACCTGCGGATCAAGATCCCGGGGCTGTCCGCCGCGGTCACCGCGCTCAGCGGCGGTAACCAGCAGAAGGTCGTGCTCGCCCGGGCGCTGCTCACCGAGCCGGTCGTGCTGCTGCTCGACGAGCCGACCCGGGGCATCGACGTGGGCGCGAAGGCGCAGATCGCCGCCCTGATGTCCCGGCTGGCCGCCGAAGGCATGGGCGTGCTGTTCATCTCCTCGGAACTCGCCGAGGTGATCGCCATGGCGAACCGGGTGCTGGTGATGGCCCGGGGGCGGATCACGGCCGAGTTCACCGCCGCGAACGTCACCGAGGAGGCCCTGGTCGGCGCCTCCGCATCCGACAGGGTCCTGGAGGTACAACCATGATCGACACGGACGTCGCCAAGTCCGATCCCGTCTCCGCCAGACAAGCGCCCGCCCCGGGCTCGCGGTTCGCCTCGGCGGCGCTGCTCCTGCTGCGCGGCCGGACGCTGATCGTGCTGGTGGCGCTGGTGATCGTCTTCAGCGCCATCTCGTCGGAGTACCTGACGCAGAGCAACCTGATCCTGATGACCAAGCACGTGGCGATCAACGCCATCCTGGCCATCGGCGTCACCTTCGTGATCCTGACCGGTGGCATCGACCTGTCCGTCGGCTCGATCGCCGGGCTCGCGAGCATGATCGCGGGCGGGTTGCTGTTCAAAGGACTGCACGTGCCGGGCGGCACGCTGTTCTTCTCCGTCGCGGTGGTCATCGTCATCGGCATCGCCGTCGGCGCGCTGGTCGGCGGCCTCAACG
Source organism: Dactylosporangium maewongense (assembly GCF_039531485.1). Lineage (NCBI taxonomy): Bacteria > Bacillati > Actinomycetota > Actinomycetes > Micromonosporales > Micromonosporaceae > Dactylosporangium > Dactylosporangium maewongense. The sequence goes on along the minus strand of NZ_BAAAQD010000019.1, from coordinate 74,784 downwards.
CGGTGCTGGTCACCCGGTTCAAGGTGGCACCGTTCATCGCCACGCTCGGCATGCTCTACGTCGCCCGGGGCGTCGCGCAGCTGCTGAGCAACGGCGGCACCTACCCGGACCTGGCCGGCACGCCCGGTCGTGGCAACGAGGGCTTCCACTTCATCGGCGTGGACAGCCTGCTCGGCATCCCGGTCGCGGTGTGGATCATGGTGGCCGTCGCGGTGGCGGCGATCGTCGTGACCACCCGCACCCCGTTCGGCCGGCGGGTCTTCGCCGTCGGTGGCAACGAGCGCGCCGCGGTGCTGTCCGGCATCCGGGTCAAGCGCGTCAAGATCGCCGTCTACGTGATCTCCGGTGCCTGTGCCGCGCTGGCCGGCCTGCTGCTCACGTCCGAGCTCGGGGCCGCATACCCCGACACCGCCACCACCTACGAGCTCAACGCGATCGCCGCGGCCGTCCTGGGCGGCACCGCCCTCAGCGGCGGGCGCGGCACGATCATCGGCACCGTCATGGGCGCCTTCGTCATCGGCTTCCTCAGCGACGGTCTGGTCCTGGTCGGCGTCTCCACCTTCTGGCAGTCGGTGGTCAAGGGCGCCGTGATCATCCTCGCGATCGTCGCCGAGCAGGCGCAGCAGGGGCTGCAAACCCGGCTGGCCAAACGCACCGCCTGATCGACACCCGTCACACCAACCCATCAGTCACGTCAACCCGCCTCCCCACCGAAAGGTTCCCCCGATGAAGACACCCTCGGCCCTGCGCCGCTTCGCGCTGCCCGTCGGCGTTGCCGCCCTGCTCACCCTCGCCGCGTGCGGCGGCGGGTCGTCCGACACCTCCTCGTCGGCGAGCGGCGCTCCCGCCGCCGCCGGCGGCAGCAAGCTGATCGTCATCATCACGCCCTCGCCGGACAACGTCTTCTTCAAGGCCGAGCAGGACGCCGCGGCCGCCCAGGCGAAGAAGCTCGGTTACGAGACGCTCGTGCTCAGCCACGACGACGACCCGACCAAGCAGAGCCAGGAGATCGACACCGCGATCTCGCGCAAGGCGGCCGCGATCATCCTCGACAACGCCGGTGCCGACTCGTCGGTGAGCGCCATCCAGCGGGCCAAGGACGCGAAGATCCCGACCTTCCTCATCGACCGTGAGATCAACAAGACCGGCGTCGCGGTCGCCCAGATCGTGGCCAACAACTCCCAGGGCGCCGGGCTCGGCGGCCAGGAGTTCGCCAAGGTGATGGGCAACAAGGGCAACTACGCGGAGCTGACCGGCAAGGCTACCGACACCAACGCCGGCGTGCGCTCCCAGGGCTACCACGGCGTGCTGGACCAGTACCCGGACATGAAGATGGTCGCGCAGCAGAGCGCGAACTGGGACCAGGCCGAGGCGCTGACCAAGACCCAGACGATCCTGCAGGCCCACCCGGACATCAAGGGCATCATCGCCGGCAACGACACGATGGCGCTCGGCGCGTACGCCGCCATCCAGGCCGCCAACCGCAAGGACATCGTCGTCGTCGGCTTCGACGGCAGCCCCGACGTCGTCGCCTCGATCCTCAAGGACGGCATCAAGGCCACCGTGCTCCAGCCGGCCAGCAAGATCTCCCAGATGGCCGTCGACCAGGCCGACTACTACATCAAGAACGGCAAGGCGAGCCAGCCCGAGAAGCAGTCGGTGGACTGCGTGCTGGTCAACGCCGACAACGCCAAGCAGGTCAACGCCTTCGCCGTCGCAGGCTCCTGACGTGCTGCACCGGGCGGGCCCAGGGACCCGGGCCCGCCCGGCTCGAACGGTCACCACAGCAGAAACGAGAGGACTCCCATGCTGGTCGCCGACTCTTCGGCCGCCGACGCCTGGCGCCGATTCCGGAAGGAACTCGCCGACGCCGAGCCCGAACATCGCCGTGAGATGCTGCGGCGCCGGGCCAACCAGTCCCGCACCACCGACCTGGCGATGATCAGCCGTGCCGGGCTGGGGCACGTGGGCGGCGACATGTCCGTCCTCGACATTCTCACCACCCTGTTCTTCGCCGTCCTGCGCGTCGATCCGGAGCGACCGGACTGGGCCGACCGCGACCGGCTCGTGCTCAGCAAGGGCCACACCGCGGGTGCGCTCTACGCCACCCTCGCGGCGGCGGGGTTCTTCGGCGCCCATGAGCTCGAGACCTTCGCCGCCCCCCACTCGGCGCTCAACGGTCACCCGAACCGGGTGAAGGTGCCGGGCGTGGAGACCAACACCGGCCCGCTCGGGCACGGCCTGCCGGTGGCGGTCGGCATGGCGGTGGCGGCGCGGCTCGACCGCTCGGCCCGGCAGGTGTTTGTCGTGCTCGGCGACGGGGAGCTGCAGGAAGGCAGCAACTGGGAGGCCGCGATGACGGCCGGGCACCGGCGGCTGACGAACCTCACCGCCGTGGTCGACCGCAACCGCCTCCAGCAGGGCGCGCGCACCGAGGACACCAGCGCGCTGGACCCGCTGGACGACAAGTGGCGCAGCTTCGGCTGGGACGTCGTGACCGTCGACGGCCACGACCACCTGGCGCTGCTGGAGGCGTTCACCGCCACCCGCGGCGACCGGCCCACCTGTGTCATCGCCAATACGATCAAGGGAAGAGGCGTGTCGTTCATGGAAGACCGCGTCGAATGGCACCACAAGGTGCCCACGGCGGAGCAGATCAGCGCGGCCGCGGCGGAGCTGGCCCGATGAGCGCGGTCGTCGAGACGGACGCGCAGACCTACGACTGCCGCGTCGCCTTCGCCGAGGAGCTGCTCGAACTGGCCCGCGCCGACGAGCGCATCGTGGCCGTCTGCAACGATTCGGTCGGCTCCAGCAACCTCGGCGGCTTCGCCAAGGAGTTCCCGGACCGGCTCATCAACGTCGGCATCGCCGAGCAGGACATGGTCGGCGTCGGCGCCGGGCTCGCGCTCAGCGGCTACATCCCGTTCGTGTGCGCGGCCGCGCCGTTCCTCACCGGCCGCGCGCTGGAGCAGATCAAGGCCGACGTCGCCTACAGCGAGTCGCCGGTCGTGCTGTGCGGGATGAGCCCCGGCATGGCGTACGGCGAGCTCGGCCCCACCCACCACTCGATCGAGGACCTGGCGTGGCTGCGGGCCATCGCCGGCCTCGGGATCGTGGTCCCCGCGGACCCGGCCGAGACCCGGGCCGCCGTGCGGTGGGCCGCCGGCGCCCGCACCCCCGTCTTCCTGCGGATCGGCCGGTTCAAGGTGCCGGCCGTGACCGGCGACCACCCGTTCACCTACGGCCAGTCGACCTGCCTGCGCGACGGTGACGACGTCACGGTGGTGGCGACCGGCACGATGGTCTCCCGGGCGCTGCAGGCGGCGGAGCAGGCCGCGGCGGAAGGCGTCTCCGTGCGTGTGCTCAACATGTCCACCATCGCTCCGCTGGACGAGATGGCGATCCGCCGCGCGGCCCGCGAGACGCGCGCGATCGTGACCGCCGAGGAAGCCACCGTCACCGGTGGGCTCGGCGCGGCCGTGGCCGCGATCGTCGTGGCGGACCGCCGGCCCGTGCCGATGCGGATGCTCGGCGTCCCCCGCCAGTTCGCGCCGACCGGCGACACGGCCATGCTGCTCGAGCACTTCGGCCTCACCGCCGCGGAGATCCGGGCCGCCGCCGTCACCCTCGCCCGCTCCGATGCCTGAGGACCTGATCCTCGCGATCGACCAGGGCACCAGCTCGACCAAGTGCCTGCTGGTCGACAGGAGCGGGGCGGTCGTCCGCGCCGGCTCCGCTCCCGTCGGCATCCGCTACCCCCGGCCCGGGTGGGTGGAGCAGGATGCCGACGACATCCTCGACAGCGTGTCGCGGGCCGCCGCCGAGTGTCTCGACGGCGTCGCCCTCGACACGGTCGTCGCGGTCGGGCTGAGCACGCAGCGCGAGTCGGCCGTCGTCTGGGACCGGCACACCGGCCGGCCGGCCGGGCCGGTTCTCGGCTGGCAGGACCAGCGCGCCCAGGCGTTCTGCGACGAGCTGCGGGCCGGCGGGCACGACGGGCCGGTCCGGGCGGTCAGCGGGCTGCCGCTGGACCCCATGTTCAGCGCGGCCAAGCTGCGGTGGCTGCTCGAGCGCGCACCGGACGCCGCCGTCGGCACGATCGACGCCTGGCTGCTGTACGCCCTGACCGGCGAGCACCGCATCGAGGTCGGCAACGCGTCGCGCACGCAACTGCTCGACGTGCACTCGGCGAGCTGGAGCAGCGACCTCCTGGACCTGTTCGGCATCCCCGCGAGCGCCCTGCCCGAGATCGTGGCCTCGGCCGGCGACCTCGGCACGATCGGCAAGCACGGCGGGATCCTCGCCGGTCTGCCGATCACCGCCGTGCTCGGCGACTCCCACGCCGCCCTCTACGCCCACGGTCCCCGGGCGGCGGACGGCGTCAAGGTCACCTACGGCACCGGATCGTCGGTCATGCGGCTGCTGCCCGACACGGCACCGGACCCCGGCGAGGACGTCTGCGTGACCGTCGCCTGGGGCGATCCCGGCGCCCGGCTCGCCGCCGAGGGCAACATCCGCTCCAGCGGCGCGACGATCACGTGGCTGGCCGACCTGCTCGACACCACGCCCGAGCGGGTCGCCGCGCTGGCCGCGACCGCCTCCAGCGACGGCGTCCAGCTGGTGCCGGCGTTCGGCGGCCTCGCCGCGCCGTGGTGGGACGACACCGCCACCGGCACGATCACCGGCCTCACCTTCGGCGCCGGCGCGGCGCAGCTGGCCCGGGCCGCGATCGAGTCGATCGCGCACCAGGTGACCGACGTCGTCGACGCCATCGGCAGCGCCGGATGCCTGCTCGCCGACGGCGGCGCCAGCGGCAACGACCAGCTCATGCAGATCCAGGCCGACCTCGCCGGCGTGCCGGTGCGCAGGGCCCGGACCGCGAACCTCTCCGCGCTCGGCGCCGCCCACCTCGCGGGCCGCGCCGCCGGACTCTGGCTGGCCGGCGCCCCGTCGACCGGTGTCGCCTACGACGACTTCGCTCCGCGCGACGGCACCGCCGCCGCCGAGCTCCGCTCCGGATGGCGCCAGGCCGTCGCGCGAGCATCCACCCCGTCCGCACACCACCTCGGGAGCTGATCCGCCATGACCGAGTACCCGCGCTTCGGCGCCGGCCTCTGGCACTTCGCCACCTATGTCGACCGGTACGCCACCGACGGCTACGGCCCGGCCCGGACCACGCTGGAAGCCATCGAGCTGGCCGGGCAGGTCGGCGACCTGTCCGTCGTCGACCTCAACTACCCGTTCACCCCCGGCGTCGGTATCGGCGAGGTGAAGGACGCCCTCGCCGCCCAGGGGCTCGCCGCCATCGGGATCACCCCCGAGATCTACCTGCGCAAGTTCAGCCGGGGCTCGTTCACCAACCCCGACCCGGCCACCCGCGCCGCGGCGCTGGACCTCATGCACGAGGCCGCCGGCGTGGTCCGGGAGCTCGGCGCCGACTACGTCAAGATCTGGCCCGGTCAGGACGGCTGGGACTACCCGTTCCAGGTCGACCACCGCACCCTGTGGAAGCTCGCCGTCGACGGCATGCGCGAGCTGGCCGGCGCCCACCCCGACCTCAAGTTCGCCATCGAATACAAGCCGCGTGAGCCGCGCGTCAAGATGACGTGGGACTCCGCCGCACGCACCCTGCTCGGCATCGAGCAGATCGGCCTGGACAACGTCGGCGTCCTGCTGGACTTCGGCCACAGCCTCTACGGCGGCGAGTCGCCGGCCGACGCCGCCCAGCTCATCATCGACCACGGCCGTCTCTTCGGCATGGACGTCAACGACAACCTGCGCGGCTGGGACGACGACCTGGTCGTCGGCACCGTCCACCTCACCGAGATCTTCGAGTTCTTCCACACGCTGCGCAAGAACAACTGGGACGGCGTCTGGCAGCTCGACCAGTTCCCCTTCCGCGAGGACAGCGTCGACGCGGCCAAGACCGCCATCGGCACGCTCAAGCGCATCCACCGGGCGCTCGACCGGCTCGACGTCAGCGCGCTCGCCGAGGCCCAGGAGCGCCAGGACGCCATGGCCGCCCAGCGCATCGTCCAGGACGCCCTCTTCGGCGCCGTCGACTGAGGCCGTCGCACTTCAGCCGGAACAGGGGCGGCGCCGCTGCGGCGGAGCCGCCCCTTCGTCCTGCCGGGTCGACGGGGATCGATCGTATGGTGGGGGCGTGACGGGTCTGGGTGGGGTGCGGCTAGGGGTCGACTTCGGGACGTCGAACACGGTGGCGGTGGTGGCCGGCGGGGACGGGCGGGTGCGGCCGTTGCTGTTCGGGGCGTCGCCGGTGCTGCCGTCGGCCGTGTTCGTGGGGCCGGACGGGGTGCTGACCGGCAGCGATGCCGAGCGGGCCGGGCTCGGGGCGCCGGCGGGGCTGGAGCTCAACCCGAAGCGGCGGATCGATGACGGGACCGTGTGGCTGGGCGAGGAGGAGCACGCGGTCGCCGACCTGATCGCGGCGGTGCTGGGGCGGGTCGGAGACGAGGCGGCACGGGTCGGTGGCGGGACCCTGGCAGAGGTGGTGCTGACGCACCCGGCCGGGTGGGCGGCGCGGCGGCTGGGGGTGCTGGCGTCGGCGGCCGAGCGGGCGGGGCTGGGGCCGGTGAGGTTGTTGCCGGAGCCGGTCGCCGCGGCCGCCTATTACGTGGACGTCCTTGGGGAGGAGCTCGCGCCGGGGCGTTGTCTGCTGGTGTACGACCTGGGCGCCGGGACGTTCGACGTCGCTGTGGTGCGGCGGACCGACGACGGGTTCGCGGTCGTGAGTGCCGATGGGCTGGGCGACGTCGGGGGCCTCGACATCGATGCGGCGGTGGTGGAGCACGCGCGGCGGGCCGGCGGGGGTGGCGCGGCCTGGGGGCGGCTGGACTGGCCGCAGACGGCGGACGACCTGCGGGCGCGGCACCTGTTGTGGCAGGACGCGCGGGCGGCGAAGGAGCAGTTGACGCGGCGGCCCGGTGCCGAGGTGCGGGTGCCGCTCGTCGAGGCGGCGGCGCATCTGAGCCGGGAGGAGTTCGAGGCGCTGGCCCGGCCGCTGCTGGAGCGGACCGTCGCCTGGACCGTGCGGGTGCTGCGGGAGGCCCGGGTGCCGCGGGAGCAGGTCGCGGGGTTGTTCCTGGTCGGCGGCTCGTCGCGGATTCCGCTGGTGGCGACGCTGCTGCACCGGACGTTGCGGATCGCGCCCACCGCGCTCGACCATCCGGAGCTGGTGGTCGCCGAGGGGAGCCTGCACGCGCCGGCCACGCTGCTGACCCATGCGGCCCCGACCGGCGCGGCGGCGACCGAGCGACCTGCGGCTGTCGCGGTGACGGCTGCCGGGGCTGCGGCCGAGGACGCCGGGCCGCAGCGGCCCGCTGAGGTGACGGCCGAGCCCGGTACCGGTACCGGCGGAGTGCCCATCGCGGCGGGCGAGCTGGCGCACGCCGTACAACCTGGGAAAACGCCAAAGGCAGCAGCTGGACCCGCGGTGTTGGCGGTGCTGGCCGTGCTGCTGGTCGTCGTCGCGGTGCTGGTGGCGGTGCTGCCCGACAAGGACCAGACGCCGGAGGACCGCACTTCCGAGCGCCTCGTCGGTGAGCTGAAGCTCGGCGCGAGCCCGCAGGACATGGCGTTCGGCCTCGACGACAAGAAGCTGGCGGTCGCGGTGGGGGAGACCGCGGAGCTGTGGGACGTCGCGGGGCGGCAACGGATCGGGCAGCCGTTCACGGGGCACGGCGGGGGCACGTACGGCGGCCGGGTCAACGCGGTCGCGTTCAGCCCCGACGGGGACACGTTCGCGACGGCGAGCCAGGACGGCACGGTGCGGCTGTGGAGCATGCGCACCAACGCGCAGGTCGGGCAGCCGCTGGTCAACCGCCCGGACATCAACCCGAACGACGACTGGCGCTACTCGGTCGAGTTCGACAAGGCAGGCACGAGGCTGGTGGCGGCCGGGTTGCGGGGCACGGCGGTGTGGGACGTCGCGAGCCGGGCACGCGTCACCCTGGTCGACGGCGGGCCCTGGGACGCCACGTTCAACGCGACCGGCGACCGGATCGCCACCGGGGACCAGCGCAGCCTCGCCACCGTGTGGCAGGTGCCGGGCGGGGGCCAGATCGGCAAGGCGTTCGCGGGGCACCGCAAGGCGCCGGACGTCTCGGACAACGTCTTCGCCGTCACCTTCAACCGCGACGGCACGCTGCTGGCCACCGCCGGCGGCGACGGCACGGTCCGGCTGTGGGACGTCGCCTCCCAGACGCAGTCCGGCGAGCCCATCGCGGTGCGCGAGGCGGAGGACGTCGCGTTCACCGCCGACGGCCAGTACCTCGCCACCGCCGGTGCCGAAGGGGCGCGGCTCTGGCGCGTGTCCGACCACCAGCCGGTGCTCGGGCCGCTCGACTCGAGCGACCACTACGGTGCGGAGAAGCTGGCGTTCAGCCACGACGGCCGGGTGCTCGCGGTCGCGCAGTCGGGCGGGTTCCACGTCTTTCTCTGGGACGTCTCAGCCGTCTGACGGCAGGAGCGTGTCGACGGCGCGGGACAGGTTGGCGCGGACGGTCTCGGCGTCGTCGAGGTAGCCGCCGACCATCGCGCCGTAGCGGACCATGAGCAGCAGCGCGGCGGTCCCCGCCGGGTCGGGGTGCCCGGCGCTGGTCAGCAGGTCGGTCGCCGTGTCGCGGAACCAGCGCCGGTGGCCGGCGACGAGCTTCGCGATGGGCTGCGCGGGGTCGGGATACTCCGCGGCGGCGTTGATGAACGCGCATCCACGGAAGCCGGGCGCGCAGATGGCCGTGCCGAGGCTACCCATCATGGCCGAGACGGCGGCTCGCGGGTCGCGCGCCGCGGCGATCCTCGCGCCGACGTGGGCGCGGATCTCGGCGTCGTGGGCGCTGAGATACGCCTGGATCAGGTCCTCTTTGGACGGGAAGTGCCGGTAGAACGTCACGCGGGTGACGCCGGCCTCGGCGATGATGCGATCGACGCCGACCGCGTGGATGCCCTCGGCGTAGAAGACGCGGGTGGCCGCGCCGGCGCTGCCGTCGCCGTCGCTGTCGCACATCGTGCCGATCTCCGCCACCGACCTGATCCTCGACCGGGCGCACTTCGGCGAGGACTTCGCCCAGGACGCGCCGCGGGCCGAGCAGCAGGTGCTGGCCGCGACCCAGAAGCCGGTCGCCGCGGCGACGCTGGGCGCGACGGTCACCGGGACGCCCGCGTGGAAGCAGTTCCCCACCTGGTACCAGATCGCGACCGCCGACCGGATGATCCCGGTCGCCGCCGAGCGGGCGATGGCCGCCCGCGCCCGCACCGTCGAGCTCGGCACCGGGCACGCCGCGATGGTGTCGCGCCCGGTGCACACCGCCCAGCTCATCGAGCGCGCCGCGACCGGCCGCTGACCCAGCGCCGACACAGAAGGAGGGCGAACGACCGTGCTGCTCGACGCCGAATCCCAGGACCTGCTGTTCCGCCAGGCGCGCACCGCGCACACGTTCACCGCGGAGCCCGTCACCGACGAGCAGGTGACCGCCCTGCACGACCTCGTGAAGTGGGCGCCGACCGCGTTCAACCAGCAGCCCCTGCGGGCGGTCCTGCTGCGCTCGCCCGGGTCCCGCGCCCGCCTGGTCCCGCTGATGGACGGGGACAACCGGGCCAAGACCGCGTCCGCTCCGCTGACCGCGATCCTGGCCGCCGACACCGAGTTCCACGAGCTGCTGCCGGTCCTGCTGCCGCACGACAGCGAGTGCTAGAGCAGCTTGGCGCGGACCGTGGTGGCGTCGGGGTGGTCGAGGTCCTCGAAGATCTCCAGTGACCGGCGCCAGGTGTCGCGGGCGGCCTCCGGGTCGCCCGCGGCGAGGCGGGTGTCGCCGAGGTGGTGCAGGGAGTCGGCCTCGAAGTCCCGGTCGCCGGTGAGCCGGAACAGGGCGACCGCGCGCTCGAAGCAGGCCGCCGCCTCGGCCAGCTCGCCCAGGTGGTGGTGGGCGTAGCCGATGGTGTCCCAGGTCTCCGCCTCGCCCTGGCGGTTGTCGAGCTCCTGGTGCAGCGCGAGCGCCTGCCGGCAGGCGGTCACCGCCTCGCGGTGGTCGCCGAGCTGGGCGTGCAGCCAGCCCATCGCGTTGAGGGCGTTGGCCTCGCCGTTGCGGCCGCCGGCGGCGCGGAACAGGTCGCGGGCCTGCGACACGTGCCGGAGGCCCTCGACGGTGTGGCCGCGGCGGGCGGCGATCTCGCCCAGGTTCATGTGCCCCTGCGCCTGCAGGACGTGGTCGCCGACCTCCTCGTACAGCTCGAGGGCGCGAGCCGCGTGCGACGACGCGTCGTCGATCCGGTTGACCTTCAGGCAGGCGTGGGCGAGGAGCCGGTGCAGGTGGGCGGCCCCGCGGCGGTCGCCGAGGCGCTCGGCGGCGGCGAGGCCGGCCTCCGACGTGTGCAGCCAGTCGCGCCACAGCCCCTGCCGGTCCAGGAACGTGGCCAGGCACCACGCCAGCTGCCAGGCGTGCGCGTCGAACCCGAGCCGCTCGGCCTGGTCGACGGCGGCGAGCAGCACCGGCCGCTCCGCGGTGAACCACGCGAGGGCCTGCTGGGCGTCGGCCGGTTGCGGCGGCGGGTCGAGGTCGAGCGTCTCCCGGTGCGGGCTGAGCAGCCGGGTCCCCGCGTACGCGGTGTGCAGGTAGTGGTCGAGCATCCGCTGCTGCGCGGCGCGCCGGTCCGCGGGGGAGTCGACCGCGACCGCCTGTTCGCCGGCGTAGGCACGGAGGAGGTCGTGGCAGGTGTACCGGCCGGGAGCGGGCTCGGTCAGCAGGTGCGCCCGGGTCAGCTCGCCGAGCAGCTCCTCCACGGCCGGCCCGGTCGAGGCCGGCAGGCAGTCGGCGGTGAAGTCGGGGCCCGGGTGGAGGCCGAGCAGCCGGAACAGGCGCGCCGCCGCAGGGCTCAGCGCCGCGTAGGACCAGGACAGGACGGCCCGGGCGTCGGTGCCGCGCTCGGCGCCGGTGAACGCGTCGAGCTGCCGCCCGGCGTTGCGCAGCGAGACGGCAACCTCCTCCAGCGGGGCGTGCGCCGCCCGGGCCGCGACGATCGCCAGCGCGAGCGGCAGCCCCGCGCACGCCGCCACGATCTCCTCGACCGCGGCGGGCTCGGCCGCGACCCGGGCCGCGCCGAGCCGGGCGGCCAGCAGCCGGCGCGCGTCGGCGGTGGTCAGCAGGTCCAGCGGCAGCGGCTCGGCACCCTCCGCGGTGTGCAGCCCGGACAGCTCGTTGCGGCTCGTCACCAGCACGAGGCTGCCGCCGGCGCCCGGCAGCAGCGGCCGGACCTGGTCGGAGTCGCGGGCGTTGTCGAGCACGACCAGCATCCGCCGGCCGGCGAGCCGGCTGCGGAAGAGCGCGACCTGCGCGTCGAACCCGGCCGGCACCCGCTGCGGCGGGACGTCCAGCGCGTCGAGGAACCCGCGGACCGCCTCCGCCGGGTCGGTCGGCGGCGCGGTCCGGTCGAAGCCGCGCAGGTTCACGTACAGCTGGCCGTCGGGGAACCGCGCCGCGACCTGATGCGCCCAGTGCACGACGAGCGTGGTCTTGCCCACCCCCGCGGTGCCGGCGACGGTGCAGATCACGGTCTGCCGCCCGGCCTGCGCGAGCAGGGCGTCGAGCCGGGCGAGCTCCGCGTCGCGCCCCGTGAACCCGCGCAGCGCCGCCGGCAGCTGCGCCGGCACAAGCGGCGTCGGCACCAGCGGCGTCGGCGAAGCCTGTGCCGTGGCGGGGGTGGCGGTCGGGGGCTGGCCCCGGAGCACCGCGAGATGGAGGCGTTGCAGGTCCGGCCCCGGATCGAGCCCGAACTCCTGCGCCAGTCGCTGCTGATGCCGCCGGTACGCCGCGAGCGCCTCGATGCTCCGCCCGGCCGCGTGCAGCGCGCGCATCGACAGCCCGAGCAGCCCTTCCCGGGTGGGGTGCGCGGCGGTCAGGCGGGTCAGCTCCGGCAGCGCCTCCGCGTGCCGGCCCACGGTGATCTCGCAGTCGAGCCACTCCTCGGTCGCGACCAGCCGCAGCTCGTCGAGGTCGCCGACGAGCCGGGGGCGCAGCCACGCCGAGACCGTGTCGTCGAGCGCGTCGCCGCGCCACAGCGCGAGCGCGTCCCGCAGCAGCGCACCCCGGGCGGCCGGGTCCGTCACCGCGCGGGCCGCCGTGACCATCGCGCCGAAGCGCCGGGCGTCGATCACGTCGTCGTCGACGTCGATCTGGTACGAGGTGCCGGTGCTGCTCAGCGTGACCGCCGGATCCTTGAGCGCCCCGCGGACCCGGGAGACGTGGCTGTGCAGCAGCTGGCGGGCGGTCGGCACCGGTTCGCCGTCCCACAGCAGGTACACCAGCCGCTCCACCGGCACGGGCGCGTGGTTGTGCAGCAGGAGCACCGCCAGCAGGCACCGCTCCCGACGCCGGCGCAGCACGACGGGACCGCCGGTCGAGTCGATCGTCAACGGACCCAGCAGCCGGAACCTCACAGCGGCACACCGTAGCCGGTCGCCTTCGCGGCGCCGCCGGTGGCGTGTCAAGCGTGGCGCAAGCGACGACATCCATATTCGCAGTTGGTCAATGCCGACCCGATCGGGGACGTACGGCGGCCGGTGCTCACCCGCCGGTCACCGTACGCGGTCGGCATCACCGCACGGTGGTGAGCAGCCGCTCCCGGACGAGCACGTCCGGCTCGTCGAACCACTCGTCGAAGTGGCTGGCCGGTCCGAGGCCGTCGATGACGTCGACGTAGGCGGCGCTGTCGACGGCACGGCCGGTGAGCAGGCCAGTCACCGCCCGCAGGTAGTGGAAGTCGCTGTGCCCCTGGACGCCCTGCACACCGGCTTCCACGACCGACGCCGCCTGCTCGTCGCGGCCCAGCTCGAGCAGCGTGAGCACGATCCAGCGGCACACGGTGGTGCGCAGGTCGCCGCCGCGCTCGTAGAGCTCCAGGAACCCGTCCAGCGCCGCCTCGAAGCGTCCGGCGGTGAAGTCGCGCAGCGCCGCCGCGTAGGGCAGGTCCGCCGGCGGGCCGTCCGCGTGGCCCAGCAGGTAGGCCCGGATGGTGCCGCCGCCGCGGTCGCCCTGCCGCCGCCCGACGACCCGCCAGCGCACGGCCCGGTGCCCGTCGAACGCGGGGAACGTCACCGGCACGGCCACGGCGCCGGCGGCCGTCGCGGCGGCCCGCCGCCGGAGCCGCCGCTCGACCTCGGTGTGGCTCTGGTCGAAGCGCAGGCCGCGCAGGTCGAAGCGCCACTCGTCGCGGGCGGGCGGCGGTGACCAGGCGGCCTGGGCGGCGCGGTAGGCGTCCTCGACCCGGCTGATGATCGTGTCCCACGAGTAGCCGGCCGCGGTCAGCAGCCCGCCCTCCCGCAGCCGCGCCGCGATCGCCGGCTCGTCCAGGACCCGCCGCACCCCCGCGAGCAGCCCGTCGGCGTCGCCGACGTCGGCGAGCAGCGCGTTCACGCCGTCGCGGGCGTATTCGAGGACACCGGTGTTCCTGGTCGCGACGACCGGCGTGCCGGACGCCATCGCCTCCAGGCACGGCAGGGAGAACGACTCGTAGTGCGAGCAGCAGACGTACGCGGCGGCCCCGCGGAACAGCGCGCCGAGCGTCGCCTGGTCCGGGGCGACGACGACCCGGCCGAGCGGCTCGCGCGCCGGTTTCGGCGTGACCCACACGAGGTCCAGCGCCGGGCGCTCGGCGCTGAGCGCCCGCCACACCTGCCGCATCTGCGCCATGCCCTTGAACTCGTTGCCGTCCCACCCGACGAACAGCACGTAGGGCCGCGCCTGCTCGGCGCCGCCCGGGTGGAACACGTCCGGGTCGACCGCGTTGCCGACGGCCGTCGCCGCGACGCCGAAGCGCTCGCGCAGCACGTCGGCGACGGTGCCGCTCACGGTCAGCGTCGCGTCGGCGGCCTCGAGGTGCCGGGCCACGAGCTCGTGCATCGCCGGCTGCAGTTCCTCGAACAGGTGCGAGTCGCCCTGCTCGAAGTGGACCACGGGGGCGAGGCCCAGCGAGCGGGCGGCGAGGACCTGGTCCCAGTATCCGGCGACGATCACGTCGCACTCCGGGACCGCCTCGGCGAGCTCCACGCCGAACGGCACCGTCCAGAACTCCGGTCGCAGGTCGTGCCACTGCGGCGGCGGGAAGTGGCTGAGCACCTTCACCTCGTGCCCGCGCCCGTGCAGGCGGTTGGCGTGCTCGAACAGCACGCGCGCCCCGCCGCCGACGTCCGTGCGCGGCACGAGGAAGCACAGCCGCAACGGGCCTGCGCCGGCGTTCCTGACCTTGTTCCTGCGGTCGCGGCGGGCCGGCCGCGGCGCGGCGGCGGGCATGTCCCGCCTGCTCACGAACTCGGCCTGGCGGGCGGCGGCGATGATGGCGGCGAGATCCGGCCGCAGCGGTGGGTGCTCCTCGAAGGCCGGCACACCCTGACATCGGCCGCCCCGCGACCCGCTTGAGAACATTCGCAGTCGATCGCCGGCGGCCGGTTCGCCGGTGGCCGGGTGAAGAACCGGCTGCATCCGAACGATCCGCAGCCACCGGCCCTCTGGGACCTGCGCACCGGACTCGTCGGCACCCTCACCGGCTCATCGTTGCGGACGCAGGTGGCACACCCGCTGGCCTGGTCGGTCGCCGGCTCGTCGCTGCACGTCGTCGATGTGACCCTGAAGTAGCGGCCCGTCGCCTCAGCGGCGGAAGCGGTCGACCAGGCCGGCGAGGGTCGAGGCGTTGGTGTTGAGGCGGTCGGCGGCGTGCCGGGAGCTCTCCACCGCCCGCTGGGCGGAGGCGACGCTCTCGGTCACGCCGTCGATGCTGCTGGCGATCGCGCCGCTGCCACCGGCGGCGTTGCTGACGCTGCGGCGCATCTCGTCGGTCGTCGCCGTCTGCTCCTCGACGGCCGCGGCGATCGCCCGCTGGAAGTCGCTGACCCGGTCGATGGCGTCCGTGATCGCCTGGATCGCCTGGACGGCGCCGTCGGTGTCCGCCCGGATCGCGGCGACCCGGGTCGTGACGTCCTCGGTGGCGCGGGCCGTCTGCTGCGCCAGCTCCTTCACCTCGCCGGCGACGACGGCGAACCCCTTGCCGGACTCGCCGGCCCGGGCCGCCTCGATCGTCCGTTCAGCGCCAGGAGGTTCGTCTGCTCGGCGATCCCGCCGATCACCTTGACCACGTCGACGATCTGCGCGCTGGACTCGCCGAGCTTGCCGACGACGTCGGTCGCCTGCTGCGCCAGCCGGACGCTGTCGAGGGCGACGCTCGCCGCCTCCTGCGCGTTGCGGGAGATCTCCTTGATCGACGCGGCCATCTCCCCGGAGCCGGCGGACACGGTCTGGACGCTGTGCGACACCTCCCGCGCCGACGCGGCGACCGCCTCCGCCTGGCCGGCCGCGGTCGCCGCGGTGCGGTCGAGGTCGTGCCCGATCGCGGCGACCTGCCCGGCGGCCGAGGTGACGTCGCCGGCGGTCGCGCTGATCTCGCCGAGCAGGCCGCGCAGCTCGCCGACGGCGGTGTTCAGCGCGGTGCCCATCCCGGCGATCTCGTCGTCGCCCCGGGTCGGCACGCTGACCGTCAGGTCCCGCTGGGCGACCCGGGCGAGCGCACCCGTCAGCCCGGCGAGCCGGCCGGCGACCCGCCGGGACCACCACCAGGCGAGGGCCGCGGCGCACAGCGCGACCAGCAGCGCGGCGACCGCGAACGTGCGCAGCATCGTGTCGCGGCCCTCGTCGATCGGGGTGACCTGGGCCTCCGCGTCCGGGCGGTACGACTGGGTGACGATCGCCCACTTGTACGGGGCGTAGTAGGTGACGGTGAGGTCGCTGGCGGCCGGTGGCGCCCCGGTCGTGCCGGGCAGCGTGTAGGTCGTGTGCCACATGGCGTCGGCGGCGAGATTCGGTGCCTCGGTGGTGATCTTGTCGACGTACGCGGCGCCGCCGGCGTCCTTCGCGTCGAGGCGGACCTGGCCGACCTCCCCGCTGCGGCTGGACGCGATGACCCGGCCCCGGTCGGTGGCCCCGGTCGAGTACACGGTGACGGCGCCGTTGGTGCCGACCTTCGTCCCGGCGATCGTGCCGGTGAGGCTCGTGATCGCCTCGGCCTGCGGCACCCCGTAGTAGATCGCGCCGACCACGGCCCCCGACGCGTCCTTCACCGGGTCGTAGCCGCTCACGTACCAGGTGTCGACGACCAGCGCGACGCCGCGGAACGGCTTGCCGTCCCGGATCGCCGCGGCGACCGCGTTGGGCTTGCCGTCGGCGGCGACCGCCGGGATGTAGGTGCCGATGGCGCGCTTACCGGCCTTGTTGGGCACGTTCGTCGCCACGCGCAGCAGGTCCCCGGCGGCGTTCATGCGCTGGAACAGCGTCACGGTCCCGCCGACCATGGTGCGGATGTCGTCGACGACCGGCGTCGGGACACCGACCTCCCGGTTCTGCCCGAGCCACACCCCGCCGACCGTGACCCGAGGCAGCGTCACCGGGGTCACCGCCTGCGTCAGCTGGTTCGTCGCCTGCCAGGTGACGGTTTCGGGGGTGAACCTGAACCCGCCGCGCTGGCCCAGCTCGGCGATCGCGACCTGCTGGGCGCGGTTCACCGACGCCTGCACCCCGTCGCCGACCGCCGTCGCGAGCCGGGTGACCCCCTGCGCCACGTGGTCGAGGTCGCCGGCGGACAGCTGCTGGACGCTCGACCGCGCCTGGTCGCTGAACCGGCGGCTCTCCAGCGCGCCGACGGCGAAGAGCACGACGGCGGTGACGAGGGTCCCGCCGACGCCCAGCGCGACCAGGCGGTGACGCAGATGCACACCGGGTGGATCGGCAGGTCCGGCGGCAGGTTGAGAAAACGGCCGGGTTGAGAAAACCCTGTAGTCACGCACCGGAGTCGTACGGGTATCGTCGCCGAAGGCCTGTTTGAGAAGTAAGGCGGATGCCCGATGGTGCTGAAGATGTCCACGCTGTTCGTGCGGACGCTGCGCGAAGACCCCGCGGATGCCGAGGTGACGAGCCACCGGCTGCTCGTGCGCGCCGGCTATGTCCGACGGGTCGCGCCGGGCATCTTCACGATGCTGCCGATGGGCCTGCGCCTGCTGCGCAACGTCGAGCGGATCGTCCGCGAGGAGATGGACGCCATCGGCGGCCAGGAGCTGACCTTCCCCGCGCTGCTGCCCCGCGAGCCCTACGAGGCGACCGGCCGCTGGACCGAGTACGGCGCCAACCTCTTCCGGCTGAAGGACCGCCGGGGCGGCGACTACCTGCTCGGGCCCACGCACGAGGAGATGTTCACGCTCGCCGTGAAGGACTTCTACTCCTCCTACAAGGATCTGCCGCTCACCCTGTACCAGATCCAGACGAAGTACCGCGACGAGGCACGCCCCCGCGCCGGCATCCTCCGCGGCCGCGAGTTCCTGATGAAGGACTCCTACTCGTTCGACGTCGACGACGACGGGCTGCGCGCCGCCTATGAGCGGCACCGGGTCGCCTACGGCAGGATCTTCGACCGGTTCGGCCTGGACTACGTCATCTGCTCCGCGACGAGCGGCGCCATGGGCGGCAGCGCGTCGGAGGAGTTCCTCGCGGTCTGCGACATCGGCGAGGACACGTTCGTGCGCTGCACCAACGGCGACTACGCGGCGAACGTCGAGGCGGTCACCACGCCCGCCCCCGAGGCGCTCGCGATCGAGGGGCTGCCCGCCGCGCAGGTCGTCGACACCCCCGACACCCCGACGATCGAGACGCTCGTCGACCTGTTCAACGCCCGGGACGACCTGCGCCGCGAGGACCGGGCCTGGACGGCCGGCGACACGCTGAAGAACGTCATGCTCATGCTGACGCTGCCCGACGGCAAGCGCGAGCCCCTCGCCGTCGGCGTCCCCGGCGACCGCGAGGTCGACCTGCGCCGGCTGGAGGCCCAGGTGGCGCCCGCCGAGGTCGCGCCCATGTCGGAGGCGGAGTTCCAGCAGCATCCCGCGCTGGTCAAGGGGTACATCGGCCCCGGCGTCCTCGGGGAGAAGGGCTCCTCCGGGATCCGGTACCTCGTGGACCCCCGCGTCGTGGACGGCACCAGCTGGATCACCGGCGCCGACCAGCCCGGCAAGCACGTCGTGCACCTCGTCGCCGGGCGGGACTTCACCCCGGACGGCACCGTCGAGGCGGTCCGCATCCAAGACGGCGACGTCTGCCCCGTCGACGGCGGCGCCCTCGAGCTGGCCCGCGGCATCGAGATCGGCCACATCTTCCAGCTCGGCCAGAAGTACGCCAAGGCGCTGGGGCTCACCGTCCTGGACCAGAACGGCAAGGCCGTCACGGTCACCATGGGCTCCTACGGCGTGGGCGTGACCCGGGCGATCGCCGTGGTCGCCGAGCAGACCGCCGACGAGCGGGGGCTGTGCTGGCCCCGCGAGCTCGCCCCCGCCGACGTGCACGTGGTGGCCGCGGGCAAGACCGAGGAGATCAAGGCCGGCGCGGCGCAGCTCGCCGACGCGCTTTCCGCCACCGGGCTCGAGGTGCTGCTCGACGACCGCAAGGACGTCTCGCCGGGCGTGAAGTTCAACGACTCGGAGCTGCTGGGCGTGCCCACGATCGTCGTGGTCGGCAAGCGGCTCGCCGACGGCATGGTCGAGATCCGCGACCGCAAGACCGGCGAGAAAGAGGAGATTCCGGTCGAGGGCGCGGCGGAGCGCATCGCCGCGATCGTCCGCGCGGGGTGACAACGCGGGAAGGGTCGGCCGTTCGGCTCCTTGTCGGATCAGCCGTTCGGCCGGACCTATCCCGTCAAATCCCCGCACGTGCGGCACTTCGGTTTGACTGGCGCCAGGGACCGGCCGATACGTTCGGTCACGGCCATGCTGTCGACGAAGGGTGCTGACGTTGTCTGGCCGACACACCGCAATCCGCCGACGTCACCTCATTCCATTGATCGCCGGCACTGTCGCGGCGATCGCGCTCATCGGCGGTGCGGTTGTGACCGTCAATATGGGGTCGGATGATGCCAAACCGACCTCGGCGAGCGACCTGATCGACGGGAGCCGCAGCGCCGATACCCGCGCCGACCGCGGTGACCGGCCCTCCCCGTCCTCCACGTCGCCGTCCGCCTCGCCGTCACCCTCCGCGTCCGCGCAGGTCAGCAAGTCGCCGGAGGCGACCAAGGCGCCGTCGAAGACGCCGACGAAGAAGCCCTCGACGAACCCCACGGGCGGCGTCGTCACGAACACCGGCACCTGCAAGGCGTCGTACTATGCGAGTGGGTCGCGCACCGCGAACGGCGAGAGCTTCGACCCCGACGGGCTGACGGCCGCGCACAAGGAGCTGCCGTTCAACACCCGGGTCCGGGTGACCAACCTGGCCAACGGGAAATCGGTCGTCGTCAGGATCAATGATCGCGGACCCTTCGTCAGCGGTCGCTGCCTCGACCTCGCCCGCGGGGCCTTCGTGGCGATCGCTTCGGTGAGTGCCGGCGTGATCAACGCAAAGTACGAGGTACTCAAGTAAGCCGCATCCCGGCCGTTTGTTTGAGCGGCTCGGGGGCCGGTTGGTGGCATGCTGTCGATCGGACCTATGAAACGACCGTTGCTTCCCGAAGCCCGCGCCGGAGTCGGCGCGGCCTTCGTGCTGCTCTGCCTGGTCCTGGCCGCTGAGCTCGCCGACGGCACCGACGCCAACTACGTCGGGCTGCTCGCCGCCGCGCCGTTCCTCGCGGCCGCGTTCGCCTCCTGGCCGGAGGTCCTCGCCGTCGGCAGCGCCTCGACGCTGCTCGCCGTCGTCTTCTGCAGCATCGAGCTCATGCACACCCGCGAGCGCACGCTGGTGATGATGCTCAACCTGGGCGCCGTCATCCTCGCCGCGGGCATCGCCTCCGCCGTCGGCGCCATCAGGCAGCGGCAGATCGCGCGGTATGCGGAGCTGTCGAAGCTCGCCTCCGTCGCGCAGCAGGCCGTCCTGCGCCCGCTGGGGCCACAGCTCGGCCCGCTGACGATCGCGGCCCGCTACATCTCCGCCAGCGCCGCCGCCGACATCGGTGGCGACCTGTACGAGGCGCTGGACACCCCGTACGGCGTCCGCATGATCATCGGTGACGTGCGGGGCAAGGGCCTGGACGCGGTCCGGCTCGCCAGCATCGTCCTCGGCTCCTACCGGCACGTGGCGTTTGAGCGGGCCGACCTGCGCGCGATCGTGGCCGACCTGGACCGGGCCGTGGCCAGGTCGGTCGGCGACGAGGACTTCGTGACCGCGGCGCTGATCGAGGAGCGCGGTGGCACGCTGACGATCGTCAACTGCGGCCACCCGGCGCCGCTGCTGCTGCGCCGCGGCCAGGTGATCCCGCTCGACCCGCCGTCCAACGCGCCGCCGCTGGGCTTCATGCCGGTGGTGAAGCCGCGCGTCGAGCGGCTGGAGCCGGGCGACCGGCTGCTGTTCTTCACCGACGGGCTGGCGGAGGCGCGCCGCGACGGGCAGTTCTTCCCGACCGCGGAGCGGGCGCAGCGGCTGCTGGGGCACGGCACCGTCGGCGACGGGCTGGCGTCGCTGGAGAGCGCGCTGCTGGAGTGGGTGCGCGGCCGGCTCGACGACGACATCGCGCTGGTGCTGGTGGAGTATCAGGGGGTCAAGGCTCCGGCGACGGTCCCCAGCTGGGAGATCGGCGGCGCCGGAGCTACGGCCGTCGGCTGACGTCCTTCGGGCGCTACTCCGCCACCATGCGGGGGCGGGGGACGAAGCGGCGCATCGGGGCGCGGTGCCGGCCCGTGTAGAAGCGCGGGTACTTGGGAGCGAACAGAGAGCCCATCATCCGGACGATCATCGCGGTGCCCTCCTTCTGACTGCGAGTAACCGCTCAACGATCACGTCACCCGCAGGTGACGGCGTGTCGTGCGCACGTACACCCTGTGCGCTACTCATCTGCCACCTTGGAGTACTCACCGGTCATCCTGACCTGCCGAAATAGGTGACGCCTTTTGTGATGGCCATCACCCGCCCGGGTGGGTTGCCGGAAGTTACTCGCAAGTAATAAGATTCCTGTTACCGACTGGTAACCTCGGTCGTCCATGCTCGATCTACAAAAGCGACCCAGAGACGGGGGCCACTCCGCGATGAGCCATTACAAGAGCAACCTGCGGGACCTCGAGTTCAACCTCTTCGAGGTCTTCGGCGTCGACAAGGTCCTCGGCCAGGGTCCCTACGGAGATCTCGACGTCGACACCGCGCGCAGCATCCTCGCCGAGGTCGACCGCCTCGCCCGCGAGGACCTCGCCGCGAGCTACGCCGACGCCGACCGCAACCCGCCCGTCTACGACCCGGCGACCCACTCGGTGAAGATGCCCGAGTCGTTCCGCAAGTCGTACGAGGCCTTCATGGCCGCCGAGTTCTGGCGCCTCGACCTCCCCGCCGAGCTCGACGGCACCTCCGCGCCGCGGGCCCTGTGGTGGTCCCTCGCCGAGATGGTGCTCGGCTCCAACGCGCCCATCTGGATGTACGCGTCCGGCCCCTCCTTCGCCAACACGCTGCGGATCGAGGGCACCGAGGAGCAGAAGAAGTGGGCCAAGCTCTTCGTCGACCGCCAGTGGGGCTCCACCATGGTGCTCACCGAGCCCGATGCGGGGTCCGACGTGGGCGCCGGCCGTACACGGGCGATCCCGCAGGCCGACGGCTC
This sequence comes from Dactylosporangium maewongense, assembly GCF_039531485.1. Taxonomy (NCBI): domain Bacteria; kingdom Bacillati; phylum Actinomycetota; class Actinomycetes; order Micromonosporales; family Micromonosporaceae; genus Dactylosporangium; species Dactylosporangium maewongense. The sequence continues at coordinate 53,175 of NZ_BAAAQD010000019.1, read as the reverse complement.
CTGGCACATCGAGGGCGTCAAGCGCTTCATCACCAGCGGTGAGCACGACCTCGCCGAGAACATCGTCCACTACGTCCTGGCCCGCCCGGTCGACACGCCCGGCGCAGGCGGCCCCGGCACGAAGGGCCTCTCGCTCTTCGTCGTGCCGAAGTTCCACTTCGACGGCGACACCGGCGAGCTCAAGGACCGCAACGGCGCCTTCGTGACCAACGTCGAGCACAAGATGGGCCTCAAGGTCTCCACGACCTGCGAGGTCACCTTCGGCGGCCACGGCGTCCCGGCCAAGGGCTGGCTGCTCGGCGACGTGCACGAAGGCATCCGCCAGATGTTCCTCATCATCGAGTACGCGCGGATGATGGTTGGAACGAAGGCCATCGCCACCCTCTCGACCGGCTACCTCAACGCGCTCGACTACGCCAAGAGCCGCGTCCAGGGCGCCGACCTCGCCAGCAGCGACAAGAACGCGCCGCGCGTCACGATCATGCACCACCCCGACGTGCGCCGCTCCCTGCTGATGCAGAAGTCCTACGCCGAAGGCCTCCGCGCCCTCGTCCTTTACACCGCTTCCTGGCAGGACAAGGTCGCCCTCGCCGAGGCCGCGGGCGACGAGGCCGCCGCGAAGATCGCCAAGCGGGTCAACGACCTGCTCCTGCCCCTGGTCAAGGGCGTCGGCTCCGAGCGGGCGTACGAGCTGCTCGGCCACGAGTCGCTGCAGACCTTCGGCGGCTCCGGCTTCCTGCAGGACTACCCGCTCGAGCAGTACATCCGCGACTCGAAGATCGACACCCTCTACGAGGGCACGACCGCGATCCAGAGCCTCGACCTCGTCTTCCGCAAGATCGTGAAGGACCAGGGCAAGGCGCTGCTGACCGTCGCCGCCGAGATCCAGCAGTTCCTGGAGGCCGAGGGCGGCAACGGGCAGCTGAAGGTCGAGCGGGTCGCGCTGGGCAAGGCGCTCGGCGAGGTCCAGAACATGCTCGGCATCTTCACCGGCTGGCTCGGCGAGGCCCAGGCCGGCGACCCCCGGGCGCTTTACAAGGTCGGCCTCAACACCCGCCGCTTCCTGCTCGCCCTCGGCGACGTCGTGGTCGGCTGGCTCCTGCAGCGGCAGGCGGAGGTGGCCCTGAAGGCCCTGGCCGGCGAGACCACGGAGAAGGCCTTCTACGAGGGCAAGGTCGCCGCGGCGAAGTTCTTCGCCCGCGAGGTGCTCCCGCGGACCGGCTCCGACCGCCGCGTCATCGAGGCCACCACGCTGGACGCGATGGACCTGTCCGAAGACGCGTTCTAGGGTTCTGTTCCACAGAGAGCTGGCGGGAGGGCAATGGCGCCCTCCCGCTTTTCTGTTCCGGTTTCTTTCTGAGGTCAGCCGCGGGCCGTGTGGTGCGCCCGCAGCGGCGCGGTCTCCAGGTCGCGCCACGGGCCCGTCACCGTGTGGACCGCGATCCCGCTGGTTGCCAGGCCCTCGTCCGGGAGCGCGTCCGGGTCGAGCAGGTCGGACAGCATCGACAGGGTCGGGTTGTGGCCGATCAGCAGCAGCGTCGCCACGTCCGGCGAGTTCTGCAGCAGGTCGAGCGTGTCGTGGGCCGGGCCGAGGTACACCCGGTGCTCGAACACCACGGGCACCGTCTTGCCGTGCCCGCCGTGCCCGCCGTGCCCGCCGTGCCCGCCGTGCCCGCCGTGGCCGCCGTGCCCGCCGTGCTTGTCGTGCTTGTCGTGCTTGTCGAGGTGCAGGCCGTCCAGCGTCTCGCGGGTCCGGACCGCGGTCGAGCACACCACCAGATCGGGCAGCAGGCCCTGCTCACGCAGCCAGTCGCCGGCCGCGGCGGCGTCCCGGCGGCCGCGGGGACTCAGCGGGCGTTCGAGGTCGGTGGGGTACGGATCCGGGTCGACGGCCTTCGCGTGCCGGAGCAGGATCAGGGTGCGCCCAGTGGTGCCGTCAGCCATGTCCTATAGCGTGCCCGATTGAGCGGCGTCGTAGGTGGGTAACCCGGCGGTACAGATGGTTACCAACCAAACGTCCTGGAGGCCCTCGATGGGTATCGGTGGCAGCATTCTTCTGATCGTTATCGGAGCGATCATGACGTTCGGCTTGGACGACACCGATCTCGGGCCGTTCAACCTCGACACGATCGGCTGGATCTTCCAGCTCGCAGGCCTGGTGGGGCTGCTCCTCACGCTGTACTTCTGGAACAGCCGCCGGCGCACGGTCGTCCGGCAGGTTCCGACCGCTGGTGGCACCGCGATCCCGCCGACCGTGGACGAGGTCGTCGAGCGCCGCCGGACGTACGAGGACCGTTCGTACTAGGAAAATCCGCGGAAAACCGCACACATCGCCGTCTACCTCGCGTACAGCGCGAAGTAGATGGCGATGTGGTGCAGGATCGCGGCGACGAGCGTGCAGGCGTGGAAGAACTCGTGGTGGCCGAAGACGGTCGGCCACGGGTTGGGCCGGCGCAGGGCGTAGAAGACCGCGCCGACCGTGTAGAACGCGCCGCCGACGATCGTCAGCACGAGCGCGGTCACGCCGCCCGTGCGCAGGATGTCCGGCAGGACCACCACGGCGACCCAGCCGAGCGCGACGTACAGCGGCGCCCCCACCCAGCGGGGCGCGTTCGGCCAGATCATCTTCATGCCCACGCCGAGCAGCGCGCCGCCCCAGACCACGCTCAGGATGACGTCGCCGGTCCGCCCCGACAGCAGCAGGACGCTGAACGGCGTGTACGTGCCGGCGATGAACACGAAGATCATCGAGTGGTCGAGGCGGCGCATCAGCTTGTACCCCGCGGGCGACCAGACCCGGCGGTGATAGAGCGCGCTGGTCCCGAACAGGGCACACACCGTCAGGCTGTACACGAGACAGCTCACGAACGGCGACCAGCCCGGGCGGCCCGCGGCCAGCGAGCACAGCACGATGCCGCAGATGATCGCGGCGCCGAACGCATAGGTGTGCAGCCAGCCGCGCATCCTGGGCTTGCCGAGGTCGACCGGGCGCAGGCGGGTCTCGGTCTTCACTGTCACGCCCTCCAGGTTACGGTACCGTAGGTTACTGGCAAGTATCGAAGCGGACACCAACTAGGGTGGCGGTCATGGAGATCCGCCCCGTCGGGAGCTCTGCCCTGCTGATCGAGGTCGACGATCCGCTGGCATGGTTCGCCGCGCTGGACGCCGAGCGGGCCGCCGGACGCCTCGCGGTCACCGATATCGTCCCCGGTGCGCGAACCGTCCTGCTCGACGGGGTCCCGTCGCCCGCGTCTCTTGCCGCTTCGCTGCGCTCGTGGCCGACGCCGTCTTTTGCCCGCTTTTATGGCGACAAATTGGCGATTCCGGTCGTGTTTGACGGGCCTGATCTCGCGGCGGTCGCGGAAATGACCGGTTCGTCCGTCGAGGTGCTCGTCCGCACGCTCACCGAAACCACCCTCACGGTCGCCTTCGGCGGCTTCGCGCCCGGGTTCGCGTACCTCAGCGGCCTGCCGTGGACCATCCCCCGGCGGGAGAGCCCACGCCCTCGCGTCCCGGCCGGGTCGGTCGCGCTCGCCGCGGAGTACGCCGGCATCTACCCGACCGCGTCCCCCGGCGGCTGGCAGCTCATCGGCCACACCGACACGGCCCTGTTCGACATCGACCGTGACCCGCCCGCCCTGCTGACCCCCGGCCGGACCGTGCGGCTGGCGGTGGCATGAGGACGCTCACGGTCGAGACGGCGGGCCCGCTCACGACCCTGCAGGACCTCGGCCGGCCCGGGTTCGCGCACCTCGGCGTCCCCCGCTCCGGCGCGCTCGACCAGCCCGCCCTGCGCCTCGCCAACCGCCTCGTCGGCAACGACGCGTCCTGCGCCGCGCTGGAGATCACGCTCGGCCCGTTCGTCGCGACCCTGGCCTTCGCCGGCACCCTCGCCCTGACCGGGGCGGTGGCGCCACTGCGCGTCGGCGGGCGGCCCGCGCCGATCAACGCCCCCGTCCCCTTCCGCGCCGGCGACCGCGTCGAGATCGGCCGCGCCGTGGCCGGGCTGCGTGGATACCTCGCCGTCGACGGAGGTTTCGCCGCGTCGCCGGTACTGGGCAGCCGCGCCACCGACACCCTTGCGGCGCTCGGCCCGCCGGTCGTCGGCGTGGGCGCTGTGCTGGCCGTGGGCCCCACGACCGGCGACCCGTCCACCGTGGACGTGGCGCCCCGCCCCGCCCTGGGCGGCCCCATCACGCTCGGCCTGACCTGGGGCCCCCGCCACGACTACTTCGCGGCCGCCGGTGACCTGCTCGCCGGCACGTACACCCTGAGCAACGACAGCAACAGGATCGGCGCGCGGCTCGGCGGCCCCGCACTCACCCGCGCCCACCAGCGCGAGCTCCCCAGCGAAGGCATCGTCCTCGGCGCCGTGCAGGTCCCAGCCTCCGGCCAGCCGCTGATCTTCCTCGCCGACCACCCCACCACCGGCGGCTACCCGGTCGTCGCCGTCGTCGACCCCACCGATCTGCCGCTGCTCGCCCAGGCCCGCCCGGGCGATACCGTTCGGTTCCGTGGACCTCAACAGTGACCTCGGCGAAGGCTTCGGCATCTGGACCCTCGGCGACGACGACGCCCTCCTGGACATCGTCACCAGCGCCAACGTCGCCTGCGGCTTCCACGCCGGCGACCCCTCCACGATGCGCCGCGTCTGCTCCAGCGCCGTCTCCCGCGGCGTCCGGATCGGCGCCCAGGTCAGCTACCGCGACCTGGCCGGCTTCGGCCGCCGCCGCATCGACGTCGACGCCACCACGCTGACCGACGAGCTGCGCTACCAGATCGGCGCCCTGTCGGCGTTCGGCCCGGTCACCTACGTCAAACCGCACGGCGCCCTCTACAACACCGCCGCCGTCGACCCCGTCCACGCCTCGGCCGTCGCCGCCGCCGCTGCCGCCTTCGGCCTCCCCGTCCTGTGTCAGCCCGGCTCGGTCCTGGCTCGGCTCGCCGCCGAGGCAGGCCTGCGCGTGGTTTTTGAAGGCTTCGTGGACCGCGGTTACCTCCCGGACGGCCGCCTCGTGCCCCGCGGCACCGAAGGCGCCGTCCTGACCGACATCCCCACCGTCACCGACCGCGCCGTCCGCATGGCCCGCACCGGCGAGGTCGTCGCCATCGACGGCACCGTGCTCCAACTGCCGTTCGAGTCCCTGTGCGTCCACGGCGACACCCCCGGTGCCGTGTCCATGGCAACCGCCGTCCGCACCGCCCTCCTCGCCGCCGGCCTCCCCTTGTCCCCCTTCTGAGGGCGCTGTCGCCTGCTGCCGACCCGGACCGGCACTGCTGCGGATGTCTGCGTGGGTCCCTGCGTGTCCACTTCCTCACCAGCGAGGCGTGTCCGCGGCCCGGCTTTCCGTGATCCGGAAGACTTTGTGTGCCTATGACGACATAAAGTCTTCCGGATCATGAGCACCAGCGGTGTCTGGGATGGTGTCGCCTGGTGCGTGCCCGGAGCGGCGTTGTTGTGGTTGTGGGCGTCTGCGCTGGTCGCCGCGATGTCATGCTGCGCGGCTTTGCTCCGTGACCTGAAATCTTCTGCCGTCTAAGTCCCTGTGCGTCCGCGGCGGCTCTCCAGGTGCGGTGTCTGTGGCGGACGTCGTCCGCGCGGTTGGCCCTCCGGTTGCCCGCTTCGCCACCAGCGAGGCGCGCCTGCGGCCCGGCTTTCCATGATCCGGAAGACTTTGTGTGCCTATGACGACACAAAATCTTCCGGATCATGAGCAATGGCGGCGTCTGGAGCGGTGCCGCCTGGTGCCGACCCGGACCGGCGTTGCTGCGGATATCTGCGCAGGTCCGTGGCCCGTTTCCGGATCATGAGCAGCGGCGGCGTCGGCGGGTGGTGTCGCCTGTTGCCGGCCCGGCGCTGCTGCGGGTGTCTGCACTGGCCACCGCGATGCGATGCCGCGCGGCATCGTCCCGTGACCCGGAATTTCTGCCGTTGGGGCTCTGTGGGTCTGCGGCGATACCCCCGGACACGGTGTCCATGACGAACGTTCGTCCGCGCGGTTGGCCACCAGCGAGGCGCGCCTGCGGCCCGGCTTTCCGTGATCCGGAAGACTTTGTGCTGCTATGACGACATAAAGTCTTCCGGATCATGAGCCGTGGTCATCGCAGCGCCTGGGGTGTCGCTGAGTTGTGCTGGTGTTGGTCTTGCGGCGCATCCTGGTTGGCCGACTGGGCGGGCTGCGGGCTTCAACGCTCAGCGGCGGAGGGCGTTGGTGCTGCGGCGACAGGGGTTGCTGCGGAGGGTGGCGTCAGGTCTGGGATGGCGTGCTGTGCCTTGGTGATCCGGAAGACCTTGTGTGGATCGGGGGTGGGTGCGTGAGGTCTTCCGGATCGTAAACGGCGGGCTTGGGCGTCAGGTGTCGAGGCCGCGGAGGACCAGGGGGAGGCGCTGGGCGCCGTCCTTGGCTACGCGGATCGGGACGCCCCAGTCCTGGCGGGTCAGGTGGCAGGCGGGGAACTCCGCGTCGATGTCGCACGTCGCGGCCTGGGCCACCACCTGCAGGACGCCCTCGGTGACGTCGGGGGAGAGGACCAGGCGGCGGCGCAGGTCCTGGGTCACGCCGGCGCCTTCCAGCAGCAGCTCGGGCGGGGAGGCGGACACCTCCAGGCGGGTCGAGGGGCCGAACGACTCGTCCAGCTTCTGGCCCGGCGCCGGCTCGAAGATCAGGTCGAGCTGGACCTCGCCGGGGGCGAGCATCGTCGAGGGGCGTTCGGTGCGGTGCCGGACGCCGGCGACGTCGATGCCCGCCGCTGCCAGGGTGCCGGGGGCGAGCCGGACCAGCCGGTGTGCGCCCGACTCGACGACCACGACGTCGCCGGTCGAGCTGAGGACCAGGTCGCTCGGCTCGCGGAGGCCGTCGACGACGGTGGACACCACGCCGTCGGCGATCCTGCGGATGGCGCCGTTGTACGTGTCGGCGACGAGCACGCTGCCGTCGGCCAGGGCCAGCAGGCCGAGCGGGTGCTGCAGCAGCGCCTGATCGGCGGGGCCGTCGACGTGCCCGAAGTCGAACAGGCCCTGCCCGGCCACGGTCGACATCCGGCCGTCGGCGATGAAGCGGATCGCGCTGGACTCGCTGTCGGCGATCCACAGCGTCGTGCCGTCGGGCGACGCCGACAGGCCGGACGGCTGCGCCATCCACACCTCTTGCAGCGGGCCGTCGCGGAGTGCCTCGACGGTCGTCCCCGCGTACATGCCGGCGGTGCGCCGCACCGGGTTGAACCACCACAGCTGGTGGATGCCGGCCATCGCGACCACGACCTGGTCGTCGAACCACGCCACGTCCCACGGCGACGACAGGTCGACCGCCAGGGAGTCGTGCGCGTCGAAGTCGACGCTGCCGCGCCACTGCCGGCCGCTGCCGGCGACCGTGGTCACCTCGCCGGTCGAGAGCTTCAGGCCGCGCAGCAGATGGTTGACCGTGTCGGCGACCACGACGTCATACCCGGCGATCTCGGCCACGTGCGGGGGCAGCAGGCACAGCCCGCCCGGCTCGGAGAACTCGGGATCCGTGCCGTCCTTGCGGCCGCGCTGCCCGGTGCCGATGCGGCGGATCAGGGTCTCGTTGTCGGCGTCGAACTCGACCAGCGACTGGTGCGTCGAGTCGGCGACCAGGAAGTGCCCGTCGGCCAGGGCCAGCGCCTTGCCAGGGAACCGCAGCACCGTCTCCTCGGTCCTGGCGGCGACCTGCGGAGCGGAGCCGCGCCGCAGCGTGCCCCGCGCCTCGTGCACGCGGACGAGCTCCTCGACCAGCCGCGCCAGCCCTTCGGCGTGCCCCTCGCCGGCCATCGTCGCCACGACATAGCCCTCGGGGTCGATGACGGTCAGCGTCGGCCAGGCCTTCGCCGCATACTGCTGCCACATCTCCATCTCGGGGTCGTCCAGCACCGGATGGTCGACCCCATACCGCTCGACGGCTGCCGCGAGCGCCGCCGGGTCCTTCTCGTGCTCGAACTTCGGCGAGTGCACCCCGATGGTCACCAGCACGTCCGCGAACCGCTCCTCAAGCGGGCGCAGCTCGTCGAGCACGTGCAGGCAGTTGATGCAGCAGAAGGTCCAGAAGTCGAGAACTACAATCTTTCCCCGCAGATCGGACAGGGTGAGTCCGTCGGTGTTGAGCCATCCGCGCCCCCGGAGTTCGGGAGCGCGGACGCGGGCCTTGAGCAGTGGCGACTGTGCCGGGTCGGTCATGCCCCCAAGTCTGCCCGAGTGCCGCCGGGCGCTCCCATGCGACGTTGGCCCCGGGCGCCTAGGTCATTTGGCCGAGGCCGGACGGAGGCAGAGGACCTCGTCCTTCTGTCCCTTGTGCTGCAGCACGACGTACGGTTGGCTGGCGTCTGAGCAGCTCTCCGGCTTCTCCACCTTCTGCACGATCGTGAATGCGTCCTTGTCCGAGCAGCTCGCCTTCTTCGCCGAGTTGCCGTCCTGCTTGACGCACGAGTTGACCGCGAAGCTGGTGCTGTCGGCGTTGTTCAGCGCCACCACGATGCCTGTGCCGGCCACCGCGAGCAGGAAGACCACGACCACCACGACCAGCCCCATGATCAGGCCGCGCTTGCTCTTCTTTTCAGTCGGCGGCGTCGGTACGACCGGCGCCCCACCGACAGGCTCAGCACCGGAAGGGGGTTGATCGCCGGGCATGGTGACGAGGTCGCTGTAATGCGGGCCGGCCGGTGCTGCGCTCGGCACCGAAGCCTGGTACACGCCCGTGGCGGGGGGCGGCGCGGCCTGATAGATGCCGGCCGCGGGCGGCCCGGAGGCCGGAGGCGCCGAGGTCGGCATGTTGGTCGCCGGTGGTGCTGACGCCTGGTACAGCCCGGTCGCCGGCGGTGCGCTCGTGGGCGGCAGGTTGGCCGGCGGTGCGCTGGTCGGGGGCACGTTCGCGGGCGGGACGGACACCTGTGCCCGTGCGGCGAACGACGCCGGCGGGATCTTCCCCAGGTTCGGTGCCGCCGGGACGGCCCCGGCGGGCTGTCCCGCTTCAGGGCCCGCCGCACTGGGCGCCGCCGATGCCGGCGTGCCGTACGTCGCGGGCGGGGCGGAGGTCGGGGCGCCGTACGTGGCCGGCGGAGCGGAGGTGGGCGCGCCAAAGGCGGCCGGTGGGGCGGAAGTCGTGCCGTAAGTGGCAGCGGCCGGCGGCGCCGAGGTGGGAGCGCCATAGGCGGTCGGCGGAGCGGCGGCAGGCGCGCCGAACGCGGCCGGCGGCGCAGAGGGAGCCGAGCCGTAGGTGGCCGGCGGTGCGGAGGTGGGCGCGCCATAGGCGGCAGGTGGAGCGGAGGTCGGGGCGCCGTACGCGGCCGGCGGCGTGGAAGGCGAGCCGTAGGTGGCCGGCGGTGCGGAGGTGGGTGGGGGCGAGGTCGGGGTGCCGTACGTCGCCGGGGGTGCGGAGGTCGGCGGGACCGCGGACGGCGGAGGCATGGCGCCGGGGACCTGGGCGCTGCCGGAGACCTGGGCGGTGCCATACGTCCGGGCGCTCCCCGAGACGGGGGCCGCCGAGACGGGAGCGTTGCCGTGCTGGGCGCCAGGCACCGATCCGACCGGCGCGCCGCCGGACCCGGGCACCTGCGCCGACCCGGATGAGGGAACACCGGACACCGGCACCTGCGCGGATCCAGCCGAAGGCGCGGCGCCGGAAGAAGGGCCGGCGCCGGAAGAAGGTGCGGGGCCGGAAGCAGAGGCAGGCGGGGGGACCGGCACCTGGGTGTAGCCGGCAGGAGGGCCGCTGGGGCCCGCCGGCGCCTGAACCGGATCCTGGGCGGCGGCGGCCGGGTCGCTCTGCGGAGCGGCGGACGAGGCCTCGCCGGCCGGTCCCGCCGGGGTGAAGCCAGGGAAGCTGCCCGGCGGGCCGGGAGGCGCGTTCGGCGGCGTGCGGGCCGGAAGCGGAGGGGCCGGCGGCGCGAACGGCCCAGCCGGCGGGAACGGCCCGGGCCTCGGCTGCTGCTCGGCGTCCTCGACCGCGCCCTGGCCGGTCGCGGCGGGCACAGCGGGAGGCGCGGCGGCCGGCGCGACCGGCGGCGCGGCAGGGGCGGGCTCTGAGGAGGCGGCGGGTGAGCCGTACGTCGCGGGGGCCGGCGGCGCCGCCGGGGACGACGGCTGGACGGGAGGCCTGGTCGGCATCGGGACCGACGCGGTCGCTCGCACGGTGCCGGCCGGGGGCGTGCCGGGCGGGGGTGAGCTCGGCGCGCTCGCCGCACTCTCGTCCGCTTCGGACGGGTGGGGCTGGTCGGACGTCATCGTGCCTCCTGTGGGTCAGACCCTTGCGACCGTAGTCGACCCGAACCGTACATGGCAGAGCGGAGGCTCAGGTTCGCCGGCAAGCGCTCCCAGAATAGGTGAACAAAGCGATGCCGCCCCGGTCCGGGGAGGGTCGGACCAGGGCGGCAGGCGCGGGGTGGTGCGCAGGCTCAACTTCGGCTGAGCATGGCGTGGAGTTCGTCGCGCAGCGCGGCGGACGGGTTCTTGGCGATGGCGCGCTCGATCGCGTCGAGGCGGCGGGCGGCGTTGCGGCGGGCGCGGTAACGCTCCATGAAGGTGCTCACGGCGGGCTCCTTGGGAGGATGTAAGGACGAGGCTTGCTTCGCATCCATTACACGCCCAGCGGAAGATCGTTAGCCAGCGAATAGCAAGTGACGCGGCGCACGCGCCGACGATTCGTAGGGTTGCTGGCTGCGTAAACGCCCAGTTCGTCAGCCATATGACAGTGGCCCGGCGCGTCAGCGCCGGGCCACCTGCCGTGAATTGGACTGCTCAGCTCCAGGCCAGCAGCGATCCCTCGGGGTCCTCGAGGAACGCGCCGACGTCGCGCAGGAACTTGGAGCCCAGCTCGCCGTCGATGATCCGGTGGTCGAAGGACAGGCCGAGCGTCGTCACCTGCCGGATCTTGATCTTGCCCTTGTGGACCCACGGGGTGTCCCGGATCGCGCCGAACACCAGGATCGCCGACTCACCCGGGGGCAGGATCGGGGTGCCGGTGTCGACGCCGAAGACGCCGACGCTCGTGATCGTGAACGTCCCGCCGCTCATCGCCGCCGGCGACGTCTTGCCCTCGCGGGCGGTGGCGACGAGGTCGTTCAGCCCGTCGGCCAGCTCCCGCGTGGTGAGCGCGTCGGCGTCCTTGATGTTGGGCACGATCAGCCCGCGCTCCGTCGCCGCGGCGATCCCGAGGTTGACGTAGTGCTTGACCAGGATCTCCGAGCCCTGCCACGTGGAGTTCACCATCGGGTAGCGCTTCAACGAAACCAGGGCCGCCTTGGCGACCATGAGCAGCGGCGACACCCGCACGTCGCGCCAGTCCCGCTTGGCCTTCAGCCGTTCGAGGGCCTTCATCGAGCGGGTCACGTCGACCGTCAGGAACTCGGTGACGTGCGGTGCGGTGAACGCGCTCGCCACCATGTTCTCGGCGGTCAGCTTCCGCACGCCCTTGACCGGGATCCGCTCTTCGCGGCCGACGCGGGACGCCTGGGCCGCCGCCGGGGAAACCGGAGCGGCGGCGGGGGCGGACGACACGGACAGCACGTCGTCCCGCGTGACCGAACCGTTGGGCCCAGTGCCCGTGATCTCCGCGAGGTCGACGCCGAGGTCCCGGGCCAGCTTGCGGACCGGCGGCTTGGCCAGCACGTTGCCCCGCGCTGGCGGCGTCCGGTCCACGGGCTCCGCGACGACGACCGGAGCCGGCGCTACGGGCGTGGCGGGAGGCTTCGGCAGTACAGGTGCCGCGGTTGCACTTGCAGTTGTTCTCGGCCGGCGCTTCGCGGCGGCGGTTTTCGGACCGTAGCCGACGAGCACGGCGGTGCGGCCGCCCGGCGCGGGGCCGCCGATCATGCCGGGCTCGACCGGCGCGTCGCCGGCGATGTCGACGGCCGCCAGCGAGGCCGCGGAAGGCACACCCGTGGAGGGCGCCGGGGCGCCGCCCGGATCGGTGTCGATGGCGATGATCGGGGAGCCGACCTCGACCGTCGTGCCCTCCGGGTGGAAGATCTTGGCGACCTGACCGGCCCACTTCGCGGGGATCTCGACCGCCGCCTTCGCGGTCTCGACCTCCACGATCGGCTGGTTGAGCTCGATCGTGTCGCCGACCTGGACGAGCCACTTGAGGATCTCGCCCTCGGTGAGGCCTTCGCCCAGATCGGGAAGGTTGAACTCTTTGACCCGTGTCACTGCGCGTCCCCCTAGAACCCGAACGAGCGGTCGACGGCGTCGAGCACCCGGTCGAGGTCGGGCAGGTACTCCTCCTCGACCCGGGCGGCCGGGTACGGCGTGTCGAACCCGGTGACGCGCAGGACCGGCGCCTCGAGGGAGTAGAAGCACTCCTCGGTGATCCGGGCCGCGATCTCCGACCCGAGCCCCAGGTTGCCGGGCGCCTCGTGGACGACGATCGCGCGGCCGGTGCGCCGCACCGACTCGTAGACCGGGCCCATGTCCAGCGGCGACAGCGTGCGCAGGTCGATGACCTCCAGGTCGCGCCCGTCCTCGGCGGCGGCGGTCGCGGCGTCCAGCGCGGTGCGGACCATCGGGCCGTAGGCCAGCAGCGTCGCGTCGGTGCCGGGGCGCGCGATCCGCGAGACGTGCAGCGGTGCGCTCGCGGCGTCGACGTTGACCTGGCCCTTCTCCCAGTAGCGGCGCTTGGGCTCCATGAAGACGATCGGGTCGTCGGACTCGATCGACTGCTGGATCATCCAGTACGCGTCGTCGGGGTTGGAGCAGGAGACGACCTTCAGGCCAGCGGTGTGCGCGAAGTAGGCCTCGGGCGACTCGGAGTGGTGCTCGACCGCGCCGATGCCGCCGCCGAAGGGGATCCGGATGACGATCGGCAGCCGGACCTTGCCCTTGGAGCGGTAGTGCATCTTGGCGACCTGCGACACGATCTGGTCATAGGCCGGGTAGACGAACCCGTCGAACTGGATCTCGCACACCGGCCGGTAGCCGCGGATCGCGAGGCCGACGGCGGTGCCGATGATGCCGGACTCGGCGAGCGGGGTGTCGATGACGCGCTCATCGCCGAAGTCCTTCTGCAGGCCGTCGGTGATGCGGAAGACGCCGCCGAGCTTGCCGACGTCCTCGCCCATGACGAGGACCTTGGGGTCGCGCTCCATCGCCCGGCGCAGGCCGGTGTTGAGCGCCTTGCCGATCGTCAGGGTCTCGGCCATCAGTGCCCACTCCCCTCGAACGACGACAGGTACTTGTCGAACTGCGCCTTCTGCTGCTCGAGCTCCGGCGAACCGTGCGGATACACGTGGTCGAACAGGGTGCGCGGATCCGGGTCCGGCATGGTGAGGACGCGCTCGCGCAGGTCGGCGGCGGCGACCCGGGCCTCCTCGTCGACCGCGGCGAAGAAGTCGTCGCCGGCGATGCCCTGCTTGCCGAGGAACGCCCGCAGGCGCGCGATCGGGTCCTTCGCCTGCCACGCCTCGACCTCGCTGGCGATGCGATACCTGGTCGGGTCGTCCGACGTGGTGTGGGCGCCCATCCGGTACGTGTAGGCCTCGATCAGCGAGGGCCCCTGGCCGTGGCGGGCGTCGTCGAGGGCCTTGCGGGTGACCGCGTAGCAGGCGAGCACGTCGTTGCCGTCCACGCGCAGGCCGGGGAAGCCGAAGCCGCTGGCCCGGTGATACAGCGGGACGCGGGTCTGCCGCTCGAGCGGCTCGGAGATCGCGTACTGGTTGTTCTGGCAGAAGAACACCATCGGCGCGTTGAAGACCGACGCCCAGATGAAGGCCTCGTTGACGTCGCCCTGACTGGTGGCGCCGTCGCCGAAGTAGGCGATGACGGCCTCGCCGTCGTCGGAGCCGACCTTGCCGTCCTTGGTCACGCCCATCGCATAGCCGGTCGCGTGCAGCGTCTGCGCGCCGATCACGATCGTGTACATGCCGAAGTTGAACTCGTTGGGGTCCCAGGCGCCCTGGTCGACGCCGCGGAACAGGGTCAGCGGTGCGATCGGGTCGACGCCGCGGCAGTACAGCACGCCGTGCTCGCGGTAGGTTGGGAACGCCATGTCCTGCTTGCGCAGCGCCCGGCCGGAGCCGACCTGCGCCGCTTCCTGGCCCAGCAGGCTCGCCCAGATGCCCAGCTCGCCTTGGCGCTGCAGGGCGGTCGCCTCGGCGTCGAGCTTCCGGACCACGACGAGGTCGTGGTAGAGCGAGCGGTATTCCTCATCGGTGAAGTCGACCGTGTAGTCGGGGTGTTCGACCCGGTCTCCCTCAGGGGTGAGCAGCTGCACGAACGCGGGTTCAGGCGCGGCCCGTGTTCCTGACGTCCGGGCCTTTGCTTCGCCCTTCGCCATCCGTTTCTCCCTGTCGTCTCTCGCGTCGGCAGCGGGGGTAACCCTGCCGCGCAGCGGGGGTGGCTGCTACGCGGCGGCCCTGTTGGAGCCGGCGCGTCGCGGTGGGTGTGAGTGGATCACGCCCGGGAGCCGGCTCTGAGGCTCAGTCGCAGGGTATGCGGACGCCACAGCCCCGTTGCCGGTGTGTGTCCAGCATCGCAGAAGGCGTGTGGATCGACACCATGGAGTCCGGGTTCGTCCGCGTTGCAAGGTCGAAAAATCCCTCCGAACCGGGCAGATCCTCGCCCCGCGTGCGGCAGTTGCTCCCAATGAGCTTCGTTCTGCCTTCCCCCGCACACTGGAGCGTTTCCTTTGGAATCCGACGTCCGTACCCACCGCATACTGTCGCCGAACCGGCGGCCGCTGCTCATTTCCGCGCTGCTCGTGGCGCTGACCTCGGTGCCGACCCTGATCGTGGTCGCCGCCGGCAGCGCCTCGCTGGACACGGCGCCGTCCGTCCGGACGCCGATCGTCGCCGAGCCACGGCCCGGACCGCTCGTGCTCGCCCCGACGCCCAGCAGCGGGCTGCACGGCACGGGCACGCCGTCGCGCGCGGCGGAGCCGACCGCGCCGCTGCCCCCGGCGACCGTGGCGAAGCCGCGCGTCAGCGCGAGGACATCGGGTGGATCAGGCGGCGGTGTCGTCGTCGGTACGGGTACCAAGCCGCCCACGGTGGTGCCGGCTCCGCCGACCGCGCCGGCGCCCGAGGTGCAGGAGCCCCCCGCCGTCGTGCCCACGCCCTCACCGACGAAGGGCGTGCCCATCCAGGACAAGGCGTGGCCGGGGTGGAACGCCACGCGCAAGGGCAAGCCGGAGGCGGTCAAGAGCTGGACCGCGCATCGGCCCCGATCGGGGTCGGCCGATCAGTCAGATCTTGAGGACTGCCCGGCCGCACAGGTTTAGCGCTGGGTCATGAAGTGTGCGCGGGTCATCGGCCGGCGCGTGTGTTGGAGTTGCGGGTCACCATCGCCCAGGCGGTGGAGAACGGCTTGCACGGCCAGCGCGCGCAGCCGGCCGCGCAGCGTGTCGCCTGATGGACGCGTAACGGCTGGTGGCGCGCCACGAGGCGGCGGGCGTCGGTCACGGCGTGGTCATAGATGACGGCCATCAGAACCCCTGCGTCGCGGGTGCGGTCCACAGGATCCAGGCGGGATACAGCTGCTGAGCGGTTGCGAGCGCGTCGTTCGCCGAGCGGAAGACGGCGATCTCGGACTTCCCATTCCCCAGGCGCCAGGTGAGCACGGCCTGATCCGGCAGCTCGTGACCCCAGGCGACAACCTGGGGGTGGTCGTCGTCGAACGGATCGGCGACAATGCCGAAAAGCCGTGGTGCGCCTTCGAGCAGGATCACGTCGTCTTCGATCACGACGGATCTCCCTCCGGCAGAGGAACCATCTCTGACCGCCCCAGAATGCATGTGCAGGTTTCCCGGGGCAATACGTTCCGTCAAACTTGAGTAGAGCAACCCAATCGCTCACTGACGCTCACGCTTGCGCGACAACCCGGTAACGGTGACACTCGTCCTGAGTAATGGAGGTGAGTGGTGTCGCACGCGCACAGCCCCACGTTCCCCCGCTTCCAGCTGGGCAAACAGCTCCGGCGACTGCGCGAGCAGGCGAAGCTCACCACCGAGGACGTCGGCCTACAGCTCGACTGCTCGCCCAGCACGATCAGCCGCATGGAGGGCGGGAAGGTCGGCATCCGCCGCAGCACCCTCGAACAGTTGCTCAAGATTTACGACGTTGATGATAGCGATCTCACGGAGACATTGATCGCGCTTGCGAAGGAAGGCAAGACGCGGGGCTGGTTCGCCCGCTTCGGTGACCTTCCCAGCCACTACTCCCGCTACATCGGCCTGGAGTCCAACGCGATCGAGATGCGGGACTACGAGGCGCTCGTGGTGCCCGGCATGCTCCAGACGGAGGAGTACACGCGGGCGCTGCTCGCCGCCGCCTCCCCGTCCGGCGAGTCGGAGGACGCGGTCCAAGCGCATGTCAGCGCCCGGCGTGAGCGGCAGGAACTGCTCACCCGGGCCGAGAATCCATTGCAGTTCATCGCGGTCCTCGACGAGAGCGTCATCCGGCGCCTCATCGGTGGGGTCGACGTGATGCGGTCGCAGCTCAAGCACCTGGCCGAAATGGGTCGGGCGAGGAACGTGACGATCCAGATACTCCCCTTCAGCGGGGGAGCCTATGCCGGCATGGCTGGATCATTCGCGATCCTCAAGTTCCAAGGTGCACCAAGCGTCGTGTACGCCGAAGCCATGGCCGGCGACATCTACCAGGAAGCCGGAGACGTCCAGCGGTACCACGACGTGTTCGAAAGTCTGCGAGCCGCCGCGCTCAGCCCATTCGAGTCGGTCAAGCTGATCGAGTCAACGGTCGCTGAGACGGCCTGACAACGAAGGAGTGCGCAGAATGGCTGCGCTGAACGAGCGGTGGCACAAGCCCACCCGGAGCGGTAACAACGGACAGTGCGTCGAAGCGCGGTTCGTCGACGGTGTCGTCGAGGTCCGCAACTCCAACTCCCCGGACGCGGGATCCGTGCGCTTCACCCGCGCCGAATGGGAGACCTTCATCGCCGCGGTCGACACCGACGGCGAATTCCGCCTTCCGTAACAAACCTGAGCAACAGCTTCCCCCAACCAAGCCTGAGCAACAGCGAAGGGACCGTCCCGACCGGCGGTCCCTTCGTCGTAGCTGCGAGCCGATTTTATGTTATCGCTCACCGGCTCCATCCATAACCGTGTGGCCACGATCCGCGTGTTGCAACAAAAGGCGTGAAACGGTCAGGCGGCGATCGGCTGGGGTGCAATACCGCGATGTGGGTGTCGCGGCGGCACGCACCGGAGTAAGCATGAACACATGGTGACTGTTCGCGCAGATGACGGCGTAGGTGGCGGGGTCGCGACGCTGCAGCCGACGATCCGGGCGTATCGACCGACGGACCATCGCGAGTGCCGGCAGCTGTGGGCAGAGCTGACCGAGGAGCATCAGCACCTCTACCCGGCGGCGCCACCCGTCAGCGGTGACCCCGGGGCCGCGTTCGAGGAGTACCTCACGCGGCTCGACCTGTCCGGCATGTGGGTCGCGGAGATCCTCGGCGTCGGCGTGGTCGGCATGGTCGGGCTCATCCTCGACGGGCGCGGTGGGCAGGTCGAGCCGCTGGTCGTCGCGTCGTCCCGGCGGGGCGCGGGGATCGGGCGGGCGCTGCTCTCCCACGTCGCCGACCAGGCCAAGCGGCGGGGGCTCGGGCAGCTGAGCATCTCGCCGGCGGCGCGCAACGTCGACGCGATCCGGTGCCTGCAGGCGGCCGGGTATGACGCGCTCGCCCGGGTGACGCTCGCCATCGACCTGCACCCGGACGGCCACGACTGGCACGACGGGATCGACCTGCACGCGCAGCGGTTCCGCTTCTAGCGCCGCTTCCTGCTACTTGCCGCTTCTAGCGGTGTGCTGGCGTTTGTCAAGGTGCGGCCGGCGGTTGTGGATCGAATCGGGCGTTGTCCACAGCCGAAAACCGCGAGTTCCCGTGGGTGGCGGCGACCGCCAGGCTCGGGTGCATGACGACCGCGACCTCGACCCTCGCGCAGCCCCGGCTGCGCCTGCGCACCCCCGCTGACATCCTTGCCGGCACGCCGTACCTGTTCGGGTTCCACCCGTCCGACAGCCTCGTCGCCCTCGGGGTGCGCGACAAGCGGCTGCGCTTCCACATGCGCGACGACCTGCCCGATCCGGGCGAGGACCTCGACACCCTGGCCGACGGCTATGGCGCCCTGTTCGCCCGCCAGGACGTCGACCACGTCGTGCTCATCGGCTATGGCCCGCCCGAGCGTGTCGAGACCCTCATCCACGCCACCACCGCCGCGATGCGCCGCCACGGCATCGCCGTGCACGAGATGCTCTGGGCCCACGAGGGGCGCTACCGGTCGCTGATCTGCGAGTCGCCCTACTGCTGCCCGACCGAAGGCCAGCCCTATGACGTCGAGACGTCCGCGGTCGCGGCGACCGCCACCCTGATCGGGATGGTCGCGCTGCCCGACCGGGCCGCCCTCGTCGCCAGCCTCGCCGCCCCGACCGGCCCCGCCCTCGACGCCGCCGAGCGCGCCACCCGCCAGACCCAGACCCGCCTCGTCCACTCGCCCGGCACGCCCGCCGAAGGCGTCGCCTCCATCGACGCGGCGCTGCGCCGCGTCCGCGCCGGCGAGGGCCTCACCGACGAGGAGGTCGCCTGGCTCGCGTTCCTCCTCCACAGCCTGCCCCTGCGCGACGATGCCTGGCTGCGCATCGACCGCGACCTCGACACCGACCTCGACCTCCACGACCGCCTGTGGACTGACGTGCTGCGCCGCTGCGCCCCCACGTTCGCCGCCCCGGCCGCGATGCTCGTCGCCTATGCGTCCTGGCGATCCGGCAACGGTGTCCGCTCCCGGATCGCCCTGGACCGCGCGTTCGACGCCGACCCTGGCTATCGTGCCGCCAAGCTCATGGCCGAGATCCTCGACCGCGGCCTGTCCCCGCAGTCCCTGCCCCCGATCGGCCGCCGCGACGGGCGCCGCCCCACCCCGCCCCGCCGCCGCACCACCCGCCGCCGAAGGCGCTGAACCCTGCCTGGCGCCGCCCCACCCCGGCGTGCGTTGGCGGTCTACCTGCGTGCCGCTGCTGGCTCGGGTGTGGGGCGTCGGGTGGTCTGCTCGGTGCCGCGTTCCTGATTGATGGGAGGTGTTCAGGGCGTCGTGCCTGGTTGCGACCACGAGCCATGAGCTGTTGCGGGCGGCGGTCGACGCCGCGTTCGACCTGGTTGCGGTGTTTGCCGGTCCGGGTCGGACGCGGGTGGTCGGTCGCGGTGAGGTCCTCTCGGTCCGGTTGGCGATCTGTCCTTCGGTCGCGGGGTCACCACCACCGTCCTGCGGGCCGCCCTGGATGAGGGTGCCTTGCCGTCCAACCGGGTCCGGGCGGCGTGCTGGTGCGTGCGCACCGCCGGGGACTGTGGATGCGCCGTTCGTCTGAGGGCTGACCCGGCATTCCCGCCCGCTGGGAACTCGGCCGGTGTGATCAGGTCTGGGGCAGGCCGGTGATGCGGTGGGCGCCGGTGTAGACGTTGAAGGTCTGGCCTCGCAGGAAGCCGACGAGGGTCAGTCCTGCCTCCTCGGCCAGGTCGACGGCCAGGGTGCTCGGCGCCGACACCGCGGCCAGCATCGGAATGCCTGCCATCCAGGCCTTCTGGCACAGCTCGAAGCTCGCCCGGCCGCTGACCATCAGCACGTGACCGGCGAGCGGCAGGCGGTCCTGTCGCGCGGCCCAGCCGATCACCTTGTCCACGGCGTTGTGCCGGCCCACGTCCTCCCGGAGGCAGACCAGGCGCCCGGCCGCGTCGAACAGCCCGGCCGCGTGCAGGCCGCCCGTCGTCCTGAACGCCCGCTGGCCCGCCCGCAGCGCGTCGGGCAGGTCGGCCAGCAGGGCTGGCGCCACCCGGATGCCGTCCGCCGCGACGTCGAACTGTGAGCGTGTCCGCACGGCGTCGATGCTGGCCTTGCCGCACACGCCGCACGAGGAGGTGGTGTAGAAGTTCCGGCTCGGATCGGTCTGCGGGGCCGGGACCCCGTCGGCGAGCACCACGTCCACGACGTTGTAGGTGTTCGCTTCCTGGTCGCCGGCGCACAGCTGCGCCGTCCGCACGTCCGCGGCGGATCTGATGATCCCCTCGGTGAGGAGGAAGCCGATCGCCAGGTCGAGGTCGTCACCGGGGGTCCGCATCGTGACCGCCAGCGCGGGGCGTGGCGTCCCGGCCGGTCCGACCCTGATCTCCAGCGGTTCCTCGGCGATCAAGGTGTCGGGCCCGACCTTTGCGGAGACCCCCGCCGGGCCGTCCGGGGCGGGGGTGACGGTGACCCGGGTGATCGTGCGCCGTTGCGTGACGCGTCCCATGGTCGGGCCTCCAGATGCGGGGAGTGGTTCCGGTCGTTGCCCGCTCGACGGTACGTTCTGCCCATGGGCGCAGCCACCGCATGGCCGGGACTCGTGGCCGTGATCCTCGCCGGGGGTGGCGGCACGCGCCTCGGTGGCCAGGACAAGCCGATGCTGCCCGTCGCCGGGGTGCCGATGCTCGACAGGGTGCTCGCCGCGGTCGAGGGGGCGGCGCTGCGGATCGTGGTCGGGCCGCCCCGGGAGGGGCTGCCCACGGGGGTGCGCACCGTCCGCGAGGAGCCGCCCGGTGCCGGCCCGGCGGCCGCGACCGCCGCTGCGCTCGGCCTCGTCCCGCGAGCGGCGTCGGAGGACCAGGCAGAAGCGGAGGAAGGGCCGGCGCTGGTCGGGCTGTTCGCCGCGGATCTGCCGTACCTCACGACTGAAGGAGTCGAGATCCTGCTCGCGGCGGTCGAGAGCCACGCGGATGGCGCGGTGTTCGTCGACGGGCGCGGCAAGCGGCAGCTGCTGTGCGGGGTGTGGCGGGCCGGCGCGCTGCGGGATGCGGTCGAGCGGCTCGGGGCGCCCGAAGGCCGGTCGATGCGGGCGGTGTTGGATGGGCTGGACGTGGTCGAGGTCGAGTGGACCGGTTCCGGGCCGGCGCCGTACTTCGACTGCGACACCGAAGAAGACCTGCGGCGAGCAGACGGGGGTGGAGACCGATGAGCGGGAATCCAGAGCTGGCGGCGTGGGTGGTGCGGGCGTGCGCGGAGCTCGGGCTGGAGCCGTTGGGCGCGGGGGAGCAGGACGCGATCCTCGACCTCGCGCGGGATGTGGCGCACAACGTGGCCCGGCCGGGGGCGCCGTTGACCGCGTTCCTGCTGGGGGTCGCCGTCGGGCGGGGCGCCGACCTTGAGGAGGCCCGGGCGCGGCTCGTCGCCCTGGTGGACGAGGGCTGACCGACGCCACGACCCGGAAGCAACCAGTCCGAGGAGCCCGAGGCACCCGCGACGTGCGTCGTCTGGATAGGGTGAGCCCGGGGGGATTGGAGGCGGTCATGGCGGATGATCAGGACTACGAGGCGGCGCTGTTCGACGACGAGGACCCGATCGGCGGGGACCTCAAGGAGAAGGTCGCCGAGGCCTGGCGCGACTTCGCGCGGCACCTGGTCGACGCGCTGCGGCAGCTCGCCCCCGGCACGACGCTCGATCTGACGCTCGACCCGACGGCGTCCGGGACCGGCGACGCCATCTACTCGGTGCAGGTGACCGGCGAGGACGGCGACATGCTCGCCGCGACCGCCGTCGGCAACGCCGACCTGCCCGCGGCGTATCGGCTGGGGCGGACCGTGATCGCGCAGACGGTGGCGCTCGGGTGGTCGCCGCCGGGGGTGGTGCCGGGCTCGGGCGAGGCGTTCGGCGTGCGGGTGCCCAAGAGCGAGGCCGTCCAGCTCAGCCGGCTCATCATGCGGACGCTGCGCGACATCTACGGCACGCCGCACCCCGCGTTCCTCACCTATCTCGCCCACGACGCGCAGGGGCTGGTGGCGGCCCTGCCGTCGCTCGGCGTCGCCCGGTCGCTCGCGTCGATCGTCGAGACCGACGGCGACGGGCCGGTGGCGGTGGTGCGGGCGAAGCAGCACCAGGCGGGTGACGAGCAGGACGACCTGCCGCTGCACGACAAGGTGATCACGGTCGTGGCCCGGCTGATGAAGACGACGCCGGAGGAGCTGACGATCGACCCGGACGGTGACATCGGCATCCGGTCCGGGTCGGCGATGGTGTTCGTCCGGGTGCGGGACAACCCGCCGCTGGTCGACGTGTATTCGCCGGTGCTGACCGAGATCGAGCCGACCGAGCGGCTTTACGTGAAGCTGTCCGAGCTCACCAACCGGATGCCGATCGGCCGGCTGTACTGCACCAACGACACGGTGTGGGCGTCGGTGCCGGTGTTCGGCCGGGACTTCCAGGCGACCCACCTGATGCTCGCCGTGCAGGTGATGACCGGGCTCGCGGACGAGCTGGACGACCGCCTGCAGGGCGAGTTCGGCGGGAAGCGGTTCTTCGGCGAGAACGACACCCCCAAGCAGGTCGAGGGCGAGCGCACCGGGATGTACCTGTAAAGCGCGGCAGACGCTAGAGCCCGCAGGAGCGGCGCAGCGCCCGGGACACCCGGCCGAAGAGGTCGACGTCCCGCGTGCGCAGCAGCGTGACCCGCGTGCCGCGGTAGTCGGCGAGCAGCGTGTGCTGCCGCGGCCAGCGGCGTGCGTAGACGAGCCCGACGACCCAGGTGATCAGCAGCGCCGACAGCGCGACCAGGATGACCGGCACGGAGCCGGTGGTCGCCGCCGCGCCGAGGACGACGACGTTCGCGATCCCGACCGCGACGCACGCCCGCACGCCCGGGTGCAGGGTGCCGGTGCCGTGCGCCGGTCGCGACAGCTCCGCGATCTCGTAGCGGCCGCGGTCGGTGGCGAAGATCCGGTCGGTGACCAGAATCCCGTGCTGGTTGTAGTGGATGACCGGCCGGGACTCGAACGACTGGGGTGCGTAGGAACTCATGGTCGCGCTCCCTTGCTGCTGGTCGGGGCCCGGATCGCGGACGCCGACGCGACGAACGAGGAAGGCGGCAACCGGCCACGGTGACGGCCGCCGTCCAGCGTGCCTCCTGGGATGAGGCACATCGAAGCCCAAGCGTCGCCGTCGCTGGGTGAGGCGGATCATGCAACCTCACTAGTAGCTTCTAACTTGATTACGCATCAACTCGCTGTCAGATGCAAGTGCAACCCAGTGCCGAAAGTTCTCAGTATTTGAGTGTGGATGCGGTACGGTGTGGTCGATGTCCTCGAAGCCGAGCCCGACTCTGCTCCGTCGCCAGCTCGGAGCCGAGCTGCGCCGGTTGCGGGAGGCTGCCCGGAAGACGGCCGCCGATGTCGCAGCCGAGCTCAAGTGGTCCGAGTCCAAGGTCAGCCGGATCGAGACCGCCAACAGCAGCGTCCGCAACCCGGACCTGACGAAGCTCTTCGACCTCTACCAGACCGCAGAGGCCGAGCGCACCCGCATCACCGCCCTCGCCGCGCAATCGCGCCAGCGGGCCTGGTGGGAAGCCTATGGCGACGCATTGCTCGGCGCCTATGAAACAATGATCGGGTTCGAATCCGAGGCATCCGACGTCTACATCTACGACGCGGTCATTCTCCACGGACTTCTGCAGACCGTGGAATACGCCGGCGCGATCATCAATTCGGTGTCCGTGGGGGAGCGGCCCGATGTGGTGAACCAGCGGGTGTCGGTCCGGATGGCGCGACAGGCCGTCCTGACCCGTGACCCGCCGCCGCGGATCTGGGCGATTCTCGACGAGGCGGTCCTCAAGCGGCCGGTCGGCGGTCATGATGTGATGCGAAGGCAGCTCATGAGGCTCCTGGAGATCGCCGACCGTCCGACGGTGACGCTGCAGATGGTGCCGTTCGACCGTGGGGCGCACCGGGGGATCGACGGGGCGTTCACGGTGCTCGACTTCGTCGGCGAGACCGAGCAGTCGCTCGTGTATTGCGACGGAATGACCGGCGGGGTGTTTCGCAACCGCCCCGAGGAAGTGCGGCGCTACCTGGTCGCCTTCGAATCGTTGCGCACTGTGGCGCTGAGCCACGCGGAAACACTTGATTACATTCAGCGGGCTATTCGCGAATACGAATAGCCCAGGTTCTAGGGGTCATCATCATGAGCATTGTGTGGCGTAAAAGCACGCGCAGCGGCGGCAACGGTTGCGTCGAGGTGTTACTCGACCCGAAGGCCGTCGGCATCCGGGACTCGAAGGACGCCAACAGCCCGGAGATCTTCGTGGACGCCGCCGCCTGGAGGGCGTTCGTGCAGCACGTCGCCGGAGAGCAGCGCTGACCAGACGGCGGACAGCGCTGACCGTGCGGCGGCGCTGACCGCCCAGCCGCGCCGACCGCACAGCGGCGCAGAACCGAAACGATCCAGCTAGAGCGCGATCCAGGCCTGCTCGGCCAGGGTCGCCGCGTCGGTCGCCTTCAGCCCCTGCTCCGACAGGGTCCACAAAGTGCCACCGATGATCAGCGAGCGGCGGATCGCCGTGTAGCGACCGGGGTGGGTGATCGCACCCGCCTCGGTGATCGCCGAGTCGCCGACCTTCAGCACCAGCACGGCCGGCTGGGTGTCGCGCCAGACCGGCACCGCGAGCAGCCCCAGCGGCGCCCAGTAGAGGAACGCGTGCGGGTCGTACTCCGCCTCGGAGCTGCCGCCCTGCCGCTTGAACTGCGCGACCCGCGACGGGTGCGCCGGGTCCCGCACGTCGAACAGCGACACCTGCATACCCTGCACCCGGCCCTGCGCGTTGGCGTCCTGCCCCAGGCCGAGCAGCCGCCCGTCGCCCGCGGGGTGCAGGTATGCCGAGTAGCCCGGGATCTTCAGCTCCCCGACCACCTTCGGTGCCGCGGGGTCGCGCAGGTCGAGCGTGTAGAGCGGGTCGGTCTGCCGGAACGTGACCACGTAGCCGGTCGTGCCGATGAACCGCACGGAATAGATCCGCTCGCCCTTGCCGAGGCCGTCGACGCGACCCGCCTCGGTGAGCCGGCCGCCGTCGCGGCGCAGCACGTACACCGCCGACGCCGTCGTGTTGTCGGCCGACATCGTCGTGGCGATCCGCAGGTGCCCGTCCCACTCCGACATCGAGTACTGGTTGAGCAGCCAGCCCGGCACCTCACCCGACGCGACGAACCGGGGGCTGCCCGGCGCGCCGATGTCGAACTTGAACACCTGGGTCGACGGCCGGGCCGGCGACGTCGCGACCTTCCTGCGCACCACGTCGGCGGCGAGCACCCGCCAGCGCTGGTCGTTGGCGATGTACAGGCTGGGCCCGTTGGCGTAGACGGTGTCGCCGTCGGCCACGACCGAGACCGGGTCGCCGCCGCCGAGCGCCGCACCGCCCAGGTCGAAGGTCAGCACCGTCAGCATCGACGTCGCCGAGTAGGTCGCCGGCCGGCTCACCGCGCCGCAGTCGACCCGCCCCTCGGTGCGCTTGCCGGCGGCGTCGGTCGCGGCCCACTTCGGCAGCCACGCGTCGACCGGCGCGGCCATGACCGCCGAACGGTTCGCCGCGATCCGCGCGTCGTCGCTGCCGAGCTTCGAGTTGTCGGGGAACGCGATCCGCGGCCGGGACACCACGACCACGCGGGCGGTGCCGCCGACCTGCCGGGCGTCGAGCAGGCCGCCCTCGACGGTGAACCGGCCGATCACCTTCGGCGCGCCGGCGAGGTCGACCAGCGTCATCTGCGCGCCCGACACGCCGGGCACGTCGTCGAAGCCGGCCCGGTAGTCGTAGCCGAGCACCAGCGCGCGGTCCCCGGACAGCAGCAGCTCCGTGGCGTTGGCGGCGCTCTTGCCGCTGACGTCGTCGACGGTGCCGATGGCCAGGGAGCCGGTCACCGCCCGGCCGGCGACGTCGACGACCTTCAGGGTGCCGCGCGACAGCGTCACGATCCGTTTGCCGTCGGTCTTCACGAGATCCGGCTCGTCGACACCCGCCTCATGGGTGTTGGTGCCAGAGAACTCCTGACCGGCCGGCGCGGCCGCCTTGCCGCCGTTGAGCCCGCCCTGCCGCTGTGCGCCGGTGTCCTCGGCGCGGCCGCCGCGCAGCATGCCGCCGTCGTTCAGGAACCCCCACGGCCCGACCACACCCGCGGCGGCGTCCCGCAGCGACGACAGCAGCTGCTCGCAGGAGTCGAACGCCACCAGCTTGAACACCGGCTCCGGCCCGGCGACCGTGGCCGGCGCGGACTTCGGCGACCCGCCGCCCGTACATCCGGCGACAACGAAAACCAGGGCACTCAACGCGGCAAGCGAGCGTCTCATGCGTGCTAGGACGTGGCGGGTGTCGATCCGGTTCCCGGCACGGTGACGACTTTCGGCGCCAGCCGCTCGACCAGCCGTGACAGCACGATCATGCTGCGGGTCGACGTCACGAAGGGCTCGGCGCGCAGCCGTTCGAGGGCCTCCTCGAGCCCCGCCATGTCGACCGCCCGCAGGTGGACCAGCGCGTCGGCCTCACCCGAGATGGTGTAGGCGCCGACGACCGCCGGGTGGCGCTTCGCGGCGTCGCGGATCTGCTGCGGCGACGTCCGCCCGGTGCAGAACAGCTCGACGAACGCCTCCGTCGTCCACCCCAGCGCGTCCGGGTCGACGAGCGCCGTATAGCCGCGGATCACTCCGGTCGATCGAAGCCGGTCGACGCGACGCTTCACGGCCGGTGCGGACAGCGCCACCTGCGATCCGATGTCCGCATACGATGAGCGGGCGTCCTCCTGCAGCAACGCAATGATCTGCTGGTCGATCGGGTCGAGGCGCAACAAATCCCTCCTCGAAAGCAAGCAATACCGCTGTTTTGTGCAACCCCGCAAATCTACCGTTTGATCTCGTGACCCACGTCGAGCGGCAGCCACGCGAGCGCACCTACCTGATGTCGCCACCCGAGCACTTCGTGGTGGAGTACGCGATCAACCCGTGGATGGACGTGTCCACGCCGGTCGACACCGAGCTCGCCCTGAAGCAGTGGGAGGGCCTGCGGGAGACCCTGGTGCGGCTCGGCCACCAGGTGCACGTGCTGCCCCCGGAGATCGGCCTGCCGGACATGGTCTACGCGGCCAACGGGGCGTTCAGCGTCGACGGCGTCGTCTACGGGGCGCGCTTCAAGTACCCGCAGCGCATCGCCGAGGCCGCCGCGCACCGGCGGTTCTACGACAACCACGGCTGGAAGTTCGTCGCGCCGGCCGAGACCAACGAGGGCGAGGGCGACTTCGCCTACCTGCCCGACGCGCTCGGCGGCGGCGTGATCCTGGCCGGTCACGGCTTCCGGACCGAGACCTCGGCGCACTCGGAGGCGCAGGAGGCGCTCGGCCGGCCGGTGATCTCACTGCGCCTCGTCGACCCGCGCTTCTACCACCTCGACGTCGCGCTGGCGTCGCTGGACGACCGCACCGTCGTCTACTACCCGGGCGCGTTCTCGGCCGCGTCCCAGCGGGTGCTCGCGCAGCTCTTCCCGGACGCCGTCGTCGCCGACGAGGAGGACGCCCTGTCGTTCGGGCTCAACCTCGTCTCCGACGGGCGCAACGTGGTGCTCAACAGTGAAGCCACCGCCCTCGCGGCAAAACTCCGCCAGGCGGGTTACGCGCCTGTACCGGTGGAGCTGACCGAGCTCAAGAAGGGCGGCGGCTCCGTGAAGTGCTGCATCGCCGAACTTCGGCCTTAAGAGGTCGCCGGAGCCGGCGCTGGGGTTTCGGTCCCGGTCCCGGTCCCGGCCGTGGACTGGATCAGCACGATCTGCGCCGTGTAGGTCGTGGTGGGGGACGCCGCCGGGCTCCCGCCGCCGCCGCTGACCGTGATCGGGCCGCCGACCACCACCATGGAGCCCGCCTGCAGTGCACCGGGCTGCACGCTCATGTGGTCGTTGTAGATCTTGGCGTTCTGGGCCAGGGTCCACGTCTTGGTGTAGCCGTCGGTCGACCGGACCGTCACGGACGTTTCCGTCGCCGCCGTCGCGGTGCCGTTCTGCATCGCGACCCGTATCGGGCCCTTCTTCGTCTGCACGATGCCCTCACCGTGCAGCACGTTCTTGAGCCAGTTCTCGTGCTGGCCACCCTGACCGGTCTCGCCGGGTGTCGGATCCGCCAGTGCGACCCCCGGCAGGGAGCCGACGATCACCAGGATCACGGCACTGAGCAACAGGCCTATGCGTGTGCGTCGCATCTGGGTACCTCCTGTCCGAGCTGCTCCGAGCTCCGCCGAATTTGAGCCGACGGGTGCACTACCTCCTCTCACCCGGCCCAAACGGCACCGTCACCGTGAATCTCGCCCCGCCCTCGGGCGCGTGACCGGCCTCGATCCTGCCGCCGAGCCGGCGGGCCATCCGCGCGGCGAGCGCCAGCCCCAGCCCGCTGCCGACCTTGCGCGCGCCCTGGTACCGCCGCGACAACGCACCCCGCTCGAAGGCCACCGCCAGGTCGTCGTCGGTGAACCCGGGCCCGCCGTCACGGATCTCGATCGACGCCTCCGCCGGCCCCCACACCAGCGCCAGCACCACCGGCACCCCTGTCGCCTGCTCGGACGGCACGACCCGCAGCGCGTTCTCCAGCAGGCCGTCGACGATCTGGCGGATCCGTCCCGGGTCGGTGCGCACCGGCACCGGCATCGGCGGCAGCTCCGTGCGCAGCAGCAGCCCCGCCGCCGTGAGCCGCCCGCCCCACGCCTCGGCGGTCGCCGCCACCAGCTGGGTCAGATCCACGTCGACCACCTCGACCGGCAGGTCCGCGGCCTCCAGCCGGGCCAGCACCAGCAGGTCGGCGATCAGCCGGTCGAGCCGCTCCGCCTCGTCGAGCACCGTCTGCCCGGCCCGCTGCGCCCCGTCCGGACCCACCACCCCGTCCGCGAGCGCCTCCGCGTAGCCGCGGATCGTCGTCAGTGGCGTGCGCAGCTCGTGCGACACCGACAGCAGGAAGTCCCGCTCGCGCCCCTCGCTCGTGGCGAGGGCCGCGGTCAGCGCGTTCACCGCGTGCGCCAGGTCCGCCACCTCCGCCGGCCCGTCCGCGTCCAGCGTGACCGACCGGTCCCCGGCGGTGAGCCGGTTGGCCGCGTCCGCCACGGTGCGGATGGGCCGCGCGATCCTCCTGGCCAGCAGCACGCCCGCCAGCAGTCCGGCCGCCAACCCGGCCAGCAGCGCCATCCACAGCTGCCCCCACAGCCGCGTGATGGTCGCCTGGCGCGACGGCATCCGCTCGGTCAGCACGATCCCGTTGCCCGCGTTGCCGATCGGCCGGCCCACCACGAGCTGGACCTGCTGGTCCACCACCGCCCGCCGGACCGGGACCGGCCGCCCGGCCCCGACCGTCTTGACCACCCCGTCGGGCAGCCCCGCGCGGTCCGGCTGCCCCGCCCGGATCAGGTAGACCTGGATCCCGCGGGTCCGCAGCCGCTCGACGATCACCTGCTCGTCCGTGCTCCTGGGCGTGTTGAACCGGGGGCGCAGCAGCTCGGCGGTCAGCGTCGCGTCGTCGGCCAGCCGGACCCGGGCCGCCTTGTTGGCCTCCTGGATCGCCAGCGGCGCCCCGACGAGCGCCGTCACCAGCACCGAGATGACTGCAACCAGGCACGTGACCAGCGCGCTGCGTCCGGCGATGGACCGGAACCCGGCCCTAAGCATCGGCGGTGTACCCGACGCCCCGCACCGTCCTGAGCACCCCCGCCGCGGCGCCGAGCTTCCCGCGCACCTGCGCCACGTGCACGTCGACCGTCCGGGTGCCGGAATGCGCGGCGTACCCCCACACCGAGCCGAGCAGCTCCTCCCGCGTGAACACCCGCCCCGGCCGGTTCATCAGGTGCGCCAGCAGCGCGAACTCCGTCGACGTCAGCACCACCGGCGCGCCGTCGACCAGGCACTCCCGTCGCGCGGGGTCGAGCGTGACGGGTCCGACGGTGCGGACCTGCTCGACGTCGGGCGGCCCCTGCGTGCGGCGCAGCACCGCCTTCACCCGCGAGACCAGCTCCCGCGGGCTGAACGGCTTGGTCACGTAGTCGTCGCCGCCCAGCTCCAGGCCGAGGATCCGGTCGACCTCGTCGTCCCGCGCGGTCAGGAACAGCACCGGCGTCCAGTCACCGGCCTCCCGCAGCCGACGGCAGATCTCCGTGCCGTCCATCCCCGGCAGCGCGATGTCCAGCACGCACGCGACAGGCCGCAGCTTCCGCGCCGCGGCCAGGCCCGCCGTGCCGTCGTGCTCGACGTGCACCCCGAAGCCCTCGCGCGCCAGATACATGCGCAGCAGGTCGGCGATCGGCCGCTCGTCCTCGACGACCAGCACCAGCCCCTTGCCCTGATCCACGGGCCCATTCTGCCGCGCCCGCATCCCGCCCGATGTTCGGGCGAGGTTTGGGCATCGAGTCGGTCGGATACAAGAACATCGATCGGCTCACTCTTCGCGAGGAAGCCAGCGCCTGCCGCGAAGGGTGGGCCGATCGCTCACGCGAAGCGGAGGACCGCCTTGGCCAGGGCGGGGACCCGGGGCGTCGCGGCGGCGGCGACCACGCCCCACGGGGTGCGGAACGCCTGCTTGAGGGCCTCGTCGAGGCGCCACATCTCGACCTTGTTCGGCAGGCGGACCCAGACGTTCTCGCGGACGCCGTCGATGGCGGTCACGCCGAGCTGGATGCCGGAGCGGGTCGGCTCGGGGGTCCAGGTGACATCGGCGAGCGAGTGCAGGTCGGTGTTGAGGTGCAGGGAGACCCGGCGCAGCAGCGGCGACTCGGTGGTGATCACGAGGCGGCTGCGGGTCAGCATCAGCACGCTGTTGCGGGAGGCGCGCGACGTGCAGCGGGCGACGACGGCGACGGCGTCACGGTCCCCGGCGCAGCCGCGCAGCACCTGCACGTGGCGGCGGATGGTCGCGGCGGACAGCCTCGCCAGTGCGGTGGCCGGCAGGAACGTGCACGTGAAGGTGTCCAGCGTCTCCATATCGAAGCCAACGACGGTTCGCGCTCAGCGACACGCGTCGCGGCTCCGGAAACGCGCCGATCTTGCGGGCGTAGTGTCAGGACACTCCCACGATGTCCCTTTCTCCACCGCCGCGCCCGCAAGACCGGCGCACCGCCTGTCCGACTTCCGGGGGAGGGCTACGAAGCGGACGGGCGAGGGCTGGGCTTGAGGGGAGCGCAGGCGGTGACGGCGGCCGCCACCTTCGCGTCGGCGGTGTCGAGCTGGTCGACCGGGCCGCTGACGGTGACGCCGTGCTCGGTCAGGCAGTTGCGGTACGCCGCATCCCGGCCGCCACCGTTGCCGCCGCCTCCGCCGTTGCCGAACCCGCCGCTCGGGAACGCGGTCGGGCGCAGCGACTCGCAGGCCTTCTGCGCCTTCTCCCAGGTCTGCTGGTCCACGCCGTTCGGCGCGGCCGTACCGAAGAAGCCACCGCCACCGCCGCGGAACCCACCGCTGCCGGACGGGCGCGGCTGCCCCGACGGGAACGCGGTCGGTCGGCCCGACGCGTTGCCGTCAGGACGGGCGGTGGGGCGTCCCGAGCCGTTCATCTGCGGCAGGTTGACGCCGTTGTCGCGCAGGCACGACGCGTAGTCGGTGCCGGACGCCGCCGTGGCCGGCGCCGCGCTGTCCGAAGATCCGCAGGCTGTGGCGAAGAACGCCACCGCGGCGAGCGCGAGGGCGGCCCCACCGATCCGCTTGGTCATCACTCCCGACATGCAACGGCGCGAACCTCGACGCACCGTGGGCTGGACCTCAAAATTCGGTGAGAGCGCCTTCCCAGGGAACTTTGAGGTCCGGTCGAGCTGACCGGGAGCCGGGACCGGTCAACTAGCAGGCATGAAGGTCTGGTGGCTGGCCGGAGGGGCTGCCGTGCTCGCGGTCGCGGTCGTCGTGGGGGTCCTGCTGACCGGCGACGAGAAGGTCGCGCCGGCGAAGGTGAGCACGACGAAGGTGACCCGCGGGTCGGTCTCGACGACGGTCTCCGCGTCGGGGACGGTGCAGGCGCAGCAGAGCCGCACGCTCGGGTTCACCAGCAGCGGCATGCTGACGGAGCTCAACGTCAAGCCCGGCGACGTCGTCGCCGCCGGCATGGTGCTGGCCAGGATCGACGCGACCGCCGCGCAGGAGTCGGTGGACGCCGCCGAGGAGAGCGTCGACAGCGCCGAGGACGCCCTGGACCGCGCGGAGACCGCCCAGGCGAGCGCCACCAGCACGCCCAGCGTCAGCCCGAGCGCCAGCCGCGCGCCCGGCGGCGGACAGAACCCCGGCACCGGCAACCAGAACAGTGTCCAGAACGCCAGCGACAACCTGCTCAACGCGCAGCAGCGGCTCAACAACGCGAAGCTCACCCTCACCCAGGCCAACGCCAAGCTGGCCGGGACGGTGATCACCGCGCCGCTCGCGGGCAAGATCCTCGCCGTGAACGGCACCGTCGGGTCCGCCGCCGGCTCGAGCGTGATCACGCTCGCCGGCACCGGCGATGTCGTGGTGAAGGCGCAGTTCACCGAGGCGGAGGTGGCCCACCTCAAGGTCGGGCAGGTCGCCCGGATCACGCTGCCGGACAACGCGAGCGCGAAGTACGACGGCAAGGTCATCCAGATCGACCCGGCCGGCACGGTGTCGAACCGGCTGGTGCGCTACGCGGCGCTGATCGCGTTCGACAAGGTGCCCGACACGCTGCTCTACGGGCAGAGCGCTACTGTCGCAGTGGTCACCGCGTCCGTGGACGGCGTGCTGTCGGTGCCCTCCACGGCCGTGCGCGGCGGCGTGGTCGTGGTCAGGGTCAACGGCCGCGACGAGGAGCGCAAGGTCGCGACGGGGCTGCGCGGCGACGTCAACACCGAGATCACGAGCGGACTTGCCGAAGGCGACGAGATCCTGACGGCGGGTCGGTGACGATGGAGCCGATGACCGTACAGGCGAACACGCCACAGCCGAAGGTCCTCGTCGTGGACGACGAGGCGAGCATCCGTGCCCTGCTGTCCGCGACGCTGCGGCTCACCGGCTTCGACGTGAAGGTCGCCGGCGGCGGGCGGGAGGCCCTCGCGGCCGCCGCCGAGTTCGCGCCCGACCTGGTCGTGCTCGACGTGATGATGCCCGACCTGGACGGGTTCGAGGTCGCGCAGCGGCTGCGCGGCAGTCAGCGGCCGGTGCCGGTCCTGTTCCTGACGGCGCGGGACTCCGTGGAGGACCGCATCTCGGGGCTGACGGTCGGCGCCGACGACTACGTCGCGAAGCCGTTCAGCCTGGAGGAGGTCGTGCTGCGGATCCGCGCGATCCTGCGCCGCAGCCTGGGCGATCAGCAGCAGCTCGTCGACGGCGGGGTGCTGCGCTACGCGGACCTGGAGATGGACGAGGACGCGCACGAGGTCCGCCGCGGCGGGCACCGGGTCGACCTCTCCCCGACCGAGTTCAACCTGCTGCGGTACCTGCTGACCAACGCCGGCCGGGTGGTCAGCAAGGCGCAGATCCTGGACCGCGTGTGGAACTACGACTTCGGCGGCGACGGGCGCATCGTCGAGTCGTACGTCTACTACCTGCGCCGCAAGGTCGACAAGTGGGATCCGCCGCTGATCCACACCGTCCGCGGGGTCGGCTACGCGCTGCGCCTGCCCCAGAAGTAGGCCGCAGCGGTGAGACTCAGGCCCTGGCGCCAGTGGACGGTCCGCGCGAGGATCGTCGTCTCCGTGGTGGCCCTCGCCGGGGTCGCCCTCATCGCCGCCAACGCGATCGGTGTCGGGCTGCTCAACTGGTACCTGATGCAGCGCATCGACGACCAGCTGGAGCACTCGGCGCACCCGCCCGCGTTCGTCGGCCGCAACCCGAACCCGAGCCCCAGCGCCTCGGTGACGGGCGGGCGGCGCGACCGGTACAGCGGCGAGTTCTTCCCCGGACCGCTGTACCAGATCTACCGCTTCGACAGCACGGGCAAGCTCAAGGAGCCGCCGACGGTCGTGCTGGACCCGGCGCTCTTCGGTGACGTCCGGCAGCGGGCCGAGGACCCGAAGCCGTTCACGGTCACCAGCCCGGCCGGCGAGGACTGGCGGGTGATCGTGTTCGCGCTGCCGGTGCCGACGGGCACCGCGGCCGGGGCCAACGGATACGGCGCCAACGCGGTCTCCCTCGTCGAGATCCAGGACACGCGGGACCGGATGCTGCAGTACTCGCTGCTGGTGAGCCTGATCGTGCTCGGCTTCGCCGGGTTCGCGACGGCGTCGCTGGTGCGGGTCGGGCTGAGCCCGCTGACCCGCATGGAGGAGACCGCGGTCGAGATCGCGGACGGCAACCTGTCCAGCCGGATCGTCGACGCCGACCCGCACACGGAGTCGGGGCGGCTCGGCATCGCGTTGAACACGATGCTCACCCGCATCGAGGAGGCCGTCGAGGACAGCGCCGACTCGGAGCGCCGGCTGCGCCAGTTCCTCGCCGACGCCGCACACGAGCTGCGCACGCCGCTGACCTCCGTGCAGGGTTTCGCCGAGCTGTACCGGCGCGGTGGTGCCCCGCCCGGACCCGCGCTGGACGAGGCGATGGCGTGCATCGAGGCCGAGGTCAGCAGGATGCGGCTGCTCGTCAACGACCTGCTGACCCTGGCCAGGATGGACGAGGAGCGGGCCCTGCAACGGCACCCGGTGGACCTGCTCGCCGTCGCCGCCGACTCGGTGCGCGACGCGCACGTGCGGGTGCCGACCCGGTTCGTGCAGCTGTCGGCGCTCGACGAGCGGTCGGTGACGTTCGAGCCGGTCACCGTGGAGGGCGACGAGGCGCGCATCCGGCAGGTCGTCGCCAACCTGGTCAGCAACGCGCTGCAGCACACGCCGGAGGACACCCGCGTCGTCGTGCGGGTCGGGCGGGCGACCGGCGACACCCCGCCGCCGACCGCGTCGATCGGTGCGCCGCTGCCCGAAGGGGTGCCGCTCGCCGCGATCGAGGTCAGCGACACGGGGCCGGGCATGAAGCCGGAGGACGCCACCAGGGTGTTCGAGCGCCTGTACCGCGCGGAGGGCTCCCGCTCCCGCCGGCACGGCGGCGCCGGGCTGGGCCTCGCCATCGTCGCGGCGATCGTGCAGGCGCACGGCGGGCGGGTCGAGCTGTGGACGGCACCGGGCGTCGGTACGCGGTTCCGGGTGCTGCTGCCGGCGATGGACGAGCCGGACTTCGAGGACGAGCCCGACGGCCCTGACGACGACGAATCCGGAGAAACCGGGGCAACCGAATTCCGAGGTAACTCCGAGGTGGACTGAGGGTCGCTCCGAGCGGCACCCACCACGATTCCCCTCATGCGTTTGTCGCTGCCGTCTCTACGCCGGCCTCGTCCGAACTCCGTGGGTCTGATCAACGCCGCGCTCGCGGTCGCCACGGTCGGCGGCGGGCTCTGGGCCTATCAGATCGTCTCCGGCCCGGCGGCCGCCCAGGCGTCGCAGACCACCACGCGGACCAGGGTCGTCGCGGCCTCCCAGGGCACGGTGTCGCAGACGGTGTCGGCGTCGGGCTCGGTCGCCAGCTCCGCGACCGCCAACGCCAACTTCACCAGCTCGGGCACGGTCACCGAGGTGGACGTGAAGGTCGGCGACGTGGTCACCAAGGGGCAGGTCCTGGCGAAGATCGACCCGACGGCCGCCAACGCGTCGCTGAACACCGCGAAGGCCAACCTGACCGCGGCGAAGGCGGCGCTCACCCGGGCGGAGAACAACAACGCCGACGACGCCACCATCGCCTCCACGGAGGCGCAGGTCGCGACCGCGCAGGCCAGCGTCACGTCGGCGCAGACGACCGTCAACGGCACGGTCTTGACCGCCCCGATCGCCGGCACGGTCACCGCCGTGAACGGCGCCGTCGGATCGGCCTCGTCGTCTTCCGGGTCATCTTCTGGTTCGTCCGGCGGCGGCGGTACCGGCGGCGCGACCTCCTCCAGCAGCAGCTCGAGCGGCTTCATCCAGCTCGCCGACCTGACGAAGCTGCAGATCAACGCCGGCTTCGCGGAGGCCGACGCGACGAAGCTCAAGCCCGGCCAGACCGCGGAGATCAGCTGGAGCGCGCTCAGCGGCACCCGCGCCACCGGCAAGGTCAGCACGATCTCGCCGACGGCGACGACCACCAACAACGTCAACTCCTACGCGGTGGTCATCGGCCTGGACACGCTGCCGGAAGGGGTGCGGCTCGGACAGAGCACCACGGCGGTCGTGACGATCGCCGAGGCGCAGAACGTGGTGCGCATCCCGACCCAGGCGCTGCGCACGGCCGGCGGCCAGCGCACCGTCCAGGTGCAGGTCAACGGCCAGGTGGAGACCCGCACGGTCGAGGTCGGCATCAGCGGCGGCTCGTTCGTCGAGATCAAGTCGGGGCTCACGGCCGGCGAGCAGGTCGTGATCACCACGACGACGACCGGCTCGACGACCGGCACCAACACCAACCAGTTCCCCGGCGGCGGCAACTTCCCCGGTGGCGGTGGCGGCTTCACCGGCGGCGGTGGCTTCACCGGTGGCGGCGGCGGCCGCCAGGGCAACTGATGGGACCCGGCGACATGCATCCAGTTCTGGACGTCCAGAAGGTCAAGAAGATCTACGGGCAGGGCGAGACCGAGGTCCAGGCCCTGCGCGGGGTGTCGCTGACCGTCGAGCGCGGCGACTACGTCGCGATCATGGGCTCGTCGGGCTCCGGCAAGTCGACGCTGATGAACATCCTCGGCTGCCTCGACATCCCGACGACCGGCAAGTACCTGCTCGACGGCGTCGACGTGAGCCGCCTCAACGACCGGCAGCTCGCGCTCGTGCGGAACCGGCGGATCGGGTTCGTGTTCCAGGCGTTCAACCTGATCGCGCGGACCACCGCCCTCGCCAACGTCGAGCTGCCCCTCGCCTACGCGGGGGTGAGGTCCGCGGAGCGCCGCCGCCGGGCCAACCTGGCCCTGGCGATGGTCGGGCTCGCCGACCGCGCCGGCCACGAGCCCAACCAGCTCTCCGGCGGCCAGCAGCAGCGGGTCGCCGTCGCGCGGGCCCTGGTCACCGCGCCGGCGCTGGTGCTCGCGGACGAGCCGACCGGCAACCTCGACACGCAGTCCACCAGCGACGTCCTGGCCGTCTTCGACCGGCTCAGCGCGTCGGGCCGGACGATCGTGCTGATCACCCACGAGCCGGACGTCGCCGAGCGGGCGAAGCGACTGATCCGGCTCGTCGACGGACACATCGTCCAGGATGAGCGGCTGAAATGAACATCGTCTTCGCCCTGCGGGCGATCACCGCCAACAAGCTGCGGTCCGGCCTCACCGTGCTCGGCATCCTCATCGGCGTCGCGGCGGTCATCCTGCTCGTCGCGGTCGGCAACGGCTCGGCCCAGGCCGTACAGAAGCAGATCGAGTCACTGGGGACGAACACGCTGACCGTCACGGCCGGCGGTGGCGGTGGCGCGCGAGGTGCGGCGGCGACCACGAGCACCGCGCTCACCATGGACCTGGTGCCCGCGCTCTCCGACAAGGACGAGGCGCCGCACGTGCGCAGCGTGTCGCCGGTCGTCACCGGCTCGCAGTCGGCAACGTACGAGGGCACTGACCACACGATCGCGCAGTTCGTCGGCACCTACCCGGGCTATGTCGCGGCCTCGAACTTCAAGGTCGACAAGGGTGCCCTCTTCACCGACGAGGACGTCAAGGACTCCCGCAAGGTCGTGCTCATCGGCAAGACCGTCGCGGAGGAGCTGTTCGGCGCCGTCGACCCGCTGTCGAAGCAGATCACCGTGTCCGGCAAGCTCTTCACCGTCGTCGGGGTGCTCGCCGACAAGGGCGGCACCGGCTTCACCGACCCCAACGACGTCGCGATCGCCCCGGTCACCGCGGTGCAGGAGTCGCTGACCGGCTACGGGTCGCTGAACCAGCTGCTGGTGCAGGCGACCGCGCCGGAGGACGTCAGCGACGCGCAGGGCGAGGTCACGGCGATCCTCAACGCCAAGCTGAACATCACCGGGTCGAGCACCAGCGCGTACCGCATCCAGAACGCCTCGCAGCTGCTGGAGACCCGCGCGAACACCGCGGAGACCTTCACGCTGCTGCTCGGCGCGGTCGCCGGGATCAGCCTGCTGGTCGGCGGGATCGGCATCACCAACATCATGATGGTCACCGTCACCGAGCGGACCCGCGAGATCGGCATCCGCAAGGCGCTCGGCGCGCCGAAGCGCACGATCCTTACCCAGTTCCTGGTCGAGGCGACCGTGCTGAGCCTGATCGGCGGGCTCCTGGGCGTGGCCGCGGCGGTGATCGGCAGCCGGTTCACGATCGTCAGTATCAAGCCCGTGATCGTGCCCAGCTCGGTCTTCCTGGCGCTGGGGTTCTCGGTCGCGATCGGGCTGTTCTTCGGCAGCTACCCGGCCAGCCGCGCCGCCGGCCTGCGCCCCATCGAAGCGCTGCGCTATGAGTAGGAGATTCCTGTGAGTCACGCCTTTCGCCGGCCTTCCGACAACGCGGACACCGAGGTCCTCGAGCCGGTCGTGCTCCTCGAAGAACCGGAGCCGGAACCGGACGACCTGCTCGCGCAGCCGCTCGACGACGACCTGAGCGAGCGGATCAGCAAGGCGGCGCCGCGCCGGCTCGCCAACCGCGCCACGTACGTCCTGGCGGGGCTGGCGCTGCTGGTCGCCGGCTTCGTCGGCGGCGCGCAGGTGCAGAAGTCCTATGGCACCGCCCCGGCGGCTTCGGCCCCGGGCGGCGGCGCCAACCCGGCGGCGCTGGCGAGCCAGTTCGCCGGGCGGGGTGGCTTCCCCGGCGGCGCGCAGGGCGGCACCGGCACCGGGCAGACGGGCACGCGGGGTGGCATCACCGGCACCGTCAAGCTCGTCGACGGCACCACCGTCTACGTGGAGACCGCCGACGGCCAGACGCTGATCGTGAAGACCAGCGGCACGACCACCGTCTCGATGCCGGGCGCGCTGAAGGACCTCACCGCCGGCTCCAGCGTGACGATCGTCGGCCAGAACGCCGACGGGACCGTCACCGCCACCTCGATCACCAAGACGAAGTAGCGCATGCTGGGGGCATGGACCTCCGCAGCGGAACCTTCGACCCCTCGCAGCCGCAGCCGCAGCCGCAGGCGACCGCCTTACGGTGGCGGGTGTCGACCGGCTTCGCCGCGCTGAAGGCCTGTGCGGCGATCGGCCTCCTGGTCGCCGGCGTGTTCGCCGCGGGCGACCGCCGGATGCTCACCGCCGCGGTGGTCGCCGCGGCCATCCTCGGCGTTTATGCGCTGCGGGACTTCGTCGCGCCGGTCCGTCTCGCCGCGGACCCGGACGGAGTCACCGTCGTCAGCGGCTACGCGGGCCGCCGCCGGGTCGAGTGGGTGCAGGTCGAGCGGATGCGCGTCGACGCCCGGTCCCGTGGCGGCATGCGCAGCGAGCTCCTGGAGATCGACGCGGGCGAGCAGCTGTTCCTGCTCAGCCGGTACGACCTCAACGCGCACCCGGCCGACGTCTATGAGGAGCTGCTCCGGCTCCGCGGCTTCTAGCTGCCGTCGGCTTCCAGCCGTCGCTGGCTTCTGGCTGTCGTTGGCTTCTGGCTGTCGTTGGCTTCCAGCTGCCGTTGCGGACAGCTGTCGCTGGGTGCTAGCTGTCGTTGCGGACGGCGAAGATGGCGATGTCGTCGCGGGGCGCCTCCGCGGAGAAGCCCAGCGTCGTCGCGCGCAGGCGGGCGACGACCACGTCGGCGGGGAAGCCGGCCAGCAGCGCCGCCTCCTTGCGCAGCCGGTCGACGCCGAAGAGCTCCGCGCCGCGGCGGCGCTCGGTGACGCCGTCGGTGTAGAAGATCAGCGTGTCGCCGGGCTGCAGCGTGATCTGGGTGCGCGGGGTGTTGATCGTGTCGAGCAGGCCGAGGGCGGTGCCGCACCGGCCGGCGAGCTCCGTGCTGCCGTCGGAGCGCAGCAGCACCGGCTGGTCGTGCCCGGCGAGGTGCAGCGCCACGTCCAGGGTGCCGTCGGGGCGGCGCAGGATCTCCGCCAGGCACAGTGTGCAGAAGCGGCCGGCGCCCCGCTCGAGCAGCGTCTCGTTGATCCGCTTCAGCGTCTCGGGCATCGGCCGGCCGTCGCGGACCAGCACGCGGGTGACGTCCCGCACCAGACCGGTGACCGTCGCCGCCTGGACACCCTTGCCCGACACGTCGCCGACGACCACCAGCCAGCGGCGGCCGGAGAGCGGCACTACGTCGTAGAAGTCGCCGCCGACGTCGACCCCTTCGCCGGTCGGCACGTATTCGGCGCCGAACTCCACGCCCTCGGCCTTCGGCAGCTGCGGCGGCAGCAGCGAGCGCTGCAGGGTCTGGGCGATGCTGCGCCGCTCGGCGTGGATGTTGGCGTTGTCGATCGCGAGCGCGGCGCGGCGGGCCACGTCCTCGACGACGGCGACCTCCTCGCTGCGCTGCCACGTGTCGCCGCCACCGCCGACCGTCAGTGTGCCCAGGTGCTGCCCGCGGGCGATCAGCGCGAGGACATACCCCTCCAGCGGCGGGCCGAGCGGCACCACCGCGTCGGTGCCCATCGCCTCCTTCAGCTGCGGGGCCGCGTGCGTGAGCGAGTCGAGCAGCCCGGTGAGCATCGACTCGTCGGCGTGCGCGGCCGCGGCGAGCCGCAGCTCACCGCCGGCGTCGGCGGCGTGGATCGCGCACCAGGTGCCCAGTCGCGGCACCACCAGCCGCGGGATGAGGGCGAGGGTCAGCTCCACGTCGAGGGACTGGGCGAGCAGCTCGCTGGCGTCGGCGAGGAACGTCAGCCAGGTGCGCCGCTCCGAGTCGGTGCGGCGCAGCCGGTGGTTCTCGATCAGCAGCATCAGCCGGTCCGCGGCGAGCGACGTCAGCGGCCGCGCGTACGGGTTGCCACCACCGCCGGCCACGAGAAGCTCCGCCCGCCAGGGCTTGGTGACCCGAAGCGGCACCCGCAGGCCGCTGTCGACGGTCCCGGTGAGCCGGCCGACGGCGGCGACCGTGTGCGGGCCGTCGCCCTCGTCCAGGGTCAGCGCCGCGCCGGTCCCGCCGATCACGCCGACGAGCCGCTGGAGCAGCTCCTCCGAGACCTCGGTCAGCGACGTGCCGGTGCCCGACCAGCCGAGCGCGCTGAGCGCCTCCGGTGCGGGCGCGACGGGGATCTCGAAGCTGGGTGGTGTCCTGTCGCTGCCGACGGTGCCGGGCTTCTTGTCCAGCCGGAACCAGACGCCCTTGCCGCCGCCGAAGTGCAGGGTGCCCCAGGAGGACGCCAGCTGGTCGACGAGCAGCAGGCCGCGGCCGCGCTCGTCCAGGTCGGTGCCGGGCGCCGGGATGTTGGGCACGACCGTGCCGGGCTTGAAGTCCAGCACGGTGACCGTCAGCGAATTGTCGGCGGCGGTGATCTCCACGTCGACCTCGGTGCCGGCGTGCACGACGCTGTTGGTCGTCAGCTCCGTCACCAGCAGCAGCGCCTCGTCGAGAATGCCGCCCAGATCCCGTTCGTGCACGATCGTCCGGATCGCTTCGCGGGCCAGCCCAGGAGAGCTATGGTCGGCCGGGAGTCGGATCCTCCGGACGGTCGGGGCGTTCACACCTCGCAGTCTCTACCGAACGGTGGTAACAATCCAACCTGGAGACGACGATGGGTGGACACCGCCTGCCCCCGAGACCGGTGGAGACGTCATGACCACAGTCGAAGAAGTCACCCAGAAGAGTCCCGAGACGCTGCTGCTCGAGGAGCTGTCCACCGGGCTGGACCGGTTGGCGTCGGGCGACCTGAAGTACCGGCTGAGCCGCCGCGACGGCCTGCCCGGCGAGGTCGTCGAGCGCTTCAACCGGCTCGCCGAGCTCAAGCTGCGGCACACCCGCGAGGTCATGCGGATCAGCCGGGTCGTCGGCCGCGAGGGCCGCATGACCGAGCGCCTCGACGAGGAGGGCTTCGAGGGGGCGTGGCTGGACCGCATCCACGCGGTCAACTCGCTGATCGACGACCTGGGGCGGCCCACCACGGAGATCGCCCGGGTCATCGTCGCCGTCGCCGAGGGCGACCTCTCGCAGCAGCTCGCGCTGGAGATCGACGGCCGACCGCTGCGTGGCGAGTTCCTCACCATCGGCCGCACGGTCAACACGATGGTCGACCAGCTGTCGTCGTTCGCCGATGAGGTCACGCGTGTGGCCCGCGAGGTCGGCACCGAGGGCAAGCTGGGCGGCCAGGCGCAGGTGACCGGGGTCGCCGGCACCTGGCGCGACCTCACCGACTCGGTCAACTCGATGGCCGCGAACCTCACCGGCCAGGTCCGGTCGATCTCCACCGCGGCGACCGCGCTCGCCCGCGGCGACCTGTCGCAGAAGATCACGGTGACGGCCAAGGGCGAGGTCGCCGAGCTCGCCGAGACGATCAACTCGCTCGTCGACACGCTGCGGATCTTCGCCGAGCAGGTGACCCGCGTGGCCCGCGAGGTCGGCACCGAGGGCAAGCTCGGCGGCCAGGCGGACGTGCCGGGTGTGGCAGGCACCTGGAAGGACCTCACCGACAACGTCAACTCGATGGCGTCCAGCCTCACCGGCCAGGTCCGCAACATCGCCCAGGTCGCCACCGCCGTGGCCCGGGGTGACCTGTCGCAGAAGATCACCGTCGTTGCGCAGGGCGAGATCCTCGAGCTCAAGGACACCGTCAACACGATGGTGGATCAGCTGTCGTCGTTCGCCGACGAGGTCACGCGTGTTGCCCGCGAGGTCGGCACGGAGGGCAAGCTGGGCGGTCAGGCGCAGGTGACGGGCGTCGCCGGCACGTGGCGGGACCTGACGGACAACGTGAACTTCATGGCGTCCAACCTGACGTCCCAGGTCCGTAACATCGCGCAGGTCGCGACGGCGGTGGCCCGTGGTGACCTGTCGCAGAAGATCACGGTCGACGCCCGGGGCGAGATTCTGGAGCTGAAGTCGACGGTCAACACGATGGTGGATCAGCTGTCGTCGTTCGCCGACGAGGTCACCCGTGTTGCCCGCGAGGTCGGCACGGAGGGCAAGCTGGGCGGTCAGGCGCAGGTGACGGGCGTCGCCGGCACGTGGCGGGACCTGACGGACAACGTGAACTTCATGGCGTCCAACCTGACGTCCCAGGTCCGTAACATCGCGCAGGTCGCGACGGCGGTGGCCCGTGGTGACCTGTCGCAGAAGATCACCGTTGACGCCCGGGGCGAGATTCTGGAGC
The DNA here is from genome assembly GCF_039531485.1 of Dactylosporangium maewongense. NCBI lineage: Bacteria > Bacillati > Actinomycetota > Actinomycetes > Micromonosporales > Micromonosporaceae > Dactylosporangium > Dactylosporangium maewongense. Next base: position 10,249 of record NZ_BAAAQD010000019.1, on the reverse strand, counting down.
TGAAGTCGACGGTCAACACGATGGTGGATCAGCTGTCGTCGTTCGCCGACGAGGTCACCCGTGTTGCCCGCGAGGTCGGCACGGAGGGCAAGCTCGGCGGCCAGGCCCAGGTGCGCGGCGTCGCCGGCACGTGGCGCGACCTGACCGACAACGTCAACTTCATGGCGTCCAACCTCACCGCCCAGGTCCGCAACATCGCCCAGGTCGCCACCGCCGTCGCCCGCGGTGACCTGTCGCAGAAGATCACCGTCGACGCCCAGGGCGAGATCCTCGCCCTCAAGTCGACCGTCAACACGATGGTGGACCAGCTGTCGTCGTTCGCCGACGAGGTCACGCGTGTGGCCCGCGAGGTCGGCACGGAAGGCAAGCTCGGCGGTCAGGCGCAGGTGAAGGGCGTCTCCGGCACCTGGCGCGACCTCACCGACAACGTCAACTCGATGGCGTCCAACCTGACGTCCCAGGTCCGCAACATCGCCCAGGTCACCACCGCCGTCGCCCGCGGCGACCTGTCCCAGAAGATCACCGTCGACGCGCACGGCGAGATCCTGGAGCTGAAGTCGACGGTCAACACGATGGTCGACCAGCTGTCGTCGTTCGCCGACGAGGTCACCCGTGTTGCCCGCGAGGTCGGCTCCGAGGGCAAGCTCGGCGGCCAGGCCCAGGTGCGCGGCGTCTCCGGCACCTGGCGCGACCTGACGGAGAACGTCAACCAGCTCGCCTCGACGCTGACCACCCAGCTGCGGGCGATCTCGCAGGTGTCCACCGCCGTGACCCGCGGCGACCTGACCCAGCGGATCGCGGTCGAGGCGCTCGGCGAGGTCGCCGAGCTCAAGGACAACATCAACCAGATGATCGTCACGCTGCGCGAGACGACGAAGAAGAACGCCGAGCAGGGCTGGCTCGACTCCAACCTGGCCCGCGTCGGCGGCCTCCTGCAGGGCCAACGCGACCTCGGCGAGGTCTGCCGCATGATCATGGCCGAGGTGACGCCGCTGGTCGACGCGCAGATCGGCGCGTTCTTCCTGGCCGGCGCCGACGCCGGGTCCGGCCTGCGACTGCGCCTGGAGGCGTCCTACGGCTACATGGCGCCCGGCGCCGAGGTCAGCTTCGCACCCGGCGAGGGCCTGATCGGGCAGGCGTCGCTGTCGCGCCGCGCGATCCGGGTCAGCGCACCCCAGGACGGCCGGCTCCAGGTCCGCTCCGGGGTCGCCGCGACCCCGCCCGCGGACCTCGTCGTCCTGCCGGTGCTGTTCGAGGGCGAGCCGCTCGGCGTCATCGAGTTCGCCGGCGTCGCCTCGTTCTCCGAGCTGCACCTGGCGTTCCTCGACCGGCTCGTGGTCACCATCGGCGTCGCGCTCAAGACGATCCTCGCCAACCGGCGGACCGAGGAGCTGCTGTCCCAGTCGCAGCGCCTCGCGCTGGAGCTGCAGGACCAGTCCGCGGAGCTCCAGCGCACCAACGCCGAGCTGGAGGAGAAGGCGACGCTGCTGTCGGAGCAGAAGGGCAACATCGAGAAGCAGAACCGCGAGATCGAGATGGCCCGCCTCGGCCTGGAGGAGAAGGCGCAGCAGCTGGCGCAGGCGTCGCAGTACAAGTCGGAGTTCCTCGCCAACATGAGCCACGAGCTGCGCACCCCGCTCAACTCGATGCTGCTGCTGTCGCGGCTGCTCGCCGACAACCCGGACGCCAACCTCACCGCGAAGCAGATCGAGTTCGCCGCGACGATCCACAACGCGGGCTCCGACCTCCTTGCCCTCATCGACGACATCCTCGACCTGTCGAAGATCGAGGCGGGCCGCATGGACGTGGAGCCCGGTGAGGTCTCCTTCGACGAGATCCGCTCGTACGTGGAGCAGGCGTTCGCCCCGCAGGCGGAGGACAAGGGCCTCGACTTCACGGTCGGCACGACCGAGGAGCTGCCGCCCGCGATCGTCACCGACCCGCAGCGCCTCCAGCAGATCCTGCGCAACCTGATCTCCAACGCGGTGAAGTTCACCGAGAAGGGCGCGGTCACGCTGTCGATCAGCGTCGCCACGCCCGACCTGCAGTTCTCGTCGCCGACGCTCGCCGGCGCGCGCCGGGTGATCGCGTTCGCGGTCGCCGACACCGGGATCGGCATCTCCAACGACAAGGTCGCGCTGATCTTCGAGGCGTTCCAGCAGGCGGACGGCACCACCAGCCGCAAGTACGGCGGCACCGGCCTCGGCCTGTCGATCAGCCGCGAGCTGGCCCGGCTGCTCGGCGGTGCGATCGGGGTCACCTCGGAGGTCGGCCGGGGCGCCGTCTTCACCCTGTACCTGCCGGACGTCATCGCGACCGAGGTCACCCAGACCGTGCACACCGTGCCGGCGCAGCCCCTGGCGCCGGTGCGCAGCCTGCCGCCCGGCCCGGCGATGCTGCGGGCGCTGCCGACCCCGGAGCGGCGCCCGACCGCGGCGGCGCATCAGCTCGACGGCGCGACCGTGCTCATCGTCGACGACGACGTCCGCAACGTCTTCGCCCTCACCAGCGCTCTCGAGCTGCACGGCATGACCGTCCTGTACGCCGACAACGGCGCCGACGGCGTGCGCGTGCTGTCGGAGCACCCGGGCGTGGACATCGTGCTGATGGACGCGATGATGCCCGACCAGGACGGCAACGAGACGACCCGGGCGATCCGGCGCAACCGGCGCTTCGCGAAGCTCCCGGTGGTGTTCCTGACCGCCAAGGCGATGCCCGGCGACCGCGAGTCGTCCCTGGCCGCCGGGGCGAGCGACTACATCACCAAGCCGGTCGATCTTGACGAGCTGCTTGACGTCATGGCCGCTTGGGTAAACGGGGAGGGTCGCGCGGTGTAGGTTGCTCCGAAACGGAAGAAAGGGGCGCGTCTTTGACTGGACCGGACCGGCCGGCGAAGGTGCTGCTCGTCGACGACCGGCGGGACAATCTCCTCGCCCTGGAGGCGATCCTGCAGGGGTTGCCGGTCCAGGGCGTCGCCGCCGAGAGCGGCGAGGAGGCCCTCAAGCACCTGCTGGTGGACGACTTCGCCCTGATCCTGCTGGACGCGCAGATGCCGACGATGGACGGCTTCGAGACCGCCCGGCACATCAAGCGCCGCGAGCGGACCCGGCACGTGCCGATCATCTTCCTCACCGCGGCCGACCGTGACTCGCACCTGGCGCTTCGCGGATACGCTGCCGGCGCCGTCGACTACCTCACGAAGCCCTTCGACCCATGGGTGCTCCGGGCGAAGGTGTCCGTGTTCGTCGAGCTGTGGACGAAGACCTCACAGCTCGCGGTGCAGTCCGAGCTGGTCAAGGCCCGGGACGGCGAGCTGCGGGCCGCCGGGGTCGCCGTCGACGAGGCCACCGCGCTGCTGAAGGCCGGGCTGGCCGCCGGCGGCGAGGTCGGGCGCTCGCAGGTGGAGAAGGCGATGGAGGCGCTGACCAGAGCCTTCAGGCAGGCTCCTGGATCATCAGTGCGCCCCTGAGGCCCGTGATGTCCAGGACGCGGATCAGGAACGCGCCGACGTTGGTCAGCACCAGGTAGCTCTGTGCCATGGTCGCCTTGCGGCTGAGGACGACGAGCGTGCCGAGGCCCTGCGAGTCGCAGAACGTCACGCCGCTCATGTCGAGGACGACCCGCTGCGGGGCGTCGCCGCCGAGGATCTCATCGACGGTTGTCGCCAGCCGCTGGACCGTGGACATGTCGATCTCGCCCGCGAGCGATACCACGGTCTCGGTCGGCGCGCGCCGCACTGTGACGGAAAGCTCCGGTCGATCCACCCGCACAGCCTAACGTGGATCAGCGCCCGCAGTGGCGTCGGGCACAGGCCGCCCGGGGGCGGTCGGCGTCGCCTCGGGCAGGCTGTCAGAATGGGCAGGCTGTGACAGCTATTGACTCCGCCGGCCTCGGCCCCTACGCGGGTGACGCTCCGGCTTCGCAGGCACTGTTCGACCGCGCTCAGGCCATCGTGCCGGGTGGGGTGAATTCACCTGTCCGGGCGTTCCGCGCGGTCGGTGGCACCCCCCGGTTCATGGTCAGTGGCGAGGGCTGCTGGCTCACCGACGCCGACGGGCGACGCTATGTCGACCTGGTCTGCTCGTGGGGGCCGCTGATCCTCGGCCACGCGCATCCCGAGGTGATCGGTGCGATCACCGCCGCGGCCGCGCACGGCACCAGCTTCGGCACCCCGACACCGGGCGAGGTGGCGCTCGGCGAGGAGATCGTCGCGCGCACCCTGGTCGAGCAGGTCCGCCTGGTCAACTCCGGCACCGAGGCCACGATGAGCGCGCTCCGGCTCGCCCGCGGCTTCACCGGCCGGCCCAAGGTGGTCAAGTTCGCCGGCTGCTACCACGGCCACGTCGACGCACTGCTCGCCGCCGCCGGGTCCGGGGTCGCGACCCTCGCGCTGCCCGACTCGCCCGGCGTCACCGGTGCGGCGGCGGGGGACACCATCGTCCTGCCGTACAACGACATCGCCGCCGTCGAAGCGGTCTTCGCCGCCGAGGGCGACCGGATCGCGGCCGTGATCACCGAGGCGGCCTGCGGCAACATGGGCGTCGTCGCGCCGCACGACGGGTTCAACGGCAAGCTCGCCGAGCTCGCCCACCGCCACGGCGCGCTGCTCATCCTCGACGAGGTCATGACCGGCTTCCGGGTCAGCCGGGCCGGCTGGGTCGGCCTCGAGCCCGTCGACGCCGACCTGTGGACCTTCGGCAAGGTCATGGGCGGCGGGCTGCCGGCCGCCGCGTTCGGCGGTCGCGCCTCGATCATGGCGCACCTCGCCCCGGCCGGCCCGGTCTACCAGGCCGGCACACTGTCGGGCAATCCGCTCGCCTGCGCGGCCGGCCTCGCGACCCTGCGACTGGCGACCCCCGAGGTCTATGCGCAGCTCGACGCGACGGCGGCCACGATCGGCAAGCTGTCCTCCGATGCGTTGGCCGCGGCGGGTGTACCGCACACACTCGCCACCGCCGGCAGCATGTTCTCGATCTTCTTCACGGCGCAGCCGGTGCGGAACTACGACGACGCACGCACGCAGGACGTGGCGGCGTTCAAGGCGTTCTTCCACACCATGCTGTCCCGGGGTGTCTACCTGCCGCCCAGCGCCTACGAGTCGTGGTTCGTCTCCACCGCGATCGGCGCCGAGGCCCTGGACGTCATCTCGGCCGCCCTCCCGCACGCCGCCCGCGCCGCCGCGGCCGCCTCGGCGGGCCTCTCATGACGACCAAGACGATCGTGCACGTGCTGCGGCACGGTGAGGTGCACAACCCGGAGAAGATCCTCTACGGCCGCCTTCCCGGCTACCGGCTGTCGGAGCTCGGCGTGCAGATGGCCAAGGCCGCCGCCCAGGCCGTCGCCGAGAAGGACATCACCCACGTGGTGGCGAGCCCGCTGGAGCGCGCCCAGCAGACCGCGTCGCCGATCGCCGACCAGTTCGGGCTGCCGATCGCCGTCGACGAGCGGCTCATCGAGAGCGGCAACTTCTTCGAGGGCAAGCGGGTCGGCGCCGGCGACGGCGCGCTCCGTGACCCCCGCAACTGGTGGGTGCTGCGCGACCCGGTGACCCCGTCGTGGGGCGAGCCGTACACGGCGATCGCCTCGCGCATGTTCGCCGCGCTGATGGCCGCCAGGGAGGCCGCCGAGGGCCACGAGGCCGTGTGCGTGTCGCACCAGCTGCCGATCTGGACGCTGCGCCGGCACGTCGAGCGCAAGCGGCTGTGGCACGACCCCCGCAAGCGCGAGTGCAACCTCGCCAGCTACACCAGCTTCCACTTCGAGGACACGAAGATCGTCGGGGTGGCGTACAGCGAACCGGCCGCCCACCTCGTCGCCATGTCGCCGGGCGCGCGCGACGCGAAGGGCGCATGATGCGAGCTCGCCTCCTGTGGATCCTCGTCGCCTGCGTCTTCCTGGCCGCCTGCGACAGCGCCGCCCCGCAGAACGCCCTCGGCAGCCGCAAGATCGCTGTCTCCGACCGGGTGGCGGCGCCGGCGATGCGCGGCGACTTCATGGACCGCGCCGGTTCGTTCGACCTCGCCCAGCACAAGGGCGAGGTCGTCGTGATCAACTTCTGGGCGTCCTACTGCGCGCCGTGCCGCACCGAGGCGCCGGAGTTGGAGAAGGTGTACGACGCGACCAAGGGCGACGGCGTCGTCTTCGTCGGCGTGAACGTCCGCGACCAGCGCGACCCCGCCGCCTCCTTCCTGGCCGACGTGAAGCCGACATACGGCAGCATCTTCGACCCACCCGGCGAGCTGCCGCTGAACTTCGCCGTGCCGCCCAACACGATCCCCGCCACGCTGGTCATCGACCGCAGCGGCCGGGTCGCCGCCGTCATCCGCTCCCAGGTCGACCAGAAGCTGCTCGAGCCGATCGTGCGCGACCTGGTCGCCGAGCAGGCCTGATGCTCCTCGCCGGCGTCTTCGACTTCACCACCAGCGGCCCGCTGGTCGGTGCGATCGCCGTCGCCGTCCTCGCCGGGCTGGCCAGCTTCCTGTCGCCGTGCATCCTGCCGCTCGTGCCCGGCTACCTCTCCTACGTCACCGGCCTCGCGGGCGCCGACCTCGACTCCGGGCAGCGCCGGGGCCGGGTCGTCGCCGGGGTCGCGCTCTTCATCGCCGGGTTCACGGCCGTCTTCGTCACCCTCATCGTCCTCGCGACCAGCGCCGCCATGCAGCTCATGGTCCACCGCCGGACGATCGAGATCGTCGCGGGCGTGATCGTCATCGTCCTCGGTCTGGCCTTCATCGGCCTGGTGCCGGGGCTGGAGCGGCAGTGGCGGATCCAGCGGCTCCCGGCCGCCGGGCTCGTCGGCGCCCCCGTCTTCGGCGTCGTCTTCGCCCTGTCCTGGGCGCCGTGCACCGGCCCGACGCTCGCCGCGATGATCGCGCTCGGCTCCACCAGCGGCTCGCAGGCGCGGGCGGTGACCCTCGCCATCGCGTACAGCCTCGGCATCGGCCTGCCCTTCATCGCGGTCGGGCTGGGCTTCCAGCGGCTCATCGGCGTCATCAAGTTCATCCGCCGCAACAGCCGCTGGGTGACCCGCATCGGCGGCGCCCTGCTCGTCCTCGTCGGCGTCGCGCTCATCACCGGCGTCTGGCACTCGCTCATGATCGCCCTAACGGCCAACTTCGGGCCCGGATTGGTGCCGCTGTGACGCGCTGGCTCGTCTCCGTGTGCCGGCGCGCCTGGCGCCAGCTGACCTCGATGCGCACCGCGCTGGTGCTGCTGTTCCTGCTCGCCGTCGCCGCCATCCCCGGCTCGGTCCTGCCGCAGCGCAACGTGTCGCCCGAGCAGGTCCGGCAGTACCTGCGGGACAACCCCGACTGGGGCCCGACGCTGGACCGGTTCTTCTTCTTCGACGTGTACGCCTCGCCGTGGTTCTCGGCGATCTACCTGCTGCTCTTCACGTCGCTCGTCGGCTGCCTGGTGCCCCGCTTCCGGTCCCACTTCGCCGCGATGGTGCGCAAGCCCCCGCCGGCCCCGGCGCGGTTCTCCCGGCTACCCGCCTCTGCTGCTGACTTGCCCGTTTCATCCGTTTCTTCGGTTCTGGGGGTTCTGCGGCGTCGGCGCTTCCGGACCGTCGTGCGGGTCTCGGGTGACGTCACCGAGATCAGCGCGGAGAAGGGGTACCTCAAGGAGACCGGCAACCTGGTCTTCCACTTCGCGCTGCTGTCGCTGCTGATCGGCGTCGCGTACGGGTCGTGGTTCGGCTGGCACGGCAACCGGCTGCTCATCCAGGGGCAGGACTTCGCCTTCTGCAACACCCTGCTCAACTACGACGAGCACGCCCTCGGCGCCCAGGTCGGCGAGGGTGACCTGCCCCGCTTCTGCGTGCGGATGGACAAGTTCGCCGCCACGTACCTCGACAACGGCCAGCCCGTCACCTACAAGGCCGACGTGACCGTCACCGAGCGGGGCCGCTCCTCCAAGCACGTGCTGCAGGTCAACGACCCGCTGCGCCTCTCGGGCGCCAACGTGTCGCTGCTCGGCCACGGATACGCCCCCCGGCTGCGCTACACCGACAAGTACGGCAAGACGCACGAGCAGGTCGCCGCCTTCCTGCCCAAGGACGGGATGCTCACCAGCGACGGCGTCGCCACCTTCCCGGACGTCAACCTGAACCCGTCGACCGGCACCCGCGACGAGAAGGCCCAGATCGGCTTCTCGGGCGTCTACCTGCCCACCCTGCCGTCCGACCCCTCGGTCGCGTCGTCGGCCTTCCCCGCCGAGAACGACCCGCGTCTCATGCTGCAGGCGTACCGCGGCGTCCTCGGCTTCGACGCCGGCGCGCCCCTGTCCGTGTACACGCTGGACCAGCGCCAGATCGACGCGAAGCGCCTCAGCCCCTTCGGCGACCCGATCATGCTCAAGCCCGGCGACAAGGGCACCCTCCCGGACGGCACGACGGTCGAGTTCCTCGGCACCGAGCAGTGGATCAGCATCTCGATCCGCCACGACCCCGGCCAGCCGATCGTCCTGGGCGGCGCGGCCGCGCTGCTGCTCGGCCTGCTGGGCTCCCTCACCGGCAAGCGCCGCCGCGTGTTCTTCCGCATCACCCCGACCGGCATGTCCGCGGGCGGCCTGCCGCGCGGCGACTACCCGGGCTTCGCCGAGGAGTTCGAGTCCATCGTTGCCGCGGTGACCCCTGCCGCCACCGTGCCGGACCAGGTGGCGCAGACTGACGCTGACGTCAAGGAGGTCGTTTGATGGGTGGGTTGTCCAATCAGCTGCTGGTCGTCACGATCTTCAGCTACGTCCTGGCCATGCTGGCGTACGCCGTCGAATACGCGTTCGGCGCCCGCAGCCTCGTCGGCCAGCGCGCGCTGATAACTGCTGGTGCCCCAGCGGTCGAAGCCATCCCGGTGGCCGCCGCGGCTTCCACCTCTTCCGCGCTTTCCGCTTCCGCCTCGTCTTCCTCTACCTCCTCTTCCTCCGCGGACATTTCCGATTTTTCGGATAAGCCGGACTCTTCGGGTTCGGGTCTTCGGTGGGCGGGTGTCGCGGCCGTCGGTCTCACCGTCCTCGGCTACCTGGCCCACGTCGGCGCCCTGGTCACCCGCGGCATCGCCGCCGACCGCGCCCCCTGGGGCAACATGTACGAGTTCGTCATGACCGCCACCCTCGTCGGCGTCTCCGCCTGGCTGGTCGTGCTGTTCAAGTGGCGCAACCTCCGGCACCTGGGGCTCTTCGTCACCCTGGTCGCGTCCCTCCTGCTCGCGATCGCCGGCATGACGCTGTACGTCCCGGTCGGCCCCCTGGTCCCCGCGCTCCAGTCCTACTGGCTCGTCATCCACGTCGGCGCCGCCTCGATCGCCTCGGGCATCTTCCTCGTCGGCTTCGTCGCCGCCGCCATGCACCTGATCCGCACCGGCCACGACCAGGGCAAGCGCAACTTCCCGTACAGCCTCGGCGAGCGCATCCCCCAGGCCGACACCCTCGAACGCGTCACCTTCCGCGTCCACGCCTTCGCCTTCCCCATCTGGACCTTCGGCGTCATCGCCGGCGCCATCTGGGCCGAGGCTGCCTGGGGCCGATACTGGAACTGGGACCCCAAGGAGGTCTGGTCCTTCATCGCCTGGGTCGTCTACGCCTGCTACCTCCACGCCCGCTCCACCCCGAGCGTCAGCCGCCGCGTCACCTCCTGGATCGCCGTAGTCGGCTGGCTGACCATGCTCGTCAACCTCTTCGGCGTCAACCTCGTCGCCAGCGGCCTCCACTCCTACGCCGGCGTCTGACCCTCACCCCACCACCGCCTCACACCGCCACCCTGCTCACCGCCACTTGATCGAAGTCCAGTTCTGGCGGTCATGCCGACCAGTTCGGTCCTTGGATCACCACGCTGACGAGCGCCAGTCCGGTGGATGCCGCAGAGGGATGACCCGTCCGCTGGGCAGTCGGGTGTCGGCAGCGCGGGTGCGGGTCGGCCGGCTCTGGGTTTCCGCTGCGGTGCCACCGGCCGATGTCTGGTCCTGTTCGGTCGGCGTCGCGCTGGCGTGATCCAAGGATGGTTCCGGCTGTCATGACGGCCGGTCCGGTCCTTGGATCATCACGCTGACGGGCGCCAGTCTGGTGGATGCCGCAGAGGGATGGCCCGTCCGCTGGGCAGTCGGGTGTCGGCAGCGCGGGTGCGGGTCGGGGTCACGTCCGCGCTGGTGGTGTAGGAGGCGGTCAGCGCTGATCCGTTGTGGTTGATGTTAGGCGGCGGCGAGTTGGGTGGTGTCGGTGTCGGGTTGGGTTCCCTCGGTGGTGATGACGGTCAGTC
>NZ_BAAAQD010000018.1:0-272698 GCF_039531485.1 Dactylosporangium maewongense | reverse complement strand
GTGCAGTGGCGAGGGTGTCCAGATCGACGTGCACGTGGCCTCCATGGTCTCGTTGCTCAGCAACGTCGATCATGGAGACCCTCGTCTACTTTCACCGCCCCGGTATCCCTTGGAATAGACCGTCTAGGCCGCGGTCATGGTCGACGACTAAGGCCGCGGGAAGGCGCCGGCCGGAGGGCTAGACCGGCATGTGCCAGAGCGCACGGATGGTCTCGGTCACGCAGCGTTCGCGGGGGTGACCACACGTGCACCGGTGCTCATCCGGTGGCTCGCAGCGACGGTGTGTGACCTTTTCCGCAGCGTGCTTGGCGACCGCCGCGGAGAGCTCACGCGCCGGCTCGACAAGCGCGGTGTTCTGTGACATTTCACCCACCCCCCGATTCAGGGTGAGCGCTCCGGTGACACTTTTCACGACACTTTCGAACCTACTCTTGAGTAACGTACGAGAGGCGAACCTGTTCGCGACCAGGATGAGCCGTAACGTGGGGCGCAAGTCGGCCGCGATGGCGCGGTGACTGTCAAGCAGGAGGACCTCGGACCACGATGAAGATCGTCGTACTCGTCAAGCAGGTGCCGGACTCCGGCGCGGACCGCAACCTGCGCAGTGACGACAACACCGTCGACCGCGCGTCGGCCAGCAACGTGATCAACGAGATGGACGAATACGCCATCGAGGAGGCGCTGAGGCTCCAGGAGGCGCACGGCGGCGAGGTGGTCGTCCTGACCGTCGGCCCCGACCGTGCCACGGAGTCGATCCGCAAGGCCCTGTCGATGGGCCCGGACTCCGCCGTCCACGTCGTCGACGACGCGCTGCACGGCTCGTGTGCCGTCGCCACCTCGAAGGTGCTCGCCGCCGCCATCGCGCAGCAGCAGGCCGACCTGGTCATCTGCGGCGCCGAGTCGACCGACGGCCGCGTGCAGGTCATGCCGCACATGATCGCCGAGCGGCTCGGGATCGCGGCCTTGACCGGTGCCCGCAAGCTCACCGTCGAGAAGTCCTCGGTCACCATCGAGCGGCAGACCGACGAGGGCTACGAGGTCGTCACCGCTTCCACCCCCGCCCTGGTCAGCGTGTGGGACACGATCAACGACCCGCGCTACCCGTCGTTCAAGGGCATCATGGCGGCCAAGAAGAAGCCGCTGCAGACCCTGTCGCTGGGCGACCTGGGCATCGCCGCGGGCGAGGTCGGCTTCGAGGGCGCGACCAGCGCCGTCGTCGAGCACAGCAAGCGCCCGCCCCGCCAGGCCGGCAACAAGATCGACGCGGGTGACGACGGCGGCAGCAAGCTCGTCGAGTACCTGGCCTCCGAGAAGTTCGTCTAAGGGAGTTCGGAACCATGGCTGAAGTACTGGTCGTCGTCGAGGCCTCCCAGGGCGCCGTCAAGAAGGTCACCCTCGAGATGCTGACCCTGGCCCGGACCCTCGGCGACGTGTCCGCCGTCGTCCTCGGCGGCTCCGCCTCGGCGGTCGCCGACAAGCTCGGCGAGTTCGGCGCCTCGAAGATCTACGCCGCCGAGAGCGAGGACCTCGACGGTTACCTCGTGGCCGGCAAGGCCACCGTCCTCGCGTCGCTGATCCAGCGCGTGTCGCCCGCCGCGGTGCTCGTCGCCTCCAGCCAGGAGGGCAAGGAGATCGCCGGACGGGTCGCCGTCAAGCTCGACAACGGGCTGCTCACCGACGCCGTCGCCCTCGACGCCGAGGGTGTCGCCACGCAGGTCGTCTTCGCCGGCTCGACGATCGTGAAGTCGAAGGTCAGCAAGGGCCTGCCGATCGTCACGGTCCGGCCCAACTCGCTCACCCCCACCCCCTCGCCGGCCACCCCGTCGGTCGAGCAGGTCGAGGTCGCGCTGACCGACAAGGACAAGCTGGCGCAGGTCGTCGAGCGCAAGGTCGAGGCGAAGGGCGCCCGCCCGGAGCTCGCCGAGGCCTCGATCGTCGTCTCCGGCGGCCGCGGCGTCGGCAGCGCCGACAACTTCAAGCTCGTCGAGGAGTTGGCCGACCTGCTCGGCGCCGCCGTCGGCGCCTCCCGGGCGGCGGTCGACTCGGGTTTCTACCCGCACCAGTTCCAGGTCGGCCAGACCGGCAAGACGGTGTCGCCGCAGCTGTACGTGGCGCTCGGCATCTCCGGCGCGATCCAGCACCGGGCCGGCATGCAGACGTCGAAGACGATCGTCGCGGTCAACAAGGACCCCGAGGCGCCGATCTTCGAACTGGCCGACTTCGGCGTGGTCGGCGACCTGTTCAAGGTCGTCCCGCAGGCCGCCGAGGAGATCCGCAAGCGCAAGTAACCCCGCGCCGACGAATGCGCCGCCCGCCGTCTCCGGCGGGCGGCGCTTTTCGTGCTCCGGAGTACTGGAGCTACGGGAGCGTGCCGCGGAGCAGGCTCTTGCCGGAGTGGGTGGCGTCGCCGTCGTGCGGCTCGGCGGAGATGTCGACGATGTTGAACTTGCGCAGGTCGAGCGTGCCGGGCACGGTCAGCTGCTGGTCGGGCTTCGCGCCCATCACGCCGAGGGCCTGCATGCGCAGCGCGGGGGCGTCCAGGCTGGTCGAGTCGAGCAGCCAGGCCTCGTAGTCGCCGTCCGGCTGGTCCGGCATCCCCTCGGCGTGCACGAACAGCTTCCGTTCCCCGTCGACGCTGACCAGGCAGGCGTAGCCGCCCGCCCCGGCCGGCGCGCCCGGCAGCGCCTCCAGCGACACCCGGGGCGAGCCGGCCGGGCAGGAGGCGACGGCGGGGGCCGCGGGCCCGTCCCGCAGCACCAGCGCGGTCCCGGCCGCGGCGGCGGTCGCGGCCACGACGGCCGCCGCCGCCGCGACAGCGGCGGTGACCCGCCAGCCGTGCCGACGACGGACGGTGACGTCAGCAGGCAGTACCGCAGCCGCTGAAGCGACACGAGCACGTGTGGCGGTCGGGGGTGGGTCGGTGTGCAGCGTCACGGCGGGTGGGGGCGTGGCCCGGTCGGTCGCCGCCAGCTCCGCCCGGATCCGCTGCCAGACGTGCTCCGGCGGGGGCGGCAGGTCGCGCAGCCGCTGCGTCTGACGGCCGAGGCCGGCGACGTCGCGCAGCTCGTCCACCTCGGTGCGGCACCGCCCGCAGGTGTCGAGGTGGCCGGTCTCGTGCTGGTCGAGGGTCTCCTCACCGAGCGCCAGAAGCACCAGCCGCTCGGGCTCCAAATGTGACACCGTCCACCTCCCATCGACTGCGAAGTCTCGCCATCCCGCGCCGCAGGTGGCTCTTCACCGTGCCCAGCGGCAGGCCCGTCACCGCCGCGATCTGCGGGTGGGTCAGGTCGTCGTAGAACGCCAGCTCCAGCACCCGCCGCTGCTCGCCGGGCAGCTGGGCCATCTCGTCGGCGACGACCAGCCGGTCGACGACCCGGTCCGGCGGCGCCTCGACCTCGACGGCGGGCGCGAGCCGGCGGACCGAGTCGGCGATCCGGTCGTCGCGGGCCGCCGCCCGGATCTGGTCGACGACCTTGCGCCGGGCGATCCCGAGCAGCCAGCCGAGCATCGACCCGCGGGCGGGGTCGAAGCTCTCCCGGCCCAGCCACGCCGCCACGAACGTGGCCTGCGTGACGTCCTCGGCGTCCGTCGTGCTCGCCAGCCCACGGGCGGCGAGGTGGAACACGGCCGGCCCGAACCGCTCGTACGCCTGCCGCAGCGCGCGCTCGTCACCGGCGCGGAACAGCTCGGCGAAGCCGTCCTCGCCGTCCGCCGGGTGCCCGGCACTCACCGGGCTCGCCGTGGTTGTCGCCGTCGCACAGGCACGTCCTGAAGTTATCGCATCTCACAGGGGACTTCCGTCTACGTGTTCGGCGCGGGAGGGGGTGTTGGATGCAGTGCAGGGGCAAGAGCGCGTTTTTTCATACTGCGCGAATTGGCTCCGCGCGACCCGCTGACCGTCACCGGCAGTGACGGGACGCGACGGGTGCACGCCGTCGAGACCGCCGTCCCGCTGGAGCGATGCCCCGCGCGGGGCGGCGGCTCCTGATCACGTGCGGTGGCCCGGTCCGACGCGAAGACGCCACCGCCGGGACCCCGTGGTGATCACCGCGCAACCGGCGGCGCGGTAAGGAGCGGACGGCCGTTAGGCTTGGGTCCGATGTCGTACCTCGACCATGCCGCCACTACGCCGATGCTCCCGGAGGCGCTCGACGCCTTCGTCGTCGCGGCGCGTGCAGTCGGCAACGCCTCGTCGCTGCACGCTTCCGGCCGCCAGGCCCGCCGCCGGGTGGAGGAGTCGCGCGAGCAGATCGCCGCCGCGCTCGCCGCCAGGCCGTCCGAGGTGATCTTCACCGGGGGCGGCACCGAGAGCGACAACCTCGCCACCAAGGGCATCTTCTGGGCCCGGCGGGCCGCGGACCCGCGGCGCAACCGGATCGTGGCCAGCTCCGTCGAGCACCACGCGGTGCTCGACGCGGTCGCCTGGCTGGAGCGGCACGAGGGCGCGGCGGTCACGTGGCTGCCGGTCTCCTCGTCGGGCCGGGTCTCGGTCGACGACTTCGCGCAGGCCGTGTCCGGCGACGACGTGGCGGTCGCCACCGTGATGTGGGCCAACAACGAGGTCGGCACGATCCAGCCGGTCGCCGAGCTGGCGGCCCTCGCGGCCTCCGCGGGGGTGCCGTTCCACACCGACGCGGTGCAGGCCGTCGGGCAGGTCCCCGTCGACTTCGCCGCCAGCGGCGCCGCCGCGCTCACGGTCAGCGGGCACAAGCTCGGCGGCCCGATCGGCGTCGGCGCGCTCCTGCTCGGCCGCGAGGTCGCCTGCACGCCGCTGCTGCACGGCGGCGGCCAGGAGCGCGACGTGCGCTCCGGCACCCTGGACGTGCCCGGGATCGTCGCGCTCGCCGTCGCGGTCGAGCTGTCGGTCAAGACCCAGCGCGAGACCGCGGAGCGGATCGGGCGCCTGCGCGACGACCTCGTCGCCCGGGTCCGCGACGCCGTGCCCGGCGCGATCCTCAACGGCGACCCCGCGGACCGGCTGCCGGGCAACGCGCACTTCTCGTTCCCGGGCTGCGAGGGCGACGCGCTGCTGCTCCTGCTCGACGCGCAGGGCATCGCGTGCTCGACCGGCTCGGCCTGCTCCGCCGGTGTGGCGCAGCCGTCGCATGTACTGATCGCGATGGGCGCCGGTGACGCCGAGGCCCGCTCGTCGCTGCGGTTCACCCTCGGGCACACGTCGACCGAGGCCGACGTCGACGCGCTCGTCGCCGCGCTGCCCGCCGTCGTGGAGCGGGCGCGCCGGGCCGGCGCGGTCAAGTCGCGCCTCTAGGTAGGCTTTCGTTGTGAGAGTGCTCGCGGCGATGTCAGGTGGGGTCGACTCGGCGGTCGCGGCCGCGCGGGCGGCCGAGGCCGGTCACGACGTGACCGGGGTCCACCTCGCCCTGGCGCGCAACCCGCAGACGTATCGCAGCGGCGCCCGCGGCTGCTGCACCCTGGAGGACGCCCGCGACGCGCGGCGCGCCGCCGACGTGATCGGGATCCCGTTCTACGTGTGGGACATGGCCGAGCAGTTCCACGACTCGGTCGTGGACGACTTCGTCGCCGAGTACGCGGCCGGGCGGACGCCGAACCCGTGCCTGCGGTGCAACGAGAAGATCAAGTTCGAGGCGGTGCTGGACCGGGCCGTGGCGCTGGGGTTCGACGCGGTCGTCACCGGTCACCACGCGCGGCTCGGCGCCGACGGGCTGCTGCGGCGCAGCGTCGACTACGCGAAGGACCAGTCCTACGTGCTGGCGGTGCTGACGGCCGCGCAGCTGTCCCGGGCGATGTTCCCGCTGGGCGACTCCACGAAGGCCGCCGTCCGCGAGGAGGCCGCCGCGCGCGGCCTGGCCGTGGCGGACAAGCCGGACAGCCACGACATCTGCTTCATCGCCGACGGTGACACGCGGAAGTTCCTCGCCGACCGGCTGGGGTCGCAGCCCGGCGACATCGTGGAGGCCACCACCGGGGCGGTCGTCGGGCGGCACGAGGGGGCGTTCGCGTACACCGTGGGCCAGCGCCGCGGGCTCGACCTGCGGGTCTCGGCGCCCGACCGCAACCCTCGCTACGTGCTCTCGATCACGCCCGCCACCAACACGGTGACGGTGGGGCCGGCGTCCGCGCTCGAGGTGTCCACCGTGGTGGGTGCGCGGCCGGTGTGGCACGGATCGGCGTCGGCCCTGGACTGCTCCGTGCAGCTCCGGGCGCACGGGTCCGTGTTCCCCGCCTCGGTGGTGCTCGACGGTTCGTCCCTGACGGCCGCACTGCATTCGCCCGCCCGTGGCGTTGCCGCCGGGCAGGCGATCGTCTGCTACCAGCCATCTGACGAAGGCGACATCGTGCTCGGTTCGGCGACTATTTCGGAAACCTCATGACATTTCCCTGGCCGGTGGGGTCCGCCACCGGGATCGGCTCCATGCCGGGCACCGACATCGCCGAGGCGCAGAGGATCGTGCTCGGCGAGCTGCCGGACCTGCCCCACCTGCCGGAGCTGCCCGGCCGCGGCCCCGGCGCCGACATGATCGGCAGGGGCGGGGCGCTGCTGACGGAGCTGCCGATCGAGCTGTACGCGGGGCGCTGGCGCGTGGCCTCCCGGCCCGGCCACGACCTGCGGGTGGCCCTGGACTTCCTCGAGCGCGATCTCGACACGATGACCGAGCAGGCGTCCTCGTTCGCCGGCACGTTCAAGGTCCAGGTGCCCGGCCCGTGGACGCTCGCGGCGTCGCTGCAGCTGCCGATCGGCGGGGCGGTCCTGCGCGACCACGGTGCCGCGCGCGACCTCGCCGGGTCCCTCGCGGACGGCGTGGCCGCGCATGTCGCGTCGGTGCGGGCCCGGCTGCCGCACGCCACGATCCTGCTGCAGGTCGACGAGCCGTCCCTGCCCGCGGTGCTGGCCGGCCGGGTGCCCTCGGAGAGCGGGTACGGCACGCTGCGCGCCGTGGACGTCTCCGTCGCGCGGTCCGCGCTGTCGTCGGTGGTCTCGGCGGCCGGCGTGCCGGTGGTCGTGCACTGCTGCGCCCCCGGTGTCCCCTTCGCGCTCCTGCGCGAGGCCGGGGCGGTGGCGGTCGCCGTGGACCTGTCGCTGGTCGCCGACCTGGACGCGCTCGGCGAGCTCCTCGACGGCGGCGCGGGGCTCTTCGCCGGCGTGTCCGGGCCGTCGCCCGCTTCGACCGTGACGGATCTGTGGCGCAAGCTGGGCTTCCCGCTCAGCTCGCTGCCGGCGCAGGTCGTCGTCACGCCACCGTGCGGGATCTCGGCGCCGCCGGTGAAGGTGCTGCGGGCGCTGCGCGACGCCGGCCGGCGGCTCACGGATCATCTGTAGCCATTTTTTGTCGTACCCGGGCGGTAAGTTCGTGGCATGAACGACGCAGGGACCGAGCCCACCCTCGAAGCGCGCGAGCGGCACACCGAGCTGTCCCGCGAGCTGGACGAGCATCAGTATCGGTATTACATCCTGCAGTCGCCGGCCGTCGACGACTCGGTCTATGACACGCTGATGCGGGAGCTGGAGGCGATCGAGGCCGAGTTCCCGGCGCTCGTCACGCCCGACTCGCCCAGCCAGCGGGTCGGCGGCACCTTCTCCACCGACTTCGCGGCCGTGCAGCACGCCGAGCGCATGCTCAGCCTCGACAACGCGCTCAACGACGAGGCGCTCGCCGCCTGGGTCCAGCGCATCGAGCGCGACGCCGGCAGCGCTCCCCGCTACCTGTGCGAGCTGAAGATCGACGGCCTCGCCGTCAACCTCACGTATGAGCGCGGGCGCCTGGTGCGCGCCGCCACCCGCGGCGACGGCCGCACCGGCGAGGACATCACGCTCAACGTGCGGACCATCGCGGGCATCCCGGAGCACCTCACCGGCACCGACCTGCCCGACCTGCTGGAGGTCCGCGGCGAGGTGTTCTTCACCCTGGCCGGCTTCGAGGAGGTCAATGCGGCCCAGGTCGCCGCCGGTGAGCCGCCGTTCGCCAACCCGCGCAACGCGGCCAGCGGCAGCCTCCGCCAGAAGGATCCACGGATCACCGCGTCCCGCCCGATGCAGATGCTGGTCCACGGCTTCGGCGCCCGCGAGGGGTTCAATCCGGCCACCCAGTCCGAGGCCTATGAGCTGATGCACGCCTGGGGGCTGCCGACCTCACCCCGGTGGAAGGTCCTCGACGACCTCGACGGCGTCCGCGCCTATATCGCCGACTACGGCAAGCGCCGCCACACCATCGAGCACGAGATCGACGGTGTGGTCGTCAAGGTCGACCAGATGTCCATCCAGCGCCGCCTCGGCTCCACCAGCAAGGCGCCCCGCTGGGCGATCGCCTTCAAGTATCCGCCCGAGGAGGCGATGACCAAGCTGCTCGGCATCGAGGTCAACGTCGGGCGCACGGGGCGCGTCACCCCGTTCGCCGTGATGGAGCCCGTCGCCGTGGGCGGTGTCAAGGTCGCGCAGGCGACGTTGCACAACGCGCAGGAGGTCGTCCGCAAGGGCATCCTCATCGGCGACACCGTCGTCATCCGCCGCGCCGGCGACGTCATCCCCGAGGTCCTCGGCCCGGTCGCCGACCGCCGCGACGGATCCGAGGTCGCCTTCGTCATGCCGACGCACTGCCCGTCGTGCGGCACGGCCCTCGCTCCCGAGAAGGAGAGCGACAAGGACATCCGCTGCCCCAACTCGCGGGTCTGCCCGGGCCAGCTCCGCGAGCGCCTCTTCGCCCTCGCCAGCCGCAACGCCCTGGACATCGAGGCCCTCGGCTGGAAGTCCGCCGCCGCCCTCCTCGAGTCCGTCCTCACCAACGAGGCCGAGCTCTTCGACATCGACGCCGACATGCTCGCCAAGTCCCCGTTCTTCGTCAACAAGGACGGCTCGCTCAGCAGCACCGCCCAGCTGCTGCTGGTCAACCTCCAGGAGGTCAAGGAGCGCCCCCTCTGGCGCATCCTGGTCGCCCTCTCCATCCGCCACGTCGGCCCCACCGCCGCGCAGGCCCTGGCCAACTCCATCGGCTCCATGGAGACCATCGCCACCGCCACCCCGGTGGAGCTCGCCGCGGTCGAGGGCGTCGGCCCCACCATCGCCCGCGCCGTCCACGACTGGTTCGCCGTCGACTGGCACCGCGAGATCGTCGACCGCTGGGCCGCCGCCGGCGTCCGCATGGTCGAGGAGCAGGTGGCCTCCGGCCCCCGCCCCCTCGACGGCATCACGGTCGTCGTCACCGGCTCCCTCGACCGCTACTCCCGCGACCAGGCCGCCGAGGCCATCACCTCCCGCGGCGGCAAGGTCTCCGGCTCCGTCTCCAAGAAGACGCACTTCGTCGTCGTCGGCGAGTCGCCGGGCTCCAAGGCCGAGAAGGCCGCGACCCTGAAGGTCCCGATCCTCGACGAGGCCGCCTTCGAGGTCCTGCTCACCGAAGGCCCCGACGCCGCGCGGGCCCTTGCCCAGCTCGCGGACCCCGCTGCCGAGGACGCGGCTCCCGCGGTCGGCTGATGAGGGACGGCCCCGGCCGTCCCTCGCCTGAGTGGCTCACGGAACGTTCGGGTATCGCTACGCAGTAGTGATATTCGATGGGACGTGATCGCCCGGTCGGTGGAATGGCGGGGGTTTTGTGCATCGATTCAGCATCCTTTCCGGTTTGGGTGGCGGTTGAGGGTGCACGCTCGCAGGGCGTCTCGACGGAGTGGTCGATGGCACCCGAGCGGGGGAGTGGATGGAGCAGAGCGCGCTGCGTAACGTCGCGCCGCCCAGGCATGCTCATCGGTTCTTCGCCTACGTCGCGGTGGTGGTGGGGGCCGGCGCGATGCTGCTGGTGGGCAGCCTGCCCGGCGGGTTCCCGGCGAGTCTTCCGGCGGCGTTCTGGGTGCTGGCGGGGTGTGCGGTCGTCGCTGACACCAAGCCGTTCGTGCAGGTGGGCCGCGACGACGCGATGATGGCCTTCCCGTCGGTGTGCTTCACGTTCGCGATCATGCTGGCGTTCGGGTTCGCGCCGGCGGTGCTGGTGCAGCTGGCGGCGGTGGCGATCACGGCGGGATGGTTGCGGCACACGGTGTGGCGGGCGGCGTTCAACGCGGCCCAGTACTTCGTGTCGTTCGCGGTGGCGGATCTGATCCTGCGCGGGTCGCATCACGTCGGGTGGATCGTGGTGGCGGCGGTCGCGTGGTTCGTGGTCAACAACCTGCTGGTCTCGACGGCGGTGTGGTTGCGGTTCGGGCAGGGGTGGCGGGCGCGGTTCGCGCGGGCGGTCAAGACCGACGCGCTGGCGACCGGGGCCCTGCTGCTGTCGGCGCCGGGGCTGGTGGCGGCCGCCGGGGTGGACGTGCTGCTGATCCCGTTGGCGCTGGTCACGCTGTATGCGGTGCGCCGGATGACCTCCCTGTCGGCGCAGCGGGCGCTCGAGGCGCGGCGCGATCCACTGACCGGGCTGGCGAACCGGAAGGGGCTGGAGCGGGCGGTCGAGCAGCGGCTGGAGGAGCACGCGGAGCGGGCCGCGACCCGGCAGACGGCGCGGCGGCTGGCGCTGCTGCTGCTGGACCTGGACGGGTTCAAGCAGGTCAACGACTCGCTGGGGCACCGGGTAGGGGACCGGCTGCTGATCGAGGTGTCGCGGCGGCTGAGCGAGCGGGCCGACGCGGAGGTGGCGCGGCTCGGCGGCGACGAGTTCGCGATCGTGGTGCCGCACCTGAGCGACGTCGCCGAGGCCAGGGTGCACGCGGAGAAGATCATGGACGCGTTGCGGGAGCCGGTGCTGCTGGACGGGTTGCCGATCGACGTGGGCGGGTCGGTGGGGGTGGCGGTGTACCCGGAGCACGGCACGGGCTTCGAGGAGCTGATGCAGCACGCGGACGTGGCGATGTACGACGCGAAGGGACGCGGCGACAACCTCGCCGTCTACGCGCCGGAGGCCGACCACAACTCGCCGGAGCGGCTGAGCCTGCTCGCCGACCTGCGCAGGGCGCTGGAGACCCCCGGTGACCGGGGGATCGCGCTGTATTACCAGCCGCAGGTCGAGCTGGCGACCGGCGACGTGGTGGGGCTGGAGGCGCTGCTGCGGTGGCACCACCCGCAGCGGGGGCTCGTCGACCCGGAGGAGCTCATCAAGGTCGCGGAGCACAGCTCGGTGATGCGGCTGCTGACGTTCCGGCTGATCGACAACGCGATCGACCAGCTCGCGGCGTGGGGCGACCGGGCCGGGCGGGTACGGGTCGCGGTGAACGTGAGCGTCCGGGACCTGCACACCGGCGAGATCGCGGACCGGATCGAGGCGAAGCTGCGGCAGACGGGGATCGAGCCGGAGCGGCTGGAGCTGGAGATCACGGAGAGCGCGCTGATGGCCGACCCGCGGCGGGTCCTGGCGACGCTCGCCAGGCTGGAGCGGCTCGGGATCGCGATCGCGCTGGACGACTTCGGCACCGGGTACTCCTCGATGCTGCACCTGCGCCGGCTGCCGCTCAGGGAGGTGAAGATCGACCGGTCGTTCGTGCTCGGGGTGGCGACGGACCCCGACGACGCGGCGATCGTGCGGTCGATGATCGACCTGGCGCGGGCGCTCGGGCTGCGGATCGTGGCGGAGGGCGTCGAGGACGAACGGACCTGGCGGATGCTCGTCGAGGCGGGCTGCGACCTGGCGCAGGGCTGGTACTTCGCCCGGCCGATGCCGCCGGACGGCCTGCTCGACTGGCTGACCCGCCACCGCCGTTCCGCGGTCGCCCACAGCGCCTGAACGAAACTGTCACACCCCCCGAGTAGGTTCAGTGGCAGATCGAAGCGCGACGGCAGTGGCAGTTCGAAGATCGCGCGGGAAAGACTGTGGGGGGACACGGTGAAGGAATGCCGTCCGGGTGAGAGCGCCGCGGCGTTGGGTACACCCGCCGGAAACGCCATTGGACAACGGCGAGCGGACCGTCGCGCACGGCGACCGCGGGGGACGAAATAGACTGCGTCGAGCCGACTGTTGAAGGAGCATCGCACCCATGGCCACCATTTCCCGCGAAGAGGTGGCGCATCTCGCCCGCCTCGCGCGGCTTGCAGTCACCGATGACGAGCTCGACACATTCGCCGGGCAGCTCGACGTGATCCTGCAGGCCGTCGCCCAGGTGGGCGAGGTCGCCGCGGTTGACGTGCCGCCGACGTCGCACTCCGTGCCGCTGACCAACGTGTTCCGCGACGACGTCGTCGTGCCGGGGCTGACGCGCGAGGAGGCGCTGTCGGGCGCGCCCGACGCCGAGGAGAACCGCTTCCGCGTCCCGCGGATCCTGGACGAGGAGGCCTGAGCGATGTCTGACGTCACCAAGCTGACCGCGGCCGAGCTCGGCCGCAAGCTCGCCGCGAAGGAGCTGTCCGCGGTCGAGGTCGCCACCGCCCATCTGGAGCGGATCGAGGCGGTCGAGGGCAAGGTCCACGCGTTCCTGCACGTCGACCGCGACGGCGCGCTCGCGGAGGCGAAGAAGATCGACGACGCCCGCGCCAAGGGCGACGAGGTCCGCCCGCTCGCCGGCGTGCCGGTCGCCGTCAAGGACGTGATCACGACCAAGGGCGTGCCGACCACCGCGGGATCGAAGATTCTCGAGGGCTGGCGGCCGCCGTACGACGCGACGATCATGACGCGGATGCGCGAGGCCGGGCTCGTCATGCTCGGCAAGACCAACATGGACGAGTTCGCGATGGGCAGCTCGACCGAGTATTCGGCGTATGGGCCCACGTACAACCCCTGGGACACCGGCCGGATCCCCGGCGGCTCCGGCGGTGGCTCGGCCGCGGCGGTCGCGGCGTATGAGGCGCCCCTGGCCATCGGCACCGACACCGGCGGCTCGATCCGCCAGCCGGCCGCGGTCACCGGCACCGTCGGCGCGAAGCCGACCTATGGCGGCACGTCGCGCTACGGTCTCGTCGCCTTCTCCAGCTCGCTGGACACCCCGGGCCCGTGCGCGCGGACCGTCGAGGACGCGGCGCTGCTGCACGCGATCATCGGCGGCCACGACCCGCGCGACTCGACGTCGATCCCGCAGCCGATGCCCGACGTGGTCGGCGCGGCCCGGCTCGGCGCGACCGGTGACCTCAGCGGGGTCCGGCTCGGCCTGGTCAAGGAGTTCGCCGGGGAAGGTGCCGAGCCCGGCGTCGCCGCCGCGTATCGCGAGTCGGTCGACGCGCTGGTGAAGCTGGGCGCGGAGATCGTCGAGGTCTCGTGCCCCAACTTCAAGTTCGCGCTGCCGGCCTACTACCTGATCGCGCCGAGCGAGTGCTCGTCCAACCTGGCCAGGTTCGACGGCGTGCGGTTCGGGCTGCGCAGCGGCGACGACGGCAAGCGGTCGCTCGAAGAGGTCATGCAGCTGACCCGGGAGGAAGGCTTCGGCCCCGAGGTCAAGCGCCGGATCATCCTGGGCACCTATGCGCTGTCCGCCGGCTACTACGACGCCTACTACGGGCAGGCGCAGAAGGTGCGGACCCTGATCTCCAGGGACTTCGAGCAGGCCTTCGCCAAGGCGGACGTGCTGGTCGCGCCGACCACGCCGTTCGTGGCGTTCCCGCTCGGGTCACGCACGTCGGACCCCTACCAGATGTATCTGGCGGACCTCTACACGATCCCGTCGAACCTGTATGGCGGGCCCGCGATCTCCGTGCCGGCCGGTCTGTCCGAAGGGCTGCCGGTGGGGCTGCAGATCATGGCACCGACGATGGCCGACGACCGGATGTACCGGGTCGCCGCGGCCCTCGAGTCGGCGCTGCCGCCGCTGACCCCGCCCGCGCTGTAACCGTCGAAGGGCGGCCCTGTGAAGAGCCGCCCTTTCACCGGGGTTCAGCCGCGGCTGCCCTGGCGCCACGAGAAGGGGCCGGGGAGGTCGACGCGGTTCTTCTTGGTCCGCGAGTTCCACGACCAGGGGCCCAGCTTGAAGCTCCAGGAAGAGAACCCTTCCTGGGTGAAGTGGAAAATGAACGGGCCGAACTTCTTGCTCTTCCGAAACTGCACCGGCATGGCGTTCTCCTCTCCAGGTGAGCAGTTGGTACCCAATGCCGGGCATGGATACACCAGAGGCTGAAAGTAGGCGTTAGATGAGCACCGCGACCCAGCTGTCGTACGACGAGGCGGTGGCGCGCTTCGAGCCGGTCATCGGCCTGGAGACGCACGTCGAGCTCGGCACCAACACGAAGATGTTCTGCGGCTGCCCGACCGAGTTCGGCGCGGAGCCCAACACGCAGGTCTGCCCGGTCTGCCTCGGCCTGCCCGGCTCCCTGCCGGTCGCCAACCGCGCCGCGATCGAGGCGACGATCCGCATCGGGCTCGCGCTCAACTGCTCGATCGCGCCGTGGGGCCGCTTCGCCCGCAAGAACTACTTCTACCCGGACATGCCGAAGAACTTCCAGATCAGCCAGTACGACGAGCCGCTGTGCGTCGACGGCTTCCTTGAGGTCGAGGTCGACGGGGAGCTGGTCCGCATCGGCATCGAGCGGGTCCACCTGGAGGAGGACACGGGCAAGTCGCTGCACGTCGGCGGCTCGACCGGGCGTATCCACGGCGCCACCGAGTCCCTCGTGGACTACAACCGCGCCGGCATCCCCCTCGTCGAGATCGTGACCAAGCCCGTGCCGGGCACCGGGGCCCGGGCGCCGCAGATCGCGAAGGCCTATGTCACGGAGCTGCGCGACGTCATCCGTTCGCTGGGTGTCTCCGATGTGCGGATGGAGCAGGGCTCGATGCGCTGCGACGTGAACACGTCGCTGAACCGGCCCGGCGAGGAGTGGGGCACCCGCACCGAGACGAAGAACGTCAACTCGCTGCGCAGCGTCGAGCGGGCCGTCCGGTCCGAGATCATCCGGCAGTCCGGGGTCCTCACCGACGGCGGGACGATCATCCAGGAGACCCGGCACTTCCACGAGAACACCGGCGAGACCACGTCCGGCCGCAGCAAGGAGACGGCGACCGACTACCGGTACTTCCCGGAGCCGGACCTCGTGCCGCTCGCGCCGGCCGCGGAGTGGGTCGCGGAGCTCAAGGCCGCGCTGCCGGAGCTGCCGCGGGTCAGCCGCCAGCGCCAGCAGGCCGAGTGGGGCTTCTCCGACCTCGACATGCAGTCGGTGCTCAACGCCGGCGCGTGGGAGCTGATCGAGGCGACCGTCGCCGCCGGCACCAACGCGGCCGCCGCCCGCAAGTGGTGGCTGGGGGAGCTGGCCCGGCACGCCAACGAGACCGACAAGGAGCTCGACGCGCTCGGCGTCAGCCCGGAGGCGGTCGCGCAGCTGCAGGGCCTGGTCGACGCCGGCAAGATCAACGACAAGCTCGCCCGGGTGGTGCTGGAAGGCGTCATCGCCGGTGAGGGCACGCCCGCCGAGGTCGTCGCGGCCCGCGGGCTGGAGGTCGTCTCCGACGAGGGCGCGCTGACGAAGGCCGTCGACGAGGCGATCGCCGCCAACCCCGACATCGCCGCGAAGGTCCGCGACGGCAAGGTCGCCGCCGCTGGTGCGCTCGTCGGCGCGGTCATGAAGGCCACCGGCGGCAAGGCGGACGCGAAGACGGTCCGCGAGCTGGTCATCGCCCGCTTGTCGTAGGCGACGAGGCACGGACTAGGGCGGCGCCGGCACCCCGGAGGGTGCCGGCGCCGCTTTGTCGCTGCTCACGAAGTCGAGCTGGTCACCGCGTTCGGCGTCGGCACCGCTTGTCGGCGGTCACGAAGTCGATCTGGTCGTCGCGCTTGCCGTCGACGCCGGGTCACGGACGGCGTCGGCGCCGCTTTGTCGGCGACCGCGATGTCGATCTGGTCGTCACGCGCTTGGCGTCGGCGCCGCTTGTCGGTGGTCACGATGTCGAGCTGGTCGTCACCCCGATCGCCGTTGGCGACGGGGTCACGGACGCGGATGGCGTCGGCGATGGGGACGGTGGTGGCGCCGCCTTGTCGGGGGCCACGATGTGCCGCTGGAGCGACACCTCCGTCAAGCCCGTCCCGCCGACCTGGATGTCGTCGTACGCCGTCAGGTGGCGGTCCTTGTCGAAGTACAGGATGGACAGCGCGAGCGGCAGCGGCTTGGCGCTCTCCAGGCCGCGCAGCCCGGCGCCGCCGGTGGAGCCCTCGACCATCAGCAGGGTGCGCTCCGGCTGCGTGACCGCGGGCGACGCGCCGTCGGACGGCAGCACGACCGGAATGGTCGGGTCGAGTCGCGTGATCGAGCGGGCGTGCCGGTGCCCGGCCAGGACCAGCGGGCAGATCCCCGCGAGGGGCTGCGCGGCCACCGGGTCGTGGACCAGGGCGACGTCGACGGGCTTGGGGTTGGCCAGGATCTTGTCCGCGAGCAGCTGCCCGGAGGAGACGACCGCCGCGTGCTGCTCCTCGTTGGTCGCGTCGGTCGACTTGTCCGGGGTGAACCGGGGGTCGCCGATCCCGGCGAACGTCAGGCCCTTGACCGTGGTGATCGAGTTGTCGAGCACGGTCGCGTTGGGCTGCTTCGCGACCGCGGCGGCGGTGACCGCCGAGTCGTGGTTGCCGCGGATGTACAGGTACGGCACCCGTAGCTTGCTGATCTCCCCGACGTAGGAGGCCTCCGGCTCGCTGCCCCAGTCGTTGATGTCGCCGGTGTCGACGACGACGTCGACGCTGAACTGGTCGGCGACGGTGCGGACCACGCCCCACGCCGCCGGGTTGAGGTGCATGTCGGAGATGTGCAGGACCTTGGTCGCGCTGGTGTCGGGCTCGTACACGGGCAGCGCGGAGATCGTGCCGTACAGCTTGGAGACGTTGAGGACCAGCTTCTGCAGCTGCGCGCGGTACTCCTCGTAGCGGTCGGTGATCCGGCGGGCGTCACCGATGATCGCCGGCGCGTTCACCAGCAGGCCGCGGTAGGTCGGCTCCTGGATCGCGGCGGGCTTGAACGTCAGCGCGGTCGCGCCGCCGACCGAGGCGAGCACCGCCACGACCACCAGGCCGCCGATCGCCGTCTCGCGCCGGGCCCGGAACACCAGCCCGACGAGGATCAGCGCGCCGAGCAGCCCGGAGCCGGCGGTCTGCAGCGCCAGCCGGCGCACGCCCAGGTTGAGCTGGTCGACGGCGTCGTGGCTGACCTGCTCCAGGTTGCCGCCGCCGGCGACGACCGCCCTGGTCCGCGCCTCGTCGAGCGACTCCAGGCGGATCTCCAGGTGGGCCGGGCCGTCGTGGCTGTCCAGCTCCAGCGACCCCAGCGGCGGGATCTCCACCGACGTGTCGCCGTGCCACGACGGCGTCAGCGACAGCTGCGCCTGGAACGGCCCGATGTCCTGGGTCGTGTGCCCGCCGAGCTCGACGCCGATGAGCATGCCGACGATCGCGACGACCCCGAGCAGCGCGCCGTGCAGGATCCGCCGCCATACCGTCTGGCTGGTGCGGAACGTGCGGCGTTGCCGCCGGGCGGCCGCCATGATCGTCCGGCGCTGAATCCGGCGGGCGGCCAGCGCGGCCCGTCGGTGGAACGGTGAGGTCAACTCTTTCCGGCCCCGCCCACGTTGCTGATCACGATCCGCAGCAGCTTGTCATCGTCGGCCTTCGGCGTGCCGCGGCCGTCCTTGTTCGACGTCGAGACCCAGATGCTGTTGTCCGGCGCGGCGACCGCGGCGCGCAGCCGCCCGTGCGTGTCCTTGAGCAGCGCGCTCGGCTCGCCGAGGAGGCCGCCCTTGTCGGTGAGCTGCATCACGTACAGCCGCTCGCCCTTCAGGCACGAGGTGACGAGGAACCCTTCCATGGCCGCGAGCCCGGAGCACGACGCCTCGGACGTCTTCCACACCTGGATCGGGTCGACGAACTTCGGGTCGTTGCCCTTGCCCTCGTACGTCGGCCAGCCGTAGTTCTTGCCCGCCTCGATCACGTTGATCTCGTCCCATTCGCCGGCGCCGAACTCCACGGCATACAGCCGGTTGTTCTTGTCCCAGGCGAACCCTTGCACGTTGCGATGTCCGAAGCTGTACACGGCGGTTCCGAACGGGTTACCGGGGGCCGGCTTCCCGTCGGGCTGGATCCGCAGGATCTTGCCGCCGAGGCTGTTGAGGTTCGGCGCGTTCTCCGGCTTCGACGCGTCGCCGGTCGACACGTACAGGAACCCGTCGGGTCCGAAGTGGATCTGGCCGCCGTTGTGGATCCCCGCCTTCGGGATGCCGGTCAGGATCGGGGTCGGCGGCTCGCCGAGCGTGAGCTTGGCGACCCGGTTGTCGTCCTTGGCGGTGTAGTAGACGAACACCGTCTTGTCCGTGTCGTACTGCGGCGACACCGCGATGCCCATCAGGCCGCCCTCGCCGCCCGGCACGACTTCGTCGATGGTCTGCACGGTCGTCACGGTGAGCCCGTCGGACGTGGACTCCTTGCCGACCTTCAGGAGCTTCTTGCTGTCACGCTCGGTGACCAGCGCGGAACCGTCCGGAAGGAACGCGATGCCCCACGGCACCGCCAGGCCCTTGGCCAGCACGGTCGTCGCGACCTGCGTCTGGCCGCCCTCCTCCTCACCGCCGGACGTCGACGCGCTCGGATACGGCGACAGCTTCGGCGGGGAGCCCAGCTCATCAGGGGGCGGCGGGCCGAACGAGCAGCCGGCGAGGGCCAGCATGACCGTGGCGCTCGCCGCCAGGCACTTCGCGTACGTCCGGGCTTTCACCCGCCCAAGACTAGCGTTGCGATACATCTTCTTCCTTTCAACCTTTGTCCGCGGGTCGGCGTCTGCTGGTGTGACGGTGCGTTGCGACCTTGTGCAGAGGAGCCATATGGCGGCCGAGGAGTTCCAGGACTTCGTCGAGGTTCGATACGGCGACCTGCTGCGCACCGCGTTTCTGCTGACCGGCAGCCGGCACGCCGCCGAGGACCTGCTGCAGAGCAGCCTGCTGAAGGTCATGCGGCACTGGGACCGGGTCGACGAGCCGTTCGCCTACGTGCGGCGGGTCATGGTCAACCAGCGCACCAGCATCTGGCGGCGGCTGCGCAACGCCGAGGTGCTGACCGGCGATCCACCGGACCGGCCGGGTCCGATCAGGTCCTCGCCCGGCGGATGCTGCTGGAGGCGCTGGACGGGCTGCCGGCGCGGATGCGTGCCGTGCTGGTGCTGCGGTACTGGGAGGACCTGACCGAGACGGAGACCGCTTCGCTGCTGGGCATCTCGGTCGGATCGGTGAAGAGCAGCGGCCCTACCCGCCGCTGTCGACGTGGACGCGGGCGCTGCTCGACTCGCCGACCCGCGGCTCGCTCGCCGGCGACGCGGACCTGCTGCGCGCCGTCGAGTCCTCCTTCTCCGACGGCGTCAAGGTGCTGTTCCTCGGTGACGTGTCGGGGCGCCGGTTCCTCGTGTACGTGCGCTACGACGAGCGCTCGGCGACGCTGTACCACAGCGACATCCCCATCCAGGGCGCCGTGGAGGACCTCGTCGGCGGCGCTGTCGCGGGGCCGCTCGGGCCGCTGGTCACCGTCACCAGCACCGCCGTGCCGGTCACCATCGGGCTCGCCCCGGCGGCCTGCGCGATCGAACGGTCGATCGGCGCCTCCGCCAGCCCGGAGAACACCGTCGAGCACAAGTGGGCGGGCGCGCCGGACGGCAGCTGGACGGCCTGGGCGGCGCCCGACCCGCAGGAGCGCTGGCGGGTCGGCTGCGACGGCAAGATCCGCTCGGAGGCACCGGCCGTGCTCGACACCTCCTCCTACGAGCACCTGATCTCGTCCGCCGGCATCCAGCACGAGCCGCTGCGGCAGCGCTGGAGCGGTCCGATCGAGGGATCCCCCGGGACGTGGACGCTGTCGACCGCCCGCCTGCCCTCCGGCGCCGTCGCGGTGGTGCTCGCCGACGCCCCCGCCGCGGCGACCGTCGCGACCACGTTCACGGCGGCGCCCGGTCGCGGCGGCTCCGGAGTGGTGTCCACCTCCATCAGCGCCGACCCGGACGTGATCGTCATCCGGGTGCCGTCCCCTTCGGGCCAGCTCGGCGACCGGGTGCTGATCTTCACGGCGAAGCCGGGCGCGACCCAGGCCTACGTCCGGGCGGAGATCGGCGGCCTCGGCGCGGCGCTGACCGGCGGCGTCGCCGTGACGAACGCCCGGCCCGGGCCCGTCGCCGTCCGGGACGCCACCGGGGCGGAGCTCGGCTCGACGTGGCTGTTGGAGGAGGTGTCGCAGCTGTTCGGGGAGAGGCTCGTCTCGGACTGGGAGTCCTGATCGCTACTGTTCGCCGGTGAAGGTTTGCATCCCGCACGAGGACGGGCTGGCGCTGCTCGGCCCGCTGCCTGCCGCGGTCTCGGTCACCGTCTCCGTCACGCCCGACGACGTCGAGTTCTGGGTGCCGCCGTTCCTTGCCTCGCCGGACGTGGTCGAGCTGGCGGCGTCGCTGCCGCGGCTCGCGGTCGTGCAGCTCATGAGCGCCGGCGCCGACCGGTGGGCGGGCCGGCTGCGCCCCGGCGTGCAGCTGTGCGACGCCCGCGGGGTGCACGACTCGTCCACGTCGGAGTGGGTGGTGGCGGCGATCCTGGCCTATCTACGCGATTTCCCGCATTTCGTGCGGACGGGACGGGAGTGGTCGTACCGGCAGACCGACGAGCTCGCGGGCAAGCGGGTGCTCATCGTCGGTGCCGGCTCGATCGGCGCCGCGGTCGAGGCCCGGCTGGCGCCGTTCGAGGTGTCGGTGACCTCGGTCGCCCGGCGCGCGCGGGACGGCGTCCACGGCGTGGAGGAGCTGCCGTCGCTGCTGCCGTCCGCGGACGTGGTGGTGCTGCTGGTGCCGCTGACGCCCGAGACGACCGGACTGGTCTCGGCCTCGTTCCTGGCGGCGATGCCGGACGGGGCGCTGCTGGTCAACGCGGCCCGGGGACCCGTGGTCGACACCGGCGCGATCCTCGCCGAGACGGCGTCGGGGCGGCTCGGCTATGCGACGGACGTCACCGACCCGGAGCCGTTGCCGGCGTCACATCCGCTCTGGGACCTGCCGAACGTGCTGATCACTCCGCACGTCGCGGGTTCTGTACGAGGTCTGCTCCGCCGTGCCTATGCGCTGGCGGGAGATCAGGTGCGACGGTTCGCCGCCGGGCAGCCGCTCATCAACGTGGTGGTCGACGGCTACTGAGTCATCGCCGTGATGCGCTCGACGTCCTGCGGGCGGACCGCGTCGAGCTTCACGAAATGTCCGTTGGCGAGGCGGGCCTGGACGACCCCCTCCTGACTGACCAGGCCGTCGACCGCGGCCCACGGCACGCGGCGGCTGCCCAGCAGCGCCCGCACCGTGAAGCCGTCGTCGTCCACGTCGGTGCCGGCCCGCCACGCCCACACGGCGATCGCGATCGGCACCAGCAGGACGGGCAGGAACCAGAGGCTCTCGGCCAGCAGCGGGATGGCGCCGATGGTGGCGATGCCGGCCGCCACGGCGAGCGATGCGCTGCGCCGGAACCTGACCTTGGGACGCGTGGTTCGGGTGGTCACAAGGACAAGTCTCGCACCTTTCGTGGAACTGCTTCTTGTCGGTGGGTCGGGGCATACTGGCGCGGTGGGGGAGCAGGATCGGGACGGGCGGCTCTCGCCCGGCACAGCGCTCAGGGTTACGCTCGGTGCCGTGTTCGTCGAGATCGCGACAAGTCGGCGTGCCGGTGGTCGCGGCTGCTTGGAGGCCCGGATTTGACCGGCAACACGTGGCACTCCGGCGTCAAGAGCAGCCGCCGGGTCGGCGTGCGCCCCACCGGCGTGCTCGCGGGTGCGTTGATCGTCGCGGCGGCCCTGCTCGCCCTCGCCGTCGCCGGCTGGGGCGTCATGGAGCTCAGCATCATCTGGAGCGCCGCCGCGATCCTGGCGCTCATCGGTGTGCTCGTCCTCACGCTGCGTGGCTTCCCCATGTTCGCGATCCTCGCCGCGGTCACCGGCGCCGTCGCCTGGGGCGCGGCCACCCGCACCTGGCTGCCCGGCGGCTGGACCGACTTTCTCGGCATCATCAAGTTCATCGGCGTCAACCTCGGCTTCGACGTGCCGCTCATCGGCGCCTTCCTTGCCGCGCTGATGCTCGACGCGCGCCGGCTGTCCCGCGCCGCCATCGACGAGGCGGTCAGCGGCCGCCGCTGGTGGGGCAAGCCCGACGACCACCTGCCGCGGCTCAAGGAGCTCGAGGTGCTGCCGTCGGCCCGGTTCTTCGCCCTCGGCGAGGGCGGCTGCACCCATCTCGTCGTCGCCGGGCGGCGGGTCGCCCTGTTCCTGCCGACCGTCTGGCCACACGGCGAGTTCTCCATGGACGCCTCCGGCCAGGTCCTGCGCGGCGGCCGCCTCTTCGTCCCCGGCTCCGAGGACGTCGACGGCCTCGCCGCCGAGGTGCACACCTGGCGCGAGCAGCTCGGCAAGGTCGGCGGCGCCGTCCGCGGCTACCTCGTCGTCGCCCCCTCACGCGGCGACGTCAGCGAGGATCTCGTCATCTCCGTCGCCCCCGGCGAGCACCTCCACCTCGTGCACGCCCACGAGATGGTCGAGGCCGCGGGGCGCTGGCTCGCCGCCGAGCCCTACCGGGTCGAGCTCTCCGTCATGGAGCGCCTCCTGGTGATCGCCGCCGGCAACAAGCTGCCCGAGCCGTCGCCCCTGGCCCGCTCCTTCGCCCGTATGACCACCGGCTCGCACCCCACCGTCCCGGCGTCGCCCACCGTCGCGGACGCCGCCTTCGCTGCGGCCGCCGGCACGTCCACCGACGCGGAGCCCGCCTCCCTCCGCGACCGGCTCACCCGGGGCCGCTTCGGCCGCTCCGCCAGTTCGGCCAACCCCACTTCCCCGCCGGCTTCCCGCCGCGGCGACCATGACGAGGACGGCTCGGTGCGCGACCGCTTATCCGACGGCGACGGGTTCTCCTCCCGCCGCGGCGACTACGAGGAGGACGGCTCGGTCCGCAGCCGCTTCGGCCGCTCGTCGGACCTGTCTTCCTCTTCCTCCTCCGATCCTGAGTCGGCCGACCCGGCCAGCGACTCGTGGGAGTCCCGCACCACCCGGGAGCTGGTCGGCTCGTGGGACAGCGAGTCGGCCAACAAGCTGGCCGCGTGGGCGGCGGCGGGCTCCGACCCCCGTGCCGACGAGGACTCTGACGACCACGTGCCGCGTGAGGACTTCGGCAGCGAGCCGGCCGCTGACCGCCGCTGGTCCTCCTCTTCCCCGTCGTTGTCCGACAGCGACGGGGAAGCCCGGTTCTCGTGGTCGTCGGACCGGGCCGAGCCGGCCTTGGCGGAGTCGGATGCGCCCAGGGGCGTCGGCCGCCGCCGCGCTCCTGAGGAAGAGCCCTTCCCATCCCGGCCGTCGTCCCCGCCGCCCTCGACCTGGCCCGCCGCGTCGGCCCAGCCGCCGTCCCCCGCCGCGTCGAGGCTGCCGCCCGCACCTGAGTTCCGGCCCGCCCCTCCGGCGCCGGAGCCGTCGGCCGACCGGTTCGCGTCGCTGATGTCCGAGTTCGACCAGATCGCCAGCGACCCTGACCGGTTCGGGTTCGCCCTGGACACCCCCGCAGACCCGGACACCCCGCCCGCGACGTCGCCCAGCAGCTCCACAGACCGTGCCTGGTCCTCGCCCCGTGGTTCGTCGCCGGACCTGACCGATGGCTCATCGGACCGTGCCTGGTCCTCGTCCCGTGAGCCGTCGTCGTCTCGTGGGCCGGCGGCGGAGATCGGTGATTCGTCGGACCGTGGCTGGTCGTCGTCCCGTGGGTCGTCGGACCTGGCCAGTGGCTCGTCGGATCGCAGCTGGTCCTCGTCCCTTGAGTCGGCGGCGGAGCCGGTTGGCTGGTCCTCGTCGCGTGAGTCGGCGGCGGAGCCGGTTGGCTGGTCCTCGTCGCGTGAGTCGGCGGCGGATTCGATCGGTGATTCGTCGGATCGTGGTTGGTCTTCGTCCCATGGGTCGTCGTCGGATCTGGCTGGTGGCTCGTCGGATCGCGGCTGGTCTTCGTCCCGTGAGCCGTCGTCGGATCTGGCTGGTGGCTCGTCGGATCGCGGCTGGTCTTCGTCCCGTGAGCCGTCGTCGGATCTGGCCGGTGGCTCGTCGGACCGTGGTTGGTCGTCGTCTCGTGAGTCGGCGGCGGAGTCGGCTGGCAGGGCTTCGGACCGTGGTTGGTCGTCCGAGCCTGGGCCGGCGTCCGATCTCGGCGGCCGGACGTCGGATCGCGGTGGCTTCTCCGACCTGGACAGTCCGGGCCGGACTCCGGCAGACCCGGCGCGTTTCGGCACGCCGGCGAGTGACCGCCCGGCCCGGCGCCCCGTCGAGCGGCCGGCCGAGCGGCCGGCATGGACCGGCAGTCTGTTCGACGGCGAGAAGCCCGAGCTCGTCGCCGAGCCCCTTGAGCTCAGCCGCTCCTGGCAGGCCGACGCCGAGGCCCGCTCCCTCCGCCGGCGCGAGCGCCAGCAGCCCTCCGCCACCCACAACTCCGCCGACGACCCCGTGTCCAGCGCTCCGACATCGGGCGTTCCCACCTCCGGCATCCCGACGTCGGGCGGGCCCACCTCCCGCATCCCCACGTCAGGTGCCCCGGCCTTCGGCGGCCCCACATCGGATGCTCCGGCCTACGGTCGACCCACGTCAGGCGCTCCGGCCTACGGTGGACCCACGTCGGGTGCTCCGGCCTCCGGTTTCCCGGGGTCGGGCGGCTCGCGGTTCGACGGCTCCGCGTTCGGGAGCTCGTCGGACGGTCCCTCCGGTGCCTGGCCGGTGTCCTCGCCTGCCTCTGCCGGCCCGGCCGCCTCCGCCAGCCCTGTCGAGCGGCCTACCGTCCCGCCGTCGACGCCGTCCCGGGCGGACGCGTTGCCGGAACCTTCGTGGGGACGTGACTCTTGGTCGCAGGGCTCGTCCGCGGGGCCGGCACTGACGGAGCGATCGTCCGCGGCCTCCTCATGGTCGGACTCCGCGCGGCCGGCGCAGGGCCGTTCCGAGGATTCGTGGTCGGGCTCGTCCTGGTCTGACTCCTCGCAAACGGATCATCTCCGCTCTGATCGGAACTGGTCAGACGCTCCGAGCTCGGATCGTGCTGCTTCGGATGCGGCTGGTTCGGATCGCGCTTGGTCGGAGCCTTCACGTCTGGAGTCTTCGCGTCCAGAGTCTTCGCGCGCTGATTCTTGGCGGTCGGAGTCTGCGCGGTCGGAGCAGGACCGGTCGGATCGGGCGGGGTCGGACGAGGGGCAGGTGGGGGTTCCGAGGGCTGGGGCTTCGGCAGCCACGTGGTCGGAGCAGGGGCAGACCGGCGTATCGCGAGCGGGTGGACGAGACGACGACCGGGCCGGCGCGCAGCCGGGCACGAGGGCGGCGGGTGCCGCTGAGGACGGCGCTGACTGGTGGGACGCCGAGGCGGCGGCTGGCTCCCGGGCCGGTGTCGACGAGGCGCCGGTGGAGCAGCCTGCCAAGCGGTCGCGGTGGGGGTTCTCGAAGGCGGGGAAGGGCAAGAAAGGCCAAGCTGCTGCGGGCGATGCCCCGGCCGGGCGTCCCGGGTCCGGAGCGCCTGCGGCCGGGAGTGACTGGGCCGCAGGGACGGAGGCCGGGCAACGGGCCGGGGCGGCCGATCCCTCGACGCCCGCTGGACGGCCTTCCTGGGCGACCGACCCGACGACCGGTTGGGAGAGCGACCCGAGTGGGGAGTTCACGTCCGAGCGACGTGCCGGCTCCGCGTCGCGCACCACCGGCACCACCGGCACCGCCCGTCCCGACCACACCGGCGACTGGGCCGCCGGCTTGGACCGCGGAGACAACGGCCGGGGCGGCGACGACTGGGCCAGTGGTTCGGGGCGCGGTGCTGACAACGGTCGGGGTGGCGGTGACTGGGCCGGTTCGGACCGCGGCGGTTCGGATCGCGGTGGGGACTGGGCTGGTGGGGCGGACCGGGGCGGGCTGAGTGGGCGCGGTGAGGACCGGGGCGGGCTGAGTGGGCGCGGTGAGGACCGGGGCGGGCTCGGTGGGCGCGGTGAAGACCGCGGCGGGCTGAGCGGGCGCGGTGAAGACCGCGGCGGGCTGAGTGGGCGCGGTGAGGACCGGGGCGGGCTCGGCGGGCGCGGCGAGGACGTCGAGCGGGCCGGGGACCGTGGCCGGGGGGAGCGGGGTGGGTTTGGCGGGGGTGTGCCGGGGCAGCGGCAGCGCGCGCGGGACATGGTGTTCGACGACGATGTGGCGCCGTTGGAGCTCAACCTCGACGAGGAGCCCAAGAATCCCGACCAGAAGTCACGGCGGTTCCTGCGCCGCGGCAAGTAGCGACGAACGCCGCAAGTAGCGACGAACAACCACACGAGGGGCGGATCCGGTCACACGAACCGGAGCCGCCCCTCGCGTGTTGTGGGGTCAGTGCCAGCCGGGCATCGGGTACGCGGACAGCAGCTCGCGGACCTCGGCGGCGATCGTGTCCAAGGCGTCGTCGTCGGACTTGATGGCGGCGTCGACGGCGCGGGAGATCCAGTCGGCGACCTGGGGCATCTGGGTCTCGGTGAGGCCGCGGGTGGTGAGGGCGGGCGTGCCGATGCGCAGGCCGGAGGGGTCGAAGGGCTTGCGGGTGTCGTACGGGACGGTGTTGTAGTTCGTCTCGATGCCGGCGCGGTCGAGGGCGCGGGCGGCGGGCTTGCCGCCGATGTTCTTGCCGGTGAGGTCGATCAGGATGAGGTGGTTGTCGGTGCCGCCGGAGACCAGGTCGAAGCCGCGCTCCAGCAGGGCGGCGGCGAGGGCGCGGGCGTTGGCGACGATCTGGTGGGCGTAGGTGCGGAACGACGGCTGGGCCGCCTCGCGGAGCGCGACGGCGATGCCCGCGGTCGTGTGGTTGTGCGGGCCGCCCTGCAGGCCGGGGAAGACGGCCTTGTCGATCGCCTTGGCGTACTCCGCGGTGGAGAGCAGCATCGCGCCGCGCGGGCCGCGGAGGGTCTTGTGGGTGGTGGTCGTGATGACGGAGGCGTGGCCGACGGGGGAGGGGTGCGCGCCGCCGGCGATGAGGCCCGCGATGTGCGCGACGTCGGCGACGAGGACCGCGCCGACCTCGCGGGCGATCTCGGCGAAGCGCGGGAAGTCGATGGTGCGGGGGATGGCCGTGCCGCCGGAGAAGATCAGCTTCGGGCGTTCCCGCAGGGCGATGTCGCGGACCTCGTCGAAGTCGATGAGGCCGTCGGACCGGCGGACCGTGTACTGCACGGGGCGGAACCACGCGCCGGTCGCCGAGACGGACCAGCCGTGGGTGAGGTGGCCACCCATCGGCAGGGCCATGCCCATGACGGTGTCGCCGGGGGCGGCCAGGGCCATGTAGACGGCGAGGTTCGCGGGGGAGCCGGAGTAGGGCTGCACGTTGGCGTGCTCGACGCCGAAGACCGACTTGGCGCGGGCGATCGCCAGCTCCTCGATCGGGTCGATGAAGCGCTGGCCCTCGTAGTACCGCTTGCCGGGGTAGCCCTCGGAGTACTTGTTGGTGAGGACGGTGCCGGTCGCTTCGAGGACGGCCTGGGAGACGTAGTTCTCCGAGGCGATCATCCGCAGCGTGTCGTGCTGCCGGGCGGCCTCGCGCTGGATCAGGTCCGCGAGGTCGGGGTCGGCCGAGGTGATCGACGGCAGGGCGGGAACATGCATGGGGCTTCCTCCCATACGGGTGACCGTGGCACCCAGGCGCGCGGTGCCAGCGATGCAGGAAGCTCCCCGGTGGTCGGTTCCACCTTGATGTGCGCCAGTCGCAGTACCACCGATGCTAGTGCACGACCGGGCGGAAACCCCGGGCCGATCCGATCGAACTGGCCCGGGGTGACGACCGTTACGGCACCTTGCGGTAGGCGCCGTCGCTGGCCGCGGTGGCCATCGACGCGTACGCGCGCAGCGCCGCCGAGACGGGTCGCTGCCGGTCCAGCGGCGTGTACGGCCGCTCGCGCTTCTCCTGCGCGACGCGGCGCGCGGTCAGCACGTCCTCGTCGACGACGAGGCTGATCGAGCGGTGCGGGATGTCGATCTCGATCCGGTCGCCGTCCTCGACGAGGGCGATGAGCCCGCCGCCGGCCGCCTCGGGCGAGATGTGACCGATGGAGAGGCCGGAGGTGCCGCCGGAGAAGCGGCCGTCGGTGATGAGCGCGCAGGCGCGCCCCAGGCCCCGCCCCTTCAGGAACGACGTCGGGTAGAGCATCTCCTGCATGCCCGGCCCGCCCTTCGGGCCCTCGTACCGGATGACCACCACGTCACCGAGGACGACCTCCTTGGCGAGGATGCCGTCCACCGCGGACTCCTGCGACTCGAAGACCCGTGCCGTGCCGTGGAAGACGAGGTTCTCCTCGGGCACGCCGGCGGTCTTGACGACGCAGCCGTCGGGGGCGATGTTGCCGAACAGGATCGCGAGGCCGCCGTCGGCGCTGTAGGCGTGCTCCTTGGAGCGGATGCAGCCCTCGGCGGCGTCGGTGTCGAGCGTCGCCCAGCGGTTGGACGTGGAGAACGGCTCAACGGTGCGGACCCCGCCGGGCGCGGCGTGGAAGAGCTCGAGCGCGGTTTCGGAAGCGTTCCCGGAACGGATGTCCCATTCGGCCAGCCAGCTGGACAGGTCGGGCGAGTGGACGCTGCGGACCCCATCCCGAAGCAGGCCCGCGCGGTTGAGCTCGCCGAGGATGGCGGGGATGCCGCCGGCGCGGTGGACGTCCTCCATGTGGTACTTGGGGCTGTTGGGCGCGACCTTCGACAGGCACGGCACCCGGCGGGAGATGCCGTCGATGTCGGCGACGCTGAAGTCGACCTCGGCCTCGCGGGCGGCCGCGAGCAGGTGCAGGACGGTGTTGGTGGACCCGCCCATGGCGACATCGAGGGCGACCGCGTTCTCGAACGCCTCGCGGGTGGCGATCGCGCGCGGCAGTACCGACGCGTCATCACCCTCGTAGTACTGCTTGCACAGCTCGACGACGAGCGAGCCGGCCCGCTCGAAGAGGGCCTTGCGGGCGCTGTGGGTGGCGAGGGTGGAGCCGTTGCCGGGCAGGGCGAGGCCGATCGCCTCGGTGAGGCAGTTCATCGAGTTGGCGGTGAACATGCCGGAGCAGGAGCCGCAGGTCGGGCAGGCGGAGCGCTCGATCTGGCCCAGCTGCTCGTCGGTGACCGCCTCGTTGGCGGAGGCGATCATCGCGTCGATGAGGTCGAGCTTGGCGTGCACGACGCCCTCGATCGCGACGGTCTTTCCGGCTTCCATGGGGCCGCCGGAGACGAAGACGGTGGGGATGTTGAGGCGGAGCGCGGCGAGCAGCATGCCGGGCGTGATCTTGTCGCAGTTGGAGATGCACACGAGCGCGTCGGCGCAGTGCGCCTGCACCATGTACTCGACGGCGTCGGCGATGAGCTCGCGGCTGGGCAGCGAGTAGAGCATCCCGCCGTGGCCCATGGCGATGCCGTCGTCGACGGCGATGGTGTTGAACTCCTTGGCGACCCCACCGGCCTCGGCGACCGCGTCCGCGACGATGATCCCGAGGTTGCGCAGGTGGACATGGCCCGGCACGAACTGCGTGAAGCTGTTGGCGATGGCGACGATGGGCTTACCGAAATCTGCGTCGGTCATGCCGGTGGCGCGCCAGAGGGCGCGTGCGCCGGCCATGTTGCGACCAGAAGTGGAGGTTTTGGATCGCAGCTCGGGCATACTTGTGAGTCTGACACGTTCCAGATCGTGGGACCGGTTGACTCGGGCGGTGAGATGCGCAAGAGTGGGGGAATGTCGTCGAGGTCGCTGCGAGTACTTATCATCTAGCGCGCCGACGCCTGCCGTCAGCGCGCTAGCCCCTCGTGCATCGCACGGAGGGGTTTTTTCATGTCCAAGCCAGTCCTAGCCGCGACCAAGACACCATTCGAGCGAAAGTGCGAAATGCGATGACGAGACCCACGCCTGAAGTCCTCGCCCACCGAGCGCACCCGGCCGCACCCGCCGCTCCGGCGACGCCGCCGGGCTCCACCGCGCCGGCCGCCGCCGACCGGTCGGACAAGACGGCCGTAGAGAAGAAGCCGGAGCTTCTGACCGGCGCTCAGGTGCTGGTGCGGTCGCTCGAGGCGCTCGGCGCGGACGTCGTCTTCGGCATTCCCGGCGGCGCGATCCTCCCCGCGTACGACCCGCTGTTCGACTCCGAGTCCGTCCGGCACATCCTGGTCCGCCACGAGCAGGGCGCCGGGCACGCCGCGACCGGCTACGCGCAGGCCACCGGCAAGGTCGGCGTCTGCATGGCGACGTCCGGCCCGGGCGCGACCAACCTGGTCACGCCGATCGCCGACGCGTACATGGACTCCGTCGCGATGGTCGCGATCACCGGCCAGGTCGCCTCGGCCTCCATCGGCACCGACGCGTTCCAGGAAGCCGACATCGCCGGGATCACGCTGCCGATCACCAAGCACAACTACCTGGTCAAGACCGGCGAGGAGCTGCCGCGGATCCTGGCCGAGGCGTTCCACCTGGCCTCGACCGGCCGCCCCGGCCCGGTCCTCGTCGACATCCCCAAGGACGTGCTGGTCAAGCAGACGACGTTCAAGTGGCCGCCGACGCTGGACCTGCCCGGCTACCACCCGACGCTCCACCCGCACGGCAAGCAGATCCGCGAGGCGGCCCGGCTCATCGCCGCCGCGAAGCGGCCCGTGCTCTACGTCGGCGGCGGCGTCATCAAGGCGCACGCGTCGGAGGTGCTGCGCAAGCTCGCCGAGCTGACCGGCGCGCCGGTCGTCACGACGCTGATGGCCCGCGGCGCGTTCCCCGACTCGCACCCGCAGCACCTGGGCATGCCCGGCATGCACGGCAGCGTCGGCGCCGTCTACGCGCTGCAGAAGGCCGACCTGCTGATCACCCTCGGCGCCCGTTTCGACGACCGGGTCACCGGCGACCTGAGCACGTTCGCGCCGAACGCGCTGATCATCCACGCCGACATCGACCCCGCCGAGATCGGCAAGAACCGGGTGGCGGACGTGCCGATCGTCGGCGACGCCAAGCACGTCATCGAGGAGCTGATCGGCGCCGTCACCGCCGAGCACACCGCGGGGCACAAGGTCGCGCTCACCGACTGGTGGGCGACGCTGGACGACATCCGCGGCCGGTATCCCCTCGGATACGAGGAGCCGTCCGACGGCACCCTTGCCCCGCAGTACGTCATCGAACGCATCGGCGCGATCGTCGGTCCCGAGGCGATCTACACCGCCGGGGTCGGCCAGCACCAGATGTGGGCCGCGCAGTTCGTGAAGTACGAACACCCGGCGACCTGGCTCAACTCCGGCGGTCTCGGCACGATGGGCTACGCGGTGCCC
Source organism: Dactylosporangium maewongense (assembly GCF_039531485.1). NCBI lineage: Bacteria > Bacillati > Actinomycetota > Actinomycetes > Micromonosporales > Micromonosporaceae > Dactylosporangium > Dactylosporangium maewongense. The sequence continues at coordinate 241,573 of NZ_BAAAQD010000018.1, read as the reverse complement.
GCCGCGATGGGCGCCAAGGTCGGCCGGCCCGACAAGGTCGTCTGGGCGATCGACGGCGACGGCTGCTTCCAGATGACCAACCAGGAACTCGCCACCTGTGCCCTGGAAGGCATCCCGATCAAGGTCGCCGTCATCAACAACGGCAACCTCGGCATGGTCCGGCAGTGGCAGACGCTCTTCTACGACCAGCGGTACTCCAACACCGAGCTGGGCACCCACAAGCACCGCATCCCCGACTTCGTGAAGCTCGCCGACGCGCTCGGCTGCGTCGGCCTGCGCTGCGAGAGCAAGCAGGACGTCGACGCCACGATCGAGGCGGCGATGAAGGTCACCGACCAGCCGGTCGTCATCGACTTCGTCGTCGGCAAGGACGCCATGGTGTGGCCGATGGTCGCCGCCGGCACCAGCAACGACGAGATCATGTTCGCCCGCGGGGTCGCGCCCAAGTTCGATAAGGACGACGTCTGAGATGACCACCCACACCCTGTCAGTCCTGGTGGAGAACAAGCCGGGCATCCTCGCGAGGGTCGCCGGCCTGTTCGCCCGCCGTGGCTTCAACATCGACTCCCTCGCGGTCGGTGAGACCGAGCACCCCGAGGTCTCCCGGATGACGATCGTCGTCAACGCCGAGGACAGCCCGCTCGAGCAGGTGACCAAGCAGCTCAACAAGCTGGTGCAGGTCCTGAAGATCGTCGAGCTCGACGGCAACGCCAGCGTCCAGCGCGAGCTGCTGCTGGTGAAGGTGCGCGCCGAGCGGCCGGTCCGCTCTCAGGTCCTGGAGACGGTGAACCTGTTCCGGGCCCGCGTGGTCGACGTCTCGCCGGACGCCCTCACGATCGAGGCCACCGGCACGTCGGAAAAACTGGACGCGCTGCTCCGGGACCTGGAGCCGTTCGGTATCAAGGAAATGGTCCAGTCCGGCGTCGTGGCCATCGGCCGTGGCTCCCGCTCCATCACCACGGGCCCGGCGCTGCGCGCCGCGTCCTGACAAATGTTGAAAGGAAACACAATGTCCGCCGAGGTGTTCTACGACGACGACGCCGACCTGTCGTTGATCCAGGGCCGCAAGGTCGCGGTCCTCGGTTACGGCAGCCAGGGCCACGCCCACGCGCTGTCCCTGCGTGACTCCGGTGTCGACGTCCGCGTCGGCCTTCCGGAGGGTTCCAAGAGCCGGGCGAAGGCGGAGGAGCAGGGCCTGCGGGTCCTCTCGCCGGCCGAGGCCTCCGCCGAGGCGGACGTCATCATGATCCTGGCGCCCGACACCGCGCAGCGCTCCCTCTACACCGAGTCGGTCGAGCCGCACTTGACCGCCGGCAAGGCGCTGTTCTTCGGTCACGGTCTCAACATCCGGTACGGGTTCATCACGCCCCCCGCCGACGTCGACGTCGCGATGGTCGCCCCGAAGGGCCCGGGCCACCTGGTCCGTCGCCAGTTCGTGGACGGCAAGGGCGTGCCGTGCCTCGTCGCGGTCGAGCAGGACGCGACCGGCAACGCGTTCGCCCTCGCCCTCGCGTACGCGGCCGGCATCGGCGGCACCCGCGCCGGCGCCATCAAGACCACGTTCAAGGAGGAGACCGAGACCGACCTGTTCGGCGAGCAGGCGGTCCTCTGCGGCGGCGCCTCGGCGCTCGTCCAGACCGGTTTCGAGGTGCTCACCGAGGCGGGCTACGCCCCGGAGATCGCCTACTTCGAGTGCCTCCACGAGCTCAAGCTGATCGTGGACCTCATGTACGAGGGCGGCATCGCCCGGATGCGTTACAGCGTGTCCGACACCGCCGAGTACGGCGACTACTCCCGCGGCCCGCGCGTCGTCGACGCCCGGACCAAGGAGGAGATGAAGAAGATCCTCGCCGAGATCCAGTCGGGCGAGTTCGCCCGCGAGTGGATCGCCGAGGACGACGCCGGCCGCCCCAACTTCACCAAGCTCCGCGAGCAGGGTGCGGCGCACCCGATCGAGGAGACCGGCCAGAAGCTGCGCTCGATGATGAGCTGGGTCGACCGGCCCATCACCGAGACGGCCTGACATCTGAGAAGGGGGGCCTCGGCCCCCCTTCTTCGTTACGCGCGCGCCGCGTTCGCGTGGATCGCGTCCCGGATGAACTGCGCCAGGCCCGGGTGGTCCGTGTCGTAGTTCGCCGTGAAGCGCGGGTCCGCGACGTACATGTCGCCGAGGCCGCGGTGGAGCTCGCTGCCGCAGTCGTAGAACCAGCGGCTGATGTGCTGCCGGTGCGCCTCGGCCAGATCCATCGCCGGCTCCCCCTGCGCCGGCTCGCCGTCGACGAACGCCCTGGTGAACGCCGCCGTGTTCGCGGCCGCCTCGGCCTTGATGCGTTCCCAGTCCTGCGGCGTGTACTTCGCGGTCCGCTCCGCCGACTGCCGGTAAGCCTCGGTCTGGCCCCACCGCTGCTCGGCCTCTTCCGCGTAGGGATTCTCCATCTTCGTCTCCTTTGCTGCGTCGGTACGACCAGCGTCAGGTCTCCAGTGGCGGGAGAGTCAAGCGGGCCCTTCGGGTGCGCCAGAGGTTCAGAAGGGGCAGGTCGGGTCGTTGCCGGCCGGTCACCCGAACGGGCAGCTGTGATCGCGCTCACGTCCGCGCGGGGACGGGCGGTCGCGGCCCCGGGCCTACCATCGGCGGAAGAGGCCGCCCCGCCCGGTCCCGTCGCCGTTCCAAGTGCGTGGCGTGCAGTGCCGCGCGCCTCGCATCGACGCCAGCCGAAGCCCGAGAGTCGAGGTCCGTATGACCCTCCCTCCTGAACGCCCGGTGGTGCTGATCGCCGAGGAGCTCGCTCCTTCCGCCCTAGAGGTGCTCGCCGACGACTACGAGGTCCGTCACATCGACGGCACCGACCGTCCGGCGCTGCTCAAGTCACTCGCCGACGCCAGCGCGATCATCGTGCGCAGCGCCACCCAGGTCGACGCCGAGGCCGTCGCCGCCGCGCCGAGGCTCAAGGTCGTCGCCCGTGCCGGCGTCGGCCTCGACAACGTCGACGTCCCCGCCGCCACCGCCCGCGGCGTCATGGTCGTCAACGCGCCGACGTCCAACATCGTCTCCGCCGCCGAGCAGGCCGTCGCGCTGCTGCTCGCCGTCGCCCGCAACACCGCCGCCGCCTCCGCCGCGCTGAAGGCGGGGGAGTGGAAGCGGTCCAAGTACACCGGCGTCGAGCTGTCCGGCAAGGTCGTCGGCGTCGTCGGCCTCGGCCGCATCGGCGTGCTGTTCGCCCAGCGGATGGCGGCGTTCGGGGTCCGGCTCGTCGCGTACGACCCCTACATCCAGCCGGCCCGTGCGGCCGCCCTCGGCGTGCGCCTGCTCGGCCTCGACGAGCTGCTGCGCGAGAGCGACTTCATCTCGATCCACCTGCCGAAGACCCCGGAGACCGTCGGCCTCATCGGCGCCCGTGAGCTGGGCATCGTCAAGCCGGGTGTGAGGATCATCAACGCGGCCCGCGGCGGCCTCGTCGACGAGCAGGCCCTCGCCGACGCGATCGCCGACGGCCGGGTCGCCGGCGCCGGCATCGACGTCTTCGCCAAGGAGCCATGCGTCGCTTCGCCACTGTTCGTGTTCGACAACGTGGTCGCCACCCCGCACCTGGGCGCGTCGACGGTCGAGGCGCAGGACAAGGCCGGGCTGGCCGTCGCCCGCAGCGTCAAGCTGGCGCTCGACGGCGAGTTCGTCCCCGACGCGGTCAACGTCCAGGTCGGCGGCGTCGTCGCCGAGGAGGTGCGGCCGCTGCTGCCGCTCGCGGAGAAGCTCGGCCGGGCCTTCACCGCGGTCGCCGGCGGGATCGCCTCGGCCGTCACCGTCGAGGTGCACGGCGAGGTGGCACATCACGACGTGTCGGTGCTGAAGCTCGCCGCGACGAAAGGCCTGTTCAGCAGCGTCGTCGCAGAGCAGGTCACCTATGTGAACGCACCGCATCTGGCGGCCGATCGGGGGGTCGAGGTGGCCCTCGCGGTGTTCACCGAGTCCGCCGATCAGACCAACCTGGTGACCGTGCGCGGTGTACTGCCCGACGGCAGGGTAGCCTCCGTGTCCGGCACGTATGTCGCGGGACCGCGAGAGGCCCTGAAGCTGACGGAGATCGACGGCTTCAGCCTCGAGCTCGCCGCGGAGGGCGTGCTGCTGTTCTTCCGATATGCCGACCGCCCCGGCGTCGTCGGATTGGTGGGGTCGATACTGGGGACTGCGGGGGTCAACATCGCGGCGATGCAGGTCGCCCGGCGCGAAGCCGGCGGCGAGGCGCTGATGACGCTGACCGTCGACCAGTCCGTGCACGCGGACCTGCTCAACGAGGCCCAGCAGGCCATCGGCGCCACGGCGGCGAGCACGGTCGACCTGTCGGGCGAGTAAGACGTTCCTCCTAGGGGGCGGGGAGAGTGGCGGCTCTCCCTGCCCCCGTCTTATTTCATCCGCTGTCCATTGTTTGAGATGCGCGTCCACGCTCTAGGACAAGCGCGTACCGTGGGCAGGTCCGAGGAAAGGGGCACAGTGGTGGCGAAGATCGCGGTCGTGGCCGGGGACGGCATCGGGACCGAAGTGGTGGCGCAGGCGCTCAAGGTCCTGCGGGTCATCCTTCCGGACGTCGAGACGACCGACTATGACCTCGGCGCCGCCCGCTACCACCGCACCGGCGAGGTGCTGCCCGACAGCGTCCTGGAGGAGCTGCGCGGCCACGACGCCATCCTGCTCGGCGCCGTCGGCGACCCGACCGTCCCGCCGGGCGTGCTGGAGCGCGGCCTGCTGCTGAAGCTGCGGTTCGACTTCGACCAGTACGTGAACCTGCGCCCGTCGCGCCTGTGGCCCGGCACCACCAGCCCGCTCGCCGGCGTGAAGCCCGGCGAGATCGACCTCGTGGTCGTCCGCGAGGGCACCGAGGGCCTGTACGTCGGGGCCGGCGGCAACCTGCACCCGGGCACGCCCGCCGAGGTCGCCACCGAGGAGAGCCTCAACACCCGCCACGGCGTCGAGCGGGTCATCCGCGACGCGTTCGCCCGGGCCGCGAAGCGTGAGCGGCGCAAGGTGACCCTGGTGCACAAGACCAACGTGCTCACCCACGCCGGCGGCCTGTGGGCCCGCACGTTCAACGCGGTGAAGGCCGAGTTCCCGGACATCGAGACCGAGTACCAGCACGTCGACGCCGCCGCCATGTTCCTGGTGAGCAACCCGCAGCGCTACGACGTCGTCGTCACCGACAACCTCTTCGGCGACATCCTCACCGACATCGCGGCCGCCGTCACGGGCGGTATCGGCCTCGCGGCCAGCGGCTCGATCAACCCCGAGCGCGCCTTCCCGTCGATGTTCGAGCCGGTCCACGGCTCCGCGCCGGACATCGCCGGCAAGGGCATCGCCGACCCGTCCGCCGCCGTGCTGTCCACGGCGCTGCTGCTGGACCACCTCGGCCACCCCGACGCGGCCGCCAAGGTCACGTCCGCGGTCGGCGCCGAGGTCGCCGCCCGGACGCCCGGCTCGGCGCTGTCCACGGACGCGATCGGCGACCGGCTGGCCGCCGCGGTCGCCTGACCCTCCGTGCAGTTGAACGACCGTTCGGGGTAAGTTGCAGACACGACGCGCAACTGGAGGCACGCCATGAACGGCGGGGAAACGCTCGACTTCGAGATCCGTCCCAACCCGGCGCCGGTCAGCGCCGCGGAGCGGTCCGCGCTGCTCACCAACCCCGGCTTCGGGCGGATCTTCACCGACCACATGGTCACGGTGCGCTATGCCGAGGGCAAGGGCTGGTATGACGCCCGCGTCGAGGCCCGCGCGCCGATCCCCATGGACCCGGCGACCGCCGTCCTGCACTACGCGCAGGAGATCTTCGAGGGGCTGAAGGCCTACCGCGCGGCCGACGGCGGCGTCACGCTCTTCCGCCCCGACGCCAACGCCGACCGCTTCCAGCAGTCGGCGGCCCGCATGGCCATGGCGCCCGTGCCGCAGCAGCTGTTCCTGGACGCGCTCAGCGAGCTGATCCGGGTCGACCGCGACTGGGTCCCCTCCGACCCCGAGGGCAGCCTCTACCTGCGTCCGTTCCAGTACGCGAGCGAGGTCTTCCTCGGCGTCAAGCCCTCCTCCGAGTACCTGTTCCTGGTCATCGCCTCCCCGGTCGGCAGCTACTTCAAGGGCGGCGTCAAGCCCGTCAGCGTCTGGGTCTCCCGCGACTACACGCGCGCCGCCCCGGGCGGCACCGGCGCGGCCAAGTGCGGCGGCAACTACGCCGCCAGCCTCGTCGCCCAGGCGGAGGCCATCGAGCACGGCTGCGACCAGGTCGTCTTCCTCGACGCCGTCGAGCAGCACTACGTCGACGAGCTCGGCGGCATGAACGTCTTCTATGTCTTCGACGACGGCAGCCTGCTCACGCCGCCGCTGACCGGCACGATCCTGCCCGGCATCACCCGCGAGTCCGTGCTGCGGCTCGCCGCCGATCAGGGCATGACCGTCCGCGAGGAGCCGTACTCGTATGAGCAGTGGCAGGCCGACGCGCGCAGCGGCCGCCTGCGGGAGGCCTTCGCCTGCGGGACCGCCGCCGTCATCACCCCGATCGGCGTCGTGCGTGACCGCGACGGCGAGTTCACGATCGCCGACGGCACCGCGGGCAAGGTCACGATGGACCTGCGGGAGAGCCTGGTCGGCATCCAGCGCGGCACCGCCGCGGACCCGCACGGCTGGGTGCACCGCGTCCTGTAGCACCCGCGTGTTACGGGCGTTCGTACTGTCGGGCTTCTGTCAGGCGCTCTTGGGCTTGCCGGCCGAGCTTCGTCACGCTGACCAGCGGCCCAGGTTGGACGTCCGCCCGTAGCTGGGGCGGACGCCGCGTGGGGTCGGCCGCTCGTACGCCAGCAGCAACGCCTCCTCGGCGAGCTGCGCGTCCGGGCACGGCCAGAACGCCTTGCATTCGCAGAAGTTGTCGGTCCGCGGCTTGTGCGCGTCGTGCAGCGCCCGCGCGACGCGCCACAGCATCGGATCAGCGCAGCCGAACGGAGGCTCGAGCGGCGGCTCACCCCCCGCCTCGCCACCGGACCCCGGCGGAACACCCTCGTCGATCATTTTCTGTCGCCCCCAGGCTCCATGTCCCACCGCCGCCGGCCCGCGTTCCGGCGACTGCTGCCGAAACGGTAACCGCCGATCCCGCCCCGGCGCAGACACGCTGTGCGCAACTTGCACGACCGGGCGACACCGTCCCCTTGCGCTACCGGGTCCGACCAGGACAAACACCCCACGGCCCGACCAAAACCCCACCCGAACCGGCAGCCCACAACAACCCGAAAAGTGTCATACCTCGGCGATAGGTTCGATGCCATCGGGGGCGCTCTCACGGTGGGGGACGCGGTGGTTGCTGTCCGCGTGCGGGTTCGCAACCAGTGCTGTCCCACTCTGATTGCCGACTCGCGCGTGTGGTCCTGGTACCCCGCGGGGCGATCGTGGCCGTGGTCGCCGTGATCGAAGTCGCGTGGTGGCTGTCCGGGCGGCGTGGGTCGTCCTTCGATCATGGTGATGATCGGCTCTTGCAGTCAACGTCGGTGCCGTGGTCGCGGTGATGCTTCCCGGCCGCCGTTCTCGCAGGGTCCTGCGTTGTTGGGGCGTCGTTCGGTGCTTCCACACCGTCGTTGGCGTTCACAACCGACCCACATCACACCGACCGGCGACGCCGCACCTGCTGTCATTGATGTGCGATCAGTGCGCTCAGCGTGGTCGCCGGAGCTGTGTGGCTGGTTGCCTGGGGCGAACCTGGGCGGAATGCAGAGTACGGGTGCCGGAGCCGCCACTCCGACACCCGTACAAGAGGAAAGCCCCTAGACGGAAGCTGCCTCTGCATCGAGGGTCACGGCCAACGCGTGAACTACCGCGGCGACGCGCAGACCCTCGTCGACCACTTCGCGGGACACCCCTGCACCGCGAAGTGATCTTTCGTGCGATTCCAGGCACACCCCGCACCCGGTGATCGCGGATACTGCTATGGACCACAGCTCGGTGTCGACCGTGCCGACGCCGGGCCAGGTGGTCACCTGGCGGCGCAACCGCGCCGGCAGGTGCTGGTACGCCTCGTCACCGATGAGGTGCTTGGCGCGGAAATATACGTTGTGGACGGCCATGCGCGCGGCGACCGCCTTGGCTGCTTCAACAGCCTCAGGCTTCAGATGATTCCCGGCCTCGGCGAGGATCGAGCGGAACACGAAGGCGCTCCGTGTGGTCATCGCGCAGGAGAGCGCGGTGCCCCACAGCTGCTGCTTGGTGAGCAGCGTGCCGGCGAGGGCGGCGTCGAGGTTCAGCTCGACGTCCTTCGCATACGACGGCAGCGCGGCCTTCAGTGCCTCGATCGACATCAGACCGACGGCCTACCCGGACGGGCCTCACCAACGGTGAGCACGGGAACCTCCTTGGTGCGTTCGCTTGACTGGCTCCAACCTTGACCGACGCTCGTTACGGGGACATGACGAACAGGGTGAATCGTGAAGCAGATCACCTGGGTTCTCAGAATTCGGAATCACATGCCACGGATCGCGCGGTCGTGGCAAGCTACCCAACGTGACTCGGCTCATTATTGGCCCTTAGCGCGACCAGCATCCCCTCGCTGGCCGCGCAGACCTCTCGCATTCGCGAGGGGTCTTTTTGTTGGTCCACCCGCCGGTAGCCGCCAGGGCCGCCCAGAGCCGCCCAGAAGCCAGATCCCCAAGCCCAAAGCCAGGAGAAGACCATGCAGGTGTACGACACCACGCTGCGCGACGGGGCCCAGCGCGAGGCGATCAGCTACTCAGTCGTCGACAAGCTGGCGGTCGCCCGGCTGCTCGACGAGTTCGGCGTCGGGTTCATCGAGGGCGGCTGGCCGGGAGCGATGCCGAAGGACACGGAGTTCTTCCGGAGAGCCAGGACCGAGCTGGACCTCAAGCACGCGGTGTTCGTCGCGTTCGGGGCCACCCGCAAGGCCGGCGTCCGGGTGCAGGACGACCAGCAGGTGCGGGCGCTGCTCGACGCGGAGACGCCGGCCGTGACCCTGGTCGCCAAGTCCGACCTGCGGCACGTGGAGCGGGCCCTGCGCACCACGGCGGAAGAGAACCTGGCGATGGTCCACGACACCGTCGCGTACCTGGTGGCCGAGGGGCGGCGGGTGTTCCTGGACCTGGAGCACTTCTTCGACGGGTACACCTTCGACCCGGAGTACACCGCGAAGGTCGCCGCGACCGCGCTCGCCGCCGGCGCGGAGAAGGCGGTCATGTGCGACACGAACGGCGGGATGCTGCCGTCGCTGATCACCAGGGCGATCGGCGAGGTCAAGGGCAGGCTCTCGGTCGCGCTCGGGATCTCCGAGGCCGAGGCGGTCGACCGGCTCGGCATCCACTGCCAGAACGACACCTCGTGCGCGGTCGCCAACACGGTCGCCGCCGTCGAGGCGGGCGTCCCGCACTTCCAGTGCACCGCGAACGGCTACGGCGAGCGGCCCGGCAACGCCGACCTCTTCGCCGTCGTCGGCAACCTCCAGCTGAAGCTCGGCATGCCGGTCCTACCGGACGGGTGCGTCGAGCAGATGGTGCGCGTCTCGCACGCCATCGCAGAGATCGCAAACATCGCACCCGACACCCACCAGGCTTATGTCGGGTCGTCAGCGTTCGCTCACAAGGCGGGCCTGCACGCGAGCGCGATCAAAGTGGATCCCGTGCTCTACAACCACATCGACCCGGTCGTCGTGGGCAATGACATGCGGATCCTTGTCACCGAGATGGCCGGACGGGCCAGCATCGAGCTCAAGGCACGCGAGCTCGGCGTCGACCTGTCCGGTCATCCGGAGGCGCTGTCGCGGGTCACGACCCGCGTGAAGGACCTGGAGGCGCGGGGCTGGTCGTTCGAGGCCGCCGACGCGTCGTTCGAGCTGCTGGCCCGCGCCGAGCTCGCCGACGGTGCGGTGCCGAAGCCGTTCGCGCTGGAGTCGTACCGCGTCATCGTCGAGCACCGCGAGGACGGCGCCGTGGTGTCGGAGGCGACGGTGAAGGTCCGCGTCCGGGGTGAGCGGATCATCGCGACGGCGGAGGGCAACGGCCCGGTCAACGCCCTCGACGAGGCGCTGCGGGTGGCGCTGACCCGGCACTACCCCGAGCTGTCGCGCTTCGAGCTGGCCGACTACAAGGTCCGCATCCTCGAGGGCAGCCACGGCACGGGTGCCGTCACGCGGGTGCTGGTCGAGACACGCTCGACGGGGGAGGACTGGACGACCGTCGGCGTCCACGAGAACGTCGTGGAGGCGAGCTGGACCGCGCTGGTCGACGCCCTGAGCTACGGCCTGTCCCGCCAGGTGCGGGTGTAGCTGACCCGAAGGGTGGGGCCGTCAGCGGCCCCACCCGTCACGGGCACTTGTTCTGCCGGAAGGCGGTCAGTGATGCTGCGTCCGGCTCGAACTTCCACTGGCCGTTCTGATACTTGATGGTGTTGGTGCCGCTCGCCGCGGCCCCGCTCGCCGGCGTCCGCGTCCACTTGACCGTGGCGGTGGACTCGTCGACCGGTGTCACGCCGGTGACCAGGTAGTCGCCCTGCAGCCCGGTGCAGGTCGAGACCAGGTCGACGTAGGCGTCCTTGTTGATGGCCGACTGCGCGGTGTCGGTCCAGAGCTCCCAGGCTCCGGCCCAGTCGCCGGATGACAGGTTTTCGAACACCTGCTCCGCCGTGACCTGCGCGGTCTGTTGGTCCTGCGGCTGTGCGGTCACCTCTACCGTCGGACGGTCGGCGGACGGTGACTCGCCCGAGTCATCCTTCTTGTCCGAGCAGCCCGCAAGGACGCTCGTCAGCACAACCGGCGCAATGACGGCGAGCGCGATGCCGCGGAAGGTTCGTGTCACCCATCTGCTCCAACGTGGTTCTGTCGGGGCGTTCCGCCCGATCCGTACGTGAAGGTACTCCCGGCCAACGAACCGCGTATAGCCGGAGGTACGCGCGAGTGATCTTTCGGGCGCCATTCGGCATGATCGGACAGGTCAGGCGTCGGCCTTTGGGAGCACCAGCTCGGCGAAGACGGCCTTGTGGTCGGTCCCCGCGATCTTGTGGATCACGACCTTCCGCACCCCGACGCGCTCATCGGTCAGCACGTGGTCGAGCGTCACGCCCGGGATGAACCACCGATCGTCGTAGGGCCACGACGTGTCGAGCCCGGCGCCGACGACGTCCGCGGCGTCGTGGTAGCCCTTCTCGAGCACATCGCGGAACGCCTCGTGGTCGAGCGTCGCGTTGAAGTCGCCGATGAGCAGGTTGACCGGTCCCGTCGGTGTCGCGGCCGGCTGCGCGGCCAGATCCGACACCCAGCAGGAGTCCCGGGAGCCGTCCGACGGGGCGCACGGGTGCACCGACTCGACGTGCAGCTCGAGGGCGCCCGGGACCCGTACACCCGCCTGCGCCTGACCGAAGTCGGACGTGAACCGCCGGTATCCCTTGTCGGTGAGCGGGAAGCGGCTGTAGACGGCCGAGCCGCTCACGCCGGGGCGCGGGTAGGACACCGCGTTGGGCAGCAGCTGCTCCAGGCCGGCCCGGCGCAGCGCGGTGCGCGCCTCGTCGGTGTACTCCTGCACGGCGAGCAGGTCGACGGAGCCCGCGCGCACGAGGCCGACGATGCGGTCGGGGTCGGCGCGGCCGATGAGCATGTTGACGCTCATGACCCGCAGCGTCGGCCCCTCGGTCGTGCCCGCGTCGCCGTCGGAGATCCAGCGGGGCAGCACGCACGCCGCGAACGCGACGGTCACCACCGCCGCCGCGACCGCCGGCCAGATCCGCTTCGTCAGCAGGGCGATCGCCAGCGGTACCAGCGAAACAACCGCGACATAAGGGGTGAACGCGATCAGCTGGACCGTCGGGAAGCCACTTTCCAGGCCGAACACCCGTGCCGTCGCCCACGCCGCGAAGGGCGCGATGAGCAGCCACAGCAGCACGGTCAGCCACGGCCGCCGCCGCCGGGAGATCTCGGCGGCGGGCGCGAACTCCTCGGTGCTGACCATTCCGCCAGGGTAGGCGAGGCGCGCCAGCCGGCCCGGTCCCTGCTGAGAATCTTCACAGAACCCGCCGGCGGCCTACTACGCTGCGCAGGTGTATCCGGTCATCGTGCGGCTCGGCCCGGTCGCGATCCTGACCCACGACGTGTGCGTGGCGGCCGGCATCGCGGTCGCGGCGCTGGTCTTCCTGTGGGAGGTCCGCCGCCGCCGGGCGCAGGACGACCGGCTCTGGTACGTGCTGGCCGGCGCCCTCGTCGGCGGCGCGCTCTTCGCCCGGCTCGGCACATGGGCGCAGCACCTCGACCCGCGGGACAACGCGTCGCTGCTGGAGCAGTGGGCGTACGGCAACCGCAGCATCCTGTCCGGCCTCGTCGGCGCGTACGTCGGCGCGATCGTGGCCAAGAAGGTGTCCGGCTACCCGTGGCGGACCGGCGACCTCTTCGCCCCCGCCGTCGCGGCCGGGATGGCGGTCGGCCGCGTCGGCTGCCTGCTCGCCGAGCCGCCCGGCACCCCGACCGGCCTGCCGTGGGGCATCACGCTCGACGCGGCGCAGGCCGAGGCGATGCACACGCCCGCCGGCGTGCCGCTGCACCCGTCCTTCGCGTACGAGATCCTCTTCCACGCCGTCGCGTTCGGCGCGCTGCTCGCGCTGCGCCGGAAGGTGACCGCGCCGGGCGCGCTGTTCAAAATCTATCTGGCCGCTTACGCCGCGTTCCGTTTCATGGTGGAGTTCGTGCGGGGCAACGAGGTGGTGTGGGCCGGCCTGACCCGGCCGCAGCTGTTCCTCCTGGCCTGCCTGCCGCTCATCGTGGCGGGCATCATCAAGGATCTGGTGCGACAGAAGGAAACGGTGGCCGCATGAATCCGAACTGGACGGTGCCGACGCCGCCACCGGACGGGGAACGCCCGATCCGCGGCAGGAAGGTCGCCGCGGGGCTCGGCATCGCCGCCGCCGCGCAGGTCCTCGTCATCATCATCGGCGTGGTCGTGACGATCGCCTTCGGCGCGTCGGACAACAGCCAGAACGCGCTGCTCGGCGTCTACCTGGAGATGCTGCTGCAGGTGGTGCTGTTCGTCGCGTGCCTGGTGGTCGGCATCGTCTGGATCGTGCGCCGCGACCGGGGCCTCGGCATCGGCATCCTCATCGGCTGGGCGGTCAGCGTCATCGTCTTCCCCATCGCGGGGATCGGCGTCTGCCTCGCCATCGTCTCCGCGAACTCGGGGACAGCATGAGCGCCGGCATGCAGCTTCGGGGGGACCGGATCCACCGGTACGTCAACGCCTTCTGCCCGCAGTGCCACGACGAGCGCCCCGACCGTCCACTGGAGACGGTGCAGCGGCTGTCGGGCTGGCTCGCCGAGCGCGACGGCCGGATCTGGCTGGAGCGCGGCTGCCCCTCGCACGGTCTCGTCCGCACGCTGTACGACGAGTCGCCGGAGATCCTCCGGTACCTGGAGCAGTGGACCGCCCCGACGAAGTCGCACGTGCCGGACCTCGCCGGGAACTTCGCGCCAGTGCCGTCGGCGTACCTCGCCGGCCTGCCGGAGATGCAGACCCAGCACACCTGCATCCTGCTCGCCGACCTCACCGACAGCTGCAACCTGCGCTGCCCCACCTGCTTCACCGACTCCTCCCCGGCGATCGAGGGCGTCGTGCCGCTCGCCGAGGTCCTGGCCAGCGTCGACACGAAGCTGTCCCGGGAAAACGGGCGCATCGACGTGCTCATGCTGTCCGGCGGCGAGCCCACGCTGTACCCGCAGCTGGCCGAGCTGCTGCGGGAGGTGTCCGCCCGCAACGTCGTGCGGATCCTCATCAACTCCAACGGCGTGAAGATCGCCCGCGACGACGCGCTGCTGGACCTGCTCACCGAGCACCGCGAGCGGGTCGAGGTCTATCTCCAGTACGACGGCGTCTCCGAGCGCGCCGCCCGCCACCACCGCGGCGCCGACCTGCGCCGCCTCAAGGACCAGGCGGTCGACCGGCTCTCCTCCCGTGGCATCTTCACCACCCTCACCATGACGTGCGCCCTCGGCGTCAACGACGACGAGATCGGCGCCGTCGTGAAGCGCGCGCTCGACACCCCGTACGTCGGCGGCGTCTCCCTGCAGCCGCAGTTCGGGTCCGGTCGTTCGGGTGCGATCGACCCCCTCGACCGTCTCACCCACACCGGCGTCCTGGCCCGCCTCGGCCCGCAGACCGGCGACCAGGTCACCTGGCGCGACCTGACCGCCCTGCCCTGCTCGCACCCGCACTGCTGCTCCGTGGGGTACCTGCTGCGCGACGACGCGGGGGAGTGGCAGTCGATGACCAAGCTCATCGGCCACGACCGCCTCCTGACGTTCCTGGACCTCTCCCCGGACCTCGTCGCCAACCGCATCGCCGACGTCCAGCTCCCGCTGGCGCTGCGGACCGCCGTCAAGGACTCGCTGCTGGGCCTGCTGTCCGAGCAGTCCTCGCTGTCCCACCCCGACGTCGGCTCGCTCTGGCGCGACATCTGCGAGAACTGCGACCTCGGCATCTCGACCCTCACCACGCTGGTCTCCTCGTCCCTGCCCGGCGGCCGCAACCGCCTGCGCAAGATGCTCGGCGAACGCGTCAAACGCATCACGGTCAAGCCCTTCATGGACATGCACACGATGATCGAGGAGCGCCTCCTGCAGTGCTGCGTGCACGTCGCCACCGTCGCCGCCGCCGCTGACGGCTCCCCGGCCCACCAGTGCGCCCCGTTCTGCGCCGTCCAGGCCTGGCCTGCCCTCTCCGCCCAACGCCTGCCCAGGGCGCTGTGACGACCCCGCCCGCGCAGCCCTACGATCCGCTGCGCCTCTGCGTCTACGCGACGATCGCCGCCCTCGCGTGGCTCCTGGGCCCGGTCGCGCTGCTCGGCTTCGCCCTGCTCGGCTTCTTCGGCTACCTCCGCGCCCGCCGCCAGGGCCTGACCCGCTCCAAGTGCGTCCTGCGCGACACCCGCCTGGTCCTGACCTACCTGGCCGCCCTGACCCTGGCCGCCACCGCCGGCATCACCTGGAACGTCTACACCTGGCTCACCTGACCCCACGCTGCGCCGAGGTCGACGCCATACCGCTTGTAGACCTTCGTGGTGTTCTCGCTCGTGAGCTGCGACGCCGCGTACCCCAGGAGGGCGGCGACGCGGCGCACCTCCTCCGGTGAGTCGGCCTCGATCTCCAGGTACGGCGGGATCATGGGCCACTCGTCGATCTCCAGCCGGGCGCCTTCGAGGGTGAAGCTCGTCCGGCGGTTCTCCTGGTAGGACTTCGGGCGGAAGCCTAGGAAGCCCAGGAGCTCGTTGGCGGCGTCGAGGTCGTCCACGGTGACCTCGACCTCGTACGTGCCGTCGATGCCGTCGTGGGAGATCTCCTTGACGGCCAGGGTGGTCTTCGTGCCGTTGTCGCGCAGCCGGATCCACTTGCTCTCGTCACCCGCGACGATGTCGTAGACGTAGCGACGCTGGAGGGTCGGAAGGCTGACCTGGCTGCCACCTCTGGAGAGAATCAGGTCCGCCATCGCGGCCGGGTCGATGTCGAGCACCTTCGCCTCAAACTCCGCGGGCACGTCGAGTCCTTTCACAACAAGCGGCTGCCGGACGCACCGGCCTGTGACACCGCCGGCATCACCTGGATCATCTACAAGAGGCGCATCTGACCGCAAACGCCAAGCGGCCTTCAACCGCGAGCGAACTGGCGGGCCTCTTGAATGGCATCGGTGATCTGGGTCGCCAGTAGTGCGGCCTGCTCAAGGGTGAGGTCGTGGGCCGGCTCTGGCCCGAACCGGGTCACGAACGTGATGCCGATCAGGGACCGTTCTCCGCGCAGCAGACGCTCGAGGATCACGCCGCAACCAGCTCGGTCGTCGAACGGCACGTCGAGCCCCGTCGGGCCCCAGCGTTCCGGGTCAGTCGACTTCATCTGCCCACCTCCACGGCGTTCGGGCGACTGAACGCACAGTGGTCGATCGGCCAGCTGTCCTGCCAGGTGTCATCGCTGGGACAAAGGGTTGTCACCGGTTCATGTCGCAGGGCAGGCGGATACTCGATGCATGGCCTTGAAGGACGGCGATGCGTCCGATCTCCCCACGCGGGCCCGCCGGCTCCGTGCGGAGCGCGCCGCGCGGGGTGGTCGCAGCTGCAAGCGGTCGAGGCGCTGCGCGCCCACGCCGGTGAGGACGTCCACCTGGCCGAGACGGTCAGCCTTCTGCGCAACTGGAAGCGTTGGGAGGCCGGCAACACAGAGCCCGACGCCTTCTACAAGCCGCTGCTCGCCGAGACGTTCGGGACGGTGACCGCCGCCATGTTCCCGGCGCCCCGCCCTGAGCACCCGGCGGTGCTCGGAAACACGGGCATGGACACCCTCGAACTCATCTCCAGGCTGCGCGCCTCTGACGTCTCTCCCGCGGTGCTCGAAGGCATGCACGTCGCCGTCGAGCAGCTGAACAACGACTACTCGCACATGGAGCCTGCCGCTCTGGTCGAGGAGGGCCAGCGATGGCTCAACCGGCTGATCGCGCTCCACGACGGCAGGCTGTCCCTTGAACAGCACCGCGAGGTGCTCTCGCTGGCGGGCCAGGTCGCGCGCCTGGTCGGCTGCGTCGAGTACGACATGGGCCGCAAGGCCGCCGCCGAGGCCACCCGCCGTGCGGCTCTCACCCTCGGTAAGGAGTCCGGCAATAGCGACGTCGTGGGCTGGGCGCACGAGATGCGCAGCTGGTATTCGCTGACAGAGGGCAACTATCAGGCCGCGATTGCGGCTGCGCGCGCGGGTCTGGAAACGGTCGGCCCGGGGCACAGCGTCACCGTGCAGCTCTGGGCGCATCAAGCGAAGGCATGGGCACGCATCGGCGACCGCCGCCAGGTCGAGGTCGCGCTCGACAACGGCCGCGCGGTCCTCGAAGCACTGCCGTATCCCGACAACCCCGGCAACCACTTCGTCATCGATCCGTCAAAGTGGGACTTTTACACAATGGACTGCTACCGCCATGTCGGGGAGGACCGTCTCGCCGCGACCTATGCAGAGGAAGTCATTCGTACGGGCACCACACCGGATGGTGTTGTGCGTCGGCCAATGAGGGTGGCGGAGGCGCACATCACGCTCGGAATTGTCGCTGCACGTCACAGCGAACTGGAGGCAGCGCTAACCGCCGGGCGGACAGCGCTGACCCTCGACCGGAAATCCTTGCCGTCTTTGGTTATGCATTCGCGTGAGCTTGCGGCTGAATTGAATCAGCGATTTTCCAATGACCCACGCGTTGTCGAATATCTCGACCAGCTTCGCACCATTGCTGGTTGAGATTAACAAATAGGACCCGAGATTGTCGATACCGTCGATCAAGGCAACAACATCACTGATCGCTGCGGTTAGTGCGCGAACGCCCGTTGCGCCAGCATTAAGAAACTCCCAGAAGCGAATCACGCCCGCCTTGAACCACCCTCGCTTAGTTTCGTCCGCAACGGCAGTCGGCATCACCGGCGTCTGCGGCGCTCTCGGCAACATGGTCACCTACGCCATCAAGGCGAAGGTCGAGGGCAAGGGCAACTTCTCCTGGGGCGGCATGCTCGGCGCCGGCACGGGAGATGTCAACAAGGGACGCGGAATTTTCCGCAGCGAGGACGGCCTTCGCGGGTTCCGTATCGACCCCGATTCTCTCGCCGGGAAGCACTGGCCGAATGTGCCGTACGCGCACTTCGACATATTCGATGACGCCGAAAAGTATCTTGCCAACAATCATGTTCCATTGACGGAGCCTTGATGCTGGAAATTCGATTTCAACAAGATGGACTCATCGAGAGCGGCCTGCATGAAGGATATTACGTCAAGTTCCACGACGATACTGACGTGACCGGCGGGTACTACATTCTCCTGGTAAATCACTTGGAGAAGCCCACGGACGGCGGCGATTATTGGATGCTAGACCTGCAGGAGCTCGAGTCGTTCGCCGAGGCGGCGCGATGGAAGATTCGCTGGCTCGTGTGCGGTACATGACGGCCTACGGTCGTCCCGTAGATCGCCGCCGAGCACGGCCGTCATGGCGTTCGGAGCGAGCCATCGCGGCAATTCAGGTCCGTACCAGTCAGCGTTCAGTCAGCGAAACCGCTGACAACGCCTGCCACAAGCTGGCGCTGGTTGGTGAATCACTGTCCTGCTGGCAGGGCCTACACGCCATGATCTCTACGTCGAAGAGCGGACGTCACCGCGCTCTCAAGGCGGTAGCGCCGGTTCGAATCCGGTCGGGGCTACAGTCCAATGGGTCCACCCTGTTCACGGGGTGGGCCCGTTCCCGTTTGGTGGACTTTCGCGTCCCCCGCGCAGCGGCTGCGCCGCCGCTCCCCAGTGGGGGATTCTCACCCCACACCCCCAATGCTCCGCTTCGCGTCGCACCGCTCGCTGCGCATCGCGGGGGCGGGGCTTGCTTCGCATCGCCCCGCTCTGGGCGCCCGCCCGCCGGAACACCCCCTCCCGCCCGATCGAACCCCCACGCCGCCACCCTGTCCGCGTTCTTTGGTCATCGCGTTGGCCGGGCCGTCCGGCACCGTCACGGTCGGCGCACCAGCCGGCATGGGACACGTCAGCGGCCTACACCGCACGGGGCAGCACGCCGCACAGGCCGGCCCGCACCAACACGGCGAACCCATCCGACATGGACATCACGCCGGACAGCACGCCCTGCACCACATAATTCGCCCGGTCCACCCGCACGAGCCATCACGCCGTCCGGTCAACCCCGCATGGGGTCACTGCGCCGCACGGGGCGCTGTGCCGGATCGTTCGGCACCTGACCGCCACGGCGCTGGCCCACGCCGCACGGGCCGGCAATCCGCCCGGCCCGCCCGCATGGGTCACCGCGCCGCTCGGCGCTTCGGGGCGAAGATCGCACCGTCACACCAGCACCGCACGGGCGCCACCGCGAAGTCCAAGACCTGACCACTACAGCGCTGGCCCACGTACAGCGCTGGCCCACGCCGAACGGGCGAGCATGCCGCACAGCCCACCTCGCACCATCACGGCCGGCCTGTCCCGCACGGGCCAGCACGCCGCGCGGCCAACCCTGCACCATCACGCCGACCGGCCCATCCCTCACGGGTCACCAGGCCGCCCAGCGGATTCGGGGGTGGCGATCGCACCACCGCATCAGCACCGTTTGGGCGTCGTGCCGCGCCGAGCAGCAGCTGACCACCACGGCGTCACCCACGCCGCACAAGCCATCGCGCAGCCCGGTCCACCCACATGAGTCACCGCGCCGCCTCGACCTCACCGTGCCGCACGGGGCGCCGCGACGGATCGTCCAACACTTGGCCACCGCCGCACCGTCCCGCGCCGCACGGGCCAGCACGCCGCCCTGCCCACGCCCACACGGGCCACCGAGCCGCACGGGCTACACGGCGTACAGCCCACCCCGAACCATCGCGCCGCCCGGTCCGCCCCACGTGAGCCATCGCGCAGCCCGACCCACCTCGCATGAGTCACCGCGCCGCACAGCAGATTCGGGGGTGCAGAGCGCATCGCCATCTCAGCACCGCACGGGGCGCGCGCCGCTCGCACGCCCAGCGCGGCGCCCGCACGCCGCCATGGCCCCCGCATGGGGCTGTCGGGCCGACATGGTCGAGCACCTCAGCGTCAACGGCCGGGGGCTGCTCCCTGTCCAGCGCGCGCAGTTGTGCTGGCGGCTGCGCCGGCCGGATCGTCGGATGAATCCTGTGGTCCCGCAGCGCACCCGAGCCGGTCCGCACGGCCTGGTTGTGATCGTGCGGGCGCCTCGCGTTGCGGGCTTCCCTGCCGTGCCACACCGCTGGGCCTCGCGAGCCACTGCCTGGCGGCGGTCCGCCGTTCCTCGGTCCGCTCGCGCTTCGCCAGCCGGTCCTTCGCGGAGCGCCGCAACGCCGCAGCGGTCCACGGGCGCGGCACGACCAGCACGGTGGAGACGAACTGGTACCAGCCGGAGGCGAGCAGGAGCGCGCCGTCCTTGGAGTGCATGACGAACCCCGGCGTGCGTTCCCCGTGCCCGAGGACGAGCTCCTCCACGCCACGGCCGAACAGGTCCCACTCGGGCGCGAGCCGGACCTCGAACCACTGTGGATCCTCGAAGTCTCCGGGCCCGGTCCGGACCGACAGCAGGAACGTCCCGTCCGCGTCGAACAGGCCGAACTCACGTGCCATCGAGTGCCACATCTCGTTGCCGCGCACCACGTAGTCGGGATCGTCGTTGTCCACGGTCCGATCGACCCGGGTAGTCGTCGCATCGCAGCCGAACGCCTCCCACGCGACGTCCGGCGGCGTCACCGCGCCGTCGGACAACGGCCACGCACGGAGCACCTGGATGCCGGCATGTGCCAGCCGGGTGATCCGCTGCTCCAGGCTTACAGCTGGACTCGGCACGGGCTACTGGTCCACGGTGTGGGGCAGGGCGGTGTCGCAGTGGGTGATGAGGGCGGCGCGTAGGGGGGTGGCGCGGTCGGACAGGTCGCGTTGGCGGCGGGTGTACTCGGCGCGGCCCTCGGGGGTTTCGATCGGGACCGGGGGGTAGCCGAGGGCGGCCAGGTCGTACGGGCTGGCCTGCATGTCGAGGGTGCGGATGTCGGCGGCCAGCTCGAAGCAGTCGGCGATCAGTTCGCCGGGGGTCAGCGGGCTGAGCTTGTAGGACCACTTGTACAGGTCCATGTTGGCGTGCAGGCAGCCTGGCTGCTCGTTGGCGAGCTGGGTTTCGCGGGTCGGTTGCAGGAGGTTCAGCGACCGGGCGGGGGCGGTGTAGAAGCGGAAGGCGTCGAAGTGGCTGCAGCGGATGCGGCTCGCCTCGACGACGGCGTCGGTGCCGGTGGGGCCGAGGCGCAGCGGCCAGGCGTTGTGGCGGAGCTCGTCCTGCGTCTGGCGGTAGACCATCGCCCACTCGTGCAGGCCGAAGCAGCCCAGGTGCGGGGGTCTGGCCGCGGTCGCCACGAGCAGGTCCCGGACCCAGGCGACGGTCTCCGGCCGGCGGTGCGGGGCGCCGCCCGGACGCCACTGGCGCAGCTGCGCGGGCCGGAACGAGTAGTACGTGAACAGGAAGTCGAGCACCGGGTGCTTCTCGCCGCGGCGGCGGCGCTCCAGGTGCGGCACGATCCACTGGTCGACCCGTGCCTCGTGGGCGGCCCTGCGGGCGTCGTCTGAGAGCACGCGACAAGCTTAGGTTGTACCGTCACACGCATGCGCAAGCTCGGTGCACTGCTCGTCGCGACCACGGCCTGCACATTGCTGCTCGCGGGGTGTGGTGGCGAGCCGAAGGAGCGGGGCGAGCCGGCGGCGCCGAGCTCGTCCACGGCGGGAAGCGCCTCCACGGGGGCGCCGGCGCTGGCGCTCGGGAAGCCGACGAGCGTCAAGGTCGCCGTGGGCGCGGGGGTGAACGGGGCGCCGTTCGACGTGGCGCGCAACGTGACGATGCCGGCGGGGTGGAGCGCGTCGGTCTACGCGCGGGTCGAGAAGGCCAGGTTCCTGGCGGTCACGCCGAGCGGTGACCTGCTGGTGTCCCAGCCCGCGCAGGGCAAGGTCCGCGTGGTGCGGGGCGGGAAGGTCACCGAGTTCGCGTCCGGGCTCAACCGGCCGCACGACATGGTGTTCGCCGAGGTCGGCGGGGCGACGTGGCTGTTCGTGGCCGAGGCGGACCAGATCGTGCGCTACCCGTACCAGAGCGGGGACCTCAAGGCGCACGACGGCCAGGTGGTCGTCGACGGGCTGCCCGACACCAGCACACCGGAGCTGCGCGGCAACTACGCGCACGTGCTGAAGAACATCGCGGTGAAGGACGGCAAGCTGTACGTGTCGATCGCCTCCACCTGCAACGCGTGCGTCGAGGACACCGTCAGCGACCCGCAGCGCGCCGCGATCTACACGTTCGACGCCGCGGGGAAGAACGCGGGCAAGCACCTGCTGGCGCGCGGCATCCGCAACGCCGAGGGGCTGGCGTTCCGGCCCGGCACCGACGAGCTGTGGGCCGTGGTCAACAACCGCGACAACACGCTCGTCCCCGACGACCGTGACGTCGACGGCGACGGCAAGTCCGACAAGGGCAAGCGGATGAGCCAGTTCGTCGACCAGTACCCGGTCGAGGAGCTCATCAAGGTCCGCGACGGCGGCTTCTACGGCTGGCCGTTCTGCAACCCCAACAGCGACAACGGCACCCACAACCTGCCGTTCCACCGCGACTACGAGCTCAACCGCGACGGCCAGAAGGCCGACTGCGCCAAGGCCGATCCGATCGACCTCGGCCTGCCCGCGCACACCGCGCCGCTGGGCCTGACCTTCGTGCCGGCCCTCGAGGGCGCCGTCGTGCCGCTGCACGGCTCGTGGAACAGCACGAAGCCCGTCGGCTACAAGGTCGTCTTCGTCCCGTGGACCACCGGCGGCCCCGGCGACCCGGTCGACCTCCTCAGCGGCCTCGTCGACACGAAGGCCGGCAAGCCCTGGCTCCGCCCCGTGGACGCCGCCCTCGACGCCGACGGCTCCATCCTCGTCAGCGACGATTTCGCCGGTACGATCCTGCGCCTCACCCCGCCGAAGTAGACCCGATCTTCGCGGGGGTGCCGTCGGCGAGCAGGAACGCGACGCCGACGGGTCCATTGTGGACCGTGACGGCGCCGTCGGCGGAGACGGAGACGTCCAGCAGGCCGTCGGCGACCTTCAGGCCCCGGACGCGGAACGCGCCGACCGGCGACGGGGTGAGCGGGTCGAACGTGACGCGGCCGGCGGGGATGTCGACGTCCAGGCCCAGCAGCGCCACCAGCAGCGCGGGCCCCGCGGCGGCGGCCCAGGCCTGCGGGCGGCACGCCGCCGGGTACGGCGTCGCGGCGTCGTCACCGCCGTACAACTCGGGCAGCCGGGAATCGAAGCGCCCGGCGGCGTCGAGGAGGGCGCCCACCAGCGCCGCCGCCTCCTTGCGGTGGCCGTCGCGGGCCAGGCCGAGCAGCGCGATCGCGGTGTCGTGCGGCCAGACCGAGCCGGCGTGGTAGGAGCCGGGGTCGTAGCCGGCCGAGGACTGGGCGAGGGTCCGCAGCCCGAACGGGGAGCGCAGGCGGGTCAGCCAGCCGGCGACCGCGGCGCTCTCGGCGGGTGACAGCAGGCCGGTGCCGAGCAGGTGGCCCATGTTCGACGCCACCGCGTCGACCTGCTCGCCGGTGCCGGTGACGGCGAGCGCCGGATAACCGCCCGGGCACCAGAACGCGGCCCGGAACCGGTCCGCGAGGTCGGCCGCCGCCGAGCGCCACCGCTCGGCGCCCGGGCGGCCGAAGGCGTCGAGCAGGCCGGCGCCTTCGCGGAACGCCTGGTACGCGTACGCCTGGACCTCGCACAACGCCAAGGTCCCGCTCGCGACGCGCCCGTCGGCGAACTGGATGCCGTCCGCGGAGTCCTTCCAGCCCTGGTGGGTGAGGCCGGCGCCGGTGGTGCGGTAGGTGACGAGGCCACCGTGCCCGGCGAGCCACGCGAGGGCGGCCTCCGCGGCGGGCAGCAGGGCCTCCACGGCGTCGGGGCGCATGCCCCAGCGGTACGCGTCGGCGAGGGTGCAGACGAAGAGCGCGGTCGCGTCGACGGTGCCGTAATAGACCGGCGGCAGTCTGTGCGCGGCGTCCTCGCGCCGGATCTCGTGCGGGATCCGGCCGGGCTCTTCTTCGGTTTCGCCGGTGTACAAGGTGTCGTGGCGACTCGAAGAGCCTTGCTGCGCCGAGGTGTCCTGCCGGCCCGAGGTGCCTTGCTGCGCCGAGGTGTCCTGCCGGCCCGAGGTGCCTTGTTGCGCCGAATCGTCGTGGGGGGTCGCGGTGCCTTGGCGGGCGGCGAGGGTCCGTAGTGTGCCGGCGGCGACGTCGGTCCCCAGCGGCAGTGCGAGCCGCGCCGACCAGAGCGCGTCCCGGCCGAACAGCGTCAGGTACCACGGGCTGCCGGCGCTGTAGTACAGGTCGCCGCGGCGCAGTGCGTCGAGGTCCTGGACGCCGGTGCGCACCAGCGCGTCGAGCCGGGCGTCGCCGGCCGCGACCCGCAGCGTGCTGAACCGCTTGGCCCGCGGGATCGGCGGGACGTCGGTGCGGGTGAAGCGCAGCTCGACCGTCCACTGTGCCCCGGGCGCCAGCGTGACGGTCCATCGCAACGCGTCGCCGGCCTCATCGGGCGCCGGCGTGGCGTCGAGGCGGACCGACATGCCGTCCCCGGACCGCACCTCGGCGAGCAGCGGCACGATGTCCACTGTGGAGCCGTCGCGGACCGCACCGGTGGTGGCGAAGTCCGTCGCGGCCGCCACCGCCAGCGTGACCACCCGCGGCTCGCCGGCCTTGTTGGCCAACGAGATGGTCTCGGTGCCACCCAGCGGCTCGGCCAGCCGGTTACGTGCGATGGCGAGGTTTCCCCGTACATCCGCGAAAACCGCTGAAGCAGCACCGGTGCGACGCACGTCCCGCGCCGCCACGGCCACGCCGTCGACCGTGACCTCCAGCCGGGCGAGCACCCGGCGGTCCTCGACGTAGAGCCCGTCGGCGCCGCCGGTGAGCTGACCGGACGGCCCTGACAACCACGTCGCCGGAGCGGCCACACAGGTCACGTGTGCGTGCAGGTCGTGATTCGCCACACGTCGCACGGTACGTTAGCCGCGTGAGCAGCGATGCGAGACCGGGTTGGCTGCGGCGCACCGAGGCCGAGCAGCGGTGGCCCGCCGCGCTCGCGATCGCCGTCGCGGTGGCCGTGCACCTGCTGCTGCCGGCCGACCTGGCGCCCCGCCGCGCTGGCTGCTGCCGGGCCTGGAGGCGGCCCTGCTGATCAGCGTCGTCGTGGTCAACCCGCTGCGGATCAACCGTGAGACCCGCATCCTGCGGCCGCTGAGCATCGGCCTGGCCGCGTTGCTCGGCGTCGCGACCGCGTGGTCGGCGGCGCTGCTCGTGCGGGCGCTGTTCGGGCAGGGGCACATCGCGCCGTCGCACCTGCTGCTGTGGGCCGCCGCGATCTGGCTGACGAACGTCATCGTGTTCGCCCTCTGGTTCTGGGAAGGCGACCGCGGCGGCCCGGCGGCGCGCGCCGAGGGGAGCAACCCGCACCCCGACTTCCTCTTCGCCCAGATGACCGCCGGCGACCTCGTGCCCCGCGACTGGGAGCCGGGGTTCTTCGACTACTTCTACCTGTCGTTCACCAACGCCACCGCGTTCAGCCCGACCGACACCCTGCCGATGTCCACCTGGGCCAAGGCCGGCATGCTCGTCGAGTCCGCCGTCTCGCTCGCCACCGTCCTGCTCGTCGTGGCCCGCGCGGTGAACGTGATCGGCTGAGGCCCGTCTCAGGCCCGTCTCAGGTCTTCGTGGTCGGCTGAGGCCCGTCTCAGGTCCTCTCACCCTCGCCACAGCAACACTCGAATACCTTCCGCTGCAGCTACAACGGGAGGCACACCATGATCGAGGCTGTCGGCCTCACCAAACGCTACGGCGACCGCGTCGCCGTCGACCAGCTGTCGTTCACCGTGCGGCCGGGCCAGGTCACCGGGTTCCTCGGCCCGAACGGCGCAGGCAAGTCCACCACCATGCGGATGATCCTCGGGCTCGACGCCCCCACCAGCGGCCGGGTCACCATCGACGGCCGCCCGTTCGGCCGCCTCAACAACCCGATGCTCGAGGTCGGCGCGCTGCTGGACGCCAAGGCGATCCACGGTGGGCGCAGCGCGTACCACCACCTCCTCTGCCTCGCGCAGACCAACAACATCCCACGCCGCCGCGTCGACGAGGTCCTGGAGATCGTCGGGCTCACCGCCGTCGCGCGGAAGCGGTCGAAGGGCTTCTCGCTCGGCATGGGCCAGCGGCTCGGCATCGCCACGGCCCTGCTCGGCGACCCGCGCATCCTCATGTTCGACGAGCCCGTGAACGGCCTGGACCCCGAGGGCATCCTCTGGATCCGCAACCTCATGAAGTCCCTCGCCGCCGAGGGCCGCACCGTCTTCGTCTCGTCGCACCTGATGAGCGAGATGTCGCTGACCGCCGACCACCTGCTCGTCATCGGCCGCGGCAGGCTGATCGCCGACTGCACGGTCCAGGAGTTCATCGAGCAGAACTCGGTCCTGGCCACCCGCGTGCGCACGCCCGACGTGTCGACGTTGGCGGCGTTGGTACGA
Organism: Dactylosporangium maewongense; assembly: GCF_039531485.1. Lineage (NCBI taxonomy): Bacteria > Bacillati > Actinomycetota > Actinomycetes > Micromonosporales > Micromonosporaceae > Dactylosporangium > Dactylosporangium maewongense. Next base: position 215,497 of record NZ_BAAAQD010000018.1, on the reverse strand, counting down.
GCGGCCGGCGCCACCGCCGTCGCCGAGCCCGACGGTTCGCTGCTCGTCACGGAGCTGCCGATGCGCGACATCGGCGACCTGGCTTTCGCGCACGGCCTGCGGCTGCACGAGCTGGCGCCCCTGCAGGCGTCGCTGGAGCAGGCGTTCATGGAGCTCACCAAGGACAGCGTCGAATACCGGGGGACCCGATGACGACTTTGACGGCCCGCCGCGCCGGCTTCGACGGCCTGCTGCGCTCCGAGTGGACGAAGCTGCGCACCGTCCGCTCCACCACCTGGTCCCTGGTGGCGATGGCCGCCATCTCCGTCGGCCTGATGTCGCTCATCGCCTGGCTCCTCATGCGCCAGTGGCCGCAGTTCTCGCCGCAGGACCAGGCCGCCCTGGCCGCCGAACCCCTCCAGATCATCATCGACCAGCCCGTCTTCATCTCCCAGCTCATCGTCGCCGTCCTGGGCGTCATGGTCGTCTCCGCCGAGTACACCACCGGCATGATCCGCTCCACCCTCCAGTCCCAGCCCCGCCGCCTGCTGGTCCTGTCCGCGAAGGTCCTGGTCTTCGCGCTCCTCATGTTCGCCGTCGGCGAGCTCCTGAGCTTCGCCGCCTTCTTCACCGGCCGCTGGATCATGTCCGACCACATCCCGGTCGCCCTCTCCGACCCGGGCATCACCAGATCCGTCTTCGGCGCCGGCCTCTACCTGACGGTGCTGGGCCTCTTCGCCCTCGCCTTCGGCGCCATCATCCGCCACACCGCGGGCGCCATCACCGGCGTGCTCGGCCTGATCCTCGTCGTCTCCAACCTGACCGCCCTGCTCCCCGGCACGTGGGGCGCCCACATCCACGCCTGGATGCCCACCAACGCGGGCCAGCTCATCTACAAGCCGACCCTGCCCCCGGACCCGCTGCTGACCCAGTGGCAGGGCCTGGCCGTCTTCGCCGGCTGGACCGCCCTGCTCCTGCTCGTCGCCGCCTACCTGTTCAAGAAGCGCGACGCCTGACCCCACCCACCAACACCAGCCAGATGCCGCCCGCCCCCTCCGGTATCGGACCGGCCGGGGCGGGCCCCTCGGTTGAGCGGACCAGTCGGGCTCTACGGTGTTGGCCCCAGCAGCGCGCAGCGGCCATACTTCCCAGGCGAGTGCGACGCCCCCGCCGGCGCGGTGCGGTGTGGTGCAGCGTTGGCTGGCGACGGCATGGTGGGGTTGATTCCCCCGGCCCACAGCGGCCTCAGCCAGGCCGTACGCCGTCACGGACGGCCTGGCTCATGTCACCGCCCTCAAACGCCGCCAGACGGCGCGCCAGGCGATCTGAGCGACTGCGCGCCACGCGACCCGGCACGCCGTGATCGTCGCTCCCGGACGCTCCAGGGCAACACAGTCGCCGGTCCTGCACCCGCTGAGCGGCGTGGCCGGCCATGCGGGGATGGATCACGCCGGACGGAGCGCCGTCACAACGGCCCGTCTGGACTTGGGCAAGCGCTCCCACGCTCTGCGCTGCGCCGCCCTACACCGCGAGGCCCGCCGCCGTGCCACCCTGCGCGGCGACGCTCCGCGCCGTGATGGTTCGTGCGGCGTGGTGTTCAGGTTCTGCCCGGCGCGGCGTGCGGTGTTGGGTGCGGCGGCGTGACCGTTCGGCCTGAAACCGCTCAGCGGCGCGATGACCCATGCAGAGCCGGCCAGGCGACGCGGTGACCCGTGTGGAGTGGGCCCGGCGTGGATGGATCACGTTGGACGCAGGACGGCACGACAGCCAACCTGGATTGAGCGGACGATTCCATGATGCTCGGCGCGGCGATGCGCTGTGCTGATCTGCGCTGTGCTGGCCCGCGCCGTGGTGGTTCGTGCGGTGAGGGCCGATTCCGTGGTAGTCCGATGTTGCCCACGCGGCATGACGCCCCCGTGCGGTGCTGATGCAGCGGTGCGATCGTCGCCCCTGAAGCCAGCAAAGCGGCCCGGTGACCCGTGCGGGATGGGTCAGCCGGCGTGCTGGCCCGTGTGGAGTGGGCTGGGTGGCGTGTCCGATACCGGGTGGCGAGCCGGCCGTGATGGTGCGGGGCGGTGGCCTGGCCGTGATGGTGCGGAGCGGCCTGCGCGGCGTGCTGCCCCCTGCGGTGTGGGCTGGGTGGCGTGTCCCATCCCGGGCGGGCCAGCCGCGACGGTGCCAGACGGCCCGGCCAACGCGATGACCAAAGAACGCGGACAGGGTGGCGACGTGGGGAAGACCGGACGGGAGGGGGCGTTCCGGCTGGGCGGGCGCCCAAAGCGGGGCGATGCGAAGCAAGCCCCGCCCCCGCGATGCGCAGCGAGCGGTGCGACGCGAAGCGGAGCATTGGGGGCGTGGGGTGAGAATCCCCCACTGGGGAGCGGCGGCGCAGCCGCTGCGCGGGGGACGCGAAAGTCCACCAAACGGGAACGGGCCCACCCCGTGAACAGGGTGGACCCATTGGACTGTAGCCCCGACCGGATTCGAACCGGCGCTACCGCCTTGAGAGCGCGGTAGCAGGAATCTCGGTGGGCAGAAAACCGCTGTAAAGACCTGCCAAAGCGTGGGGGCGCTGTCGTCTGTTGCGGTTCGTTGTCAGCGGGCTGCAAGGGGTTGGCTGACTCTCTGCTGACTGGTGCCCGCTACTGCTACGTGACCGGTTCATCGCTGAAGAGGGACATTGTTTGCCGAGGTTACGTCGATACGCGGACCACGGGATTTGCGCAGACGACCGCTGGCCACAGCGCCGCATGCCTCACCGACGTCTCCGACTACTCCGAATCACATCACTTAGATCTACGCCTGAAGCTGCTCCATACCTCTTAGCCCAGTCCTTAACGGCTTCACGAAAGAGGTAAGGGCGCTCAGGTTCCCAGGATATGTTCCGTTCCCCCTCGCATTCAAGAAGATCCATCGCCTTGCGCTCAATAGTGGAATCATCGGCAATCCGCCCAAGTGCAATTGCCTTAACTAGACGCGACGGTCGAGCGCCCGGCGGAAGAAATGCCCATACATCGCCCCGGTAAATATTTGCCTCAGCGAGAAGTAAATCGGCAAGATCGCGCCGGCCGGAAGCGAAGGAAATGGCGCTTGGTGCGTACTCTTTTACATCGGAGATCAGATCGCTAACCGAAGGAGCCTCGCCGCCACTCGACCATGAGTACCGATACCCGGTAGGCGTTCTGATGCCCGCCACTTCGGCAGATCGGTCCGGCCGCCAGATTTCCACGCGTACACCGCCGAACCGCGAAAAGATGGGGTCAGCAACTTCATCAAAAGCGAACACGGTCCAGCCCAGTAAGTTGGGACCGTGTTTGTCGTAGGAAACCTCAAGGGCATGCTTTACTGGCCCCTCGCCGAAGATAAGCGTATCGTCATGGAATTGGAAACCCTTGAGATCTGCTTCACTGGCGATAGTCTGGAGAATTTGCCGCTTGGTGGTCTTTGCCATGGATGCAATCCTTATGAACGGTCGACGCAGGTTCGGCGTCGAGTCGAACCCACCCTGGTATTCCGTTCCACTCCGCCGCATTCCTCCGGAGTCGATGTGCGACCTGAGGCCCAGCTACCGCAGGCTCTGAAGCTCATCGACATATTCTGCGACACGGGCGTTGCCGGGAAAGCGAGCCGTCAACTCGGCGGCAAGCTCCCTGGAGTGCATAACGAGCGAGGGAAGAGATTGGCGATTGCCAGCCAGTGCTGCGCGACCTTCGGCAAGCGCTGCCTCCAGGTCGTTTTCACGCGCAGCGACAACACCCAACGTGATTCGGGCTTCTGCGACCCTCATGGGCTTCCTGATGATGCCGTCAGGTGTCGTCGAGGTCCGAATGACTTCCTCAGCATATGTGGATGCCAAGCGATCCTCGCCTACATGGCGGTAGCAATCCATCGTGTAAAAGTCCCACTTCTCCGGGTCGATGACGAAGTGGTTGCCCGGGTTTTCCGGATACGGCAAGGCTTCCAGCACGGCACGACCACTGTCGAGGGCTACCTCGACCTGGCGGCGGTCGCCGATGCGAGCCCATGCCTTCGCTTGGTGCGCCCAAAGCTGCACAGTGACGCTGTGCCCTGGGCCGACAGCTTCCAGACCTGCTCGTGCGGCAGCGATGGCGGCGCGGTAGTTGCCTTCGGTCAGCGAGTACCAGCTGCGCATCTCGTGCGCCCAGCCCACAACGTCGCTGTCGCCGGATTCCTTGCCGAGGGTGAGAGCCGCGCGGCGGGTGGCCTCGGCGGCGGCCTTGCGCCCCATGTCATATTCGACGCAGCCGACCAGGCGCGCGACCTGGCCTGCCAGCGAGAGCACCTCGCGGTGCTGCTCAAGGGACAGCCTGCCGTCGTGCAGGGCGATCAGCCGGTTGAGCCACCGCTGACCCTCCTCGACCAGAACGGCCGGCTCCATGTGCGAGTAGTCGTTGTTCAGCTGCTCCACGGCGGCGTGCATGCCTTCGAGCACCGCAGGCGAGACGTCCGAGACGCGCAGCCTCGAAATGATCTCCAGGGTGTCCATGCCGGTGTTGCCGAGGATGGCGGTCGGTTCGGGGCGCGATGCGGGGAAGAACGCGGCAGTGACGGTGCCGAAAGTCTCGGCTACCAAGGGCTTGTAGAAGGCGTCAGGCTCTGCATCGCCTGCCTCCCAACGCTTCCAGTTCCGCAGAAGGCTCGACTTCTCGGCTAGGCGGGCGTTCTCGCCAGCGTGGGCGCGTAGCGCCTCTACGGCCTGGTTCTGCGACCATCCCCGGGCCGCCCGTTCTGCACGGATTCGGCGGGACCATCCGGGTGTATCTGCGGCGTCGCCATGCTCGTCGGCCATGCGATCAAGTATCCCCGTCTACCCGGTGACATCAACTGGTGACAATCAGGTGTCACTACGGTGACACCTGTCGATCGGCCTGGTTGTCGGGTTTTCTCGTCTTATGACATCCAGTGCTCAGCGCAGGCCGCGAATGACGGTCTTCACGGTTGCTTGCGAGACGCCAGCGGCATCGGCGATCTCGGGCACGGTGTGCGTCGTGGACTGGCGGACGTCGCGGATCAGCTTGTCGCGGTCGGCCCGCGCGACGTCAAGGGCTTCAGTGGCTGCGCGGACGCTGTCGGCGGCGGCCCGCAGACGATCGAGGTCGGTCATGTCGACAAGCGTACCGGTTGGACGGCTACCGTAGATACGGGTAGACGGCTAGCGGCTAGCCGTGTAGCGTCTAGCTCAGCAAGACGGCCCCGGCAGGGCGGCAACCCTACCGAGGCCAGCGCATCAGTCTCCCCTTGGAAGGACACGAAGATGCTGGTCAAGCCTATCTCTGCCCCGCCGGTCCAGGACAGCGCCGATCGAGTGCTCGTGCCGTTCGGCCCGTACTCGGCGGCCCACGCGGTGGTGAAGCCGATGCGGCTGAACAACGCGAACGTCTGCATCTACTGCATGACGCGGTGGTGCACCTCCGAGCAGTGCGTCGCCATGCACCGGGCGTCGCTGTGGATCGTGTGCGAGACCTGCAACGGCTTCGACGTCGGGTGCCACTGCATGGGCGGCGTCGTTGAGGCGACCCAGGCCCTCGTCGCCGAGCAGGAGCACCGCTCGCTGCCGCTGACCGCCCCCGTCAACGACGACGGCGAGTTCGCCTACTACGTGGCCTGACGCGCCGCTGAGCTTCCGGCGCGCGGCCCTCTGGGCTAGGAACCAAGGCCGCGCGCCGGTCACCTCCGCTCGATCCCGCCCTGCAAGCAGCCGCGCACCCCGCGCGGCGGGTTGCTGCTGCCCTGGGGCGGGCCATGCAGACCGATCTGTGAGGAGCAAGAACAGATATGGCGCTACGCGCTGACCTGCAAGCGTTGCTCCGCAACGCCGCTGAGACGTACGCCCTGGCGGGCGTGCCCGTCCTTCCCCTGTACGAGGTTCGCGACGGCCGGTGCGCGTGCGGCCGTTCGGACTGCGACCGGCCCGGCAAGCACCCCCGCACGCCGAACGGCGTCCACGGCGCCAGCACCGATCTGGCCGTCGTGGCGCGGTGGTGGCGGTGGTGGCCGACCGCGAACGTCGGCGCCGCGACCGGCCACCGGTTCGACGTCTGGGACATCGACGTGCCGGACGCCGGACCGCTGCTGGACAGGTACCTCGCCGGACGGGCCGCGATTTGGCCGGCCGCGCGCACCGGGTCCGGCGGGACGCACGTGTTCGTGGCGCCGACCGGACACGGCAACCGGACCAAGTTCGTGCCGGGCTGCGACTGGCGCGGCACGGCGGGGTACGTGGTCCTGCCGCCGTCCGTGCACACCTCGGGTGAGCAGTACGCGTGGCTGAACGAACCGTTCTGGTGTCTCCCGACGCTCGTGCCGCCTGCGCCGGTCGGGTTGCTGGAGGCGCTCGCACCGCAGGCTCCGCGTGCCACCCCCGCGCGGGCGTGGCACGCCAACCGTGTCGACCCGTACGCCGATGCGGCCCTACGGCGCGAGTGCGACGCGGTCGCGGCCATGCCGCCGGACTCCGGCCGGAACAACGCGCTGAACCGGGCCGCGTTCAGCCTCGGGCAGCTCGTCGGGGCGGGCGTGCTGTCTGTCGACAGCGTGTCGACAGCGTTGCAGCGCGCGGCGGCCTCGGCCGGACTCAGTGAGCGCGAGGCGGCCCGCACGATCCGGTCGGGTCTGACCGCCGGTCAACGCTCGCCGCGTAGCCGCCGAGGTCCGACGTGAACGCGCCGCCCACGGGTGCCGGACACCCGGGCACGGCGCCGTCGCTCGCCGACCTGGCGCGATGGTCCGGCGGCCACAAGCACACGTCGGCGTGCTCGACCTGGCCGACGCCCAAGGCGGCCGACGCGGGTCGGGGCGCCATGAAGGCCGAGACGATCGCCCAGCGTCGGGAGTACCGCAAGAACGGGCTCAACCTGCCCGACGTCATCGGCGGCCGGCCGAACCCCGAGTGGGTCGAGTGGCTGATGGGCTTCCCGCCCGGCTGGACCGACCTCACCACCGCGCAACCGACAACGAAAGCAGGTGAGCCCGTGAGCCAACTCGACCAGACCGGCATGCCGGTCGACGGGGCGGCGGTGCTGGACGAGGTGGCCGCGTTCATCGCCCGATACGTCGCCTTTCCCACCGAGCACGCCCTCACCGCGGTGACGTTGTGGGCCGCGCACACCCACGCGGCTGGATGCTTCTACGTCACGCCGCGCCTGGTGCTCGACTCGGCCGAACCGGGGTCCGGCAAGACGCGGGTGTTGGAGTTGCTGAACCTGCTCTGCCGCAACCCTGAGATGACCATCTCGGCGTCGACGGCGGCGCTGTTCCGGCTGATCAACGAGAAGCCGCACACGATCCTCTTCGATGAGGTCGATGCGATCTTCAACCCGAAGAACGGCGGCAACTACGAGGATCTCCGCGCGATGCTCAACGCCGGGTACAAGCGCGGCGCGACCATCGCCCGGTGCGTCGGGGACGCCAAAGCCATGGCGGTGCAACGGTTCCCGGTGTTCTCGCCGGTCGCCCTGGCCGGTCTGGCGGGGAACATGCCCTCGACCATCACCACCCGGTCGGTGACCATCCACATGCGGCGCCGGGCGTCGGGGGAGACGGTCCAGCCGTTCCGGGAGAAGTTCGCCGAGCGCGACGCTGCGCCCCTGCGGGAGCGCCTCGGGACGTGGGTCGCCGACGTCGCCCAGGTCCTCGCCGACGCCGAGCCGAAGATGCCGCCCGGCGTGGTCGACCGGCCCGCCGAGGTCTGGGAGGCACTCCTCGCGGTCGCCGACGCGGCGGGCGGGCAATGGCCGGACACCGGACGCGGCGCGTGTGAGTACTTCGTCCTGGCGACCGCCAGCGCGCCGACGTTCGGCACGCGACTCCTCGCGGACATGCGGACGCTCTACAACGGGCGTGACCGGATGCCGACCGTGGAGCTGCTCGAAGCGCTCACGGGCCTTGAGGAAGCGCCATGGGCCGACCTTGGCGGCAAGCCGCTCGACGCGCGGCGCCTGGCGCGCGAGCTCGGCCGCTACGGCGTCGGCCCGACACCGATTCGCGACACGGACGGACGACCGTCGAAGGGTTACACGACCTACCCGACGACCGGCAATGTCGGCCTGGCCGACGCGTGGGACCGGTACCTGCCCACCGTGTCCGGTGACAGCGGTGACAGCGGTTACGCCGCAGGTCATGGCGGTAACCGGGCCGATCAGCCGTCGGTTACTGCGGTTACGGCGAAGGGCCACGTAACCGATGCGGCGGTTACGCCGCTCACTGCGGTTACCGGTCTGACCAGGCATGTAACCGAGGTAACCGCAGTCACCGACTACAGCGGCCATGCTCGGCCGCGCGCCGGCGAAGGAGCCGCAGCATGAACGCCCGCACCCTGCACCCCGTCGCCCTGGCCGACCAGCTCGGCGCCGCGACCGCGCACGCGCGGCACGTCCTCACCAGCGCAGCGACCCACGGCCGCGCGGTCCTCGACGCCAACCCGCCCACCGAGTGGCTCGCATCCCAAGCCACCGCGATCCGCGCGGCGATCGTCAACCGCACTGCCCGCTGCTGCCCCCACATCGGTGCCGCGCCGCAGCTGCTGCATGCCGCCGCGTGGCACCCCGGGCTGCTCGTCTGCCTCGACTGCCTGCCCGCCCTCGACCCCGGTCCCGACGACAGCACCTGCGACCGATGCCACCGACCCGCAGCCCTGCTCACCGGTAGCGTCGCCGCGTTCGGCCCCGTCCTGCTCGCCTACGCCCTCTGCGACGACTGCATCCCCGAACCGAGGTAACGGCACGGGTAACGGCAGCGGGACCGGTAACGCCCGCGTTACCGCTGCCGTTACCCGCCGATCCGCCATCCGACCAGCGCCGACGTCGCCGAGGCAGGCGGTAACGGCACCCCCGAAACAGGCCCTGAAACGGCGTCGGAGCGGCATTCAGACGCCACCCCCGCGCCGCTACCCGGTAGCGGCGACGCTACCCGCGCCGCTACCGCCCTGATCAGGACGAACGGCCCGAGGTAGCGGGTAGCGCCGACGCTGCCCGCACCCCGAAAACCCGACCTCCACGGCACTTCCGGCCCACCGGCCGCCGCTACCGCTACCCACGAGGGAGATCCACCCCATGTCCAGCAACGTCCTGCCCTTCACCCCGCGCGGCAACGCCACCGACGCCCCCGAGCGGGCTACCCCCGCGACCGTTACCCGCGCGGTCTACACCGTCGCCGAGGTCGCCGAACTGCTCTCGCTCTCGACCGGCAGCACGTACGCCCTCGTCCGCAAGGGCGACATACCCGCCATCAAGCTCGGCGGCCGATGGGTCATCCCGGTGCGCCGCTTTGAGACGTGGCTCAACGACCTGCCCACCGCCAGCACCGACGACCTCGGCCGCGAACTGGCGGCCCTCGACCGCGCGGCCGGCCGAGAGCGCACCCGTCACGGCGCGTAGCCGACAAGCATCCACGGAACGCCCGGCGATCGGTGCTAGCGCTAGCACCCCTCCCCGCTAGCGCTAGCACCTCCGCTAGCACCAAATTCCGTACCCCATCAGGCGCTTAGCACCTAGCAGCCCACCAGCGAAAACAGCCCGAATCGCGCCAGGACGCCGAATCTGACCCCCTGGCTGCTGCTAGCGACGCTCCGCGATCCCTTGCGCCCTAAAACACGCTCAGTCACGACACCTGAGGAGTGCTCGACACCATGGGACACGTATCCCCGACCCCGTCCGGGAAGTTCCGCGCCAACTGGCGCGACCCCGCCAACAACCAGAAGGCCAAGACATTCAAGACCCAGAAGGAAGCCAAAGCGTTCCTCGCCGAGATCGAGAGCAGCAAGAACCACGGCACCTACATCGACCCGCAGGTGGGCAAGCTGCTCTTCGCCAAGCACGCTGAGGGGTGGCTCGCGGGCCGTCATGTCGAGGTGCGCACTCACGAGCGGACGCTGTCGGTGATGCGGATCCACGTGCTGCCACAGTGGGGCAGCTGGCCGCTGGCGAACATCGACCACCGCGCCGTGCAGGAGTGGGTGAACGCCCTCAGCCGCAAGCTCGCACCGGCCTCGGTCGCCAAGTGCTTCGGCGTGCTGTCGATGGTCATGGACTCCGCGATCTACGCCCGGCTGATCGGGATCAACCCCTGCAAGGGTGTGAACCTCCCGAGCACCCACAAGCCGCGCCGCCCCGCACAGGCGCTCAGCCGCGCCGACTTCTTCGAGCGGCTGCTACCCGCCACGGCCCCGAACTACCGCGCGCTCGTGGCGCTGGCGGCGGGCACCGGGTTGCGCTGGGGCGAGGCGGCCGGGCTGGCGTGGGGCGCCGTCGACCTCGACGCCGGTCGCGTGCGCGTGGTCCAGGTCGTCATCGAGTCCGGGGGAGTGCGCAGCATCAAGCCCTACCCGAAGTCCCGCGCGGGCGTGCGCTCGATCCCGCTGCCCGCGTTCCTAATGACCGAGCTGGCGCAGCTACGTGCGGCGGCCGGCCAACCGAGGCCGACCGCGCTGTTGTTCACCAGCCGTTCCGGTCAACCGCTGTTGCGCTCGACGTTCCGGCGGCAGGTATGGCGGCCTGCTCTCGTGCGCGCCGGACTGCTCGGCGGGGTGACGGAGCCCCGCCCCGGCGCGTGGCTCGCTTCCTGGCCTGACACGGAGGGGATCGAGCACGCGAAGGAGTTCGGCGCCGAGCGGGAAGCGGTCGAGCACGTCGTCATGAACGCGGCCGGGGGACTCCACTTCCACGACCTTCGGCACTCGTACGCGACGTGGCTGGTGTCCGACAACGTGCCGGTGAACATCGTCAGGGCGGTGATGGGGCACGAGAGCACCTCGACCACGCTGAACCTCTACACCCACGCGCCCAGCGAGTACCACGGCCGCGTGACGGGGGTGTTCGATGACCCCCGCTGACGATCCGCTGACTGCGGCCGTCTGACCGAACCGCAAACGAAAGCGGCTGGCCGGAGGTAACATCCCTCTGACCAGCCGCTTTGCGGACTGTAGCCCCGACCGGATTCGAACCGGCGCTACCGCCTTGAGAGGGCGGCGTCCTGGGCCGCTAGACGACGGGGCCCCAGGTCTTGCTCTTTGTTGCTGTGTCGTGCGGTGGAACAATACAGCACCGCGATCTTGCTGCGGTGCTGGGGTACCAGGACTCGAACCTAGACTAACTGAACCAGAATCAGTTGGGCTGCCAATTACCCCATACCCCATCGGCGCTGTTGGCGCCGGTTGAGAACTTTACCGGAGCGAACGCACCAGGCCAAATCGGTTGTCGCAAAAACGCCTATTCCAAGGTCAGGACCTTGTTGGTGAGCGCGCCGACGCCCTCGATCGTGACGGTCACCTCGTCGCCGGCCACCATGCGGGAGACTCCGGCGGGGGTGCCGGTGAGGATCACGTCGCCAGGGAGGAGGGTCATGACGTGTGAGACATATGACACAAGGGTCGGCACGTCGAAGACCATGTCCTTGGTGCGGCCGAGCTGGCGGACCTCGTCGTTGACCTCGCAGCGGACCTCGACGTCGCTGACGTCCAGGCCGGTGACGATCCAGGGGCCGATGGGGCAGAACGAGTCGAAGCCCTTCCCGCGCGTGAACTGCACGTCCTTGCGCTGCAGGTCGCGGGCGGTGACGTCGTTGGCGGCGGTGTAGCCGAAGATGGCCGCGGCGGCGCCGGCCCGGTCGACGCGGCGGGCGCCTGTGACACCGATCACGACGGCCAGCTCGGCCTCGTGCTCGACCTGCTGCGACTGCGGCGGGATCCGGATGGCGTCGTTGGGGCCGATGACCGACGTGGAGGGCTTCAGGAAGAGCAGCGGCTCCTTCGGCACGTCGTTGCCGAGCTCCGCGGCGTGGTCGGCGTAGTTGCGCCCGACGCACACCACCTTGCTGGGCAGGATCGGCGAGAGCAGCCGCACGTCGGCGACGGCCCAGCGCTGACCGGTGAACCGGAGCTCCCCGAACGGGTGACCCTCGATCTCCGCGACGGTGAGCCCGGCGAGCCCGGCCGAGGGCTCGCCCTCGACGACTCCGAACGACATGCCACTGCTGTGGGCGAAACGAGCGATACGCACGCCGTGAAATCTACTCCGCCGCCACATGCCGCTCCACGAACGCATTGCTGAACTTGCGGTCCGGGTCGAGCCGGTCACGCAACGCGAGGAAGTCGGCGAGGCGCGACGGGCGCGCCGCGTGGTGGAACACCTTGCCCCAGTGCGGCCGGGGCGACAGCGGCGCCAGCGCCTCCTCCAGGGCCGCGACGACCGGCTCGACCCGCGCGGCGTCCTTGATCCAGGTGAAGTGCAGCGCCACGCTGTCCCGCCCGTACGTCGGGCTCAGCCACAGATCGTCGGCCGCCACGACCCTGATCTCGGAGATCTGCAGCACGGGCGTCACGAGGTGCCGCAGCCGCTCGACCGCGGCGAACGCCTCCACCGCGTCCTGCCGCGCCACGAAGAACTCGCTCTGCAGCTCCTCGCCGCTGCTCGGCGTGAACTCCAGCTTGAAGTGCGGCAGCCGCCGGTGCCACGGCCCGGGCACGCCGCCCTGCTCGGTGCAGCTGACCGCGGGCATCGCGGCGATCGGGTGCATCGGCCGCGTCGCCGGCACCGCGCCGAACCCGTCGGGCTCCTCCCCGTCGGCGAGCTTGAGCCACAGCTGATCGACCGTGTCGCCCGCCCAGGTGGTGAACAGGCTCACCGAATAGGCCGCGGTCGCGATCTCGTCCCAGCGGGCGTCGAGGACCTTCCGCGGCAGGTGCTCGAAGATGTGTTGGCGGATGGTGTACGACTGCCGCACCTCCAACGTCACACCCACCACCACGCCGAGGGCGCCCAGCGCCACGACGCTGCCCGCGAAGTCGGGGTCGCCCCGCTCCAGCCGCACCAGCTCCCCGCCGGCCGTGACCAGCTCGACCCCTGCCACGGCCGTCGCCAGGCTGCCCAGGGCCGCGCCGGACCCGTGCGTGCCGGTGGCGACCGCCCCCGCCACCGAGATGTGCGGCAGCGACCCGAGGTTGTGCAGGGCGAGACCCTCGGCGTCCAGGAACGTGGCCAGCTCGCCATACCGCACCCCGCCGGCCACGGTGACCGTCCCCGCCGTCGCGTCGATCCGCGGCTCGGCCGGCAGCCCCGCCACGCTCACGAGATCCGACGGCGTGTCGGCGATGTCGTTGAACGAGTGCCCCGACCCGAGCACCCGCACCCGCTCCGCCCCCGCCACGATCTCCCGCACCGCGTCCACCGTGGACGGACGATGCACCCGGGCGGCGCCGAACGTCAGATTCCCCGCCCAGTTGGTCATGCTCATGTGCCCGAGTCTATGCACGCCCCGCCGTTCGCGGCCGCGATCAGCCGTCGATCTCACCAGACGCGTCCGTTCGGCTACTGTCCGCCAGATGGCGCCGGCGGCAGACTTCGCGAGGTGACTCAACCGCCGATCAACCAGCGGGGCCGGCGCTCCGGCCGGGCCCCGACCATCGCGATGGTCGCCTTCGTGGTGTTCGTCGTCGGTATCTGCGGCATCGCCGCGATCGGCGCGGGCGCCGAGCGCCCGGAAGACACCCGCGACGTGGCCCGCACGGGCGCACTCGCGCTGCCGCAGACGTCCGCGGCCGAAGCCACGCCCACCACAACGAGCGCCCCGGCGACGACACCACCCGTTACAAGCCCGGCCACCACGAACCCGGCGAGCAACCCCGTCACCGAGGCGCCCACCACCACGAACCCGGCAACAAAAGCGCCGACCAAGGCGCCCACCACGAAGGCGACCACGAAGCCCGCCGGAAACTGCAACCCGAACTACACCCCGTGCGTGCCGAACGACCCGGTCGACGTCGACTGCAAGGGCGGCAGCGGCAACGGCCCGTCATACGTCCAGGGCCCCGTCCGCGTCATCGGCGACGACGTCTACGACCTCGACCGCGACGGCGACGGCATCGGCTGCGACTAGGGCGGGAGCGGTCAGCCGGTCCGGATCGGCGAGCCGGTGGCGCCGTCCACGACGGTGCGGCGGTCGAGCGGGGCCTTCAGGGGGACCGGGGTGGACGTCGTCGTGGTCGGGACGGTGCCGCAGGAGCCCGGGGCCCTGGAGCGCAGGTGGGCGGTGAGGGTGACGGTCCGGGCGTCCTCGGCGACGTCGATGTGGTCGAGCGCGTCGCAGCTGGAGTACGTGAGCGACACCTCCAGCTCAGGGCTGTTGCCGGAGGCGGTGGCGACGGACGCGATCGGCGTCGTGGTCGTGGCGGGGCCGCGGGTCAGCCACCGGACCCCGAGCCCGGCGGCCAGGCCGATCACCGCGACCGCCGTCGCGACCAGCCACACCTTGCTTCGTGTCAGCATTGCAGACCCCCGTCCGCCGAAGCCGTCGTCGACACCCAAGGTAATGGGCGTCGATACGCGGCGGGGTCCCGGGAGTGTTACGGGGATTCCAGATAGCGCAGCATCTGCTGGATCTCGGCGGTGCGGGAGTCGGTGATGCGCTTGGCCAGGTCGAGGGCGCCGGGGTTGACGCCGGAGCCGGTCTCCATGCGGGCGATCTCGACCGCGTTGTGCTGGTGGGCGACCAGCATGTTGAGGAAGCGCTGCTCGAACGCGGTGCCGTCGAAGGTGGCGAGGGCGGCGATGTCGTCGGCGTTCGTGCCGTGGGCGCCGCCGTGGCCCGCGTGGGAGTCGGGGGCGGCGGTCGGGGGCTGGCTCCACGACTGGAGCCAGACCTGCATCGTCTTGGTCTCGTCGGCCTCGGTGACGTCGATCGCGGCGGCCAGGGTCCGCACGTCCTCGCGGACCGCCTTGGTGCGCGCCAGGCGCACCATCGCGAGCGCCTGCGCCTGATGGGCGACCATCATCTGGGCGAACATGACGTCGGTGTCGTTGAAGACCCGGGACGAGGCTGTGGCCCCGGCGGCACCGGCGGCGCCGGGAGGGGCCGGCTGCGCCGGGGCGGCGGCACAGCCGGCGAGGAGCAACGCCGAGACCAGTACTAGGAATCGCATCCGTTCCTCCTCCAGGAACCGGGGGTGCCCGGCGGACGGGCACCCCCGCGAGCATCGAGCTAGACGCGCTGCCAGAGCGCCGGGACGTTGGGCGGCTCCCAACCGGCGATGGCGGTGTGTGCCTGGCGGCACTGGTAGGTGGCGCCGCCGTACGTGACGCGGTCACCGGCCTTGTACGCGGTCCCGGCCGCCCACGTGCCACCCGCGGGCGGCGTGGTCGGGGTCGGGGTGGGGTTCACGGTCGGCGTGGGGGAGGGCTGGGTGGGCGTCGGGGTGGGGTTCCCGCCACCGCCGCCGACCTGCAGGTCCACGCAGGAGTAGAAGGCGTTGGGTGTGTCGGCGATGTTCCACCGGGCCAGGACCATGATCCGGCCGGTGCGCCCGCCGAGGCTCACCGTGTGGGAGACGGTCGCGCCGGGCTGGCGGCCGCCGTCGTCGATGACCGCGATGCGCGTGCCGCCGACGAAGTACTCCCAGGTGCTGGTGGAGTGCCGGGCGGTGAGCACCCAGTTGAACGTGACCGAGTTGCCGACGGCGGTCGCCGGCCAGCCCTTGTTGGGGTCGTCGAGCTGGGAGAACCGGCTGTTGCCGCCGCTGCAGCTCATCAGGCCCTTCGGGCCCTCGACGCTCTGCGGCTCGTAGACGATCTCGCCGCAGTTGGCGACCCGGCCCTGGGCACACATCGCCTGGCGGCTGGCAGGGGAAGAAACGTAACCGTGAGCGGCCGCCGGCTGAGCGGACGCGAGCAGTGACGTGGCGATGGCGCCGAGCGCCAGTGGAACCAGCGCGATCGTTCTTCGCATCGATCGCTCCCTTCGTGCAGTGGGGGTGATGCGGCCAATGTAAAGGAAGGATTGTTAACAGTAAATAACCTTTATGGAGATCGGTCGATAGAGCGCTCTCACTTAAGGTAGGGTCCAGCCGGCCTTAAGGCGACAGGAGCGCGACCAGGGCGCGGACCGCCGGATTCTTGCTGGAAGCGGCCCACGCCAGGCCGATGTCGACGGTCGGCGGCGCCCCGGTGAACCGGCGCAGGACCACGCCGGGCACCCGCAGCGCCGTCGCGCGCCCCGAAGGCACCGCCGCGATCACACCGCCCGCCGCCACGGAGCGCAGCAGCTGCTCGTCGTCCGGCTCGTGCCGGGCGAGCACGAAGCCGCCACCGGGCCAGACCTGCGCGACGATCCGGTCGTACATGCCGGGGCCGTTGTCGCGCGGCCACATCACCGCCGGCTCGCCGCGCAGCAGCTCCCGCGGCACCCGGCGGCGCGCGGCCAGGGGGTGCCCGGTGGGCAGCGCGAGCAGCAGCTCCTCGGTGCCGATCGGCAGCCACCGGATGCCTGGGTCGTCGACCGGTGGCCGCACGAACGCCGCGTCGTAGCGCCCCGCGAGCAGGCCGGCGACGTTGGGCGCGGTCCAGCCCGTCTCCGGCACGACCTCCACGAGGGGGTGCGCGGCGCGGAACCGCTCGACGAGCTCGTCGACGCTGCCGCCGCGGGCCGATCGCGTGTACGCCAACCGCAGCCGCCCGCCCTGCCCGCGCACCGCCGCGGCGATCCGCTCCTCGGCGGCGGCGACCTCCGCCAGCAGCGTGACCGCCTCCGCCGCGACGACCGCGCCGACCGGGGTGAGCGCGCAGCCGCCGCGGCCCCGCTCGACCAGCCGGGCACCGATCTCCCGCTCCAGGACGCGGATCTGCTGGCTGAGCGCCGGCTGGGCGATGCGCAGCCGGGCCGCCGCCCGCGTGAAGTGCAGCTCCTCGGCGAGGACCATGAAGTACCGCAGCCGCCGCAGTTCCATAAGCCAGGCTTATCAGACGGCAGCGAACCGGTCTTGGACGCCGCGGCGGGGAGGAGCACACAGTGAAGGCATGAGCGACGTGACAGTTCTCGGCGCCGGGATCATCGGGCTCACCTGCGCCGTCCGCCTGCAGGAGCACGGGCACACCGTGACGGTCGTGACCGCCGACGAGCCGGGGCACACCGTGTCGAGCCTGGCCGCCGCGGTCTGGTACCCCACCCGTACCGACGGCGACCCCCGCGTCCTGAGCTGGGCCGGCCGCACCTTCGACGAGCTGACCGCTCAGGCGGCGCGGGGCGTGCCCGGCGTCGTGCCCCGGCCCACCCGCATGATCCTGCGCCGCCCGCACGAGACGCCCTGGTGGGCCCCGGCCGTCCCGGACTTCGCGGAGGGGCCGGGCGAGTGGCGTTTCACCGTCCCTTCCGTGGAGATGCCGGTGTACCTGCGGAGCCTGCTGGACCGGTTCGGCACGGCCGGCGGGCGGCTCGTGCGGCACCGGGTCGAGCGCCTCGCCGACGTGCCGCGGCTCGTGGCCGGCGCGCGGGTCGTGGTCAACGCGACCGGGCTCGCCGCGCGCGACCTCGCGGGCGACCCCGCCGTGCACCCGGCCCGCGGCCAGATCGTCGGCGTCGCCAATCCGGGCCTCGTCACCTCGGTGCGTGACGAGGAACACCCGGCGGGCATGACGTACATCCATCCCCGTAGCCGGGACGTGGTCCTCGGCGGCACGTTCCAGCCCGGCGAGTGGGACACCGCCGTCGACCCGGCGACCACGGCGGCGATCCTGGCCCGCTGCGCCGAGCTGGTCCCCGAGCTGGCCGGGGCGCCGGTGCTGTGGCAGGCGGCGGGGCTGCGGCCCGCTCGGCACGGCGGCGCCAGGGTCGAGGCCGACCCGGTGGGGCTGCCCGGCGGCGTCCGCCTCGTGCACGCGTACGGCCACGGCGGCGCCGGCGTCACCCTCTCCTGGGGCTGCGCCGACGACGTCGTCACCCTCGCCGGTGGCGCGGCAGGCGCATGATCGAAGCATGATTCGCTTCGTGCTGAACGTGCTGTGGCTGATCTTCGGCGGCGGCTTCCTGTTGTTCGTGGGCTATGCCTTCGCCGCGGCGATCTGCTTCGTGCTCATCGTGACGATCCCGTTCGCGGTGGCGTCATGGCGGCTCGCCCTGTATTCGCTCTGGCCGTTCGGTCGGACGGTGCAGGCCAAGCCCGACGCCGGGGTGGCGACGGGCCTGGCCAACATCCTGTGGGTCGTGCTCGCCGGCTGGTGGCTGGCGCTCAGCCACGTGACGGCCGGGGTGGCGCTGTGCCTGTCGATCATCGGGATCCCGTTCGGGATCGCCCACTTCAAGCTCGTGCCGGTCGCCTTCTGGCCGCTCGGGCGCGAGGTGGTGGAGGTCTAGCCGATCAGGACCCGGGCCATGACGACGGTGTCGGTGCCGTCGTGGCCGACGGTCACGCCGATCCCCTTGGCCGGGGCGGTGCCGCCGCGCTCGCCGTCGACGTAGAACGCCGCGGTGGCGCCGGGGACCCCGCCCGCGGTCGCGGCGCGGAAGCGCTCGCTGTCGGCGAGTTTTCCGCCGGTACCGGCAGCGAACGTCTTCGTCCGCAGGACCACGTGCTCCTCGTGGACCTCGCACACCGTCCCGCCGGCCTTCAGCAGCGCGGCGAGGTCGGCCTGCAGCTGCTTGGCCGCGGCGGCGTCGGCGAGCCGCAGGTCGACCTGCAGCGGCTCGCCCAGCTCGTGCTCCTTGGGCTCCGGCCCGGCCACGGCGAACGTCACCGACGTCGCGGCGGCCATCGCCTTGTCCAGCGCCTGGATGGCCTTCTGGACCTCCTCCGAGCTGGGCTGGGTCGTCGTGAACGACCGCACCACGGTGCCGTCGCCCAGCTCCGGGTGCTCCCGGAAGTACTTCTCGATCGCCGCCGGGTCGGTGAGGTCGACGCCCGGCGGGAGCGTGATCACCTTATTGGGATCGACGCCCGGCGGCGGGGGGAGGTCGGCCAGGTCGATGTCGTCGGCGAGGCCGCCGAACCGGGCGAGCGGGAACAGGGTCGAGGACAGGATCACGCCGGCGCCGCCGAGGAGCGACAGGTCGCCGAGCGGGCCGCCGGCCGCGCCGGCCGCGGTCGCGTCCGCCGGCAGCGCGCCCAGGAGGGCGAGCGCGTCGGTGCCGGTGGAGGTGGCGGTGAGCGGCAGGCCCGAGCCGCCCGACACGCGGGCCCGCAGCTCCAGACCGTCGTCACCGGCCTGGACGCCGACGACGACCGTGCCCTTCAGCTCCGGCAGCGCGACCGGGGGGCCGGCGGCCTCGGCGTCGGTCTCTTCGCCTTCGACGTCGCCGTCGACGCCGAACGCGAGGAACTCCTGCGCCAGGTCGTCGGCGCGGGCCAGGTCGGCCCACGCGAGGCCGGGCTGGCCGGCGGGGAGCTTCGCCACAGCGGCGGTGAACGCGGGATCCTTCGACAGCGGAGCCTTCGCCGCCGCGGCGGCCGCCGCGGCCGCGGCCCGCTGGAGGTCCTTGCCGTCGAACGCGAGCAGCACGTGCCCGTCGCCGACGACGAAGCCGAGGTCGTCGGTGCCGGCCTTCTGCTGGGCGGCGGTGAGCGCCTTGCGGGCCTTGGCGTCGTCGCGGGAGGAGGCGACGACGAGGGTGACGGCCTTGGCGCCCGGCTCCGGGGCGGCCCACATGGCGACGCCGATCCGGTCGTCGAACCAGGAGGCCACGTCGTCGTAGCCGATGGGCGCCTCGAGGTCGGCGAAGATGTCGCGCTTCGTGTCGTCCAGGGTCTTCGGGCCGTTGCCGCCGGCCTTGCGCAGCAGCGCCTCGACCTTGACCCGCTGGCCGATGCCGGGGGAGAGGTCGATGCGGGCGAACGCGGCGACAGAGGCGGGCACGAGGTCCTCCGGCAGGGTGCCGGTCGGGCCGTTCCACATCCTGGCGAGCGCGAAGGCGCCGCCACCGAGCAGCACGGCGACCGCGACCGCCGCGGCGCTCAGGACCACGGCGAGCCGCCGCCGCGGCCGGACCGGCACCTCGGTGAGGTCGTCACCGGCCGCGAACGCCGGGGCGTCACCGTCGAGCGCGACGGTGTCAGGGTCCGCCTGGGAAGCGTCGACGGCGTCAGCGTCAGCCTGGGACGCGTCGACGGTCTCAGCGTCCGCCTGGGACGCGTCGACGGCGATGTCCGTCCCGGTGTCCGCCGTGGGCAAGGGGTCCTGGGGCAGCAGGGAATCGTCGGGCGATCGGGTGCTCTCGGACATGTGGCGTTCCTCCCCGTGGATGTCGTCGCGCATCGTAGCGGGAGGGCGGCGCCCGGGAGCACCCGATAAACCGGCTAGAACTGGGCGGCGATGCCCAGCAGCGCGGCGACCAGGACGATCAGGCCGAGCATGGCGGTCATGCAGCCGCCCCGCCCGCCGCTGCCGCCGCTCGGAGCCGGTGGCGCCGGCGCGGTCGGTGCGGTGGGGGTGTCGGGGCGCTGCGGGCCGTCCGGGGTCGGTGAGCCCGGCGCGTGCGACGGCCGGTCCGGGGCACCCGAGGGGGCCTGGCCGACGCCGGACCCCTCACCTTCCGGGGTGTCGGGTGCCTCGGAGAGGCCGTCGTCGATGGGCTCCGGGCTGGCGGGGGTGGACTCAGGCACGGGGGGCTCCTCAGTCAGACGGGCTCGATGTGCCGCACGCTACAGGCCCCCGATGTGCCGCACGTTACAGGCCGGAGAGGCGCTGCCCGGCCCGCACCACGGCCATCGCGTGGCGGTCGCCGGGGCGCCGGCCGAGCCGCTCGATCGGGCCCGACACGCTGATCGCGGCGATGACCCGGCCGGTCCGGTCGCGGATCGGCGCGGAGACGCTGGCCACGCCGGCCTCGCGCTCGGCGACGCTCTGCGCCCAGCCGCGGCGGCGGACCTCGGCGAGGGTGCGGCCGGTGAACTTGCAGCGCGGCAGCAGCGGCATCACCGCCTCCGGCGGCTCCCACGCGAGGAGCACCTGGGCGGCGGAGCCGGCGGTCATCGGCAGCACCGAGCCGATCGGCACCGTGTCGCGCAGCCCGCTGGCGCGCTCGGCGGCGGCCACGCAGAGCCGCTCGTCGGCGCGGCGGAGGTAGAGCTGCGCGCTTTCGCCGGTCGCGTCGCGCAGTGCGGTGAGCATCGGCTCGGCCGCGGTCAGGAGAACGTCCGGTGCCGCGTTGGCGAGTTCGCCCAGACGCGGGCCCGGCCGCCAGCGTCCTTGCGCGTCACGAACAAGCAATCGGTGGATTTCCAGGGCCTGTGCGAGCCGGTGCGCCGTTGCCCGGGGAAGCTTGGTCCGGTCCACCAGTTCGGCAAGGCTGGCGCCGTCGACACAGGCGGCCAGAATGACCACCGCCTTGTCGAGCACGCCGACACCGCTCATACTGTGTCCCACAGACCGAAACATACCTCCCAAACTTTAGGATGTCCAGATGGTGGGAGAAGCACGACCGCGGACGCTCGCAGAGAAGGTGTGGGACGCACACGTCGTCCGTTCCGCCGCAGGCGAGCCGGATCTGCTGTACATCGACCTGCACCTGGTCCACGAGGTCACCAGCCCGCAGGCGTTCGACGGCCTGCGGATGGGCGGGCGGCAGGTGCGCCGGCCCGACCTGACGATCGCGACCGAGGACCACAACACGCCGACCGACAACCTGCTGACGATCAGCGACCCGGTGTCGCGCACCCAGATCGAGACGCTGCGGCGCAACTGCGACGAGTTCGGCGTGCGCCGGCACTCGCTCGGTGACGCGCAGCAGGGCGTGGTCCACGTCATGGGACCGCAGCTGGGCCTGACCCAGCCGGGCATGACGATCGTGTGCGGGGACTCGCACACCTCCACCCACGGCGCGTTCGGCTCGATCGCGTTCGGCATCGGCACCAGCGAGGTCGAGCACGTCCTGGCGACCCAGACGCTGCCGCAGCCGCACCTCAAGACGATGGCGGTCAACGTCGTCGGCGAGCTCGCCCCCGGCGTCACGGCGAAGGACCTGGTGCTGGCGCTCATCACCCAGGTCGGCACCGGCGGCGGCCGCGGCCACGTGGTGGAGTACCGCGGGCCCGCGATCGAGAAGATGTCGATGGAGGGCCGGATGACGGTCTCCAACATGTCCATCGAGTGGGGCGCCAAGGCCGGCATGATCGCGCCGGACGAGACCACGTTCGCCTACGTCGAGGGCCGCGAGTACGCGCCGAAGGGCGAGGCGTGGGACCGCGCGAAGGCGTACTGGCAGACGCTGCGCACCGACGAGGGCGCGAAGTTCGACACCGAGGTGACGCTCGACATCACCCACCTCACCCCGTTCGTCACCTGGGGCACCAACCCGGGCCAGGGGGCGCCGCTGGGCGCGAGCGTGCCGGACCCGGCCGACTTCGCCGAGGACGCCGACCGCGTCGCGGCGCAGAAGGCGCTGGAGTACATGGACCTGACGCCGGGCACGCCGCTGCGCGACGTCGCGGTGGACGTGGTCTTCCTCGGCTCGTGCACCAACGGCCGGCTCGAGGACCTGCGTGCCGCCGCCGACGTGCTGCGCGGGCGCAAGGTCGCCGACAGCGTGCGCATGCTCGTCGTGCCGGGCTCCGCGTCGGTCCGCGCCGCGGCCGAGGAGGAAGGGCTCAACGAGGTCTTCACCGCGGCCGGCGCCGAGTGGCGCTTCGCGGGCTGCTCGATGTGCCTGGGCATGAACCCGGACACGCTGAAGCCGGGCGAGCGCTCCGCCTCGACCTCCAACCGCAACTTCGAGGGCCGGCAGGGCCGTGGTGGGCGCACCCACCTGGTGTCGCCGCAGGTCGCCGCCGCAACCGCCGTCGTCGGCCGCCTGGCGGCCCCCGCGGACCTGAACTGACCGAGAAGACAGGCAGGAATCCGACATGGAGAAGTTCACCGTCCACACCGGCACGGCCGTCCCGCTGCGCCGGTCCAACGTGGACACCGACCAGATCATCCCCGCCGTCTACCTCAAGCGCGTCACCCGAACCGGGTTCGAAGACGGGTTGTTCAACGCGTGGCGCTCGGATCCCGCATTCGTGCTCAACAATCCCGCGTACACGGGCGCCTCGATCCTTGTCGCCGGGCCCGACTTCGGCACCGGATCGTCGCGCGAGCACGCCGTCTGGGCGCTGCAGAACTACGGCTTCAAGGCGGTCGTCGCGCCGCGTTTCGGCGACATCTTCCGGGGCAACGCGCTCAAGGCCGGTCTCCTGCCCGTCGAGCTGGACCTCAAACTCGTCGAGGAGCTGTGGGCCGCGATCGAAGCGGATCCGCAGTTGGCGGTAACGGTCGATCTGCAGGATCGGCAGTTGCGTGCGGGGGACCGTGAATGGGCCTTCCCGATCGACGATTTCAGCCGTTGGCGCCTGCTGGAAGGCCTGGACGACATCGGTCTGACGCTGCGCCACGAGGATGCCATCACCGCCTTCGAACAAGGCCGTCCGGAGTGGACACCCGTCGTTCACTAGGCCCCGCCTGGGCGTCTCGATGAGCCACCGGCCGAATCCGTTGCTCCACAACGATTTCTTTTCCGTCTAATGTTTGTATTCTGTGAGCGTTGGGATACCTTGCCCACAGGGACTTCATTTCTGGTACGGGAGGAAACAACGTGAACAAGGCCGAGCTCATCGAGGCGCTCAGCGCTCGCCTGGGCGACAAGAAGTCGGCAAACGCGGCGCTGGACGCGGTGCTCGCCGAGATTCAGGCCGCCGTGACCAAGGGCGACAAGGTCGCCATCACCGGTTTCGGTGTCTTCGAGAAGCGCGTGCGTGGTGCGAGAACCGCGCGTAACCCGCGCACCGGTGAGGCCGTGAAGGTGAAGAAGACGTCGGTTCCCGCCTTCCGGGCCGGCGCCAGCTTCCGCGAGATGGTCGCCGCCGGCAAGGTGCCGAAGGCCGCGCCGGCCAAGAAGGCAGCCGCCGCCACGAAGACCGCCGCCGCGAAGGCGACGACCGCCAAGGCGACGACCGCCAAGGCCACCACGGCGAAGGCCACCACGGCGAAGGCCGCCCCGGCCAAGGCCGCCACCAAGGCGACCGCGACCAAGGCGGCGGCGAAGGCCGCTCCGGCCAAGGCCGCCGCGACCAAGGCCGCCCCCGCCAAGAAGGCCGCCGCGAAGACCACGCGCGCCGCCGCGTCGACGACCGCGCGCAAGACGGCCACCGCCGCCACCACGACGGCCGCCAAGAAGGCGCCGGCCAAGAAGGCCGCCGCCAAGTGAGGTAAGGCAACGGAAAAGGGGCGGCGCCGCGAGTTCGCGGCCCCGCCCCTTCCGTTTTTGTGCGTCAGACCCGCAGCGGGCGCACCGGATCCCAGCCGAGGAGCCGGTCACCGCTGAAGGTGAGCATCCAGCCGGCGCCCTTGCGGGTGTGGAAGTCCACATTGGTGCGTCCGGTCAATGCGGTCAGCAGCGGCGGCATCAGCTTGCCCTGGCTGCACACGACGCTCGCCCCGCCCCGCGCCGCGAGGGCCCGCAGCGCGGCCGCGGCCGCCTCGGGGGACCGCCCCTCGTCGAACGCGCCGTCCAGGTCGAACGGCAGCCCCAGCGGCTCCACCGTCTGCCGGCACCGCAAGGGGGTGGCCGACACCACCCACTCGGGCCGCAGGAGCCGCAGGAGGGCGCTCAGCGCCGCCGCGTGGCCCACGCCGGCCGTGTCCAGCGGGCGCTCCGCGTCCGGGCCGGCCCACTCCTTGCGCTTGCCGGCGTGCGCGTGGCGGACCAGGGCGACCACCGCCGTCACGGGCGGCAGGTCCAGGAACGCCTTCACCACACCCCGGTCGTGCGCGTAGCTCAGCAGCGCGGGCGCCTGCGCGACCGGCACCCAGCGCGCCTCCTCGATCTCGTCGTCCGCCGGCCGGTCCTGCCACAGCAGCGCCCGCATCGACCAGTAGTCGACGACCTTCTCCACGCCCGGCTCGCTGGTCAGGTAGCGGATCGAGGGCAGCCGGGCCTGCGGCACGCCCCGCACCAGCGTCTCCTCGTGGACCTCCCGCACCGCGGCGGCCAGCTCGTGCTCGCCGGGGTCGACCTTGCCCTTGGGCAGGGACCAGTCGTCGTACCGCGGGCGGTGCACCAGCACGATCTCGACACCGTCCCGCGCCGGGCGCCACACCACGCCACCCGCCGCGCGGACGACCGTGTTCACTTCAGCCATGCTGTGGTGTTCTCCTCGCAGACCGCGGCCCACACCGCCGGGAACGCGGCGCGTGCCCGGGTGACCGCGGCCCGCTCCCGCTCGAACAGTCTGCCCGCCGTGACGGCGAGACGGTGGTCGCCACGGTCGAGGAACCGCGCCACGAAGAGCCACGTGTCGGCCGCGGTCGCCGCGTCCTGGTGCTCGCCGAGCACCTTCTGCGCCTTCGCGACCCGCTTGGCGAGCACCGCGGCCTCGGGGCCGGGCACCCAGGAGAACGCGTACCGGGCCCGCTTGGCCAGCTTGCGCACCTCGTGCCAGTCGTCGTCGGGCAGCTCGGGGGTCAGCGCGTCAGCGCCGGCCACCAGCTGCCGCCACGGCTTGCGGACCAGACCCGGCAGCACCCGCCCGGCGGGTGCCCCGTGCCGGCCGACGAGCCTGGGCGGGCGGGTCAGCGCGTCGAGGAGCTGGACGTAGCGCGGCGAGCGCAGCGCCTCGTCCAGCGCCGACAGCGCCGTCTCCTGCCGCCCGGCGAGCGCGGCGTCGATCCGGCCCACCGACTCGGCGTCCACCGCCACGAGCGGGTCGGCGGCGGCGGTCACGTGCAGCCGGGCCCGCATCACCTCGATGTCGCGGGCGCCGCCGAGCGCGCCGGCCAGCCGGCCCAGCTCCGCCCGCAGCGGCCGGCTCCAGGCCGGGTCGAGCAGCGCCTGGAACGTCTGCAGGTCGCTGCGCAGCCGCCGGGTGCCGACCCGCATCTGGTGCACGGGGGTGTCGCCGTTGGGCATCGTCTCGCGCAGCCGGGCGAACGCGTCGTGCCGCAGGATCCGCCCGACGCCGTCGCGCAGCGCCTCGGTGAGGACCGCGCCGGCGCTGTCGTCGGGCTCCGGCGGGGGCGCGGCGCCGTCCGGGTCGGGCACCGCGCCGGCCGCGGTCAGCGCGCCCGCGATGCGGGCCAGGTCCTCGGGCGTGCCGTCGACCGGCAGCACCTCGACCCGCCGGGGGCGGCGGCCCGTCCCGCGCTCGGACAGGAGGCGGACCTCGGCCAGTACACCACCCGCCGCCGACGACACGTGCACGGCTGAGCGGACCGTCCTCACGGCGCCGAGGTCCGCGCCGCGGCGGAAGGCGGTCACCGCGTCGAGCAGGTCCGGCGGGACGACGCCGGCGCCCGCGGCCTGGCTGTGCAGCTCCCGGCCCCGCCGCGGCAGCAGCAGCGTCCACGTGCCGTCGCGGTGCTGGCGCAGCGACACCCCGGCGCGGGCGAGGGCGCCGTCCGGGGTGTCGTGGAAGGTGGCGTCGACGTCGCGGCCGTCCAGGTCGGGCAGCGTGAACCCGTCCCCGACAACAAACCTCACGCCGCCGCCTCCGCTGCGCTCCGGCGACGACGTGAGACAGCCGCTGTGTTCATGGTTCGCACGCCTCCGCTGCGCTGCGGCGCGCTCACGCCGCTGCCTCCGCCGCGACCGCGCCTGTGGTTCGCGGGCCTCCGCTGTGCTCTGGCTCGCTCACGCCGGCTCCACGCGGTCGACGATGCGGCGCAGCAGGGCCTCCTGCGGGTTCTTGCCCTGCCGGCGGTGCCAGGTGCCGTCCCCGGCCAGCTCGAACGCGCCGGTGTCGTCGCTCATCATCAGCTTCAGCACCCGGTCGAGCTCGCCGGCCGCGACCGGGTCGGTGACCTTGACCAGCGCCTCGACCCGGCGGTCGAGGTTGCGGTGCATGAGGTCGGCGGAGCCGATCCAGTACTCGGCGGAGGCGTCGCGGCCGAACCGGAACACCCGCGAGTGCTCCAGGAACCGGCCGAGCACCGACCGGACCCGGATGTTGTCCGACAGGCCCGGCACGCCCGGCCGCAGCGCGCAGATGCCGCGCACGATCAGGTCGACGCTCACCCCGGCCTGGCCGGCGCGGTAGAGCGAGTCGATGATCTCCTCGTCGACCAGCGAGTTGACCTTCAGCTGGATCAGGCCCTGCTCGCCGAGGGAGATCTCCCGGTCGATCCGGTCGATGATGCCGCGCCGGACGCCGTGCGGCGCGACCAGCAGGCGGCGGTAGGAGGTCTGGCGGCTGTACCCGGTGAGCACGTTGAACAGGTCGGTGAGGTCGGCGCCGACCTCCGGGTCCGCGGTGAGCAGCCCGTAGTCCTCGTAGAGCCGGGCCGTCTTCGGGTGGTAGTTGCCGGTGCCGACGTGGCAGTACCGCCGGATGTGGTTGCCCTCCTGGCGCACCACGAGGGCCGTCTTCGTGTGGGTCTTGAGCCCGACGAGGCCGTAGACGACGTGGCAGCCGGCCCGCTCCAGCGTCCTCGCCCAGCCGATGTTGGCCTTCTCGTCGAACCTGGCCTTCACCTCGACCAGCACCACGACCTGCTTGCCGGCCTCGGCCGCGTCCACGAGCGCGTCCACGATCGGGGAGTCGCCGCTGGTCCGGTACAGCGTCAGCTTGATCGCCAGCACGTTGGGGTCGGCGGCGGCCTGCTCGACGAAGCGCTGCACGCTGGTCGAGAACGAGTGGTACGGGTGGTGCACCAGGATGTCGTGGTCGCGCAGCCGGGCGAAGACGCTGCGCGGGGTCTCGCCCTCGGCGAAGTGCGGGTGGGTCGCCGGCACGAACGGCTGGTCCTTCAGCGACGGCCGGTCCACGCCGTTGTAGATCTCCCACAGCGCGGTCAGGTCGAGCAGGCCCGGCACCCGAAGCACGTCGTGGGAGTCCATGTCGAGCTCGCGGACCAGCAGCTCCAGCACGTGGTCGGAGATCGACGCGGCGACCTCCAGGCGCACCGGCGGGCCGAAGCGGCGCCGCGCCAGCTCCCGCTCCAGGGCCTGCAGCAGGTCCTCGTCACGGTCCTCGTCCAGCTCGACCTCGGCGTTGCGGGTCACCCGGAACAGGTGGTGCTCGACCACCTGCATCCCCGAGAACAGCTGCCCGAGGTGTGCGGCGATCAGCTCCTCCACCGGCAGGAACCGCACCGTGCGCACGCCGTCGCGGGTGGTCCGGTCCAGCGCGTAGAAGCGCGGCACGTTGTTGGGCACCTTGATCCGGGCGAACAGCTCGGGGCCGCCGTCATGCTCCCGCACCACGACCGCCAGGTTGAGCGACAGGCCGGAGATATAGGGGAACGGGTGCGCCGGGTCGACGGCCAGCGGCGTCAGCACCGGGAAGATCTGCTCGCGGAACGACGTGCGCATCCGCTCCCGCTCGGCCGGGTCGAGGTCGCTCCACGGCACGATGTGGATGCGCTCCTCGGCCATCGCCGGGGCGATCTCCTCGGCGAAGACCCGCGACTGGCGCGCGACCAGCGCGGTGGTGCGCTCGGCGATCTGCTCCAGCTGCTCCGTCGGCGGCAGGAAACCGGGGCGGCGCACCGGGATGCCGGTCTGCAGCCGCCGCTTCAGGCCCGCGACCCGGACCATGTAGAACTCGTCGAGGTTGCTGGCGAAGATGGCGAGGAACTTCGCGCGCTCCAGCAGCGGGGTCGCGGGGTCCTCGGCCAGGGTCAGCACCCGGGCGTTGAAGTCCAGCCACGAGAGCTCCCGGTTGAGATACCGGTCCTCGGGCAGCGGTTTCTCGGATGGTACGACCAGCGCGTCGGACTCGGCGTGTGTCTCACCGGGGGACTTCTGGGTGGGGACCAGCGGGGGCTGCTCCGTCACCGTCTCGCTCATGGTGACCTCCTCGGGCTCGGCCTGATTCGCCTGCACGTCTTCACCGGGTGCTGGTGCCGCGGCCTTCGTCGCCCGCCGGACCCGTGGCGCGGTGCCGCCCGCCGGAGGGGCCGCCCGTCGCGGTGCCGCCTTGCGCGGGGCGGCCTTGGGAGGCGCGCTCTGCGGGTCGGAGCGTTGCGCTGCGTTACGGGGGCGGCTGCGACCGGTCGGCGTCTCGTCCACCGGATCATCATGGCCCGTTTGTGCCGATCTGAACATGAACTTCCCGCTGCTTGGCCACTACGGGAAGGTGGGCAGCGTGACCTTGACGACGGCCCCGGCGGCGTCCCGGTCGATGCGGACCCGCTGCCCCAGGCGGAGGTGACGCAGGCCCGACGCGTCGAAGGCAGCAGCGGGGAATCGCAGCTCAGCACCGTCGTCGAGCAGCACCGTGCCGGTGCGGGTGTCGTCGTCGAACGTCGCCACGGTCCCCTGCATCAGTCCACGCTACCGCGCATCGATTTCCGGCGCGTGTCTCGCGTCACCGCGGCGCCGCCGCTGCCACCCGCGGCCGTCCTGCTCGATGGCACCGGGGTGCTCTTCGTCACTCACCGGTGCCGGCCGTCCTGCGCGGGGCGGCGCAGGGGTGGTCGTCAGGCGGGCGTGTCGTCAGGCGGGCGTGCAGAGGATCTCGCCGGTGTGGGGGCCGAGGCCGAGGCCGGTGGCGGCGTCGAGGTCGGCGGCGGTGTCGACGTCGCGGCGCAGGCTGGGCCAGTCGCCGTCGAGCCGGACCGCGCCCGAGCGCAGGTGCGCCGCCGCCGAGCCGGGCCCGAAGTGCGGGTCCAGGGCCACCCCGGCGGGCGCGGCGAGCAGCACGGTGCCGCTGCCCTCCAGGTCCGGCACGAACGCGCGGCGGCCCAGCGCCTCCGCCGCGGCCAGGGCGACCGCCAGGTCGGCGGGGCGCATCGCCGGCAGGTCGGCGGTCAGCGCGACCACGGGCGCGCCGCCCGCGGCCCGCGCCCCGAAGGTCAGCGCCGCGTTGAGTCCGGCGGCCGGGGTGTCGGGCAGGCAGGTGGCGCCGTCGGCGACGAGCTCCGCCCGCACCAGCGGGTCGTCGCAGACCGCGACGACCCCGGCCACCGACGGGCAGGCGAGCGCCGCCGCGACCGTGTCACGGGCCATGGCCAGCACCAGGCCGGGATGCGCGGGCCGCGGGACGGCGCCGCGCAGCCGTGTCTTCGCCGCACCGAGCGGCTTGACAGGCACGACCGCCACCCAGGTGCTGAGCATGACCCATCCTGACACGGCGCCACGGCGCCCGGCAGTGGCATGATTCGCAGCAGAACCGTGAGGGGAGGGTGAGATGAAGCGCCGGAGGCTCGGCTTCTGGCGGCGTTTCGCCGTCATGACCGTGAAGCCCACGATCCAGATGCTGACCCGCCGGACCTGGACGGGCATGGAGCACATCCCCGCCGATGGTGGGGTGATCATGGTCGTCAACCACATCTCCCATGCCGACCCGCTCGCCGTCGCGCACTACATCTACGACGCCGGCCGATGGCCGTCGTTCCTGGCCAAGGCCAGCCTGTTCAAGGTGCCGGTGCTGGGCTACCTGCTGCGGGCCAACCACCAGATCCCGGTCCACCGCGGCACCACCGACGCCGTGAAGGCCCTGGAGGCCGCCCGGGCGGGCGTCCGCGGCGGCGAGGCCGTGGTGATCTACCCCGAGGGCACCACGACCCGCGAGCCCGACCTGTGGCCGATGCGGGGCAAGACCGGCGCCGCCCGCCTCTGGCTGGACACCCACGCGCCGATGGTCCCGATCGTCATGTGGGGCCCCGAGCGGATCTACGACCCGCGCACCAGCAAGCTGAAGCTGCTGCCCCGCGCCGACGTGACGATCATCGCCGGCGCCCCGATCGACCTGTCCGCCTGGGACGAGGCGCAGCCGACCGCCCAGACGCTCAACGAGATCACCGACCACATCATGCTGCACCTCCGCGACATGCTCGGGGAGATCCGGGGCGGCACCCCGCCGCCGCTGTGGACACCGCGCAAGACGCTCGCATGAGCGCGCCCGAGCGCAGCGCAGGACCGTACATGAGCATGACGGAGGGCATATGAGCATTCGACGGGCCGCGGTGCTCGGGGCCGGGTCGTGGGGCACGGTGTTCGCCAAGCTGCTCGCCGACGCCGGCACCCCGGACGTCACCGTCTGGGCCCGCCGGCCCGCCGTGGCCGAGGCGATCCGCGAGCGGCACATGAACCCGGACTACCTGCCCGGCACGTGGCTGCCCGGCGCGATCACCGCGACCGACGACGCCGCCGAGGCCGTCGACGGCGCCGACCTGGTCGTGCTCGCCGTGCCGTCGCAGACGCTGCGCCACAACCTGGGCTCCTGGGCGGGCACGATCCGCTCCGACGCCACGCTCGTCAGCCTGATGAAGGGCATCGAGCTGGGCACGCTCAAGCGGATGAGCGAGGTGATCGTCGACTCCGCGGGCGTCGAGCCCGACCGCATCGCCGTCGTCACCGGGCCCAACCTCGCCCCCGAGATCGCCGCCGAGCAGCCCGCGGCCACCGTGGTGGCGTGCACCGACTTCCGGCGCGCCGAGCTCGTCCAGCGCGCGATCAGCACGCGCTACCTCCGGCCGTACACCAACGACGACGTCATCGGGTGCGAGCTCGGCGGCGCCGTCAAGAACGCGATCGCGCTCGCCTACGGCATGGCCTCCGCGCTCGGCTTCGGCGACAACACCCGGGCGACGCTGATCACCCGCGGGCTCGCCGAGACCACCCGCCTCGGCGGGGCGCTCGGCGCCAACCTGATGACGTTCGCCGGGCTCGCCGGCCTCGGCGACCTCGTGGCGACCTGCTCCTCGCCGCTGTCGCGCAACCGCACGTTTGGCGAGCACCTCGGCCGCGGCGAGACCCTGGAGCAGGCGCAGGCCGCCACCCGGCAGACCGCCGAGGGTGTCAAGAGCTGCCTGTCGATCCGCGATCTGGCGCACAGCGTCGGCGTGGAGATGCCGATCACCGAGCAGGTCGAGCTGGTCTGCCACGAGGGCGTCGACCCGCTCAGGGCGCTCGCCGCGCTGATGTCCCGCGAGACCAAGCCGGAGCGGCCCGGCGTCCCGTCGACGGCGGAGCATCAGTAGGGTTTTCCGCATGACCGGCCCGCAGCGCGGCGGGGAGGCCGGGCATCGGGGGCGCTGGTTCCGACTCAGGGCGGCGCCGGAGCGCAGCGGAGGCGACGCCATGACTGGTGACGGCACGCGGGTCGTGCACGCCGGGGTGCCCGAGGCCGTGCCCGGCCGGCCCTTCCTGCCCGGTCCGGCCTTCGGCGCGCCGTACCACCTTGAGCCGGTGCTGGGGCCGCAGCCGGGCGTCGACGGTTACGGGCGCACCGACAACCCGACCTGGCGCGCGCTGGAAGGCGCGATCGGCGAGCTCGAGGGCGGCGAGTGTGTGACCTTCGCCTCGGGCATGGCCGCCATCAGCGCCGTGCTGCTGAGCGTGCTGCGCCCCGGCGACACCGTCGTCGTGCCCGCCGACGGCTACTACAAGACCAGGGCGTTCGCGGCGTCGTACCTCGGCGAACGCGGCGTCACCGTCGTCGAGGCGCCGACCGCGGGCCCCTACCCGGCCCTGGGGACCGTCCGGCTGCTGCTGGTGGAGACCCCCGCCAACCCGGGCCTCGACGTGTGCGACATCGCCGAGCTGGCCGCGCGCGTGCACGCCGGCGGCGGGCTGGTCGCCGTCGACAACACCGCGGCCACCCCGCTCGGGCAGCGCCCCCTCGACCTGGGCGCCGACATCTCCGTCGCGTCCGGCACCAAGGCCCTGACCGGCCATTCCGACATCCTGCTCGGCTACGCGTGCACCCGCGACCCGCAGCTCGCCGCGGCCCTCACCGGCTGGCGCGGCGCCACGGGCGCGGTGCCCGGCCCGTTCGAGGCGTGGCTCGCGCACCGCTCGATCGGCACCCTCGACCTGCGCCTGGCCCGCCAGACCGCCAACGCGGCCGCCGTCGCCGAGGTGCTCGCCGCGCACCCGGCGGTCGTCTCGGTGCGCTGGCCCGGCCGGCCCGAGGACCCCGCCCACGAGGTCGCGTCCCGGCAGATGCGCCGCGTCCCGGGCGTGGTCACGTTCACGCTCGCCGGCAAGGCCGCCGCCGACCAGTTCCTGCAGGCCGCGACCCTGGTGTTCGCCGCCACCTCGTTCGGCGGGCTGCACACCTCCGCCGACCGGCGGGCGCAGTGGGGCGACGACACCCCCGAGGGCCTGATCCGCCTCTCGTGCGGCGTCGAGGACACCGATGACCTGGTCGCCGATGTACGGAAGGCACTCGACGCGATCGGCGCCTGACGCAGCGTGGGATGCTGACCAGCCGACAGCGCGAGCTTGACCTTGCGGTTAGGGTCGGCGCGTGGAAACGCCAGAGAAGACCCGGGTCGCCGTCGTGTTCGGCGGCGGCAGCACCGAGCACGCCATGTCCAGCGTCGGCGCCGCCGACCTCCTCGACGCCCTCGACACCGACGAGTTCGAGATCGTGCCGATCGGGGTGACCCAGGAGGGTCGCTGGGTGCTCGGCGCCGCGGCGGCGGGCTCCTCGCCGGTGTCCACGGATCTGGTGCCGGCCGGCGCCGCCGTCACCGTGGTCGACGCTCGCGACGGGGTGGCCCGGCTCGGCGGCGTCGACGTGGTGTTCCCCGTCCTACAGGGCGCCTTCGGCGAGGAGGGCACGATCCAGGGCCTCCTCGAGATGGCGGACCTGCCCTACGTCGGCTCCGGCGTGCTCGCCGCGTCGGTGGCGATGGACCACGACTTCCTGCGCAAGCTGGCCGTGGCGTCGGGGCTGCCCGTCGCGCCCTACGTAGTGCTCAGGGACTCCTCGGACGTCGCCGGTGCCGACCGGGAGCGGCTCGGGCTGCCCGTCGTCGTCCGGCCCGCCCGCGGCGCCGGTGGCATGACCGAGATCACCGACTGGGCCGAGCTGCCCGCCGCGGTCGCCGCGGCCCGCGCCGTCGACGCGAAGGTGGTCGTCGTCGCCGCCCCCGCCGGCCGCAGGGTCACCGTCGGCGTCCTCGACACCTCGGGGCAGCCCGAGTCCAGCGTGCCCGGCGAGATCGTCGACGGCCGGGTGACCGCGCCGGCCGACCTCGACCGTGCCGTCGAGCGCCGCGCCCGCGACCTCGCCGTGAAGGCGTTCGTCACCCTCGACTGCGCCGGGCTGGCCATGGTCGAGTGCACGGTCACCTCCGGCGGCGAGGTCCTGTTCGACCGGATCGACACCATGCCCGGCTTCGACCCCGGAGCGGCGTTTCCCGTGGTGTGGCAGGCCAGCGGCGTCGCGTACACCACCCTGATCACGCAACTGGTCAAGGCGGCGGTGCGGCGGGGGACGGGCCTGCACTGACCTGTGTCAGGCGCTCCGCGTGGCGTTCAGCAGTGCGTCGTGCCCGGGTCCTCGTAGGGCACCGTCTCGGTGATCGGCGCCGACAGGTGCGACAGCCAAGAGCCGTCGGCCTTCTTCGGCACCACGACCCGCAGCGGGACCTGGCGGTCGATCGTGGTCCAGACGGTCTCCTGCTTGTGCTCCTCCGGATACCAGCAGACGCCGGAGACGCCCAGCAGCTGGGCGTCGCGCGGGACCGCCCGCTTACCGACCGTGCCGCAGGACAGCACGATCGCCGGGTCGCCGAAGGCCACGTGCTGCTCGGTGCCGGCGCTGACCGGACGCCGGTGCAGCCCGCCGAGGGTCTCTGGCATGCGTGCCACCAGTGCACGGCAGACCACCGTCGTGGCCTCGTCCATGGCCACGGCGTCGGTGCGGACGGTGCCGGTGGCCTCCGCCTTGGGGAAGCCGCCGAGCAGCCAGAACGCCAGGACGCCGACCAGCAGCGCGACGGGGATCGCGGCGACGGTGGCGATCCTGGCGGGGCTCTTCGCCGTCATCTATAAGTGCACCACCGAGCACGTCAGCGTGCGGGTGATGCCGGGCACCAGCTGCACGTTGCTGACGATCAGTTTGCCCAGCTCGTCGACGCTGCGCGCCTCCGTGAGCACCACCACGTCATACGGCCCCGTGACCGCGTCCACCCGGACGACCCCGGTCAACTCCTGGATGGCGGTCGCCACATCGCGTGCCTTGCCGACCTCTGTTTGGATCAGGATGTATGCCTGTACCACGACACGACTCCTTCCTGCGCCGCGCGAGCGCTGATCAGCGCTGAACCTACCGCACCATGGGATACAGCGGACCAGCAGCCGTGCGTGATCGTGCCACAACACGCTGCGTTACCCGCAACATCGCGCATTCAATGTTCAGTTTTCTGTTTGCTTTGGAGGACGGGTGACCGTTGCAACCGCCGGGGAGTTCGGGCTCATCTCACGGGTGACGGCCCGGCTCGGGGCGCCCTCGCCCGTGGTCCTGCTGGGGCCCGGCGACGACGCGGCCCTGGTCGCAGCGCCTGACGGCCGGGTCCTGGCCAGCACCGACGTGCTCGTGGACGGCCGGCACTTCCGCCGCGACTGGTCCTCCGCCCGCGACATCGGCCACCGCGCCGCCGCCGCCAACCTCGCCGACATCGCCGCCATGGGGGCCCGGCCGACGGCGCTGCTCGTCGCGCTCTGTACCCCTGCGAACCTCGAGATCACCTGGGCGGAGGAGCTCGCGGACGGTCTCGCCGCGGAGGCGGGCAAGGTCGGCGCGGTCGTCGTCGGCGGCGACATGTCCGCGAGCCCGACCCTGACCATCGCGGTGACGGCCCTGGGCCACCTGGAGGGCCGCGAGCCCCTGGTGCGCACCGGCGCCCGCCCCGGCGACGTGGTCGCGATATGCGGCCGGATCGGCTACGCGGCAGCCGGGTACACCATCCTCTCCCGCGGCTTCCGCTCCCCGAAGCTGCTGGTGGAGGCGCACCGCCGGCCGCAGGTGCCCTACGCTGCCGGGCCGTCGGGCGCCCTCCTCGGCGCCACCTCCATGATCGACGTCTCTGACGGGCTGCTCGCCGACCTGGGCCACATCGCGACCGCCAGCGGCGTCGGGATCGACCTGCGCCGGTCCGCGTTCGTCGTGCCCGAGCAGATGCGTGACGCGGCGACGGCGCTCGGCGTCGACCCGTACGGCTGGATCCTCGCCGGCGGGGACGACCACGCGCTCGCCGCCACCTTCCCGCCGTCCGTGGAGCTGCCCGACGACTGGCGCGTCATCGGCGAGGTCCTACCGGCCAGCCTGTTCACCGCCGGTGACGGCGTGACCGTCGACGGTAGGCGGTACACCGGAGGAGCCCCAGGCTGGGACCACTTCCGGTAACGAGTGGTCGCTTCTATACCCTTTACGCGTGACTGAGCTCGACATTCGACTGACCCGCTACGGCTCGCGGGTCGCCACCGAACTCATCAGCGCCACGCTCGCCGACCTGAGCGTGCGCTACGGCGGATCGGGGGACACCACCCCCATCGAGCCCGGTGACTTCGACCCGCCGCTGGGCGGCTTCTTCGTCGCGTACATCGACCACGCGCCGGCGGGGTGCTGCGGCTGGCGGACCTTCGCCGAGGACGAGAGCACCGCGGAGCTCAAGCGGCTCTACGTGGACCCGGCGTTCCGCGGGCTCGGCCTGGCCCGGCGGCTGATCGCGGCGGTCGAGGACTCGGCCCGCGCGGCCGGGCGGAAGCGGGTCTGGCTGGAGACCGGGACGGCGCAGCCGGAGGCGATGGCCCTGTACGAGTCGGCCGGCTACGCGCTGATCCCCGACTTCGGGCACTACAAGGGTTATCCGAGCGTGCGGTCGTTCGGGCGGTCGCTGTAGCGCGTTGAAAAAGGCCCCGCCGATGGCGGGGCCTTTTTGCTGCTGGTGCTTTGCTTGTGGTGCTTTGCTGCTGGTGCAGGCGATCAGCCGCGAACGACCTTGCCGGCCTTGAGGCAGGAGGTGCATGCCTGCACCTTCCGCGTGGTGCCGCCACCGGCCGGGGTGCGCACCGTCTGAATGTTGGGGTTCCAACGGCGGTTGGTCCGCCGGTGCGAGTGGGACACGTTGTGGCCGAAGCCCGGTCCCTTGCCGCAGACGTCGCACACGCTAGCCACGGGGATCTCCTGGGATTGATTGCGTCTCGGGCTGGACCCCTCCACCGGCCGGGCCGGGGGCGGACTCCAGGTGTCGCCGACCGGTCGACCGGCGGGCAACCCCGCAAGGTTACCTGATGAGCCCCGCTGACTCCCAATCGGGCCTTGCCGGGGTCGCTTTCCTGGGGCTCGGGTGGCGAGCGGGGAAATTGTCGGTGGTCGCCGATAGGCTCGGCGCGTGCCAGTGAATGTCGATGCTGCTGCTGTTCGCCGGTGGTGTGCCGCCGGCCTCGACGCGCTGCGCCGGCACCGGTCCGAGATCGACGCCCTCAACGTCTATCCCGTGCCTGACGGCGACACGGGGACCAATCTGGCGTTGACCATGTCCGCCGCCACGGCCGCCGTGGAGGCCGCGCCTGGCTCCTCCAGCGCCGGGGAGCTGCTCGCGGTCGCGGCAAGGGGCGCGCTGCTGGGCGCCCGGGGCAATTCGGGCATCATTCTGGCCCAGCTGCTCAAGGGCCTCGCCACGTCCCTGGCCTCGACGCGGGCGATCGGGCCGGCCGAGCTGGCGGCGGCGCTGGAGCGGGCCGCGGCGTCGGCGTATGCGGCGGTGGCGGCTCCCGTGGAGGGCACGGTCCTGTCGGTGGCGTCGGCCGCGGCCCGGGCGGCTGCCGGCGCGTCGTCGCGGGTCTCGGCCGGCGGGTCGAGCGGTCCCGGCGGTGGGCCGTCTGCGGCGGGTGGGTCGTCACCTGGGGTCGGCGGCGGGTCGCCGGGGGGCGGGGACGGGTCGCGGGGTTCCGGGGGGTCGTTGCGGGGTTCCGGGGGTGAGCTGGTGGGGTCCGGCGGGTCGTCGGCGGGGTTTGGCGGTGAGTCGGGAAACTTTGGCGGGTTGTCGGCGGGCTCCGGTGGGTCGTTGCCGGGGGACGGTGGTGAGGCGGCGGGTTCCGGTGGGTCGTCGGCGGGCTCCGCGGCCGGGGCGGCGTCGGTTGGTGCTGGCGGGGCGTTGTGGGAGCTCGGGGGCGGGGCGGGTTGGGGCGGAGTGGTGGAGGTGGCGCGGGCGGCGGCGGAAGGTGCCCGGGTGGCTCTCGCGCGCACGCCTGAGCAGCTGCCGGCGCTGGCCAGGGCGGGGGTGGTCGACGCCGGGGGGCGCGGGCTGGTGGTGCTGCTGGAGGCGTTCGTGACCTCGCTGACGGGGGAGACGCCGCCGGTGCCGGTCGACGTGCCGGCCCGGGTCGCCGATCCGGGTGGGGTGATGGAGCGTGAGGCGGGGTCGGTCGAGTTCGGATATGAGGTGCAGTTCCTGCTGGACGCCCCGGCCGCCGCGATCGAGCCGCTGCGGGAGGCGCTGAGCGCCCTCGGTGACTCGCTGGTCGTCGTCGGGGACGAGCCGACCTGGCACGTGCACGTCCACGTCAACGACGTCGGGGCGGCGATCGAGGCAGGGATCGTGGCGGGGCGGCCCAGCAGGATCACAGTGACGCGGTTCGCCGAGCAGATCGCCGAGCGGCGGGCGGCCGACGCGGCAGCGCCGTCCGGTCCAGTGGGCGCGATCGGGTCTGAGGGCACTGTTCGTACGCCGGCCGCGACCGAAAACGAGAGTGCCAGCTCGGGGATCGTCGTCGTGTGCACGGGGCGGGGGCTCGCTGAGCTGCTCGCGGCCGAGGGGGCCACGGTCGTGACCGGGACGCCGTCGATGGCGGAGGTGCTCGCGGCGATCCGGGCGACGGGCGCGGGCAGGGTGGTCGTCCTGCCCAACGACGCCAACGTGCTCGCCGTCGCCACTGCGGCGGCGGCCGAGGCAAGGACGGCCGGGATCCGGGCGGGTGTCGTGCCGACCCGGTCGCCGGTGCAGGCGCTGGCGGCGATGGCGGTGCGGGACACCGGGCGCAGGTTCGAGGACGACGTGATCGCGATGGCGGAGGCCGCGGCCCGGTGCAGGTCGGCGGAGCTGACGGTGGCGGCCCGGGAGGCGCTCACCGTCGCCGGGCGGTGCCAGCTCGGTGACGTGCTCGCCGTCGTCGACGGGGAGGTCAACCTCATCGGGCAGGACCTGGAGCGCACCGCGTGCCTGCTGCTCGACCGGATGCTGCTGGCCGGCGGGGAGCTGGTCACCCTCATCGCGGGGCAGGGGGCGCCGCCGGGGCTGGGGGAGACGCTGCGGCGGCATGTCGCGGGGGCGTGGCCGTTCGTCGAGGTGCAGTGCTATGAGGGAGACCAGCCGCACTATCCGCTGCTGGTCGGGGTGGAGTGAGACCGGTGACCGAGATCGACCTGACCACGCCGCTGCAGAAGGTGATCGGCAACGGCGCGAAGCTGCTCGCCGACAGCCTCAACCTGCACACTGTGGGTGACCTCGTGTATCACTTCCCGCGGCGGTACGAGGAACGCGGCGAGCACACCGACATCCGCTCCCTGGAGATGGACACCGAGGTCACGGTGTTCGGGCAGGTGAAGCGGGTGTCGTCGCGGACGTTCGTGCAGCAGCGGGGCAAGACCGCGGGCAAGCGCGGGTCGCTGCTGGAGGTGGTCGTCGGCGACGACAGCGGCGGCGAGCTGAGCGTGACGTTCTTCAACCAGCCGTGGCGGGAGTCGCAGCTGCGGCCCGGGCGGTGGGGGCTGTTCTCCGGCAAGGTCGGCCGGTTCCAGAGCAAGCTGCAGCTCAACCAGCCCGACTACATCCTGCTCGACGGCGCCGAGGGGGAGGAGAGCGTCGAGGAGTTCGCGGGCGCGATCATCCCGGTGTATCCGGCGACGGCGAAGGTGCCGACGTGGCGGATCGCGGCCGCAGTGCGCACCGTGCTGGACGTGCTGCCGCCCACGCCGGACCCCGTGCCGGCGACGGTGCGCGCCAAGCGGAAGCTCTCCTCCCTCGACAAGGCCCTCCGCGAGATCCACCGGCCGGAGTCCCGCGAGTCGCTGCACTTCGCCAGGCGGCGGCTGAAGTGGGACGAGGCGTTCGCGCTCCAGCTGACCCTGGTGCAGCGCAAGCACCGCGCCGCCGACTGGCCCGCCCGGGCCCGGCCGCTGCGCGAGGACGGGCTGCTGGCGACGTTCGACGGGCTGTTGCCGTATGAGCTGACCCGCGGCCAGCGTGACGTCGGCGACGAGATCGCGGCCGACCTGGCCCGCCCCCACCCGATGCACCGGCTCCTGCAGGGTGAGGTCGGCTCCGGCAAGACCGTCTGCGCCCTGCGGGCCATGCTGCAGGTCGTCGACGCCGGCGGGCAGGCCGCGATGCTCGCCCCGACCGAGGTCCTCGCCGCCCAGCACCACCGCAACGTGATCAACCTGCTCGGCGGCATGGCCCGCGCCGGCGAGCTCGACGCCGCCCCCGACGCGACCCGGGTCGCGCTGCTGACCGGCTCGCTCGGCGCCGCCGCCAAGCGCAAGGTCCTGGAGGAGATCGGCTCCGGCGCCGCGGGCATCATCGTCGGCACGCACGCGCTGCTGTACGAGGGGGTCGCGTTCAAGGACCTGGGCCTCATCGTCGTCGACGAGCAGCACCGCTTCGGCGTCGAGCAGCGCGACGCGTTGCGCGCCAAGGCCGACCAGCCGCCGCACGTGCTGGTCATGACGGCGACGCCGATCCCGCGCACCGTGGCGATGACGGTCTTCGGCGACCTGGAGACCTCGGTGCTCAGCCAGTTGCCCAACGGCCGCTCCCCGATCGCCTCGCACGTCGTGCCGGCCACGGACAAGCCCGCGTTCCTGGACCGGGCGTGGCGCCGCATCCGCGAGGAGGTGGCGGCCGGCCACCAGGCGTACATCGTCTGCCCCCGCATCGGCGACGCCAAGTCCGACGGCGAGGACCTGGCCCTCGCACCCGGCGACGACGACCGCCGGGCGCCGCTGGCCGTGCTCGACGTCGCGCCGCAGCTGGCGGAGGGCCCGCTGCACGGCCTGCGGATCGGCATCCTGCACGGCCGCCTGCCCGCCGACGAGAAGGACGCGGTCATGCGCTCGTTCGCCGCCGGCGACCTGGACGTGCTGGTCGCCACCACGGTCATCGAGGTCGGCGTCGACGTCCCCAACTCGACCGTCATGATGATCCTCGACGCGGACCGCTTCGGCGTCTCCCAGCTGCACCAGCTCCGCGGCCGGGTCGGCCGGGGCAGCGCCGCCGGCCTGTGCCTCCTCGTCACCGAGTCCGTCGAGGGCACCCCGGCCCGCACCCGCCTGGACGCGGTGGCCTCCACGACCGACGGCTTCAAGCTCGCCGAGCTCGACCTCGAGCAACGCCGCGAGGGCGACGTCCTGGGCGCCACCCAGTCCGGCCGTCGCTCCCACCTGAAGCTCCTGTCTCTGCTCCGCGACGCCGAACTGATCGGCGACGCCCGCGCCGAGGCGTTCGAGCTGCTGGAGGACGACCGCGAGCTGACCCGCCACCCCGGCCTCGCCGCCACCGTCACCCAACTCGTCGACGAGGAGCGCGCCGAGTACCTCGAGAAGGGCTGACCCGCCCTCTGCTGGCTCCCACCGGAGTGGGGGTGATCGGCCAGCCCGGCCCGCGCCGCCCAGACGGCCGGCCCGCGCCGCACCAGCCGACCACGCCGGCGGGGGCCTTCGGTGTCCGTGGTGGCGACCCGGTGCTGTTGCCTTTTCAGCGGGAATCCACACAATCGTCCGGTCCTTGGACTCAAGTAGCTGCCGTGGACCTGCCGGTCGGATCTGCGTGGTCGGGGTGGCTGTAGACGTTGGTCAATGCCCGGATCTGTGGCTTTTGGGAAATTGGCGCTGCGCGATCCACCCACAGAATGATCTTCAAAGTGGGGGCGGATCGCGCAGTGTCAATGGAAGCAATGGGGTGTTTCGGGGTGTTGATCGATGTTTTGTGGGGCGGGTCAGGCGGCGTGGCGGCCGCGGTGGGGGCGGCGGCTGAGGAGGATCAGGCCGCCGCCGAACGCGATCATGAAGATGGCGGCGCCGCCGAGGACGGTGGCGTTGGAGCCGGTGACCGGGAGGCTGCTCGAGGTGGCGGGGGCGGGCGTGGTCGGGGTCACGGTGTTGCCGTTGCCGTTGCCGTTGCCGTTGGTGGGGGTGATCTCGGTGACGGTCTCGACCGGGTTGTTCGTCTGCGGGGCTGAGGCGGACGGGGATGCGGTCGGGGAGGTGGAGGTCGTCGCGGTGGGGGACGGCGTGGCCGGTGAGGTGGGCGGAGTGGTGGTGGTCTGGGACTCCGACGGTGAGGTGGGGGTCGACATCGACGCGGAGGGTGTGGCGGTGGCCGGATCCGACGCGGTCGCCGACGGGGCGGCGGATGTCGACGGGGAAGTGGGGATGGAAGCGGACGTCGACGGGGAGACGGACTCTGAGGTGGAAGGCGAGGCGGTGGTCGACTCGGAGGTGGACGGAGAGGCCGACGGAGAGGCGGACGGGGAAGCGGAGGGGGAGGCGGACGGCGAGGCGGACGGCGGGGCGGAGGGGGTGTCGCAGGAGGACGGGGCGGTCCAGGTGGCGGTCACCGTCTTGAACGTGTTGTCGCGGACCGTCACCTGCTTGGCGGCCACCGGCACGTCGCGGGTCGTGCCCGGGGCGACCCGGACGAGGCCGCCGGGGAGGTCGAAGACGGCGTCCACGTTGGCGGCGGGGGAGTTGGCGAGGTGGGCGGTCAGGGTGCCGTCGCAGTCGCCGGTGAAGGTCGCGGCCGGCTGGGGGGCGCAGGTCGTGGTGCCGCCGTTGTACCAGGCGCGCACGCCCGCCGAGCGGCTGCCGGGAGCGGCGGTGTCGCCGAGCTTGGTCGTGCCGTAGCGGGGGCCGCCGTCGACGATGGGGTTGATCACATTGGTGCCGAAGACGGTGTCGACCTGGGTGTAGCAGCCGGGGACGTCGACGCGGAGGGTGATCGACGGCGTGGTGGCGGTGATCGCGGCGGTGTCGGTGGCGTAGACGAACTGCGGGTTGCCGAAGGACTTCGACGGGGCGGTGTAGGAGACGAGCGTGAAGGCCTGCCGTTCGCCGGAGCACAGGGCAGCGGTCGAGGTGATCGTCGCGGTGCCGGCCGGGCCGTCGAACGTGTGCCGGTAGGTGGCCGAGGACGCCGGGGTGCAGGACGTGCCGGAGATGGCCGACGAGGCGAACGCGGTGCCGGCGAAGGCGCCGCCGAACAGCAGCGTGCTACCGAAAACGAGCAGGGTATTACGCAAGACGTGCCCCCGACATCGCAAGTCTGGGGGCGGTCTCACCACTGACTCCCCGGGCCGCAA
Source organism: Dactylosporangium maewongense (assembly GCF_039531485.1). Classification (NCBI taxonomy): domain Bacteria; kingdom Bacillati; phylum Actinomycetota; class Actinomycetes; order Micromonosporales; family Micromonosporaceae; genus Dactylosporangium; species Dactylosporangium maewongense. Next base: position 172,735 of record NZ_BAAAQD010000018.1, on the reverse strand, counting down.
AGCGGTGACCCGATTGTGCTCGGCCCGGATCTACGTCTCCCCAATTCATGGGTAGTCGTAACGGTTTGTCGCGACTGCAAACAGCGTAAGACCAGCTACGCAACGCTGAAAAGACCTACTGGACGGCACGCTACTCTCCGTAATCAAGCACGCAGAGTAGTCATGCCGGATTGAATCGCAGTACACAATGAAAAATCGGAAAAGTCCGAATTGGGAGTGGCGCGGGTCACGTCGACGGCGAGCCTAGGCTGGACGGCGTGACACGCATCGTGGCCGGCGCGCTCGGCGGCCGGCGCCTGACGGTCCCCGCGGGACAGGGGACCCGGCCGACCTCCGACCGGGTCCGGGAGGCCCTCTTCAGCAGCCTGGAGGCCATGGTCGACCTCGATGGGTCCCGGTTCGCCGACCTGTACGCGGGATCCGGTGCCGTCGGGTTCGAGGCGTGCTCGCGCGGCGCCGCCCACGTGCTGCTGGCCGAGAGTGACGCCAAGGCTGCCAGGATCGTGCGGGCCAACATCGCCACCCTCGGCGTCGGCGGCACCGTGAAGCTGGTCGCGGACAAGGTCGAGCGGCTGCTCCAGCAGGAGCCCGACGAGCGCTACGACGTGGTGTTCGTCGACCCGCCGTACGCCGTGACCGACGAGAAGGTGGGTGCGGTCCTGGACGCGCTGGTCGCGCGCTGGCTCGCCGCCGGCGCCGTCGTGGTGGTCGAGCGCAGCAGCCGCGGCGCCCCGATGCGCTGGCCCGAGGGCCTGCGGCAGCGCGCCGAGCGGCGCTACGGGGAGACGACGCTGTGGTATGCGGAACGCGAGCCGGGCACGTGAAGCGGGCGGCCGAGCGGCTTTGGTACGGTCCCCGCTCATGAGGCTTGGGCTGGTGCAATGAGGCGCGCGGTGTGTCCGGGTTCGTTCGATCCGGTGACCAACGGACATCTGGACATCGTCGGACGCGCGTCGAAGATGTTCGATGAGGTCGTCGTCGCCGTGCTGATCAATACGAGCAAGGCGGGGCTGTTCACGGTCGAGGAGCGGCAGGAGATGCTCGCGGAGGTGACGGCGCCGTACACGAACGTGCGGGTCGACGTCTTCCAGGGGCTGCTGGTCGACTTCTGCCGGGCCAACGACGTCAGCGCGATCGTCAAGGGCGTGCGGGTCGCCGGCGACTTCGACTACGAGCTGCAGATGGCCCAGATGAACTACGGGCTCGGCGCCATCGAGACGCTCTTCATGCCGACCAACCCGAAGTACTCATTCGTCTCGTCGAGCCTCATCAAAGAGGTCGCGAAATGGGGCGGCGACGTTTCGCCGCATGTGCCCGACCTTGTGGCAAACCGGCTGCGCGAGCGGCTCGCGAAACCCGGAAACTGAAAGCTTTCCGTGTGGCGATGGAGCGGCATCATGGTTTGGGCCGCATGATGGTGTCGTTGTTTGCCGTGGGGACAGGGAGTGACCGCAAGTGGATCCGCTCGAGAGCATCGACCAGATCATCGCGCTGGTCGAGGGTGCACGGTCGGCACCGATGTCGCGGAGCAACTTCGTGGCCGACCGCGCCGAGATGATCAACCTGCTCGACCAGCTGCGCGCCGACCTGCCGGGTGAGCTTCGGCGTGCCACCGCGCTGCTCGACGAGCGGGACAAGATCGTCGACGCGGGGCGCCGCGAGGCCGAGCGGATCATCACCGAGGCGGAGCAGGAGCACAACCGGCTCGTGTCGATCAACGAGATCGTCGTCTCCGCCGAGCACGAGGCGTCTCGCATGATCAACGAGGCGCGGGCCGAGACCCAGCGGCTCCGCGACGAGGTCGACGACTATGTCGACACGGCCCTCGCCAACTTCGAGCAGTTCCTCACCCGATCGCTCGCCTCGATCGAGCGTGGCCGCGACAAGATGCATGCGCTGCGCGAGATAGGCTCTTTCACACCGTCCGGCGACGACGACCGGCCGCTGCCTTTCTGACCCGACGGGCAGGGGCGATTCGACGGGAGATCTGCCGCTCGGGTAGCCTTGTCCGTCGGCCCTGCCTGGCCGGAGTCTGAAGATGCCACATCAACCGCACCCGCAGCTGGATCCCCGGAAGCCGCTGGTCCTCGAGACGAGAGACCTGCCGCGACGACCGGGCGCTCTTCATGCGGTGTCGCGCCAAGTGCCGGCACCCGAGGACCTCGGTCTGGAGCTGATCGGCGTGCCTGCGGGCGCCGAGCTCGACCTCCAGCTGCGGATGGAGTCGGTGTCAGAAGGCGTTCTCGTCTCCGGCACCGTCACCGGCCCGCTGGTGGGCGAGTGCGGACGCTGCCTGCGCCCGATCAGCGACACGTTGGAAGTCCCGATCCAAGAGTTCTATGCCTATGAGCACAGCACCACGGACGAGACGACCGACGAGGACGAGGTCGGAAGGCTGCAGGGCGACCTGATCGACCTGGAGCCGGCACTGCGGGACGCGGTGGTGCTCTCCCTGACCGCCAATCCCGTGTGCCGTGAAGACTGCCCAGGGCTGTGCCCCGACTGCGGGGTGCCGCTGGATGAGTTGCCCGCCGGCCACGGCCACGGGCAGCTCGACCCGCGCTGGGCCGCCCTGACCCAGATCCAGCACTCAGAGGAGTAAGACCCGTGGCCGTTCCCAAGCGGAAGATGTCGCGCAGCAACACCCGGTCGCGCCGGAGCCAGTGGAAAGCCGTCGCGGTGCAGACGCAGCCGTGCCCGCAGTGCCGCTCTCCGAAGCTGCCCCACGCTGCGTGCTCGGTCTGCGGCACGTACAACGGCCGTCAGGTCATCGAGGTCTGATTTCCGGATCCGGGTGACGCGATCCGACAGGTCGCCGCACGGCGGGCAGCCCCCGTCCGGCACCGCGCGGATCGCCGTCGACCTCCTCGGCGGGGACAGTGCTCCCGCCGTCGTGGTTGACGGCGCTCTGCGCGCGTGCAGCGCCGATCCAGACCTGCATCTGCTCCTCGTAGGGCCGCGCGAGTCGGCCGACGAGGTCATCGGCGCGCTCGCGGTCCATGACCGCGAGCGCGTCAGCGTCAGCGTGGTCGACCGCACCGTCGGCATGGGCGACGCCCCGATGCGCCACGTCAGGCGGGAGTCCACCGTGCGCGCCGCGGCGGAGGCCGTCTACGCCGGCCGCGCCGACGCGATGGTCTCCGCCGGATCCAGCGGCGCCGCCGTCGCCGCGTCGGCCCACGTGCTGGGGCGGCTCCGCGGTGTACGACGCCCCGGCCTCGCCGCGCACGTGCCCACCCCGCACGGCCCGGTGCTGCTGCTCGACGTGGGCGTGACGATCGACGGCACGATGCTGGAGCTCGTCCAGCACGCGGTCCTCGGCGCCGCCTACGCCAAGGTGGCCCTCGGCGTGACCGACCCGCGCGTCGGGCTGCTGTCCATCGGCAGCGAGCCCGGCAAGGGCGACCGGCTCCGCCGGGCCGTCGCCGTCGCGCTGTCCGACACCGTCCTGCCCGCCGGCGGGCGCTACATCGGCCTCGTCGAGGGCCACGACGTGCCCCGCGGAGGCCCGGCCGACGTGATCGTCACCGACGGTTTCACCGGCAACATCCTGCTCAAGGGCATCGAAGGTGCGACGGCCGTCAGTACAGTCGCCGCACACCGCACAGAAGCGGTCGAAGCGCCACATGTGGTGGCCGCCAGCAAAGGCGCCGCACTGCTCGGCGTCGCCGGCGCCGTCGTGGTCTGCCACGGCTCCGCCGACGGTCCCGACATCGCCTCCGGCATCGCCCTCGCCGCGCGCCTGCACCGCGAGCGGATCATCCCCGCGGTCGCCGGGCTCGCCGACGAACTGCTGACCGAACTCTCCTCGGCCGGCGGCCTCACCATCCGTGACGCATTGGGAGAGCGCTCGTGAAAAACCCGACCCCACTCGAGTCCGCCTTCGAGGTGGAGTTCGACCCCGACATGCTCCGCAGGGCGCTGACGCACCGCTCGTACGCCTACGAGAACGGCGGCCTGCCCACCAACGAGCGGCTCGAGTTCCTCGGCGACGCCGTGCTCGGCGTGGTGATCACCACCGCGCTGTTCAAGAACCACCCCGACCTCGCCGAGGGCCAGCTGGCGAAGCTGCGCGCGAGCGTGGTCAACATGCGCGCCCTCGCCGACGTCGCCCGCCGGCTCGGCCCCGAGGGCATCGGGCCGTTCCTGCTGCTCGGCAAGGGCGAGGAGGCGACCGGCGGGCGCAACAAGGCCAGCATCCTCGCCGACACGCTCGAGGCGCTCATCGGCGCGGTCTACCTCCAGTACGGCCTGGACACCGCCGCCACGGTGATCCACAAGCTGTTCGACGAGCTGATGGCCGAGGCCGCGCTGCGCGGCGCCGGTCTCGACTGGAAGACCAGCCTCCAGGAGCTCACCGCCGGTCGCGGCCTCGGCGTCCCCGAGTACCGCATCGACGAGGAGGGCCCCGACCACGCCAAGCGGTTCACCGCCTGGGTGATCGTCGCCAAGCGCCGCTACGGCGGCGCGCAGGGCGGCAGCAAGAAGGAAGCTGAGCAGCGGGCCGCCGAGGCAGCCTGGCGGGAGCTGTCGGCGCGGCCCCCGGAGCCCCCCGGGGCGCTGAAGGGTGACGATGACCGCGGTGACTGAGGTGGCGCGGCGGCCGAGAACACAGTTCCTGTGGGCTCTGCCGCTGGCGGTGTACGCGCTGAGCCGTCTTATCCAGCTGCTGCTGGTCTGGTGGATGGCCGACAACGGCGAGGTCCGCAGCCGGTTGCTCGCGTGGGACGGCGGGCACTTCGTCCGGCTCGCCGAGGAGGGGTACCCGACCGGGTACAGCTACACCGCCGATGGCCAGCTCACGGGCAACGGCCTGGCGTTCTTCCCCGGCTACCCGATGCTGGTCCGCATCGTGCACCTGGCGACCGGCCTCGAGGTCGGCACCGCCGCGATCACGGTCGCGTGGATCGCCGGCGCGTTCGCCGCGATCCTCGTGTGCGCGCTGGGCACCCGCCTCTACGACGAGCGGGTCGGCGTGGCCCTGACCGCGCTCTTCTGCACCCAGCCGATGTCGATGGCGCTGTCCATGGCGTACTCGGAAGCGCTGTTCGTCGCGATGGTCGCCGGCATGTTCCTGTTCGCGCACCGCGGCGACTGGCTCTTCGCCGGCCTCTTCGGCCTCGGTGCTGCACTGTCCCGGCCGACCGGCGCCGCCGCCGCACTCGGCCTGGCGGTCGCCGCCGCGATGGCCGTGTACAGAATCCACAAGTCGGACAAATCGGATTCTTCGGATAGCCCGCCGATCTGGCATCCGATTCTCGCGGCTGCCGTCGCGCTCGCGGGGGTGCCCGGCTACCTGCTGTGGGTCGGCATGCGGGTCGGCGACCTCGGCGCGTGGTTCGACATCCAGACCGCCGGCTGGGGCACCACGTTCGACTACGGCACGTCCACGTTCAACTTCGTGCGCGACGCGTTGCGTACCGGCGAGGGCTGGATCCAGGTGAGCATCGCCTGGATGGTCATCGGGGTCGTCGCGCTGGCCGCCATCGCGGTGGCGCAGAGGGTGTGGCCGCCGCTGCTCGTGTACGGCCTGATCGCGCTCGTCCTGGTCCTCGGTCAGGGCGGCTACTACCACTCGAAGCCGCGGCTGCTGGTCCCCGTGCTGGTGATCCTGGTCCCGCCGGCGATCGCACTCGGACGGGCGAAGCCGCGGACGGCGGCGCTAGTGTTGTCGGGCTGCGCGGCGTTCGGGCTGTGGTACGGGTCCTACCTGATCACCGTCTGGCACTACGCCATCTGATCCCTCTCGTCGCCCTTTGGGGTTTTCGTCGCATTGGAGCCTGATGCCCGAGTTGCCCGAGGTTGAGACCGTCCGCCGCGGCCTCGACAAGTGGGTCTCCGGCCGGCGCATCGCCACCGTCGAGGTGCTGCACCCGCGCGCGATCCGCCGCCACCTGCCCGGCGCCGTCCACTTCGCCGACGTCCTCGCCGGCCGCCGCGTCGGCGCGGTCCAGCGCCGCGGCAAGTACCTCTGGCTGCCGCTCGACGACGAGGACGCGCTCGTCGGCCACCTCGGCATGTCGGGCCAGCTGCTCATGCAGCCGGTCGAGGCGCCCGCCGAGGTGCACCTGAGGGTCCGGTTCACGTTCGACGACGACGGCCCCGAGCTGCGCTTCGTCGACCAGCGCACCTTCGGCGGCCTCGCGGTCTCCGCCGGCGGCGCGGTGCTGCCCGTGGAGCTCGTTCACATCGCGCTCGACCCGGTCGACCCGTCGTTCTCCGACGAGGCGTTCGTGGAGAACCTGCGCCGCCGCCGTACCGACGTCAAGCGCGCACTGCTCGACCAGACCCTGATCTCCGGCGTCGGCAACATCTACGCCGACGAGGCGCTCTGGCGCGCGAAGCTGCACGGCGCCCGCCCGACGGACCAGATCTCCCGCCCCGCCGTACGCCGCCTGCTCGGCCACGTCCGCGACGTCCTCAATGAGGCGATCGTCCAGGGCGGCACCAGCTTCGACGCGCTCTACGTCAACGTCAACGGTGAGAGCGGCTACTTCGACCGCTCCCTCAACGCCTACGGCCGCGAGGGCCTGCCCTGCCCCCGCTGCGGCACCCCGATCCGCCGCGAGTCGTTCATGAACCGCTCGTCCTTCTCCTGCCCCCGCTGCCAGCCCCGGCCCCGTGCCGCCACGCAGCGCTCGCCGCGCTGACCCCGCGTCCGCGCTCACCCCGCTGACTTCTCCTGCCCCGCTGCCAGCCCCGGCTCCGTGCCGCCACACGCAGCGCTCGCCCCGCTGACCCCGCGTCAGCGCCCACCCCGCTGACTTCTCCTGCCCTGCTGCCAGCCCCGCCTCCGTGCCGCCACGCAGCGCTCACCCCCGCTGACCCCGCGTCAGCGTTCACTCCGCTGACCCCGTGTCAGATCTTGGTCCCTGGCTGGAACCGGCGGCCCGGGTTGCGGCGCTGGCCTGACCGCGTTCGTCGGTTGCCGTGCCGCGTCGGACGGCGACCAGCGGTTACCGCGCGCCGCGGCGGGTGGGCGGCGGTCGCGGGCGCGCGAAGGGCTTGATCAATTCCGTCGACGAGGCCGGGGAGGGGCCGGTCGCTGGTGGAAGGCAGCGGGGGAGGCCTGTGCCGTGCCTGGCAGTTCTCACTGCACCTTACATCGGGCGATCTAATTGACCATGGAACTATCGCTCTGCGTAGCCTAACCCGTGCGGCCTGTTCTGGCGGCCGCGGTGGTGGCGGTGGTGGCAGTGGCGGTGTTGGTGAGGCGGTGCGGGCGAGGGCGGCGGGGGAGAGGGGTCGGCGGGTTGAGGTCGGCGAGGCCGGGGACCTGGCCGCACCAGGCGGGCAGGTCGGAGTACGGGTCCGGGGAGCCCAGGTCGGTCACCATGCCGAAGCCGGCCCCGCGGGCGACCTGCAGGCGGGCGGCCTCGTCGAGCTCCCACGGCGGAACCGCGTGGACGAGGTGGCCGTCGCCGGGGAGGGCGCCGGCGCCGTTCCAGCGGCGGTAGTCGCGCCAGCTGCCGTCGAAGACGCAGATGGGCAGGCCGAGGTCGCGGTAGGTCTGGTCGGGCGGGCCGCCCGGGTTGAGGACCACGTCGGGCAGGTCGGCGCGCTGGGCGAACCGGGCGGCGATGGCGACAGGGCCGATCGAGTGCGGGCTGACCGGCACCCTGTCGAGGAAGACGCCGCGGACCGGGTAACCGGCCCAGCGGTACACGTCGGCGCGGATCTGTTCGATCGGCCTGGTGGACAGGTCGACGTCGACGTAGCCGAGCAGCCGGACGCCGGCCGCGGCGAGCCTGCTCATGGCGGCCGTGTACACGGGGTCGCGCCCGCTGCCGGGGCCGCCCGCCACGTCGACGACGACGGTGAACGCGGAACCGTGTCCCGCGACGATCTCCCATGCGTGTGGCCGGGCGAGGGGATGCGCCCGCAGTGGCAGGAGCGTCGGAACCCGGTCCACGACCGGACTAACGATGCTGGGCCCCCTCAAGCACGGCCGGTGTCCACGGTCCAGTAGGGCGTCTTGCCGCGCATGGCGGCGCCGACGCCGATCGACTTCGTGGCACAGTCCAGCAGGATCTCGCGGTCGCTCTTGTCGCGCAGCCAGCCCTTGACGACGTCACCGGGGTCGCCGCCCTTGGCGACCAGCTCGCCGGCGAAGGCGCTGTAGCCGGCCTGGCGGGCGCGGTCGGCCGGGGAGCTGCCGTCGCTGCCCTGTGACCGGCTGAAGTCGTGGGTGAACATGTCGGCGCTGTGTGCCCTGGCCGCGGTACGCAGCTGCGGGTGCATCCGCAGCGCCTCACACCTGGCCTTGCGGCGCTCGCCGTTGACGAGTTGCACGACCCGGTCCTCGTAGCCGCTGTTGAAGCTGGCGTTGAGGGTCGGGGTGGCCTTCGCCGAGGTGGGGGCGGCGGAGGTCGGGGCGGTGCTGGTGGCGGCGTCCTCGGGTGAGGAGGTGTCCGCCGCGGGGGCGGGGGGCGCGGGCTGGGCGGCCGCGGCGGCGGCCGAGGGCTCGCTCCCGCCGTCGGTCAGCGCGGGCACGATCATCGCGCCGATGCCGAAGAGGATCAGGACGGCCGTGACGGCCGCGGCGATGCCGGTGGGTCCGAGCCGGGCCAGCAAGCCAGGCTGCGGCGCGGTCATCGGGGATCTCCTTCAGGTGGGGGGCCGAGCAGTGCGAAGCGCCGGACGCGGGTGAGGCGGAGCGAGTGATCTGAAACGGGTGAGGCGGAATTTCTTCGACACGACGCTACTTTGCAGTGGCGCTTGCGGGCAACTGGTGGCACACTGCCACGATCGGCTTCAGGGGTGTGATCACGCACCCGGGTGAGTGAGAACACCCTGGCCAGGACGTTTGGCGTGCCGGTTGGCTTGACGAAGTCGCCGACCGGGGGCGAACATAGAGGTGTCGCCAGTCGCGCCCAATCATGCCCTAGTGCTTCGGTCGCGGGTGCTGGGCGCGCGTTTGCCGGAATCCGACCGGCTGCGCTTATCAAGGAGACGATATGGCTAAGGCCCTCTTCGGCCACGTGGGCGGCGCGCCCGATCGGCGCCTCGTAGACGAGGTCACCCAGCTGCGTGCCAAGGTTCGGGCGCTCGAGTTCGAGGTTGTCCGGCTGCGCGCCGAGAATGACCGGCTCGCAGCGGCGGCCGCAGAGACGGACCACCTGGTCCGGCTCGTCGAGCCGGCGATGGCCTGACCCAAGGCCTTCGCAACCACGTAAGGAACGCCGGAGAAATCCGGCGCTCTGCACTGGAACCTACGCAGAACTGAACAGTAAACCCGCGCGCCGATCATCCTCTGGGTATCGGCGCGCAGTCATGTCATTACGCACCGCAAAGCAACGCCAAGAAAGCAGCAACATCAAGAAAGCGCCGTGCAGTCGTGTAACGACGCAGCGTCGACAATGGTTGCGAATGACTTCCGGGTGACATTTTCGCGGGTGCGCAGCAGCGCATTATGGTGTGCGGCACTGCCGGATTGGGTATCCTGCCGGGCGATAGTCTGCCCAGTACAAAGCCCGAGACAAGCCCGAGGCAAGCCCGAGACAAGCCCGAGCGACGAACCCCGGGCGACGCCCAACCCAAACCCGTGGAGATCCGTGCATCTCAAGAGCCTGACGGTCAAGGGCTTCAAGTCCTTCGCGTCCGCGACCACGCTGCGTCTCGAGCCGGGCATCACCTGCGTCGTCGGCCCCAACGGGTCGGGCAAGTCCAACGTGGTGGACGCGATCTCCTGGGTTCTGGGCGAGCAGGGCGCCAAGGCACTGCGCGGCGGCAAGATGGAAGACGTGATCTTCGCCGGGACGGCCGGCCGGGCGCCGCTGGGCCGGGCCGAGGTCACGCTCACGATCGACAACACCGACGGCGCGTTGCCGATCGACTACACCGAGGTCTCGATCACCCGCCGGATGTTCCGCTCCGGTGAGAGCGAGTACGAGATCAACGGCAACCAGTGCCGGCTGCTCGACATCCAGGAGCTGCTGTCGGACTCCGGCATCGGCCGCGAGATGCACGTGATCGTCGGCCAGGGCCGGCTCGACGGCGTGCTGCACGCCCGACCGGAGGACCGCAGGTCCTTCATCGAGGAGGCGGCCGGTGTACTGAAGCACCGCAAGCGCAAAGAGAAGGCGATCCGCAAGCTCGACGCGATGGCCGCCAACCTCAACCGCCTCGGTGACCTCACCACCGAGCTGCGCCGCCAGCTCAAGCCGCTCGGCCGGCAGGCCGAGGTCGCCCGCCGGGCCGCCGGCATCCAGGCCGACCTGCGCGACGCCCGGCTGCGCCTGCTCGCCGACGACCTCGCCACGCTGCGCACGACCCTCGACAAGGAGATCGCGGACGAGACCGCGCTGCGGTCCCGCCGCGAGGAGGTCGAGGCCGAGGTCGAGTCGATCAACGAGCGGCTGGCGACCCTGGAGGCCGAGCACGCCGCCGACGCGCCGGTGCTCGCCGAGGCGCAGGAGACCTGGTTCCAGCTGTCGACGCTGCAGGAGCGGTACCGCTCGCTGCACCAGCTGGCCTCGGAGCGGCACCGCAACCTGTCCGCCGCCCCCGTCGACGAGCGGCCCGGCCGCGACCCCGACCAGCTGACGGCCGAGGCGGAGAAGGTACGGGAGCAGGAGGACGAGCTGCGGGCGGCCCTGGAGGCCAGCCAGGAGCGGCTCGCCGAGGCCGTCGACCGGCGGCAGGACCTGGAGCGGCGGCTCGCGTTCGCGGAGAGGGCGATTGTCGCCGCGCACAAGGCCATCGCCGACCGCCGTGAGGGCCTGGCGAAGCTCGCCGGCCAGGTCGAGTCCGCGCGCAGCCGCGCGACCGCCGCCGCCGACGAGATCGAGCGGCTGTCGGTGCAGCTCGCCGAGGCCGAGACGCGCTCCGAGCACGCCCACGCGCTGTACGAGGAGGCGAGCGCCGGCGCGAGCGTCGCCGACCACGCCAACGCCGACCTGGAGATCCGTCACCAGGAGGCGACCCGCGAGCTCGATGCGATCAACAACGAGGTCAAGCAGCACAGCGACGCCGAGCGGGCGGCCGAGAAGGACGCCGCGCAGTGGAAGGCCCGCGAGGAGGCCCTGGCGACCGGCCTGCGCCGCAAGGACGGTGCCGGCACGCTGCTCGCCCGCGCCGACCGGATCCCGGGCATGCTCGGCAGCGTCGCCGCGCTGCTGTCGGTGCAGGCCGGGCACGAGGCGGCCCTCGCCGCCGCGCTCGGTGCGCTCGCCGACGCCGTCGCGGTCGCCAACATCGACGGCGCCACCGCGTCCGTGGAGATGCTCAAGCAGGATGACGCGGGCCGGGCCGCGCTGCTGATCGCGTCCGCGCCGACGCACAGCGCGCCGCCGGTCGAGCGGGTCCCGCTGCCGCCCGGCGCCGCCTGGGCCCTGGACCTGGTCCGCGCGCCCGACGAGCTGCGCCCAGCCCTCGAACGGGCGATCGGCGACGTGGTCTTCGCGCCGGACCTCACGGTCGCGAAGCGGATCGTGTCGTACGCGCCCAACCTGCGCGCCGTCACACCCGAGGGTGACGTCCTCGGCGCGTACGCGGCCGCCGGCGGGTCGGGCAAGCAGCACAGCTACATCGAGGTCCAGGCCGCCGTCGAGGAGGCCCGCCAGCAGAAGGTCGACGCGGAGCGTCGCGTCGCCGAGGCGCGCGAGCTGCTCGCCCTGGCCCGGCACGCCGCGACCGGCGCCAAGCAGCAGGTCGCGGAGGCCGCCGCGGCGAAGAAGGAGGCCGACAGCGCGCGGAACGCCGCCGCCCGCCGCCTCGCCGAGTTCGGCGCCGCCGCCAAGTCCGCGAAGGCCGAGGTCGAGCGGCACGCCGCCGCCCGCGCGAAGGCGGAGACGGCCCGCGAGTCCGGCGTGACCAGCCTCGCCGAGCTGGAGGAGCGGTTCGCCCTCGCCGAGGAGACGCCGATCGACGAGGACCCCTCGACGATGGAGCGCGACGACCTCGCCGCCGAGGTGCCCGTCGCCCGCCAGCAGGAGATGGAGGTCCGGCTCGCCGTCCGCACCGCCGAGGAGCGGGTCGGCGCCCTCGCCGGCCGGGCCGACGCGCTGCTGCGCCAGGCCGCCCAGGAGCGGGCCGCCCGCGAGCGGGCCGCCGCCCGCAAGGCCACCCGCGCCCGCGGCGCCAGGGTCGCCGAGACCGTGGTCGGCGCCGCCCAGCTGGCGCTGGACAATCTCGCCGAGTCGATCGCCGAGGCGCAGGAGACCCGCGACGCGCTCGCCGAGACCCGCGCCGAGCGCGAGTCGACGCTGACCGAGGTCCGGGGCCGCGCGAAGCAGTTCACCGCCGAGCTGGACCGGCTCACCAACGCCGTGCACCGCGACGAGGTCGCCCGGGCCGAGCAGCGGATGCGCATCGAGCAGCTGGAGGCGCGCTCCGCCGAGGAGTTCGGCCTCGACGCCGACACGCTCGTCGCCGAGTACGGCCCGCACCTGGAGGTGCCGCCCACCGCGCCCGAGGTCGCCGCCGCGGAGGCCGAGGGCAAGCCGGCGCCCTCGCCGGTGCCCTTCGACCGGGCCACGCAGGAGAAGCGCGCCGCGAAGGCCGAGCGCGAGCTCAACCTGCTGGGCAAGGTCAACCCCCTCGCCCTGGAGGAGTTCGCGGCGATGGAGGAGCGTTTCAAGTTCCTCTCCGACCAGCTCGAGGACCTCAAGGCGACCCGCCGTGACCTGCTCACCGTCGTGAAGGACGTCGACGACCGCATCCTCGAGGTCTTCACCAGCGCATACCACGACACGGCGCGCGAGTTCGAGCAGGTCTTCTCGGTGCTGTTCCCCGGCGGCGAGGGCCGCCTGGTGCTCACCGACCCCGAGGACATGCTCACCACCGGCATCGAGGTCGAGGCCCGCCCGCCGGGCAAGAAGATCAAGCGGCTGTCGCTGCTGTCGGGTGGCGAGCGGTCGCTGACCGCGGTCGCGCTGCTGTGCGCGATCTTCCGGGCCCGCCCCTCGCCGTTCTACATCATGGACGAGGTCGAGGCGGCCCTCGACGACGTCAACCTCGGCCGCCTGATCACGCTCTTCGAGCAGCTCCGCGAGAAGAGCCAGCTGATCATCATCACGCACCAGAAGCGCACGATGGAGGTCGCCGACGCCCTCTACGGCGTCACCATGCGCCAGGGTGTGACCGAAGTCATCTCTCAGCGCCTCCGCACGGAAGAAGCCGCATGACGACTCGCCCCACCGCTCTGTTGATCGATTTCGACGGTGTACTGCGCCGCCACGACCCGGCGATCGCCGAGCTGGTCGAGCTGCGGCACGGCATGGAGCCCGGGGCCATCCTCGCCGCCGGGCTCGAATGGGACCGGCAGCTGCCGGCGATCACCGGGCAGATCAAGCGCGACGAGTGGCTCGAGAGCATCGCCGAGGCCCTGGGCGTCGACGGGTCCGTCGTGCAGGAGTGGGACGCGTACAAGGGCGAGATCGTGCCCGAGGTGCTGCGCTTCGTGAAGGACGTCAGGGCCGCGGGCATGAAGGTCGGCCTGGCGACCAACGCCATGGACGACCTCGGCGACATCCTCGCGCTGCACGGGCTCACCAAGCAGTTCGACGCGGTCGCCAACTCCTCGGAGATCAGCGTGCACAAGCCGGCGCCGGGCTTCTTCCGCGCCGCGTGCGCGCTGATCGGCGCGCACCCGAAGCAGTGCCTGTTCATCGACGACACCGACCGCAACATCCGCGCGGCGCGAGCGGCAGGCCTCTCGGCCTACCGCTACACGCCCGGCGACGACCTGAGCTACGCGAGGAAGGCTCTGGGGATCTAGAGCGAGGCCTCGATCGCCTTCACGACCTCATCGGACTTGGGCGTGTCCCGCGGCGAGAAGCGGGCCGCGACCGTGCCGTCGGGGCGATCAGGAACTTCTCGAAGTTCCACCGGATGTCCCCGGTGTAGCCCTCGGCGTCCGGGACGTCGACCAGGTGCTGGTAGAGCGGGTGCCGGCCGTCGCCGTTCACCTCGACCTTCTCCGTCATCGGGAAGGTCACGCCGTAGGTCGTGCTGCAGAACTCGGCGATCTCCTCCGTGGTGCCCGGCTCCTGCCCGCCGAACTGGTTGCACGGCACGCCGAGCACGGTGAACCCGCGGTCGCCGTACTCCTTCTGCAGCGCCTCCAGCTCGGTGTACTGCGGCGTGAGTCCGCACTTCGAGGCGACATTGACGACCAGCACGGGGTGCCCGCGGAACTGGCCGAGGTCCAGCGGATCGCCCTGCAGCCCGGCGATCTCGACGTCGTAGATGCTCATGGGGTGATCGTATGCCGACCTTGACTTCGGGGGTTCGTTCGGTACATTAACAAAGACCGATCCCGGTGAGCCCACCCTCACTCACCGCGGTCTCGCCCGTGATCCTCGCCGGACGGCGCCGGTGGACCTGCCCTTTCGCGCATTGCGTGAGAGGCACGCCCGCGACCGCCGTACCCCCGAGGAGGGCCCAGCCATCATGGCCGTTGTCACCGTGCGCAATCCCGGCACCGGCGAAGTGCTGGGGGAGGTGCCCGAGACCGGCGCGGCGCAGGTCGCCGCGACCGTCGAGCGGGCCGGTAAAGCCCAGCGGGCGATGGCCGCCACCCCCGCGCACGAGCGCGCCGCGCTGCTGCGCCGCGTCGCCGACCTGATCGAGGCCGAGTTCGAAGGCCTCGCCCGGCTCCTCGCCGCCGAGAACGGCAAGCCGATCCAGCAGACCCGCGGCGAGGTCGAGGCCGCGATCCGCATCTTCCGCGCGACCGCGGGGGAGGCGACCAGGCTCTTCGGCCGGCAGATCCCGCTGGACGCCGTGCCGGGCCTGGAGCGGCACCTCGCAGTCACCATCCGCGAGCCGCTCGGCGTCGTCGCCGCGCTCGTGCCGTTCAACTACCCGGTCGAGCTGTACGCGCACAAGGCCGCCGCGGCCCTCGCCGCCGGCAACGCGGTCGTCGTGCAGCCCCCCGCCCGCTGCCCCCTGGCGGTGCTGCGGATCGCCGAGCTGGTGGAGCAGGCGGGAGCGCCCCGCGACGCGCACCAGGTCGTCATCGGCGGCGCCGAGGTCAGCCGGCAGCTCGCCGAGATGAGCGGGATCGCCGCCGTCACCCTGACCGGCAGCACCGCCGCCGGCCGCGAGATCGCCCGCCTGGCCGCGGGCACGCTCAAGCAGGTCCACCTGGAGCTCGGCGGCAACGACGCGCTGATCGTCTGCGCCGACGCCGACGTCGAGGAGGCCGCCCGCGCCGTCGTGCTGGGCCGGCTCGCCCGGGGCAACGGGCAGATCTGCTGCGCGGTCAAGCGGGTGTACGTCCAGACGGCGGTCCACGACGCGTTCGTCGACGCCCTGGTCGCGCAGACCGCGAAGCTGACGGTCGGCGACCAGCTGCTGGAGTCCACGGACGTCGGCCCGCTCATCGCCGAGGAGGCCGCCGGGCGGGTGCTCGACGCCGTCCGGACGCTCGTCGGCGACGGCGCCCGGCTCGTCGCCGGCGGGGTCCGCACGCGGGCCTTCATGGACCCGACCGTGCTGGTCGACGTGCCCGCCGCCAGCCCGGCGTTCGCCGAGGAGATCTTCGGGCCGGTGGCGCCCGTGGCCCGCTTCGACGACCCGGCGGAGGCGGTCCGGCTCGCCAACGACTCCCCGTACGGCCTGCACGCCGCCGTCTTCACCCGGGACATCTCCCGCGCGCTGAGCATCGCCAGGCAGCTGGACGTCGGCGGCGTCGTCGTCAACGGCTCGACCGCGCTGCGGGCGGAGAACCTGCCGTTCGGCGGCACCAAGGACACCGGCGGCTACCGCGAGGGCGTCCACGACACGGTCCTCGACCTGACCCGGCAGAAGACGGTCGTCGTCATGGACGCCTTCCGATGACGCTGCGGCTGCGCGACGTCCACAAGTCCTACGCCGGCGTCGAGGTCCTGCACGGGGTGACGCTGCACGGCGAGCCCGGCGAGGTCCTCGCGATCGTGGGCGCCAACGGCGCCGGCAAGTCCACCCTGATCAAGGTGCTCGCCGGAGTCGTACCGATGAGCTCCGGCACCCTCTCGTGGGACGACGCCGAGCTGACCCTGCGCACCCCGCACGACGCGCACGCCGCCGGCATCCGCACCGTGCACCAGGAGCTCTCCCTGGTGCCCGAGCTGTCGGTCACGGAGAACCTGCTGATGGGCGACTTCCCGCGCCGGTTCGGCCTGATCGACTGGCCGGCCGCGCACCGGCGGGCCGGTCGGCTGCTGGAGGAGATCGGCTTCGGCGGCATCGACCCGCGGCTGAAGGCGGCCACGCTGTCCGTGGCCCGGCAGCAGATGGTCGAGATCGCCAAGGCCCTCGTCAGCGAACCCCGCGTCCTCGTCCTCGACGAGCCGTCCGCGGTCCTCGCCGGCGCGGATCTCGACGCGTTGTTCGCGGTGATCCGGCGGCTGCAGGAGCGAGGGGTGCTGGTGGTGTACGTGTCGCACCGCCTCGCCGAGGTCCTGGAGCTGGCCACCCGAATCGTCGTGGTCAAGGACGGCCACGTCGTGGCGACCACCACGCCGGACGCCACCAACGAGGGGACCCTCATCCGGCTCATGGCGGGCCGGACCGTGGACCGGATCTACCCGGAGCGCCGGCCCGCCCTCGGAGCGCTGCCGGGGGAGCCGCTGCTGACCGTCGACGGGCTCGGCAGGACGGGGGAGTTCGACGGCGTGTCGTTCACGCTGCGGGCCGGCGAGATCGTGGGGCTCTTCGGCCTCGTCGGGTCGGGCCGCAGCGAACTGGCCGCGTGCCTGTTCGGAGCCGCCCGCCCGACCGCGGGCGCGGCGTTCCGCAGCCCGAAGGAGGCGATCCGGGCGGGCGTCGCGATGGTGACGGAGGACCGGGCCGGCAGCGGCCTGGTGCTCGGCATGACCGTCCGGGACAACATCGGCCTCACCACCTGGCGGTCGACCGCCCGCGGCCCGTTCATCGACCGCACCCGGCAGCAGGCTTCCGTGCACGGCATGATCGAGCGGCTCGGCATCCGCCCCGACCGGTGCGCGGGCATGCCGGTCGTACACCTGAGCGGCGGCAACCAGCAGAAGGTCGTGCTCGCCAAGTGGCTGCTCACCGGCCCCCGCGTGCTGATCCTCGACGAGCCGACCCGCGGGGTCGACATGGCCACCCGGGTCGAGATCTACCGCACCGTGGACGGGCTCGCCCGCGAGGGAATGGGCGTGCTGCTCATCTCCTCCGACCTGACCGAGGTGCTCGGCGCCACCGACCGGGTCCTCGTCATGCGGCAGGGCCGGCTCGCCGGTGAGCTGCCGTCCGAAGGCACCACCGAGGAACAGGTCCTGGAGAGGGCGATCGCGTGACAACGTTGGCGCTTCGGTTCCGAAACCGGGATGTGACCGTCGAGGTGGCCTTCACGCTGCTGATCGCGGCGCTGATCGTCGTCGCGGCCACCACGTCGGACAGCTTTCTCAGCGGCACCAACATCACCAACCTCCTCAAGCAGATGGTCACCACGGGGCTGCTCGCCTTCGGCATGCTCGTCGTGATCCTCACCGGCGGGATCGACCTGTCCGTCGGGTCGGTCGTGGCGTTCGCCGGGATCGTGACCGCGGGCCTGGCCGCCGACCTGCCGATCCCGTTGGCGATGGCGGCCGGCGTCCTGTGCGGGCTCGCGTTCGGCGCGGTCAACGGCATCCTGGTGGCCCGGTTCGAGCTCGCGCCGTTCGTGGTCACCCTCGCGGCGCTCACCACGGTCCGCGGGCTCGCGTTCGTCTACTCGGAGGTGCCGATCGCACCGGCCGACCCCGCGTTCCTCACGCTGGGCTCGGCCATGGTCGGCCCCGTCCCCCTGATCACGCTGATCATGCTGGCCGTCTTCGCGATCGGTGGCGTGTTCCTGGCCCGGACGCCACCCGGGCGCTCGATCATCGCCATCGGCGGCAACGCGGAGACGGTCCGCCTGGCGGGCATCGACGTGCGACGGCACATCGTGCTCGCCTACTGCGTCAGCGGCTTCTGTGCCGGACTCGCCGGGGTCATCCTGACCAGCCGGGTCGGCATCGCACAACCCAGCGTCGGGGTCGCCTTCGAGCTCGACGCGATCGCGGCCTGCGTCATCGGCGGCGCGAGCCTGTCCGGAGGCCGGGGTTCGGCGAAGGGTGCCTTCGGCGGGGTGCTCGTCCTGGTCCTGATCAACAACCTGCTGAACCTGTACGGCGTGCAGTCGTTCTGGCAGCAGGTGCTCAAGGGACTGATCATCATCGCGGTCATCCTCGTGCAGCGCTCGAGGCGGCCGCGCTCCGTCGCGAAGGGACGCGCATGAGAAGAGCCTTATCCCTGCTTCTGGTGGCGGCACTGGGCCTCACCGCCTGCTCCGACGACCCTGCGGGGAAGGACGGGTACACCGTCGGCGTCGCGAACTTCCTGCTCAGCGGGCCGTACTTCAGCGGCATGGACGCCGCGATCGCCGCGCAGGCCAAGACCAAGGGCAACGTGAAGATCGTCAGCACCGACGCCGGGGGCGACGCCGCCAAGCTCGCCGCCAACGTCGAGGACCTGCTCAGCAAGAACGTCGACGCGATCATCATCTCGGGCGGCCCGCTCGAGTCGGCGCCGGCCGCCCTGAACGCGATCAAGGCGGCGGGCAAGCCCGTCGTGCTGGTCGACCGGAAGTTCGCCACCGGCGAGTACACCAGCTGGATCGGGCCAGACAACGAAGCCATCGGCAAGCAGGACGGCGAGTTCCTGGCGGGCCGCGTCAAGGGCAAGGTCGCGATCATCAAGGGCGGGCCGGCGGACAACTCGATCGGTCTGGCCCGCACCAACGGGTTGAAGTCGGTGCTCGGTACCAAGGCCGACATCACCCTCATCGAGGCCCCCGACTTCGGCAACTGGGGCTCCGACGGCGGGCTCACCGTCATGGAGGGGCTGCTCGCCAAGCACCCCGACCTCGTCGCCGTCTTCTGCGAGAACGACGCGATGTGCCTCGGCGCGCAGCGGGCGGTCGCCGCCGCAGGCAAGGCCGGGCAGATCGTGCTCGCCGGCGTCGACGGGCAGGCCGAGGCGCTCAAGGCGATCCTCGACGGCACCAACTACGTCGTCACCGGCCTCAACAGCCCGAAGGTGATCGGCTCGCTCGCCCTGGACCGCACGGTCGAGGTCCTCGGCGGCGCCAAGGTCGAGAAGGACACCGTCGTGCCCTCGCCGCAGATCACCAAGGACAACGCGTCCCAATACCTCTAGGAGCGTCCACATGAGACGACTGCTCGTAGGTGCCCTGGTCGCCGGTTCGCTGGTCGCGATCCCGGCCGCCCCCGCCGCGGCGGCACCGACCTGGCGGCTGCTCTACTCCGAGAACTTCGCCCAGCCCATCAACACAGGCAACGCGCCGTGGGTCCGCGAGACCTACGCCAACCCGTTCGACACCATCACCGACGACGCCGGGCAGTGGTACCGCAACGACTACGGGCCCACCTGGACGACGCAGTTCAACTCGTTCGACACCTACCGCAAGGAGTTCACCGTCGGGCAGAACGGCTGGCTCACCGCCTCGCTGTCGGCCCGCGACTTCAACAAGGACGGCGTGCTGGAGGCGCCGCCGTCGATCACCACCGCCACGGTCGGCGGGTCCAGCGCCGCGGTCCTCAACGTGCCCGAGAGCACCGGTGGGGCGATCTTCCGCCCGACGCAGGCGCTGCCCGACCAGTACCGCATCGAGTACAAGCTCAAGACGATCGACTTCGGCGGCAAGCGCAACGGCACCATCAACTACAACGGCCGGGTCAACGGCTACTCGACCGCGGGCTGCAAGACCCAGCACCCGTGGGGCGAGGGCTCCAACAGCCCCGGCTGGAGCGGCGACGCGTCGGTGCCCTACTGCGAGTGGCAGGACGTGCGGGCCGGACCCTACGGGTACAACGGCTTCCACTTCCTGTCGATCGTCGACTTCGCCAACCCCGCGCCGCGCAACAACCACTTCTGGCACTACCACCGCAAGGTGCTGATGGACTCGTTCTCCCAGCACCCCGACCGGGTCGGGTCCGGCACCGGCGGCCGGGTCTGCAACGCCGCGAACAACACGTACTACAACTACCGCGACGGCAACTTCAACACCGTCAACATGTGGATCTCCGGCATGCCCAACTGGAACCCGGGTGCCGGCGGCCTGCCCGGCAACTCCCAGTGGTTCATGACCAGCTGCTCCGGCGGCGCCGCGGAGAACCAGCTGTCCAGCGCCGCGGAGCTGCAGCCGGAGCTCATGCCCAACGAGTACTACACGTTCGCGATCGAGCGCGACGCGACCGGCTACACGCTCGAGGCGAGCGGCAACTTCGCCCGCTCCGGGCAGCGGACGCTGCGCTTCCACCGCGACTTCGTCGTCAACAACGTGCCGATCTGGCACTACAACACCACGGCCGCCGGGTACAACGGCCAGTTCAACGGCAACCTGGTGCAGAACGACGACTTCGGCAGCACCACGTGGCCCAACCAGTGGCCCTCCGGCTCCGCCTACCCTGACTCGTTCGTGATCGGTGACCTCTACACCAACGTGTACGAGGGCTCCGCCAGCCTCACCGACATCAAGCTCTTCGTGCCCGACACCGCGCCCGCGCCCAACCTGGCCCTGAACAAGGCGGCCACGGCGTCGTCGCAGTGCGCGGCGGCCGAGGCACCGGCGAAGGCGGTCAACGGCACCTGGACCGGCGGCCTGTCGGACAAGTGGTGCGCGCTCGGCGCGAACAAGTGGCTGCGCGTCGACCTGGGCTCCAACCAGCAGGTCGGCAAGATCGTCCTGCGGCACTCGGGGGCGGGCGGCGAGAAGGCCAGCTGGAACACGAAGGACTTCGACCTGCAGACCAGCCTGGACGGCAACACCTGGACGACCGTCGCCCAGGTGCGGGGCAACACCGCGAACACCACCACGCACACGTTCACCCCGCGGACGGCACGACATCTCCGCCTGAACGTGATCACCCCGACGAACGACAGCGACACCGCCGCCCGGATCTTCGAGCTGGAGGCGTACGCGGCCTAGCCGGGAACCCGGTCGAGGACCCTGGGCAGGGTCAGCTGAGCTGCAGCGACGCGACCTTGCCCAGGGTCTTGTCCGGGCGGGTGCCCTCGACCGTGACGTGCGCGGAGCGGCCGTCGAGCAGGAGCACGCCGACGGCGTTGCCGAAGTACGGGTCGGCGGTCTTGTCCCAGCGGACCGGCGGCGGGGGCAGGCCCACGGAGCGGGCGAGGGCCCGCATCAGCTTCGCGGCGGGCGGGTTCCAGCCGAACTTCATCGCCGGGCGGATGTACCTCGGCATGTCGTTGTGGACCGGCGAGCAGGTCAGCTGGTGCACCGGGCTGACCACGGAGCTGTCGAGGTCCGCCCGGGCGGCGTAGGAGTGGTGAACGTCACCCGACAGCACGCTGATCGATGCCGGGGGCGGCGAGACGCCGCCCTGGCCCGCGCCGACCTTGCTCAGCAGCTCGGTGAGGCCGTCGAACGACCGCGAGAAGGCCGCCCAGTGCTCCAGGTCGACCGCCTGGCGGAGCTTCTCGCCGAACTTCGACACCCAGTCGCGCGGCGACTCGGCGATCCGCTCGGTGGCGGCCTCCAGGTGGTGGATCGCCGGCGGCAGCAGCCACGGCAGCGAGGAGCCGATCAGCAGGTGGTCGTAGTCGCCGGGGATCCGCTCGGTGAGCCACTGCCATTCCGACTCCCGGAGCATCGCCCGGTGGCCGCGCTCCAGCACGCGGGCGGCGCGGTTGTCGACCACGATCAGCCGGGTGCGGTCGATGTCGATGGTGTAGCTCCACCGGTACGCGGTGGGCTCGTGGTCCGCGCGGGTGCCGAAGGCGTCCAGGACCTCGGTGGCGTCGCCGCCGGCCCGCATGACCGCGGCATAGACGAAGTCGTCGTCGAGGGCGCTGGGCGCGATGTTGCCCAGGTGCTGGTAGACCCAGTAGGAGGAGAGGCCGGCCTGGATGCGCTGCTCCCACCAGGACAGGTCGGCCATCTTGGCGCGCCACCGGTCGGAGGTGTTCCAGTCGTCGATGATCTCGTGGTCGTCGAAGATCATCACGCTCGGGACGGTGGACAGCAGCCAGCGGATCTCCGGGTCGCCCCACGAGTCGAGGTAGAGCTTCGTGTATTCGTGGTAGTCCACCACCTGCTTCTTCGGCGCGTCGGCGCGGCGCTTGCGGCGGCGGAGCCACTTCTGGATCTTCTCGGGGGTCTCGTCCGCGTACACCTGGTCGCCGAGCAGCACGAGCATGTCGGGCCACTCGGTGGGCGCGTCGGCGTTGATCGACTCGATGAGCCGCCCCGCGTAGGCGTCCAGCGCGTCGGGTGGGAACCGGGTCACGCTCAGTGGGCTCGACTCGCGGCAGGAGCCGAAGATCAGCCGGACCGGCGCGCCCGAGGGCCGCGTGCGGATCGCCGAGGGCGGTGCGTCGCTGTCCGGCGGCGGCCAGACCACCGTGCCGTCGATGCTCACCCTGTACGGCGTGACCGCGTCCTCCGGCAGTCCGGACACCACGACCAGGGCGTAGTGGTGCCCGTGGACGGTGAAGGTGCGGGCGGAGCCGCCGGCGGGTGCGGCGTCGACCTCGACGGTCGCCGGGTGTGACGTCTCCACCCAGATCGTGGCGCGGTCGCCCTCGACGCGGCGGAGCACGGGTCCCAGCAGCAGCGGGCCGTAGTCCTGGTCGAGCGACTGGGAGGGGTCGTCGTCCGGCATGTCTGTTGACCTCCAGGACGCCGCTGGGGCGCTTCGGGGCAGGGGCGAACCGTACGGGGGGTGCTACGGGTGATGCTTCGGGTGGTGCTTCGGTGGTGCACTGAAGATGATCCTGCGTGGGCCGACCTGGCGCCACTGCAGGCCCCGGAGCGCGTCGTCTGGGAGGATTCCTGCCATGGAGTCGTACATCGTCTTCGGCCTGGTGCTGCTCGTCGTGGTGATCGGGGCGACCCTCGCGCTGGTAGCGCCCCGTTTCCGCAAGCCACCGACCCTCCCACCGGCGCAGAAGCCGACCGTCACACCTCCCACCAAGCAGGTGCCGCCCGCCCCGCCGAAGGCGCCGCCGGTGAAGACCGTGCCGCCGCCGGTGAAGGCCCCGCCGCCCGTCGTGCAGGCGCCGCCGCCGACCGTGGAGGCGCCGCCGCCGGTGGTCGAGGCGCCGCCGCCCGTCGAGGTCCCGCCGGTCGAGGTGCCCGAGCCGACCGCCGGGCGGCTGGTGCGGCTGCGGGCCAGGCTGTCGCGCTCGCAGAACGTGTTCGGCAAGGGGCTGCTCGCGCTGCTGTCGCGGGACAAGCTCGACGACGACACCTGGGACGAGGTCGAGGAGACCCTGATCGGCGCCGACGTCGGCGTCGCCGCGACCACGGAGATCGTCGGGAAGCTGCGCGAGCGGGCCCGGGTGCACGGCACCGCGACCGCCTCGGAGCTGCGCGGGATGCTCGCCGACGAGCTGGTCGCCGCACTGCAGCCGGACCTGGACCGCAGCCTCGCCGCCACCGCCCGCGACGGGCGCCCGGCGGTGCTGCTCGTCGTCGGCGTCAACGGCGCCGGCAAGACCACCACCTGCGGCAAGATCGCGCGGGTGCTGATCGCCGACGGTCACACGGTGCTGCTGGGCGCGGCCGACACGTTCCGCGCCGCCGCCACCGAGCAGCTCGCGACCTGGGGCAGCCGGGTGGGCGCCGAGGTGGTCCGGGGCACGGAGGGTGCGGATCCGGCGTCGGTGGCGTTCGACGCGGTCAAACGGGGTATCGATACGAGTGTGGACACCGTGCTGATCGACACCGCCGGCCGGCTGCAGAACAAGGTCGGCCTGATGGACGAGCTGGGCAAGGTCAAGCGCGTCGTGGAGAAGCACGGGCCGGTCGACGAGACCCTGCTGATCCTCGACGCCACCACCGGGCAGAACGGGCTGGAGCAGGCGCGGGTGTTCACCGAGGTGGTCGACGTCACGGGCGTGGTGCTCACCAAGCTCGACGGCACCGCCAAGGGCGGGATCGTCATCGCCGTCCAGCGCAAACTGGGCATCCCGGTGAAGCTGGTCGGCCTCGGCGAGGGCCCCGACGATCTGGCGCCCTTCGATGCCCGGCAGTTCGTCGACGCACTCGTTGGCACGGACGCGTAACCTCGACGGAAGCACAGTCGGAAAGCACGGCAAGGCGAAGCTCGATCGGGACGCGAAGGACGACACGTGACGCAGCAGGAGATCCCCCTCCACGGCGGAAACACCTCCGTCGTGGTGCGCTCGGGAGACACCGTGCGCCGCAACGCCGGACCCTGGACGCCGGCGGTGCATGCGCTGCTGCGGCACCTGGAGTATGTCGGGTTCACCGGCGCGCCTCGGGCGTTCGGCATCGACGAGCGGGGCCGCGAGGTCCTGTCCTACCTGGAGGGCGAGCCGGGTAGCTATCCGCTCGCCCCGCACTGGGTGACCGACGAGGCGATGGTCACCGTGGCGACCATGCTGCGGATGTTCCACGACGCGCAGGCCGGGTTCCGCCCGGCGCCCAACGCGGTGTGGCGCTCCTTCGGCCCGCCGCCGCCGGACACCGAGGTCATCTGCCACCACGACGCGGCGCCGCACAACGTGATCTGGCGGCCCGACGGGACGCTGTCGCTGATCGACTTCGACCTCGCCTCGCCGGGCGCCAGGATCTACGACGTCGCCTATGCCGCGTGGACCTGGGTGCCGCTCTTCTCCGACCGCGACTCCTACACGCTCGGCTGGAAGCGGCCGAACCGGCCGCGGCGGCTGCGCATGTTCGCCGACGCGTATGGGCTGACCCCGCGTGACCGGCACCGCCTCGTGCGCGTCATCCGGAAACGGATTGTCGATCACATCGAGGGAATTCGACGCATGGCGGCCGCGGGAGACCCCGCTTTCGTGCGGATCGTGCACAAGGGACATCTCCGTCGTCCGGTCCGTGACCTGCGGCTCATCGACTATGAACGGCACACGCTCGAATACGCCCTTCGATAGGGCTATTTGTGTGTGTGAGCGTTTCTTCACACGCTGGAAACATGACGTGACGCCTTAGAAATCGCTCAGCGCCGGTGCGCGAAACGTGAGCCCTGGAAGCTCTCGCGCAACCGGCTGGAAGGGCGACGCTGCTTTTCAGGTCGGGAGGGAGGATCTCGACTACTAGGAGGCCAGCGTGCCTGAAGCGACCATCGATACCGGCAACACCGCTTGGTTGCTGGTTTCGACAGCGCTTGTGCTGCTCATGACGCCGGGTCTGGCACTGTTCTACGGTGGCCTGAACCGTTCCAAGGGCGTCCTCAACATGATGATGATGAGCTTCTCGACCATCGGGCTCGTCAGCATCCTCTGGCTGTTCTACGGCTTCTCGGCCTCGTTCGGCACGGACAGCCTGGGTGGCTTCATCGGTAACCTCGGCGACTACATGGGCTCCAAGACCTACACGGACCTGTTCTGGGGCGCCACGGACGAGAACCCGTCCGGCATCGGCATCCCGACCTACGTCTTCATGGTCTTCCAGATGACGTTCGCCGTCATCACGGTCGCCCTGATCAGCGGCGCGATCGCCGACCGGGCCAAGTTCGCCGGCTGGCTGCTGTTCGCGTTCGGCTGGGCCACGCTCGTCTACTTCCCCGTCGCCCACAACGTGTGGGGCGGCGGCTGGATCTTCCAGAAGCTGCACCCGCTCGACTTCGCCGGTGGCACCGCCGTCCACATCAACGCCGGTGCGGCAGCGCTCGGCGTGGCGCTGGTCCTCGGCAAGCGCATCGGCTGGCCGCGGGAGAGCATGAAGCCGCACAACGTGCCGTTCGTCGCCCTCGGCGCCGGTCTGCTGTGGTTCGGCTGGTTCGGCTTCAACGCGGGCTCCGAGCTCACGGTCGACGGCGTGACCGGCCTCGCGTTCGTCAACACCCAGGTCGCGACCGCCGCAGCGGTGCTCGGCTGGGTCATCGTCGAGTGGATCCGTGACCGGAAGCCGACCCTGGTCGGTGCCTCGTCCGGCGCCATCGCCGGTCTGGTCGCGATCACCCCCGCCTGTGGCTTCATCGACTCGTGGGCCGCGGTCCTGCTCGGCCTGGCCGCCGGTATCGTCTGCGCCCTCGCGGTGAGCCTCAAGTACCGCTTCGGCTTCGACGACTCGCTCGACGTCGTGGGCGTCCACTTCGTCGGCGGCTGGCTCGGCTCCCTGGCGCTGGGCTTCTTCGCCAACTCGGACATCAACTCGGCGATCACCGACGTCGTCGGCGCCAAGGACGGTCTGTTCTTCGGCGGCGGCGCGGCCCAGCTGGGCGCGCAGGCCGGTGCGAGCGCCATCGTGACGG
The DNA here is from genome assembly GCF_039531485.1 of Dactylosporangium maewongense. Classification (NCBI taxonomy): domain Bacteria; kingdom Bacillati; phylum Actinomycetota; class Actinomycetes; order Micromonosporales; family Micromonosporaceae; genus Dactylosporangium; species Dactylosporangium maewongense. The sequence goes on along the minus strand of NZ_BAAAQD010000018.1, from coordinate 146,534 downwards.
TCTACTCCTTCGCGATCGCCTTCGTCCTCGCCTTCATCATCGAGAAGACGATCGGGTTCCGGGTCAGCGCGGAGGCCGAGGTCGAGGGCATCGACATCTCGGAGCACGCGGAGAGTGGTTACGATCTCCACAACCCGGGTGGTGGCGGCGGCTCGACCAGCGCCTTCGCCATGGCGGGGATCGGTGGAGGCGCAAGTGCACCGGCGGCACCGGCGGCGCCGGCCCCGGTGGAAAAAGTTGTCGGTTAGCGTCGAGGGATGACGGAGGGAATGGGCATGAAGCTGGTGACCGCGGTCATCAAGCCGTATCAGCTCGACGCGGTGAAAGAGGCCCTGCACGCGCTTGGCGTGGCCGGCCTGACCGTGAGCGAGGTTCAGGGATACGGGCGTCAGAAGGGCCACACCGAGGTCTACCGCGGTGCGGAGTACACGGTGGAGTTCGTCCCGAAGATCCGCGTCGAGATCGTCACCGACGAGCTGGACTTCGAGAAGGTCGTGGACGCCATCGTCACCGCCGCCCGCACCGGCAAGATCGGTGACGGCAAGGTCTGGGTCACCTCGGTCGACGAGGTCATCCGGGTCCGCACCGGCGAGCGCGGCCTCGACGCGCTGTAGCCGGCACACGTGACGCAACTTCCGGCGCCCGCCCCGGTTCTTTCCACCGGGGCGGGCGCCGCCGCGCGAGCCTCGCGCTCGGCGGCCCTCGACTCCTGGCTCGCGGATGTCTATACGTCGGCGGGCGGTGCCGCTGAGGGCGCCGCGCTGGTCGCCGTCGGCGGCCTCGGCCGCCGCGAATGCGCCCCGCGCAGCGACCTCGATCTCGTCCTGCTCCACTCCGCCGGGGCCGCCGGGGCCGCGGACGAGGTCGGCACGCGGATGTGGTATCAGATCTGGGACGCCAAGTTCGCGCTCGACCACTCCACCCGGACCCCCGAGCAGGCCCTGGAGCTGGCCCAGAAAGACCTGAAGGTGGCGCTCGGGCTGCTCGACGCCCGGCTCGTCGCCGGCGACGGCCGCCTGCTGGACCGCCTGCACGCCGACGCCGTCGCGCAGTGGCGGCGCGAGGCCCGGCACCTGCTGCCCGCGCTGCGCGCGCTCACCCAGGCCCGCTGGGACGCCCACGGCGAGCTGGCCTTCCTGCTCGAAGGCGACGTCAAGGAGTCCCGGGGCGGCCTGCGCGACGTGGGCGTGCTGCGCGGCATCGGCTTCGCCGGCGTCGCCGACGGTCCCCGGCCGGCGGTTCGCGGCGCGTACCGCACCCTCCTCGACGTCCGCGACGCGCTGCACGCCGTGCGGGGGCGCCGCGTCGACCGGCTGCTCGCCCAGGACCGCGACGAGGTCGCCGAGCTGCTCGACCTCGGCGACCGTGACGAGGTGCTGCGGCGCATCGCGGAGGCGGCCCGCACCATCGCCTACGCCAGCGACGACGCCTGGCGCGCGGTCGAGCGCTGGTCCTCGCCGGCAACCCGCGGCCACGCCGGGCGCCGTCCCCTCGCCCGAGACGTCGTCGAGCAGCACGGCGAGGTCGTCCTCGCGCGGGCGGCCGTGACGCCGCGGCCCGACCCGTCGCTGCCGCTGCGCGTCGCCGCCGCCGCGGCCCGCGCCGACCTGCCGATCGCGCACGCGACGCTGGAGTGGCTCGGCCAGTTCGCCGCGCCGATGCCGCAGCCGTGGCCGGCGCCGGCCCGCGACGCCCTGCTCACGCTCCTGGGCAGCGGCCCGTCGATGATCTCGATCTGGGAGGCGTGCGACCGGTACGGGCTGGTCGTGAACTGGCTGCCCGAGTGGGCCCGGATCCGCAGCCTGCCCCAGCACAACCCGGTGCACCTGTTCACCGTCGACCGGCACCTGGTCGAGACCGCCCGGCACGCCGCGAAGCTGTCCCGCGACGTCGACCGCCCCGACCTGCTGGTGCTCTGCGGCCTGCTGCACGACATCGGCAAGGGCCTGCCCGGCGACCACAGCACCGTCGGCGCGCCGATCGCCGCCGACATCGCCGCCCGCCTCGGCCTGCCGCCCATCGACGTCGACCTGGTCGAGAGGGTCGTCCGGCTGCACCTGCTGCTGCCGGACACGGCGACCCGCCGCGACCTCAGCGACCCGCGGACGATCGCCGGGGTCGCCGGGGCCGTCGGCGACCACTCGACCCTGGCCGTGCTGCACTCGCTCGCCCGCGCCGACGCCGCCGCGACCGGGCCCGCCGCCTGGTCCGACTGGAAGGGCCGGCTCATCACCGAGCTGGTCCGGCACGTCGAGCGGGCCCTGGACACCGGGGTGGTCGCGGCGCCGCCGTCGCCGGCCGCCGCGCTGCCCGTCGCCGGGAAGCTGCCCGCGGTGCACGTCGACACCGACGTCGTGTCGGTGACCGCGCAGGACCGGCGCGGGCTGCTCGCCGCGGTGGCCGGCTGCCTGTCGCTGCACCGCCTCGACGTGGTGGCCGCCGACACGGTCAGCACGGGTGACCTGGCCAGGATGGTCTGCGCCGTCCAGCCGCGGTACGGCGGGGAGGTCGACCGGGAGGCGGTCGCCAGCGACCTGCGCCGCGCCGTGCTGGGCGAGCTGCCCGTCGCCGAGCGGCTCGCGGCCCGGGAGCGCTCCGCCAGGCAGCGCAACACCGTCCCGCCGCGCGTGGTGTGGCAGCCGGCGAGCGCCGCCACCGCCGCCACCGTCCTGGAGCTGCGCGCATCCGACACGCCGGGGCTGCTCTTCCGGGTCGCGCACGCCCTGGAGGACGTCGGCGCCGACGTGCGCTCGGCCCGCATCTCGACCCTCGGCGGCGAGGTCGTCGACGCCTTCTACCTGGCCGGGGAGCTGTCCGCGGACGACCGCGCCCGGGTGGCGGACGCGGTGCTGCAGGCGGCGACGCCCGGGTAGCGTCGGTTACCCTTTGCAGCAGCGCCTACCTCGAGGACGGATTCGTCGTGTTTGACACCCTGAGTGATCGGCTCTCCGGCATCTTCACGAAGCTGAAGGGCAAGGGTCGGCTCACCGAGGCGGATGTCGACGCCACCGCGCGGGAGATCCGCCTCGCGCTGCTCGAGGCCGACGTCGCGCTGCCGGTGGTGAAGGACTTCATCGCCCGGCTCAAGGAGCGCGCCCGCGGCGCCGAGGTGTCCAAGGCCCTCAACCCGGCCCAGCAGGTCATCAAGATCGTCCACGAGGAGCTGGTCGCGACGCTCGGCGGCGAGGCGCGCCGGCTGCAGTTCGCCAAGACCGCGCCGACCGTGATCATGCTCGCCGGCCTCCAGGGCTCCGGCAAGACCACCCTGGCGGGCAAGCTCGCCCGCTGGCTCAAGGCGCAGGGCCACCAGCCGCTGCTCGTCGCCTGTGACCTCCAGCGCCCCAATGCCGTCAACCAGCTGCAGGTCCTCGGTGGCCGGGCCGGCGTCGAGGTCTACGCGCCGCAGCCGGGCAACGGCGTCGGCGACCCGGTCAGCGTCGCCCGCGAGTCGATCGAGCACGCCCGCCGCCAGATGCGCGACATCGTGATCGTCGACACCGCCGGCCGGCTCGGCATCGACGCCGAGATGATGCAGCAGGCCGCCGACATCCGCGACGCCGTCGACCCCGACGAGGTCATCTTCGTCATCGACGCGATGATCGGTCAGGACGCGGTCACCACCGCCCAGGCCTTCCGCGACGGCGTCGGCATCACCGGAGTCGTGCTGTCCAAGCTCGACGGCGACGCCCGCGGTGGTGCGGCGCTCTCCGTCCGCCACGTCACCGGCCAGCCGATCATGTTCGCGTCGACCGGTGAGAAGCTCGAGGACTTCGACGTCTTCCACCCCGACCGGATGGCCTCGCGCATCCTCGGCATGGGTGACGTGCTCACGCTCATCGAGCAGGCCGAGGCCGCCTTCGAGGACGACCAGAAGGAGCGGATGGCCGCCAAGCTCATGGGCGGCGAGACGTTCACCCTGGAGGACTTCCTCGAGCAGCTGCAGGCCGTGCGGCGGATGGGCCCGATCGCCAACGTGCTGGCCATGATGCCGGGCATGGGGCAGATGAAGGACCAGATCGCCGAGATCGACGACAAGCACTTCGACAAGGTGACGGCGATCATCCGCTCGATGACCCCCGGCGAGCGCACCAACCCCAAGATCCTCAACGCGTCGCGCCGGGTGCGCATCGCCAACGGCTCCGGCGTCACCGTCACCGACGTCAACCAGCTGCTCAACCGCTTCGCCGACGCGCAGAAGATGATGAAGCAGATGAGCGGCATGATGGGCATGCCCGGCACGCGCCGCAAGGCCACCAAGTCGCCTAAGAACAAGCGCAAGGGCGGCAAGAGCGGCGGTGGCGGCGCCCGCCAGCCCCGGCTCGGCGGCGGCGTGCCGCAGCTGCCGCCCGGCTTCGACCCGGCGGCCATGGACCCGAATGCGGCGGGGCTGCCGGCCGGCTTCAAGCTGCCGAAGCTCGACTTCTCGAAGCTGCAGAAGCGTGACGGACAGTCCTGAGGCGCTGCACGTCCGGGGCGTTCTCCTCCCGGACGACACGCAGACCGACATCTGGCTCGTCGGCGACCGGGTGACGCTGTCACCCGTGCCGGGTGCCGTGACCGTCGCCGACGGCGGCTTCGTCCTGCCGGGGCTCGTCGACGCGCACTGCCACCTGGGCATCGCGCCGGGCGGGCACCCGTCCGCCGGCGTCGCCGCCGCCCGGGAGCTGGCGCTGGTCGACCGTGCCGCGGGCGTGCTCGCGATCCGTGACGCGGGGTCGCCCATCCCGTACCCGATGCTCGACGACGACCCGGAGATGCCCCGGCTGGCCAGGGCGGGCCGGCACGTGGCGCCGCCGAAGCGCTACCTGCGCGACATCGGCGTCGAGGTCGGCGCAGCGTCGCTCGCCGAGGAGGTCACCCGGCAGGCCGGGCTCGGCAATGGCTGGGTGAAGCTCGTCGGCGACTGGATCGACCGGGGCGTCGGCGACCTCGCCCCAGCCTGGGACCTGGACGCGATGGCCGGCGCGGTCGCCGCCGCGCACGCCGCCGGTGCCCGCGTGGCCGTCCACACGTTCGCCGAGGAGTCCGTCGCGGCGCTGGTCCGCGCGGGCGTCGACTCCGTCGAGCACGGCACCGGCCTGTCGCTCGACGACATCGATCTCATGGCTCGGCAGCGGACCGCGCTCGTTCCGACGATGATCAACATCGAGACGTTCGACGGGATCGCCGCGACGGCTTCGGGCAAGTTCCCGGCGTACGCGCGGCACATGCTGGCGCTGAAGGACCGCTTCCCGTCGGTGGTGCGGGCGGCGCACGAGGCGGGAGTGCCGATCTACGTCGGCAGTGACGCCGGTGGCGGCATCGCCCACGGGCTCGCCGCCCAGGAGATGCTGCTGCTGCACCGCGAGGCCGGCATGCCGTCGCTCGACGTGCTGCGGGCCGGCTCCTGGGGTGCCCGCGAGTGGCTGGGCTTCCCGGGCCTCGTCGAGGGCGGCCTCGCCGACCTGGTGGTCTACGACGGCGACCCGCGCGCCGACCTCACGGAGCTGCTCCGGCCCCGCCGGATCGTCCTCAAGGGCCGGGTCGTCAGGTGACGCTGAGCCCCGGACGGGCCGTGCTGCACCGGCATTTCGCCCGTGACACGCTCGTCTGGGCGCCGCTGGCCAGGATCGTCGCCGACGACGAGCTCGGGCTGCGCCTGTGGATGGCGACCGGCAGCCCGCTCATCCGCGAGGTCACCACCGACGGCCGGGGGCCGCGGGACATGCCCTTCGCCGAGTGGGTGCTCGCGCCGAAGAAGATCATCCAGGATGTGTACCGGGGGCCGAGCACGCTCAAGTTCAACCCGCGTGGCGCCGCGTACTCGGTGTGGTGGCTGTTCGACCCCGCCGGTCGCTTCCGGGCCTGGTACGTCAACCTGGAGGAGCCGTCCGTCACGTGGGACGACGGCGCCGTGGCCGGCATCGACCTGACCGACCAGGACCTGGACATCTGGGTCTGGCCCGACCGGCGCTGGGACTGGAAGGACGAGGACGAGCTCAACGAGCGCCTCGCCTTCCCCGAGCACTACTGGGTGGGCGACGCCGAGGCGGTCTGGGAGCAGGGACGGCAGGTCGTGCCGGCGATCGAGGCCGGCGCGTGGCCCTTCGACGGCACCTGGACCGACTTCCGGCCGCCGGCCGGCTGGAGCATCCCCCCGCCCGTCGCTGAGGGCTGGGACCGACCGAGGGAGCGTCGTTGAGCGTTCAGCGGGGGCCGACCGACGCAGCGCCGTCGAGCGTCAGGTTCACGCCCGGGCAGGTCATCGTGCACCGCAACGTGCGCCTGGGCCGGATCGGCTGGGTCCGGCCGGCCCGGGTCGTCTCCGACGACGAGCGCGGCCTGCTGCTGTGGGTCGCCCGGGGCACCCCGGTGGTCAACGAGGTCTCCGGCGACGGCTTCGGCATGCGCACGATGCCCTTCGCCGAGTTCGTGACCCGGGGCACGGCGCTGAAGCACGGCACCTGGGACGGGCCCGGCGTGCTCAAGCTGCACCGGCCCGGCGACCCGGCGCACTCGGTCTGGTGGTTCCACGACGAGCGGGACCGCTTCAAGAACTGGTACGTCAACCTGGAGCGCCCGGCGGTCCGCTGGAGCGACGAGGGCGGCGCGTCCGGCGTCGACGTCACCGACTGGGACCTCGACATCGTGGCGGCTCCGGACCGGATCTGGCACTGGAAGGACGAGGAGGAGTTCCTGGAGCGCCTCGCCCTGCCGGAGCACTACTGGGTGCCCGACGAGGCCTTCGTGCGGGCCGAGGGTGAGCGGGTCGTGAAGGAGATCGAGGCGGGCGAGTTCCCGTTCGACGGCACGTGGACCGACTTCACCCCGCCGGCGAACTGGACGGTCCCGGATCTTCCGCAGGGTTGGGACCGCGGTTTTTGCGGTGGGTAGCGGGTCTGGCACAATGGATTGCTGGTATCAGGTTTCGCGTCGAGCCCTCTAACCCGGCGTCGGGTCCTTTCCATCAGAGCAGCCGAAGGCGCCAATCCCCACGGTGTCCGGACGTTCGCTCGGCTTCCACACAGATCCAGGAGCGAGCAACCAAGTGGCCGTCAAGATCCGGCTCCTGCGGATGGGCAAGATCCGCAACCCGCAGTACCGCATCGTCATCGCCGACTCGCGCACCAAGCGTGACGGTCGGGCGATCGAGTTCGTCGGGCTCTACCACCCGAAGGAGGAGCCCTCGCGCATCGAGGTCAACTCCGAGCGCGTCCAGCACTGGCTGTCGGTCGGCGCGCAGCCGAGCGAGGCCGTGCGGGCGATCCTCTCCAAGACCGGTGACTGGCAGAAGTTCAAGGGTCTGCCCGCGCCGGCCGAGCCGCTGAAGGTCAAGGCCGCCGCGCCGGACCGCCGCGCCACCTACGAGGCCGAGGCGCAGGTCGCCGCCGGTCTCGCCGAGGCGCCGAAGGCGAAGAAGGCCGAGCCGAAGAAGAAGTCCGAGGCTCCGGCGGCCGAGGCCCCGGCCGAGGCCCCGGCCGCGCAGGCTGAGGAGCAGACCGGTGCCGGCGCCGGCGCGGAGGCCTGACGTGTTGCGCCCCGCGCTGGAGCACCTGGTCAAGGGCATCGTCGACAACCCTGACGATGTCCGCGTCCGCATGGTCGACTCCCGTCGCGGTCAGCGCCTCGAGGTCCGGGTCAACCCGGAGGACCTCGGCACGGTGATCGGTCGCGGTGGTCGCACCGCGAAGGCGCTGCGCCAGGTGATCACGTCGATCGGTGGTCGCGGCGTCCGCGTCGAGATCGTCGACGCGTACTGATCCATGTTCCTCGTCGTCGGTCAGATATTCCGTGCGCACGGCGTCCGCGGCGAGGTCGTCGTGGACATCCGCACGGATGATCCGGCAGATCGTTTCGCCGTCGGGTCGGTCCTGGTGACCGACTCGACGGCGGTCCGGCATCTGCAGAAGGTCCCGGCCGGTGCCTGGCGCCCGCCGGCGACCCTCACCGTCGAGTCGGTCCGCCCGCACCAGGGCCGGCTGCTCGTCGTGTTCGAGGGCATCTACGACCGCAACCTCGCCGAGGACATGCGCGGCGTGCTGCTCTGCGTCGACAGCGCCGACATCCCCGCCCCGACGGACCCCGACGAGTTCAACGACCACGACCTCGTCGGTCTCTCGATCGTCGACGCGGCGGGGGAGAAGGTCGGCGAGCTGCTGCGCATCGACCACGCCCCGGCGCACGACCTGCTCGTCGTGCGGCTGGTCGACGGGCGGACCGGCCTCGTGCCGTTCGTCCGCGAGATCGTGCCCGAGGTCGACGTGCCGGGTGGGCGGATCGTCATCACCCCGCCGGAAGGCCTCTTCGACCTATGAGGGTCGACGTCGTCACGATCTTCCCGGAGTATCTCGCCCCGCTCGACCTGTCGCTCATCGGCAAGGCCCGCCGCACCGGGATCCTCGAGCTCGCCGTGCACGACCTGCGGACCTGGACGCACGACGTGCACCGCACCGTCGACGACACGCCGTATGGCGGAGGTCCGGGCATGGTGATGCGGCCCGAGCCGTGGGGGCAGTGCTTCGACGACCTCGCGTCGCCTTCCACGCATCTCGTCGTTCCCACGCCCGCCGGTGCGCCGTTCACACAGGACCTCGCACGCGCGTTTTCTTCGGACCCGCACCTTCTGTTTGCCTGTGGGCGATATGAGGGGATCGACCAGCGGGTGATCGACCACGCGGCCACCCGGATGCGGGTGAGCGAGGTCTCGCTCGGCGACTACGTCCTGTTCGGCGGCGAGGTCGCCGTGCTGGTCGTCATGGAGGCGGTGACCCGGCTGCTGCCGGGCGTGCTCGGCAACGCCGACTCCCTGGTGGAGGAGTCACACTCCGCCGGTGTACTGGAAGCGCCCATGTACACGAAGCCGCCGACCTGGCGGGGGCTGGACGTGCCCGAGGTGCTGCGCTCCGGCGACCATGGCAAGATCGCCCGCTGGCGGCGCGAGGAGGGGCTGCGGCGCACCGCCGCGCAGCGTCCGGACCTGCTCTCGCATCTTGAGGGGACCGGATTTCAGATTCCGGGTGTCGATGTGGCAAAGTAGTGGGGTTGCTGCGGGCCGACGGCTGCGCACCTCCTGATCATCTTTACGTTCGCGCGCCATGGATTCGGGCGTGCCTTGAGTGACGAGGAACTGCCGCGATGAACACGCTGGACGCGCTCGACGCAATGTCGCAGCGGACCGATCTCCCGAGCTTCCGCGCCGGTGACACCGTCAAGGTGCACGCGCGGGTCGTCGAGGGCAACCGGTCCCGGGTCCAGGTCTTCCAGGGCGTCGTGATCCGTCGCCAGGGCGACGGCCTGCGCGAGACCTTCTCGGTCCGGAAGGTGAGCTTCGGCGTCGGCGTCGAGCGCACCTACCCGGTCAACAGCCCCGCCGTCGACCGGATCGAGGTCGTCACCCGCGGTGACGTGCGCCGGGCCAAGCTCTACTACCTGCGCGACCTCCGTGGCAAGAAGGCCAAGATCAAGGAGAAGCGCGAGACCAAGGTCGGCTGAGCCGCACCCTGATCGACTTCCGACGAGGAGGACCCGTCCACGGGCCCTCCTCGTCGTCGTTCGCCTGAAGCTCGCTTTCCGGTCAACCGGCGCCGGGCTCCCCATTTTGGTCTTGTGCCTCTAGGCTGACGCCGATGGCAAGCGACTACGGCCGCGATGGTTACGACGATCGCGGCGATGACATACACCCACGCCGCCGCCCCCTGGATCAGGAGGGCGGGGAGCGTGGGCGTCCTGGTTTCGGCGGCAACACCTACCCGGAGCACGACTACTGGGGCCAGACGCAGGCGGGGCAGTCCCAGCAGGCGTTCGACGCCTGGGGGCGGCACCGTGGTGGTGACCCGGACCGGGATGATCAGCGCGGCGGTGACTGGAACCGGCCCGCCCGGTCCTGGGACGACGACCCGCACGGCGACCGCGGTCGCGACTCCGGCCGGGGCCGGTGGGACCGCGACGAGCCGCCGGTCGTGCGCGACCGCGCGTTCGAGGACCGGGGCTACGCCGACCAGGGCTACGGCGACCGTGGGCGCGACGGCGGGGGCTATGACGACCGCGGCTATGACCAGCGGGGCCGCGACGACCGCGGCCATGACGCGCAGGGTTACGACACGCGCGGCTACAACCGCCGCGGCTACGACGACCGTGGCTATGACGACCGTGGGTACGACGACCGCGACGGCTACGACGACCGCCGCTCCGGCGAGCAGGGCTCGTACCGGGGCCGGGGCGCGTCCGCCGGCCGCCGCGGCGCCTACGACGACGACAGCTCCGCCGCCTCGTGGAGCAGCAAGGTCCGCAAGAAGCGCAAGAACATGCCGCTGTGGCAGGAGTTGCCGCTGCTGCTGATCGTCGCGTTCTGCCTGGCGGTGCTCATCCGCACGTTCCTCGTGCAGGCGTTCTTCATCCCGTCCGGCTCGATGGAGAACACCCTCCTCGTCGGCGACCGGGTGCTGGTCAACAAGGTGCTCTACGACGTCCGCGAGCCTCAGCGCGGCGAGGTCGTCGTGTTCGAGGGCCCGGCCAACTGGGCGCCGGAGAACCAGGTCGACAAGGACGCCGGCTTCTTCGCCGAGCTCGGCCGCACGGTCGGCGACCTGGTCGGCTTCAGCCAGCCCGGCGAGAAGGACTTCATCAAACGGGTCATCGGCCTGCCCGGCGACACCGTCTCCTGCTGCGACGTGCAGGGCCGCGTCTTCGTCAACGGCTACCCGCTGGACGAGTCCGCGTATGTCTACGAGGACTCACCCCTGGACGCCACCCCCAACCCGAAGCAGTGCACGGCGCGCCGCTTCGGCCCGATCAAGGTCGAGCCGGGGCAGATGTTCGTGATGGGCGACCACCGCGGCGTCTCGCAGGACTCCCGCTGCCAGGGGCAGGTGCCGATCGACAACGTCATCGGCCGGGCCTTCGTCATCCTGTGGCCGAGCGGGCGGTGGGCCTGGCTGCCGGTGCCGGACACATTCAAGAACGTGCCGAAGAGCGCTTCGGCCTCGGTCGGCCCGCGGGTCACCAGAACGCCTGATTTACCTTTGGTGCCCGATATGGTGCTTGCACCACTCGCGGTAACTCTCACGGTTTCGACCCGTTCGGCGCGTCAGGAGCGGTTGAGACGTCGCCAATGGTGACGAGCACGTACCCTTCAGGGCGTGATTGACGAGCAGACCAAGCGCCCCAACACGTTTTGGCGCGAGTTGCCAGTGCTGCTGGGCGTGGCGATCATCGTCGCCGTCGTGGTGCGGGCATTCGTCCTTCAGACGTTCTACATCCCGTCCGAGTCGATGGAGAACACCCTCCTCATCCGCGACCGCGTGCTCGTCAACAAGCTCGTCTACGACTTCCGCTCCCCGCACCGGGGTGAGGTGATCGTCTTCGAGGCGCCCGCGTCGTGGCGCAACGACCCGTCCGAGGAGGACTTCATCAAGCGGGTCATCGCGACCGGCGGCGACCACGTCGTGTGCTGCGACGACAAGCAGCGGATCACCATCAACGGCAAGGCCCTCGACGAGACCTACATCTACGCCGACGAGAACGGGCTGCAGGATCTCCCCAGCGAGGAGCAGTTCGACGTCACGGTGCCGGCCGGGCGGCTGTGGGTGATGGGCGACCACCGGTCGAGATCGGGCGACTCGCGGTACAACTTCGTCCGGTACAAGGACCCCGTCCAGGCGACGATCCCCGAGGACAACGTCGTGGGCAGGGCGTTCGTGGTGTTCTGGCCCTTCTCCAGGGCGAAATGGCTCAGCGTGCCGGAGACCTTCGACAAGGTGCCGGCGCCGACTGCGAAGTGAGACGTCGTAATCTCGTCGTATGACCCACGACGGGGGACGCATCGACCGCCGGGCCGCGCGGGTGCTCCTGCTCGACCCGGACGGCCGCGTGCTCATGCTGCACGGGTGGGACCCCGCGCGCCCGTCTCACACGTACTGGTTCACCGTGGGCGGCGGCGTGGAGCCGGGCGAGACGCTGCTGGACGCCGCCGTGCGGGAACTGTTCGAGGAGACCGGGCTGCTGTTCGCGGCGGCGGACCTGGTCGGCCCGGTGCGCAGCGACACGGTGTCGTTCCCGTTCGACGGTTCGTGGTTCTCGCAGGAGCAGTCGTTCTTCGTGGCCCGTGCTGTTTCCACGGCGGTCGACCTGTCCCGGCTCAACGAGGTGGAGCAGGGCTGCATCGACGAGGCCCGATGGTGGTCCGTCGACGCGCTGTCCAGCTCGGGCGAGCGCTTCTACCCGCCGGACCTGCCGTCCCTGCTGCGGGAGGTGGCGTGATGCTGGCGCCTCCCCGCACCGTCGTGCACCGAGCCGCCGGGCTGTGGGCCCTGGAGCGGGCGCTGCAGCGGCGCGGCTTCGAGCGGGTCGCCGGCGCCGACGAGGCCGGCCGGGGCGCCTGCGCCGGGCCGCTCGTGGTGGCCGCGGTCATCCTCCCGCAGGGCCGCCGCGGCGAGATCGACGAGCTCAACGACTCGAAGCTGCTCACCGCCGCCGCCCGGGAGCGGATCTACGACGAGGTCGTCGCCCGGGCCCTCGCCTGGTCCGTGGTGATCATCCCGCCGGGTGAGATCGACCGCCGGGGGCTGCACGTGTCCAACCTTGCCGGCATGCGGCGCGCCTTGGCCGGCCTCGCCGAGCGCCCCGACTACGCCCTCACCGACGGCTTCCGGGTCGACGGGCTCGGCACGCCCGGCCTCGCCGTGTGGAAGGGTGACCAGGTCGCCGCCTGTGTGGCGGCGGCGAGCGTGGTGGCGAAGGTCACCCGGGACCGGATCATGCGGGGGCTGCACGCCACGCACCCTGAATACGGCTTCGACGAGCACAAAGGATATTGCACGCCGGTGCACCAGGCGGCGCTCGTTGCGCACGGGCCGTGCACCGAGCATCGTTTCTCCTACGCGAACGTGGCGGCGGTGGGGCAGCGGAGGCAAAGGCGCGGTAACGTCGGCGTGGCGCCCGGCGAGGCCGCGACGGTGCCGGCGCAAGTGGGCGACAATGTGGCTATGGAAGGCGGACCGCGATGAGCGCCGAGGATCTCGAGAAGTACGAAACCGAGATGGAGCTCCAGCTCTACCGGGAGTATCGCGACATCGTCCGCCAGTTCTCGTACGTGGTGGAGACCGAGCGCCGGTTCTACCTGGCCAACCAGGTCGATCTGCACGTGCGCAACTCCGACGGCGAGGTCTACTTCGAGGTCGAGATGCACGACGCGTGGGTCTGGGACATGTATCGTCCTGCCCGGTTCGTGAAGAACGTCCGGGTGATGACCTTCAAGGACGTCAACGTCGAGGAGCTGGAGAAGCCCGACATCTCGCTGCCCGACAACGGCTTCGGAGGCTGACGCTGCCCGCCCGCTTGTCCACAAGGCCTCTGTTGTCCACAGGTCGGTGGGCCGGCGGGTGAGGGGGCGGGTGGGATCGGCATAGCTTCGTCGCATGCCGTTCCGCTTCTTGGCGCTGGTACTGGTAGCGCTGTCGTTCGCTGTTCCCGCTGTCGCCCCTGGCGCTCCCGCGCGTGCCGCACCGGCGGTGCCCGACGGTGGCCCGGGGGCGTTTCGCTGGCCGCTGGGGCCGCCGGTGGCGGTGGTCCGCCGGTTCGAGCCGCCACCCGGACCGTATGGTGCCGGACATCGCGGCGTGGATCTGCGCGGCTCCCCGGACGCCGTGGTGCACAGCGCGGGCCCCGGGGTGGTCGCGTTCGCCGGGATGGTCGCCGGGCGGCCGGTGGTGAGCGTGTCGCACCCGGGCGGGCTGCGCACGACCTACGAGCCCGTGGACCCCTCCGTGAAGGCCGGCACCGTCGTCTCCGCCGGCACCCCGCTCGGCACGCTGCGGCCCGGCCACGCCGGTTGCCCGGCGGCCGCCTGCCTGCACTGGGGGCTGCGCTCCGGGGAGGTGTATCTCGACCCGCTGACGCTGCTGCGCCGCGGCCGGGTCCGGCTTCTGCCGCGCTAGCGGCGCAGCAGCTTGGGCAGGCCCTCCACGAGGCGCTGGAAGTCGTCCTCGCGGTTGTAGACCTGCGCCGACAGTCGCAGGTAGCCGCAGCCGCGCCAGGCGGCGAGCCCGACCTCGGTGGCGAGCTCGTCGGAGATCCTGCGGCGCAGGGCGGTGGCCGCCGCCGGCTCCGTCACCGCGCCCTGCGGCAGCGGCACGACGGTCATCGGCAGCCCGGTCCGCGGCGGCACGGCCTCGCCGAGGGCCTCGGCGAGCAGTGCCTGGCCGTGCTCGGCGAGCGCGGTGTTGTGCCGGTGCACCGCGTCGAGGCCGAGGGAGCGCAGCACGAAGAGGCCCGTCGGCGCGGCGAGCCACGGCGTGTAGTCGCGCGCGCCCAGCCACTCCAGGCTGTCGGGGAAGCCGGCGTCCTGGTTCCAGGACACGACCAGCGACTGGAGCCGCTCCCGCCAGCGCGGCGCCACCGACAGCAGTGCCGTGCCGCGGGGTGCGTAGGCCCACTTGTGCAGGTTGCCGACCCAGAAGTCAGCGCCGATGCCGGCGACCGGGTCGGGCAGGATGCCGGGCGCGTGCGCCGCGTCGACCAGGACCGCGGCCCGCTCGCCGGCGCGGCCGCGGACCGCCTCGACGATCCTGCGGACCGGCAGGACCCGCGCGGTCGCCGCGGTGATGTGGTCGACGACCACCAGCCGCGTCCTGCCGGTGACGGCGTCGAGGACCGCCTCGACCGCGGCGTCGTCGTCGGGGGCGAGCGGCATGCGGGCCACCCTCCGGCTCGCGCCGGTCCGGCGGCAGAAGGCGTCCACGGCGAGGTCGACGGCGCCGTAGCCGTGGTCGGTGGTGACGATCTCGTCGCCACTGCCGAGGCTCCCGCCATCGCCGCCATCGCCGCCGCCGAGCGCGGCGAGGACCGTGGACGTGCCGGTCGTGGCGTTGTCGACGAGGGCCGTCAGGTCGGGGTCGGCGCCGACGAACGCGGCGAGGTGCCGGCGCACGTGCGCGATGCGCTCCTCCAGGCCGACGCTGAAGAACCGTGGCGGGTTGGCCTCGACCTCGTCGCGCAGCCGCTGCTGGGCCCGCTGCACCGGGATCGGCACCAGGCCGAAGGAGCCGTGGTTGAGCTGCGCGACCGCCGCGTCGTTGGAGAACAGCAGGCGTGCGCCGGGAATCGGCTCCGGAGCGGACATATCCACGATCTTAAGGTCCTGCGCCGCACTTCCGGGTCGCGTTGCCGGAGTCAGGCGCGGGGGTGGGCCTGCTCGTACGCGGACCGGAGCCGCTCGATCGACACGTGGGTGTAGATCTGGGTGCTGGCCAGCGAGGCGTGCCCCAGCAGCTCCTGCACCGAGCGCAGGTCGGCGCCGCCCTCGAGCAGGTGGGTCGCGGCGGAGTGGCGCAGGTCGTGCGGGGAGGTGTGCGGCAGGCCGGTCGCCCTGGCGTGCCCGTCGACGAGGCGCCGGGCGGCCGCGGGCTGCAGGCGGCCGCCACGCGCGCCGAGGAGCAGCGCCGCGCCGCTCGCGGGGCCGGCGAGGGCCGGGCGGCCGCTGCGCAGCCACTCGGTCAGCGCCTGCTCGGCGGGCAGCCCGTAGGGCACCGCGCGCTCCTTGTCACCCTTGCCGATGACCCGCACGACGCGGCGCATCCGGTCGACGTCGCCGACGTCCAGGCCGCACAGCTCGCTGACCCGGATGCCGGTGGCGTACAGCAGCTCCAGCACCAGCCGGTCGCGCAGCCCCACGGCGTCGTCGCGGCCCGCGGGGGCGGTCACGAGCGTCTCGGCCTGGTCGGCGCGCAGCACGGTCGGCAGGTCGCGGTGCGCCTTCGGGCTGGCGAGGCGCTGGCCCGGGTCGGTGGCGAGCAGGCCCTCGCGGTGGGCCCAGGCGGTGAACGTCCGCGCGGCGGCGGCGTGCCTGGCCAGGCTGGCACGGGCGGCGCCGGCCGCGCGCCGGCGGGCGAGCCAGCCGCGCAGCACCGCCAGCGTCAGCTCGCCCGGGGCGGTCGCGCCGGCGCGGGAGGCGTGGTCGAGCAGGGAGACGACGTCGCCGACGTACGCGCGGACGGTGTGCTCGGAGCGGTTGCGCTCGGCGGCGAGGTGGCGGGCGAAGTCGTCGACCGCGGTGCGCATGCCGTCCGGCAGCGCTTCGTGCTGCTCCGCGACGCCGGTCGTCTGCGGCGGAGCTGGTCTTCTCGTCATTTGCGACGGAGTTGGTCTTCGAGGAACCGCTCGATCAAGCCCCGGACCACCGCCGCCATCGTGAAACCGTGCTCGGCGCACCAGGCGCGCAGCTCGGCGTGCCGCTCGGTCGGCAGGCGAAACGTGACGAGCTGGCTCTCCTCGCCCGCCGGCAGAGCGCCGCCGAGGGCGTTGTTCAGCACGCCGGCGCGCATCTCGACGGCTGCGGCGAGCAGGTTGCCGCCGCCGACCTGGGCCGGCGTGCCACGGTCGAGGAGCCAGACGGTGATCTCCTGGCGGGTTGGGGCGGGGAGCGTCTCGAGCAGCTCCACGAGCTTGTCGGCAGGGGCAGTCATGCCACCAACGATAGTGCCCGCTATCGCTGTGCGATATCGCCTTGAGTTCTTTGACTCCGTCAGGAAAATCGTTGACTATGTCAAGTATGACTGTCGCGGCCGTACGGGAGTTCAACCGCTACTACACGAACCTCATCGGGGTGCTGCGGGCCGGCCTGCACGACTCCGCCTACTCGCTGGCCGAGGTGCGGGTGCTGTACGAGCTGGCCATGGACAGCGCGCACGACACGGCCGAGCTGCGGCGGCTGCTCGACATCGACGCCGGGTACCTGAGCCGGATCCTCGGCAGGCTGGAGGCCGACGGGCTCGTCGCGCGGTCCCGGTCCACATCGGACGCGCGCCGCCGCCGCATCGAGCTGACGCCGGCCGGGCGGGAGGCGTTCGCGGCGCTGGACGCGCGCTCCGAGGAGCAGATCGCCGGGCTGCTCGCCTCCGTCGGCGAGGTCGACCGGCGGCGGCTGGTCGGCGCGATGGACACGATCCGGTCGGTGTTCGAGGGCGTCCTGCCGCCGCGCGCCGTGGTCCTGCGGCCGCCGCTGCCCGGCGACCTGGGCTGGGTCGTGCAGCGCCACGGCGCGCTCTACGCCGCGGAGTACGGGCTGGACGCCACCTTCGAGGCGCTGGTGGCCCGCATCGTCGCCGACTACGCGGCCTCGCACGACCCGCGGACCGAGGCGGGGTGGATCGCCGAGGTCGACGGCGCTCCCGTCGGGTCGATCTTCTGCGTACGGGCGGACGAGGGCGTGGCGAAGCTCCGGCTCCTGTTCGTGGAGCCGGCGGCGCGGGGGATGGGCGTCGGCGGCACGCTGGTGGACGAGTGCGTGCGGTTCGCGCGCCGGGCCGGGTACCGGGAGATGGTGCTCTACACGCAGGACGTGCTGCTCGCCGCCCGGCGCATCTACCAGCGGGCCGGGTTCGTGCTGGAGAGCGCCACCCCGGCGTTCGTGTACGGCGTGGACGTCGCCGAGGAGCAGTGGCGCCTGTCGCTGTGACGTTCACGTTTTCCACAAGCGGCCCGTTGTCCACAGGTTGCCCGCTCGCGTCGCGCCCCGTTTCGCGAAACGCGGCAGGCTCCCCACATGACCAACACCAACCAGATCGTGGGCCGCTTCGGCGAGCGCCTGGCCGTGCGGCACCTCATCGCCCGTGGCCTCGTCCCCCTCGACCGCAACTGGCGCTGCCCGTCCGGTGAGATCGACGTGGTCGCCCGCGACGGGCCGGTGTTGGTGTTCGTCGAGGTGAAGACCCGCCGGGGCGCCAAGTTCGGGGCGCCGGCGGAGGCGGTCAGCGCGGACAAGGCCCGCCGCGTGCGCCGGCTCGCCGCCCGCTGGCTGGCCACGCACGGCGCCGGCGACCGGCGGCAGGTCCGCTTCGACGTGGTGGCCGTCCTGCTCGGCGCCGACACCGTCGGCGTGCGGCACCTCCGCGGGGTCTTCTGATGGGCTACGCGAAGATCCGCTCCGTCGCCCTGCAAGGGGTGGCCGGGCAGGTGATCGTGGTCGAGGCCGACGTCGCGCCCGGGCTGCCGAGCCTCGTCGTGTCGGGCCTGCCCGACGCCGCGCTCACCGAGGCCCGCGACCGCATCCGGGCCGCCGTGCACAACTCCGGGGCCACCTGGCCGCAGCAGCGCATCACGGTCAACCTGCTGCCCGCCCACGTGCGCAAGCACGGCTCCGGGTTCGACACCGCCATGGCGCTCGCCGTGCTCGCCGCCGGCGCCGACCTGCCGACGCGCCTGCTGGTCGACGCGGTCAT
Source organism: Dactylosporangium maewongense (assembly GCF_039531485.1). NCBI lineage: Bacteria > Bacillati > Actinomycetota > Actinomycetes > Micromonosporales > Micromonosporaceae > Dactylosporangium > Dactylosporangium maewongense. The sequence goes on along the minus strand of NZ_BAAAQD010000018.1, from coordinate 128,340 downwards.
CCTCGGCGAGCTCGGCCTCGACGGCACCCTCCGGCCCGTCCGCGGGGTGCTGCCCGCCGTGCTCGCCGCCAGCCGCGCCGGCGCCGGCCTCGTCGTCGTCCCACCCGGCAACGTCGACGAGGCGCGGCTCGTGCCCGACGTGCGGGTCCGCGCCGCCGACTGCCTCGGCCGCATCATCGGCTTCGTCCACGGCACCGAGACGCTGCTCGACCCGCCCACGCAGCCGCCACCGGCGCAGCGCCCGCCGGCCGACCTCGCCGACGTCCTCGGCCAGGAGCGCGGCCGCCGAGCCATCGAGCTGGCCGCCGCCGGCCGGCACCACCTGGCGATGTTCGGCCCGCCCGGCGCAGGCAAGACGCTGCTCGCCCAGCGGCTGCCCGGCATCCTGCCCGAGCTCACCGAGCGGGAGTCCATCGAGGTCACGGCGCTGCACTCGGTCGCCGGCGAGCTGTCTGCCGGCGCCGGCCTGATCCGCCGGGCGCCGCTGCAGGCGCCGCACCACACGTCCTCGATCGCGGCGCTCGTCGGCGGCGGCTCCGGCATCGCCAAGCCCGGCGCGATCAGCCTCGCCCATCACGGGGTGCTGTTCCTCGACGAGTGCGCCGAGTTCCAGGCCAGCGCCCTCAATGCCCTGCGTGAGCCTCTGGAGCACGGTGAGGTGCGGCTGCGTCGGGTCCACGGCGAGACGGTCTATCCCGCCAGGGCCCAGCTGGTCCTCGCCGCCAACCCGTGCCCGTGCGCGAGGCCCGGCGGCGACGCCATGTGCCAGTGCCCGCCGGGGGTGCGCGTCCGGTATCGGTCCAGGCTCTCCGGCCCGCTGCTGGACCGGGTCGACCTCCAGGTCGACGTGGTGGCGGTGCGCGCGGCGGCGCTCTTCGGCACCGAGCCGGCCGAGTCGTCCGCGACCGTCGCGGCGCGGGTCGTGCGGGCGCGGCAGGCGGCGGCGAGCCGGTGGGCGCCGCACGCCCGGTCCAACGGGGAGGTCCCCGCCGCCGTCCTGCGCGACCGGCGCTTCCGGCTGCCGCGCGCCGTGCTGCACCCGCTGGCCACCGCGATGGACCGCGGCCAGCTGTCGGCCCGGGGCATGGACCGCGCGACCCGCGTCGCGTGGACCGTCGCCGACCTCGACGGCCGCGACCGCCCCACCATCGGCGATGTCCACGAAGCCCTCGAGATGCGGTCAAGGAGAGGCCGATGAGCACCATCGACCGGGCGGCGCGGCTGGCGCTGGCCCATCTGGTGGAGCCCGGCAGCCGGGAGCTCGGGATGCTGGTGCGGGCTGTCGGGGCGCCGGAGGCGCTGGTCATGGTGCTGCACGGGCACGGCGTCACCGAGGCGCTCGCCGGCGCGGTCCACGCCCGCCTCGACGCCACCCTGCTCGACGCGCGCACCGGCTCCGCCGACGCGTGGGCCGAGCGGGTCGCGCTCACCCTGGCCGGCGAGATGACCGAGCGGGCGGGCCGGCTCGGCGCTCGCATGGTCACCGCCGTCGACGAGGAGTGGCTCACCGCGCTCGACGACCTCACCCGGGTCAGCCGCGACGGCGCCGACGCGCTCCGCCGCGACACCGACCCGCCGCTGTGCCTGTGGCTGCGCGGGCCCGTCCGGCTGGAGGAGGCGCTGGAGCGGTCGGTGTCCGTGGTCGGTGCCCGGGCCATCACCCACTATGGCGAGTTCGTCGCGTCGGAGCTCGCCTTCGGCCTGGCGGAGCGCGGCTGGGCGGTGGTCTCCGGCGGCGCGCTCGGCGTCGACGTCACCGCCCACCGGGGCGCCCTCGCCGCCGGCGGGGTGACCTGCGCGGTGCTCGCCTGCGGCATCGACCAGGTCTACCCGGTCTCCAACGCGGCCGTGTTCGAGCGCATCACCGAGGAGGGGCTCCTGCTGACCGAGTGGCCACCGGGCACCCGGCCGCACAAGACCAGGTTCCTGACCCGCAACCGGGTCATCGCCGCCGCCACCCGCGGCACCGTGATGGTCGAGGCCGGCTCCCGCAGCGGCGCGCGCAACACGCTGTCCTATGCCCGCCGCCTGGAGCGCTCCGCCATGGTCGTCCCCGGCCCGATCACCTCGGCGATGTCGGTCGGCTGCCACGTCGAGCTCCGCACCCCCGGCACCGTCCTCGTCACCCGCGTCGACGAGATCGTCGAGGAGGTCGGCCGGCTCGGGGAGCTCGCCGACCCCATCCACGGCGACGAGCGCCCCGAGGACGCCCTGGACGCCACCCAGGCCAGGGTCCTCGACGCGGTGGCCCCTCGCGCCGCCCGCTCGGCGGAGGAGATCGCCGCCATCGCGGGCGTCGCCACCCGCGCCGCCCGCCGGACGCTTCCCGTTCTGGAGCAGCACGGCTTCGTCGTCAGCACCGAAGCCGGCTACCGCCTCGCCCCGAAGGCCCGCTCGTGACAGCATCCCCGACCCGGCACGCCGTCAGCCGGCCGTCCTTGCCACCGCGCACGCCGGCCGCGTCCGCACTGGTGCGCCCCCGAGCAGTGGCCAGACCGCCCCCGCGGAAGGAGCGCCGGGCCGCCCGGGATGCCCTGCCTGGGTTGCGGACGCCTGGCCCGCAGCCCTGGCCCGCAGCCCTCGCCCCCGGCCGTCGCCGATTCGCCCCGCGCCTCCGGGCGACGTCACGTCCGGGCGGCGTTGCGTCCGGGCGGCGTCACGTTCGGGCGGCGTCACGTTCGGGCGGCGTCACGTTCGGGCGGCGTCACGTTCGGGCGGCGTCACGTTCGGGCGGCGTTGCGGCTGGGCGGCGTTGCCCCCGGGCGGCGTTGCGGTTGGGCGGCGTCGCGTCCTGCGGGGTCGGGTCTGGGCGGGGGTCGTGTCCGGGGTTGTCGTGTCCGGGTTGTCGTGTCAGGCGGGGGCGGGTCTGGGTCGGGTTGCGTCTGGGCGGCTCGTGTCCGGGGGGCATCGTGTCTGGCGGCGTCGGCAGTCAGATGTGTTCTCTGATCAGTCGGGTCGGCCGGGTTCGTGGATGTTCAGCGCTCTGGGCGTGGTGCTGTGCCGCTTGTCGAACGGCTGCTGTGGCCGCCCACACCCACGATCATGTGACGGGGGCGGGGGTCAGAGGCGGCGGAGGCGGGTGCTGGCTTCCTCGATGACCTCGTCGCGCTTGCAGAAGGCGAACCGGATGATGTGGCGGCCGGCGGCGGCGTCGTCGTAGAAGACCTGGGTGGGCACGGCGACGACGCCGCAGCGGTCGGGCAGGGCGAGGCAGAAGTCGACGCCGTCGGTGCCGCCGAGGGGGGTGATGTCGGCGGTGACGAAGTAGGTGCCCTCCGAGCGGAGGACGGCGAAGCCGGCGGCGGTCAGGCCCTCGCAGAGGCGGTCGCGCTTGCGCTGGAGGTCGTCGCGGAACTGCTCGTAGTAGGAGGGCGGGGAGTTCAGGGCCACGGCGATCGCGGGCTGGAGGGGGCCGGCGTTGACGAAGGTGAGGAACTGCTTGACGCGCAGGGCGGCGGAGACCAGGTCGCGGGGGCCGCAGATCCAGCCGATCTTCCAGCCGGTGCAGGAGAAGGTCTTGCCGGCGGAGGAGATCTGCAGCGTGCGGGCGCGCATGCCGGGCAAGGACGCGATCGGCACGTGGGGGGCGTCGGCGTCGGTGAAGACCAGGTGCTCGTAGACCTCGTCGGTGACGGCGACCGCGTCGAACTCCTCGCAGAGGGCGGCGATCTGCGCCAGCTCGTCGGGGGTGAAGACCTTGCCGGTCGGGTTGTGGGGGGAGTTGAGCAGGACGAGCCGGGTGCGGGGGCCGAAGGCGGCGCGCAGCTCCGCCGGGTCGAAGGCGTAGCCGCCGTCGTGGGCGCGCAGGGTCACCGGGCGGCGGACCGCGCCGGCGAGGGCGATGGAGGCGGCGTAGGAGTCGTAGTAGGGCTCGAAGCAGACGACCTCGTCGCCGGGCTCGCAGAGGGCGAGGATGGTGGCGGCGATCCCCTCGGTCGCGCCGGCCGTGACGATGATCTCTCCGTCGGGGTCGTAGTCCAGGCCCCAGAACGCCTTCTGGTGGGCCGAGATCGCCGCGCGGAGCTCGGGGACGCCGGGGCCCGGCGGGTACTGGTTGCGGCCGGAGCGGAGGGCCTCGGCGGCGGCGTCGAGCATGGCGGCGGGGCCGTCGGTGTCGGGAAAGCCCTGGCCGAGGTTGACCGCGCCGGTGCGGACCGCGAGTGCCGACATCTCGGCGAAGATGGTCGTGCCGAAGGGGCGCATCCGGGCGACGAGTTGATCACGCGAGGCGTCAGTCACCCACCGAGTATGCGACGCCGGTCACTGCTGGAGTTGCCCAGGACCGTCACCGGCGGATATCCGGCAGTGCACCGGAGTGGCGGGGATCATCCGGACCGCCTACCGTGACGGACCGTGGATGGACGCCGGAACTACTCCCCGGACCCGGATGCGGAGCCCCGCTGGTACCCGGACGACCGTGGATACGACGAGCCTGGCCGCGGCGAGCGCCGCGACGACCGCCGGGAAGACCGGTCGCGCGACGACCGGGGCTACGGGGACGACCGCGGCTACACGCCGACGCGGTACGCCGACGAGCGCGAGTACGACGACGGCTACCGGGTCCCGGAGCCGCGCAGCGCGTCCCGCGGTTACGGCGCCGACTCCCTGCCGTACGGCGACAGCCCGAGCGGGCAGTTCAGCGCCCCGCTCCCGCCGGCTCCCGAGCACCCCGACGCCGCCGAGTCGGTCTCCAGGTCGCGGCGCTCCGAGGCGATCGACCGCAGCGCGCTGCAGCGGCCGGTGTCAGGCGGTGCGCCGAGCGCGCCCGTGAGTGCTCTGTCGTCGCCCGTGGTGACGGTGCCCACGGTGCCGGCGCCTCCGGCGGCGCCGCAGGGCGGGTACGGCCAGCAGGCTCAGCAGAGCCAGCAGGACGCGTTCGCGGCGCCGACGACCCTGACCGCGGCGATCCCGCCGCCGTCGGCAGCACCCGCGGCCGCTGCCGCGGAGCCGGGCGGTGCGGTGTACCGGTCGAAGCGGCCGGGGCTGGCCGTCGTGCTGGTGCTGCTCACGATCGTCTTCGAGGTGCCGGTGCTGCGGTTGTTCCTGACCGCGATGACCGCCGACAAGATCGAGGCCACCGGCACGCTTGCGAGCATCTTCATGATCCTTGGGCTGCCGATGTTCGCCCTCGGCCTGTACGGGCTGATCGGTGGCGCCGCGGCCGCCGCCTCGGGGGCGCGGGCCTGGCTGCGCACGCCGCTGGCGTACCTGCCGATCGCGGTGCTGCTGTTCATCGCCGCGGCCCTGTCCACCTGACCGGCCGCGCCGTTCCCGCGTGACGAGCCGCGGCCGGTCCAAGTGACCAGCCGCGGCCTGTCCACCGGACGAGTCGCAGCTCTGTCCACATGACGAGCCGCGGCCGGTCCGCGTGACCAGCCGCGGCCTGTCCACCGGACGCGCCGCGGCTTGCGCACGTGACCAGCCTCGGCTTGTCCAGCCCGACGGGCTGCGGCCCTGCCCACGTGACGAGCCGACGACCGGCTGACCGGCGAGCGCTGAACCGGCGACCGAGGCCCTCCGCCGCGGTGGGCGGACGAGGCCCTGCCGGGTGACGGATCGGCCTGGTCGGCGCGGCAGCCGGGGGCGGATTCGTGGGTCGGCGGCGACTGCGCGTACACTTCCGGACGGCGACCGTGCACGCACGGTCGACCTCGCGCGCCCTCCCGCAGCCCGCCGCTTTCTCGCGCCGGGCCAGAAACCAGGGCGGCGGCCGCCCTGGTCCCGATCCGCAGCCACGCGCTGGGTCGGGTGAGACGGCCGACGACCGGGCGCCAGGACGGCGGACCGACCGGACCGTCGTGGAAACCAGGATCGAAAGGATCCCACGAACATGGCTGTGACCATGCGTCAGCTGCTGGAAAGCGGCGTGCACTTCGGACACCAGACCCGCCGTTGGAACCCGAAGATGAAGCGCTTCATCTTCACGGAGCGCAACGGTATCTACATCATCGACCTGCGCCAGACGCTGGACTACATCGACAAGGCCTACGACTACATCCGCAACACCGTCGCCGAGGGTGGCTCGGTGCTGTTCGTGGGCACGAAGAAGCAGGCGCAGGAGGCGATCGCCGAGCAGGCGACGCGTGTCGGTCAGCCGTACGTCAACCACCGCTGGCTGGGTGGCATGCTGACCAACTTCCAGACCGTCTACAAGCGGCTGCAGCGGATGAAGGAGCTCGAGTCCCTCGACCTCACCGGCACCGCGCAGGGCTACACGAAGAAGGAGACCCTGCAGCTGTCGCGCGAGCAGACCAAGCTGAGCCGCACGCTCGGTGGTCTGCGCGACATGCAGAAGCTCCCGTCGGCGATCTGGGTCATCGACACCAAGAAGGAGCACATCGCGGTTGACGAGGCCCGCAAGCTGGGTATCCCGGTCATCGCCGTGCTCGACACCAACTGCGACCCCGACGAGGTCGACTTCCCGATCCCGGGCAACGACGACGCCATCCGCTCCGCCGCCCTGCTGACCCGCGTGGTCGCGGACGCGGTCGCGGACGGTCTCATCGCCCGGTCGGGCCGCGCCACCCGTGCCGACCAGAAGCCCGAGCCGGGCGTCGTGGCCGGCGACGAGCCGCTCGCTGAGTGGGAGCGTGAGCTGCTCGAGGGTGCCAAGCCCGACGACGCCGCTCCCGCCGCCGAACCCACCCAGGCCTGACACGAGCCGTCAAGGCGAACTCAAGCGAGAGAGAGTCATGTCCAACTTCACCGCCGCGGATGTCAAGCGACTCCGCGATCTGACCGGCTCCGGCATGATGGACTGCAAGAAGGCGCTCGAGGAGGCCGAGGGCGACTTCGACAAGGCCGTCGAGCTGCTGCGTATCAAGGGTGCGAAGGACGTCGGCAAGCGCGCCGGCCGCACCACGGCCAACGGCCTGGTCGCCCACGTCGGCTCGGGTCTGGTCGAGATCAACTGTGAGACCGACTTCGTCGCCAAGAACGAGGCGTTCGTCGAGCTCGGCCAGAAGCTGGCCAAGCACATCGACGAGACCAAGCCGGCCGACGTCGAGGCCCTGCTGGGCTCGAAGCTCGGCGACAGCACGGTGGCCGAGCTGATCCAGACCGAGTCGGCGCGCATCGGCGAGAAGCTCGTCATCAACCGCCTCGCGGTCCTGGGCTCGCCGGTCGCGATCTACATGCACCGCAAGAGCCCGGACCTGCCCCCGCAGGTCGGCGTCGCGGTCGAGTTCACCGGCAAGGACGACGAGGCTGCCCTCGCCGACGCGCGTGGCGTCGCGATGCAGATCGCGGCCATGCGGCCGAAGTACCTGACCCGCGAGGACGTCCCGGCCGACACGGTCGAGTCCGAGCGCCGCATCGCCGAGCAGACCGCTCGCGAGGAGGGCAAGCCGGAAGGCGCCCTGCCGAAGATCATCGAGGGCCGGGTCAACGGCTTCTTCAAGGACTTCGTCCTCATCGAGCAGGCGTCGGTCAGCGACAACAAGAAGACCGTCAAGCAGGTGCTGGCCGAAGCCGGCATCGAGGTGACACGGTTCGTCCACTTCGAGGTCGGCCAGGCCTGATAGCAGGGCGCGGAGGGGGTCACGGAATCCACACTGGATGCCGGGACCCCCTCGTCATATCCCCTTCCAGCGGCAGAACGGACACGGAGAGGTTGCCCAGATGACGCACACCGCTGTGGAAGCGGCAAGGCAGGCATTGACGCCGGCCCCGATCGGGGTGCGACGCGTCGTGCTGAAGCTCTCCGGCGAGGTGTTCGGCGGTGGCGCCGTCGGCGTCGACCCGAACGTGGTGCGGCACATGGCCCGCCAGATCGCGGCCGTGGTCCGCCGCGGTGTCCAGGTGGCCGTCGTCGTCGGTGGCGGCAACTTCTTCCGGGGCGCCGAGCTGTCCCGGGCCGGCATGGACCGGTCCCGCGCGGACTACATGGGCATGCTCGGCACCGTCATGAACTGCCTCGCGCTGCAGGACTTCCTGGAGAAGGAAGGCATCGACACGCGGGTGCAGAGCGCGATCAGCATGGCGCAGGTCGCGGAGCCGTACATCCCGCGCCGCGCGATCCGGCACATGGAGAAGGGGCGGGTCGTGATCTTCGGCGCCGGCGCCGGCATGCCGTACTTCTCGACCGACACCGTCGCCGTGCAGCGCGCCCTGGAGATCCACGCGCACACGGTCCTGATGAGCAAGAACGGCGTCGACGGTGTGTACACGGCCGACCCCCGTACCGACCCGACGGCCCGCAAACTCGACAGCCTGACGTTCGCCGATGCCCTGCTGCAGGGCCTGCGGGTCGTCGACCAGACCGCGTTCAGCCTCTGCCAGGAAAACGCGCTGCCGATGCTCGTGTTCGGCGCCGAGGGGGAGGACAGCGTGGCTCGCGCGTTGAGTGGTGAGAGGATCGGCACGCTCATCACCGCTGAGCCCATCCCGGACCGAGGAGGAAAGACCACGTGATCGAAGAAGCTCTCTTCGAGGCCGAAGAGAAGATGGAGCGCGCGATCGAGCACGCCAAGGAGGAGTTCGCGGTCATCAGGACCGGCCGAGCGACCCCGGCGATGTTCGGCAAGGTGATGGTCGACTACTACGGCACGCCCACCCCGCTGCCGCAGATGTCGTCGATCGCCATCCCGGAGCCTCGTATGGCGATCATCAAGCCGTACGACGCCTCGGTGATCGGTGCGATGGAGAAGGCGATCCGCGACTCGGACCTCGGGGTCAACCCCAACAACGAGGGCACGCAGATCCGGATCAACCTCCCACAGATGACCGAGGAGCGGCGCCGCGAGATGATCAAGATCGCGCGGCACAAGGCCGAGGACGCCCGGGTCGCCGTGCGCAACGTGCGCCGCAAGGCGAAGGAAGAGCTCGACCGCATCGTCAAGGACGGCGAGGCGGGCGAGGACGACGGGCGCCGCGGCGAGAAGGAGCTCGACGACCTGACGCACAGGTTCGTCGCCCAGATCGACGAGCTGCTCAAGCACAAGGAATCAGAGCTCCTCGAGGTCTGATGACGCCCCCCGGTAACCCTTCGACCAGGGCGCGGCACGTTGATGCCGCGCCCGAGGCGTCTATGCCAAACGAACAAGTGCCGGCCGGCGAGAAACCCAAGCGCCGTGCCGGCCGCAACCTTCCCGCCGCGATCGGTGTCGGCGTGGGCCTGGGCGGCGCGGTCATCGCCTCGCTCTTCGTGTGGATCCCGGCGTTCCTCGGTCTGGTGGTGCTCGCCGTCCTGGTCGGCATCTGGGAGATGGTCCGGGCCGTCAGCGTCAACAAGGCGAGGCCGCCGCTCGCACCGCTGCTCGTCGGCGGGTCGGCCATGGTGGTGCTCGCCTGGTTCGGCGGCGCCGAGGTCCTGCCGGTCGGCCTGCTCCTGACGCTGCTGGCGGTGTTCGTGTGGCGGTTCGCCGGCGGTCCCCGCGACTACCAGCGGGACGTCACGGCCGGTGCCCTGATCGCGGTGTACGTGCCGTTCCTCGGCGCCTTCGCGGCGCTGCTCGCGCACCCCGGCAAGGACGTCTCCGACGGCGCGGTGCGGGTCCTGGTGACGATCGTCGCCGTGGTGCTGTCCGACACGGGTGGATATGTGACCGGTGTCTTCCTCGGCAAGCACCCGATGGCACCTTCCGTCAGCCCGGCGAAGTCGTGGGAGGGCTTCGCGGGGTCGGTCGTGTGGACCGGTGCCGGCAGCGCGGTGGCGATTCCGCTGCTCCTGTCCGACGCCGTCTGGTGGCACGGGGTCGTCTTCGGGGTCGCGGTCGCGGCCGCGTCGGTGCTCGGTGACCTCGGCGAGTCGCTGATCAAGCGCGACCTGGGCGTCAAGGACATGAGCAACCTGCTACCGGGTCACGGTGGGCTCATGGACCGGCTGGACTCGATCCTGCTCGCCCTGCCGACCGCGTACGCCGTTCTGGCGTTCCTGGTGCCCCCGTCCTAGTGCCCTTGGCCAGCGGTACTGAAGATCACGCGACTCGGCATGGGACACTTGAAGACGTCATGACACAGCTTCCCGTTCTGAACCTCGAATCCACCGCGACCGGCACGACGAGTGACGGCCGCCGGGCGACCATGCCACCGCGTCACCTGGCCGACCTCGATCTCGCCGGGCGCCGGGCCGCCGTCGCCGAGCTGGGGGAGCAGGCGTTCCGCGCGGGGCAGGTGTCGGCGCACTACTTCGGCCGGCTGGTCCGCGACCCCGCCGACATGACGGACCTTCCCGCCAGGAGCAGGGACGCGATCGCGGAAGCGCTGCTGCCGCGCCTGCTGCACCCCGTACATGAGAAAGCCACCGACGACGGGGCGACCCGCAAGACGTTGTGGCGGCTTCACGACGGCTCCCTCGTCGAGAGCGTCCTCATGGGATATCCAGACCGCGTGACGGTGTGCGTGTCGAGCCAGGCGGGCTGCGGGATGGCGTGCCCGTTCTGCGCCACCGGCCAGGCCGGGCTCACCCGCAACCTCTCCACCGCGGAGATCGTCGACCAGGTCGTCTGGTTCGCCGGGATGGCCGCCCGCGGGGTCCTGCCCGGCAGCCCGGACCGGCTGTCGCGGGTCGTGTTCATGGGCATGGGCGAGCCCCTCGCCAACTACAACCGGGTCGTCGCGGCGGTCCGCAGGCTCACCGACCCCGCCCCGGAAGGGCTCGGGCTCTCCCAGCGGCACATCACCGTGTCCACCGTCGGGCTGGTCCCGGCGATGCGCCGGTTGACGCAGGAGGGGCTGTCGGTGACGCTTGCGCTGTCGCTGCACGCACCCGATGATGATCTGCGCGACACGCTCGTGCCGGTCAACCAACGTTGGAAGGTCGCCGAAGTGCTTGATGCCGCGTGGGAGTATGCGGCTCGCACTGGTCGGCGCGTGTCCATTGAATACGCAATGATCCGGGATGTGAACGACCACCCGTGGCGGGCGGATTTGCTCGGCCGGCTCTTGTCCGGCCGTCTCGCGCATGTCAATCTCATCCCGCTCAATCCGACACCCGGGAGTAAGTGGGACGCTAGTCCCAAGCCGGTGGAGCGAGAGTTCGTCCGGCGCCTCCGGGCGGCAGGGGTCGCGACCACGGTGCGCGACACCCGCGGCCGGGAGATCGACGGGGCCTGCGGGCAGCTTGCCGCCTCAAACGGTGGCAAGGTGGGAGAGCGTGAAACAGGCTTGCTAGCACGGCGAGCGAACGAGGAGACACAGTGAGTCAGGGTCAACGGTTCCGGCGCCGTGCGCTGCGGCGGGGATACAAGGTCGACGAGGTCGACTCGTTCCTCGACCGGGTCGAGGCCACCCTCTCCGGTGACCCGATGGGCGCGCCGGTGAGCGCTCAGGAGGTCCACGATGTGGTCTTCCGGGTGCGCTTCGGCGGATATGACGAGTGGCAGGTGGACCTGCACCTCGACCGGGTCGAGCGCCAGCTGGCCGAGCTGGAGGAGCGCGGCGGCGGTGGCTTCGGCCGCGCCCTCGACTCCCGCGGCGGCGAGATGCGCAGCGGCGAGATGCGCATGGCCCCCGAGCGGATGCCCGAGCGCATGCAGCCCGAGCGGATGGGCCCGCCCCCGATGGAGCGGATGCAGCCCGAGCGGATGGGCCCCCCGCCCATGGAGCGCATGCAGCCGGAGCGGATGGGTCCGCCCCCGATGGAGCGGATGCAGCCCGAGCGGATGGGCCCCCCGCCGATGGCGCCGCCGCCGCCCCTGCCGCCGCGGCCGGCCCCCGCTCCCGCCGGCCCGCCCCGCGACCCGAACTACGGCCGTTACGACGAGCCCACGTACGGTGGCGCCTTCGACGACGACCGGGGCTACGAGGCGCCGCGCCAGCCGCGCGCGGACATGACCGCCGAGATCCGCATGGACCGCGACCGGCCCGAGCCGGCGACCTACGGCGGCGCGCCCGACCGTGACCGCGACCCGTATGGCGGCGGCCCCGACCGCGACCCGTACGGCGAGCCCTACGGCGGCCCGCCCCAGGGCGCGCCGGTGCAGCACCAGTCGACCGAGGTGGCCCGCATCGACCAGCTGCGCCGCACGTTCCAGCTGCGCCGCTTCGGCAGCGGCTACGACCGCGCGCAGGTCGACCGGCTGTTCGAGGGCGTCATGGCGTCGCTGTCCGGCCGTGGCGGCCCGCTCACCGACGGTGACCTCGACCCGTCGCACTTCAACCTGGTGCCCGGCGGCTACTTCGAGGCGGAGGTCGACGCCGCCCTCAAGGAGGTCCGTGACCTCGTGATGCGCCGCCGCTGAGCGCAGACGCGAAAAGGCGCACCGGTGCTTCCGGTGCGCCTTTGCCGCATGTACGACCAGCGACTACCGAAGGCCGTTCCGGCGCAGCACCCAGTCTCCGACGAGGGCGAGCACCAGTACACCGGCGGTCGCGATCAACCAGATGTCCTCGACCCGGCCCTTGTGGTTGCCGACCAGCATCCCGAGGATGAGCAGCACGGTGACGGCAGCACCGAAGCGGGCGGCCCGCGGGTGTCCCGGCTTGTGCTGGTCGGGAGAGGTCACAGGCTCGTGCTCGGCCACGACGCGTCCTTTCGCTGCAGGTGTGCTTCGCGACAAAGTCTGGCATGCGGCACCCGGACCGACGGTTGCGGGTCGGTCGGGTAGCGTCGGAGCGGCATGCCAGTTGTAGTTCGAGGGAGGAACGCGGTGCGGATCACCGGGACGGGACACGCCAGCCTGCGCATCGACACCGATGCCGGCAGCATCCTCTGTGACCCGTGGGTCAACCCGGCGTACTTCGCGTCGTGGTTCCCGTTCCCCGACAACTCCCTGCTCGACTGGGAGACGCTCGGCGACTGCGACTACCTCTACGTGTCCCACCTGCACCGGGACCACTTCGACGCGGAGCACCTGAAGCGCTTCGTGTCGAAGAAGGCGACGGTGCTGCTGCCCGAGTTCCCCACGTCGGAGATGCGCGACGAGCTCGAGGCGCTCGGCTTCACCAGGTTCCTGGAGACCAAGAGCGACCACGTCCACGAGCTCGACGGCGGCCTGAAGATCATGATCCAGGCGCTCACCTCGCCGACCGACGGGCCGATCGGTGACTCCTCGCTGTGGGTCGAGCACAACGGCGTCCGCATCCTCAACCAGAACGACGCCCGCCCGACCGACCTCACCACGTATGCCGAGCTCGGCCATGTGCACGCGCACCTGCTCCAGTTCTCCGGCGCCATCTGGTACCCGATGGTCTACGACCTGCCGCAGGCCGCGAAGACCGCGTTCGGCAAGCAGAAGCGTGACCGGCAGTTCGACCGGACCTTCCGGTACATCGACGACCTCAAGGCCTCGCACGTGGTGCCCATCGCGGGGCCGCCGTGCTTCCTCGACGACGAGCTCTGGCAGTTCAACGACATCTTCGGTGACGAGGGCAACATCTTCCCCGACCAGTGGGTGTTCCAGCAGGAGTACGCCAAGCACGGCGGCACCAACTCCACGGTGCTGCTGCCCGGGTCGGTGATGACGGTGACCCCCGACTCGGTCTCCACCGTGCACCCGGTCGACGTGGAGGAGTTCTTCGCGCACAAGCGGGAGCACCTGGAGGAGATGCGTGACCGGAAGCGGCCGATCATCGAGGCCGCGAAGGCGTCCTGGCGGCACCCCGAGGTCGACGTGCTCAAGGAGATGAAGCGGCGCATCGAGCCGCTGCTCGACGAGTCCGTCTACCTCGCGAAGGGCGTCGGCGGCCCGGTCCGCTTCGACCTGGTGGGGTATGACGGCACCTCCGTCGAGTCGATCGTCGTGGACTTCCCGGGCAAGCAGGTCCGCCAGTACGCCGACGAGAAGGTCCGCTACCGCTTCCGCACCGAGCGCGCCCTCATCGAGCACCTCCTCTTCATCGAGGAGGTCGACTGGGTCAACTCGCTCTTCCTGTCCTGCCGCTTCACCGCCACCCGCATCGGCCAGTACAACGAGTTCGTCTACTCGTTCTTCAAGTGCCTGTCGGAGGAGCGCCTGCAGTACGCGGAGGGCTGGTTCGCCGAGCAGAAGCCCGACGCCGAGGACATCAAGCTGGGCGACTGGATCGTGCAGCGCCGGTGCCCGCACCTGAAGGCCGACCTGACCCGCTTCGGCATCGTCGACGGCAACACGCTCACCTGCCAGCTGCACGGCTGGAAGTTCGACCTGCCCAGCGGGCGCTGCCTGACGAGCGTGGGGCACGAGCTGCGCTCCCGTGCTGCCGGTGCTTCGGCGCCGGCTTCTGCTCCTGCTCCTGCTTCCGGGGACGGCGCTGCGGCGGAATTGTCGTAGGTCGGCGGTAGCCTCTGTTCGTGTTGGAGAAGGTTCGGAAGCTGCTCGCCAAGGCCGAGGATCCCGCGTGCACGCGGGAAGAGGCCGAGGCGCTGACCGCCAAGGCCGCCGAGCTCATCGGCAAGTACGGCATCGATCAGGCACTGCTCGCCGCCACCGACGGCCTGCGCCCGCAGACCGTCGGCAACCGGCTGGTCGAGCTGCACCCGCCGTATCTGCGCGAGAAGGCCCATCTCCTGCACGTGGTCGCCACCTCCCTGCGCTGCCGCTCGGTCCGCCTGCAGCACCGCACCCGCGACGGCCTGCGCATCTCCATGCACCTGTTCGGCTTCGAGTCCGACGTCGCCGGCGTCGAGCTGCTGTTCGCATCCCTGCTCGTCCAGGCGGCCCGCGGCGTCCTCACCGAGCCCGTCCCGCCCGGCGAGCAGGTCGCCGCCTGGCGCCGCTCCTGGCTCATCGGCTTCGGCTCGGCGGTCGCCCACCGCTTCGCCGAGGCCGACGAGCGCAGCCGCGCCGCCACCCCCGACCAGCCGGGCATGGCCCTCGTCCTGGCCGACCGGGGCCGCGCCGTCGACGTGGCGGTCGACGAGCAGTATCCGGACCTGCGTACCGCCCGCCCCCGCCGCTTGACGGGCGGCGGCTTCGACGCGGGCAGCGCCGCCGGCCACCGCGCCGACCTCGGCAACCCCCGCGTTCCCACCGCCGCCCGCCAGCCCTTACCAGGCTGACCGCCCCACCCGGGACTCACCCGGGATCTCACCCCCACCGCCTGACCCGGCTCCGGCGTTCCCGCTCGGCGTGCTCGGCGTGCTTGGGGTGCTCGGCGTGCTTGGGGTGCTGGCTGGGCGTGCTGGCTGGGCTCCTGGCCGCCAGCTGGGCGACTGGATCATGCAATGCCGGTGCCCGCACCTGAAGGCGGACTTGACCCGCTCCTGACCGCTCCCCGGCTGTCGCGGGGGTCGGCGGCGGCGTTCCCGTGTTCCGGTCGCTGTCTGTGGGTGTTCGCCTGACTTGCCCCGCGCCGGTCTGGGCTTGTCCACGGGTTGGCCGTCGCGGGTGGCAGGGAGGGGTCGTCTGCGCTGGGCCGTTGGCTGCGGTGGTGTGTTCGGCTGCCTGCGGGGTCGTCGGTGGAGACCTTCCCGTGTTCTGGCTGGTGTCCGTCGGTGTTGCCTGATCCGTCCCGCACCAGCCTGGGCCTGCCCACGGGGCTGAACGCCGCGGACGCCGAGGGGGGTTCGTCTGTGCGGCACCGTTGGCTGCGGTGTTGTCGTCGGCTGGTCGCAGAGCTGCCGGTGGCGGCAACCCCTGTGTCCCAGCTGGTGGCTGCCAGCCGCTCGCCTGGTTGGTCGCGTCAGCTTGGGCTTGTCCCGGGAGCGTCCGAGTCGGGGTATCCGTCGTGGCACGGCTGCTGGCTGCTCTCGGGTTCTCGGACTCCGGTCCGACCGCCGGGGGTGTCGTCGTTGGCTGGCCGGGGCTGATCCTGGCTGGGGTCCGCGGTCATCGGGGAAGCGGCGTTGCTGCGCTGGTCTCGGCCGGGCTACGGCGACCAAGCTATTACCGGTCGGCTCGTAGTCCCGCTTCCGCAGCGGTGTCGAGGTGGCTCGTCTCGTGATCCCCGGATGGTTGTGGTGGTTCTGGCTGCCGGAATCGCTTGGGAGCAGGGGAGTCAGCGGGTGGGGGTGTTGAGCTGGTTGTGGGCGAAGGCCTGGGGGTCGGTGTCGGGGTCGCGGTCGAGTTGTTCGTCGACGGGGACCCACTGGTCCTCGACGACGGGTTCGGGGACGCCGACGCGCAGGGCCTCCAGCTGGGCGCCGAAGGCGATCCCCAGGAACAGGGCGATCCCCGTCAGGTTCGCCCACAGGAGGAGGGCCATGATGCCGGTGAGGGCGCCGTAGGTGGCGCCGAAGGCGTCGCTGCTGCTGACGTAGAACGCCAGGAGGGCGCTGATGAGCCACCAGAAGGCGGTGGAGAGGGCGGCGCCGAAGAGGAGCCAGGAGAAGGCGGGCTGGCGGCGGCGCGGGGCGAAGCGGAAGATGGCGGCGACCGCGGTGACGACGAGGGCGACGCTGAAGGGCCAGCGCAGGAACTGCCAGACGGCGTCGACGGGGGCGCCCCAGGAGGGGTAGTGGGCGCGGACGGAGCGGCCGAGGTCGCCGCCGGCCACCAGCATGAGGAAGCCGGCCAGGGCGGGGATGCCGGCGCCGGCGGCGAGCAGGACCGCGCGGCCGTACTTGAGGTGGGCGGGACGGTCGCGTTCGACGCCGTAGATGCGGTTGGCGCCACGCTCGATCTGGGCCATCGCGGTGGTGAGGGCGACCATCCCGGTGAGCAGACCGGCGGTGAGGGCGAACTCGCCGATGTCCTCGGCGCGCTCGGAGTCGGCGAGCAGGTCGTGGACGAGCTGGTCGCTGGCGCCGGGGGTGAGGGCGAGGACGGTGTCCGCGACGACCTCGCCGCCCTCGGCGACGCCGAGCTTGCTGACAAGACCGGTGAGGGCGATCAGGAACGGCACGATCGCGAGGCAGAACTGCAGCCCGAGGGCGCGCGCGTGGCTGAAGCCGTCGCCGTACCGGAAGCGCAGGAAGGCGTCGCGCAGCAGGCACCAGCCGCCGTGTCGCCGCAGCGTGTGCCAGGCGTCGTCGGCGGAGAGGTCGTCGCGGGACATCAGGCGCGTTTCGGGGACCTGCCGGGTGCTGCTCACGCGGGTTGATTTCCCGTCGCGGCGGAACCGAAAACTTGCCTATGATCGATGGGTACGGCGATGAGGCGGACGCATCCGCGCCTGACGAACGCATGGTGGTGCTACCGCTGAGCCGTTGCATCGAGGTCACGGCGGCATGCCGTG
Organism: Dactylosporangium maewongense; assembly: GCF_039531485.1. Lineage (NCBI taxonomy): Bacteria > Bacillati > Actinomycetota > Actinomycetes > Micromonosporales > Micromonosporaceae > Dactylosporangium > Dactylosporangium maewongense. The sequence goes on along the minus strand of NZ_BAAAQD010000018.1, from coordinate 111,303 downwards.
GCGAAGGTGTGGTGGCACCGCGACCGGCCCCATCGCCCACACCTCCGGGGAGCGGAGTCTCTCGGGAGGTGTCATGCATCGCATCCTGTCCAGCCAGCTTCCTCAGTACATCGGCGAAACGGTGAACGTCGCTGGCTGGGTCCATCGGCGGCGGCTGCTCGCCAAGGTCGCGTTCGTGGTCCTGCGCGACCGCGAAGGCCTGCTGCAGATCGTGTGCAAGGAGTCGGCGGTGCCGGCGGAGGAGCAGGTCGTCGCGGTGACGGGGCGGGTCGTCGCCAACGAGGCGGCGCCCGGCGGGGTGGAGCTGGTCGAGCCGGTGTTCACCGTGCTGGGGGAGGCCGAGCCGCCGCCCGTGGAGCTGTTCCGGCCGGAGCTCAACGCGTCGCTGCCGATGCTGCTGGACCACGCCGCCGTGACGTTGCGGCACCCGCAGCGCAAGAAGGTGTTCGCGGCGTCGGCGAAGGCGGTCGGCGCGTTCCGCCGGGCGCTGGACGAGCGGGGCTTCACCGAGGTGTTCACGCCGAAGATCGTCGGCAGCGCCACGGAGAGCGGCGCCAACGTGTTCGAGATCGACTACTTCGGCGCGAAGGCGTACCTGGCGCAGTCGCCGCAGTTCTACAAGCAGACCATGGTCGGTGTCTTCGAGCGGGTGTACGAGGTCGGCCCCGTCTTCCGGGCGGAGCCGCACGACACGTCCCGCCACCTGGCGACGTACACGTCCCTCGACGCCGAGCTGGGGTTCATCGAGAACCACCGCGACGTCATGGCCGTGCTCACCGAGGTGATCCGGGCGATGGTCGGCGCTGTGGAGGAGTTCGGGTTCCAGGCGGCGGTGCCGGCGCAGATCCCGGTGCTGCACTTCCAGGAGGCGCTCAAGATCGCGGGGGCACCGGAGGACGAGCCCGACCTCGCCCCGGAGCACGAGCGCGCGCTGGGGGAGTGGGCCGCGCGGGAGCACGGTTCGGACTTCCTCTACGTGGAGGGGTACCCGATGCGCAAGCGGCCCTTCTACACCCACCCCCAGCCGGGTGAGCCGCGCTGGTCCAACTCCTTCGACCTGCTGTTCCGGGGCCTTGAGCTGGTCACGGGCGGTCAACGGCTGCACCGGCACGAGGACTACCTGGCGGCCCTGAACCACGACACGGGGTCGCTGGAGACGTACCTCGAGGCGTTCCGTCACGGCATGCCGCCGCACGGCGGGTTCGCGATCGGGTTGGAGCGGTTCATGGCCCGTCTGACCGGCGCTTCGAACGTCCGCGAGACCACGCTCTTCCCGCGTGACCTGCACCGAGTGGCTCCGTAATTCGATTGCTCGGTGGCAAGTGATGATCTATAATTGGTACATGTGTACTAACGGGGACGGCATCTGGGATTCACCGCGATGACGGTCGGTCGCGGGGGCGCACCACTGTGTGCCCCCGCGGCATCGGCACCCGGTCGGCCACCTCGACACGTGCACGCCTGAGACAATGGACGGGTGATCCCCCGCGAGATCGTCCTGCTGGGCTCGACCGGCTCGATCGGCACCCAAGCGATCGACATCGTCCGTCGTAATCCCGACAAGTTCCGAGTGGTCGCGATCGGTGCCGGCGGTGGCAACGTCCGCCTGCTCGCCGAGCAGGCGCTGGAGCTCGGCGTCGACGCGGTCGGCGTGGCGAAGGCCACCGCCGCGCAGGACCTGCAGCTCGCGTTCTACACCGAGGCCGCCCGCCGCGGCTGGGCGACCGGCGACTTCCGGCTGCCGAAGATCCTTGCCGGCCCCGACGCGATGACCGAGCTGGCGCAGTGGCCGTGCGACATGGTCCTCAACGGGGTCGTCGGCTCGCTGGGCCTGGCCCCGACGCTCGCCGCCCTGCGCGCCGGGCGCATCCTGGCCCTGGCCAACAAGGAGTCCCTGGTTGCCGGTGGTCCGCTCGTACGAGCCGCCGCCCGGCCGGGCCAGATCGTCCCGGTCGACTCGGAGCACTCGGCCCTCGCGCAGGGGCTGCGGGGCGGCGCGGCCAAGGAGGTCCGGCGCCTGATCCTGACCGCGTCGGGCGGCGCGTTCCGCGGCTGGACCCGCGAGCAGCTCGTCGGGGTCACCCCGCAGGAGGCGCTCGCCCACCCGACCTGGGACATGGGGCCGGTCGTCACGATCAACAGCGCCACGCTCGTCAACAAGGGCCTCGAGGTGATCGAGACTCACGAGCTGTTCGGGGTGCCGTACCGCGACATCCACGTCATGGTCCACCCGCAGTCGGTGATCCACTCGCTGGTCGAGTTCCACGACGGCTCGACGCTCGCCCAGTGCAGCCCGCCCGACATGCGCCTGCCGATCGCGCTCGCCCTCGGCTGGCCCGACCGGGTCGCCGACGCCGCGCCGGGCGTGGACTGGACCAAGGCCCATACGTGGGAGCTGCGCCCGCTCGACGAGGAGGCGTTCCCCGCGGTCGCCCTCGCCAAGGCGGCCGGGGAGGCGGGCCGGTGCCGGCCGGCGATCTACAACGCCGCCAACGAGGAATGTGTTGCCGCGTTCACAGCGGGTGAGCTTCCATTCCTCGGAATTGTGGAGACTTTGGAGCAGACCCTTACGGACGCACCGGACTTTGCCGAACCAGGTACCGTCGATGACGTGCTCGCCGCCGAATCCTGGGCGCGGGCCTATGCGCGCGAGCGGATCGCGGGCGGGGAAGGGGCCTGATGGCGTTCACGGTGGGGATCGTCCTCTTCGCGGTGGGGATCCTGTTCGCGGTGTGTCTGCACGAAGCGGGGCACATGCTGACCGCCAAATGGTTCGGCATGCGGGTGACCAAGTACTTCGCCGGGTTCGGCCCGACGATCTGGTCGTTCAAGCGCGGCGAGACCGAGTACGGCATCAAGGCGCTGCCGTTCGGCGGCTTCGTGAAGATCGTCGGGATGACCCCCCAGGAGGACGACGTCGACCCGGTGACCGGCGTCGCCGGCGCTGACGACCCACGGGCCATGTGGCGCTTCCCGGTGTGGAAGCGGACCATCGTGATGAGCGCGGGCTCCATCACCCACTTCGCGATCACCCTCATCACGCTGTGGGTGCTCTTCTCGTTCGTCGGCATCCCCGACCCGGAGACCAAGCAGGACTCCTGGCCGGTCCGCGTCGGCCCGGTCGCCGAGTGCATCAGCACCAAGTGGGAGTACGACCCCGCCACCAAGGCGCCCAAGGCCTGCGACCTGGCCAAGGGGGACCCGAAGAGCCCGGCGGCGCAGCTCGGCCTGCAGTCCGGCGACCTGATCACGTCCATCGACGGCGTCGCGACCCCGAGCTCCAGCGTGCTGCGCGAGGAGCTCAAGAAGGCCACCAACAAGAGCGTCGCGGTGACGTGGACCCGCGACGGCAAGACGCTCAGCGGCACCGCCGCCATCCCCGAGGCACAGCGGATCAAGGCCGACGTCGTCAAGCCCGCCGACAAGATCACCGCGGACGACCTGGAGCAGGGCGGCCTGCTGGGCATCAGCATCGCCCCGCGGACCTCGGACATCCCGCACGTCTCGTACGGTCCGGTCGAGGGCGTCGACAAGACGTTCACCATCACCTGGTCGCTGATCGACCGCACGTTCGCCTCGTTCAAGGACATCCCGGAGAAGGTGCCCAACCTGTTCAAGGCGATCTTCGGCGAGAAGCGCGACCCGGAGACCCCGGTCAGCGTCGTCGGCGCCAGCCGGATCGGCGGCGAGCTGTTCGAGATCGGCGACTGGGCCTCGCTGCTGCTGCTCTTCGCCAGCCTGAACCTGTTCTTCGGCATCTTCAACCTGTTCCCGCTGCTGCCGATGGACGGCGGTCACATCGCGATCGCCTGGTTCGAGCGCGTGCGGTCCTGGTTCGCGGCCAAGCTGGGCAAACCCGACCCAGGTCGGGTGGACTACTACAAGCTGGCGCCCATCACGCTGGGCGTGATAGGCATCCTCGGCGTCTTCGTCCTGCTGACGGTGACCGCCGACTTCGTGAACCCGATCAGCCTCAAGTAGACGATCACAAGACCTGAAACAGGTGGCGCATTCCATGACCGCTGTCAGCCTCGGCCTGCCGGCCGTCCCCCCGCCGGCGCTCGCACCGCGCCGCAAGTCACGCCAGATCATGGTCGGCTCCGTGCCGGTCGGTGGCGGCGCGCCGGTGTCCGTGCAGTCCATGGCGACCACGCTCACCGCCGACGTCAACAGCACGCTCCAGCAGATCGCCGAGCTCACCGCCTCGGGCTGCCAGATCGTGCGGGTCGCCGTGCCCAGCCAGGACGACGTCGAGGCGCTGCCGGCGATCGCGAAGAAGTCGCAGATCCCGGTCATCGCCGACATCCACTTCCAGCCGAAGTACGTGTTCGCGGCGATCGACGCCGGCTGTGCGGCCGTCCGGGTCAACCCGGGCAACATCCGCCAGTTCGACGACAAGGTCAAGGAGATCGCGAAGGCGGCCTCCGACGCGGGCATCCCGATCCGCATCGGCGTCAACGCCGGCTCCCTCGACAAGCGCCTGCTGGAGAAGTACGGCAAGGCGACCGCCGAGGCGCTGGTCGAGTCGGCGCTGTGGGAGTGCTCGCTGTTCGAGGAGCACGGCTTCCGCGACATCAAGATCTCGGTCAAGCACAACGACCCCGTCGTGATGATCCGCGCGTACCGGCAGCTCGCCGAGCAGTGCGACTACCCGCTGCACCTGGGCGTCACCGAGGCCGGCCCGGCGTTCCAGGGCACGATCAAGTCGTCCGTCGCGTTCGGCGCGCTGCTCGCCGAGGGCATCGGCGACACGATCCGCGTCTCCCTGTCGGCGCCGCCGGTCGAGGAGATCAAGGTCGGCAACGCGATCCTCGAGGCGCTCGGCCTGCGCGAGCGCGGCCTGGAGATCGTCTCGTGCCCGTCCTGCGGCCGCGCCCAGGTCGACGTCTACACCCTGGCGGAGCAGGTCACCGCCGCGCTTGACGGGTTCCCGGCGCCGCTGCGGGTCGCGGTCATGGGCTGCGTCGTCAACGGTCCGGGTGAGGCGCGCGAGGCGGACCTCGGCGTCGCGTCCGGCAACGGCAAGGGGCAGATCTTCGTCCAGGGCAAGGTCATCAAGACGGTGCCCGAGTCGCAGATCGTGGAGACCCTGGTCGAGGAGGCGCTGCGCCTCGCCGAGGAGATGGGCGTCGATCTGCCCGAGGAGCTGCGCGGCCTCGGACCCTCGGTCACGGTCCACTAGTGCCTGACACGGGGACGGCGGCGGCGGGTATGTGCGGCTGTCCCCGGGTGAATCTGGCAGGCTTGTACGCATGCTAACGGTGGCGGCGAGGCTCCTCGGCGACGCCGAGCGCGGCGCGGTCGAGCGGCTGCTCGACGGCGACCCGTTCGGCGGCGCCCAGGTCGCCGAGCGGATCTCGATGGCCGGGCTCGCGTGGTGGCGACAGGACGCCCGGATCTTCGGTTACGGTTCGCGCCGCCACCTGGAGTCGCTGTGCTGGCTCGGCGCCAACCTGATCCCCGTCAACGCCTCGGCGCCGGCCGTCGCGGCGTTCGCGGACATGGTCGCGGGTGAGCCGCGCGGCTGTTCGTCGATCGTCGGGTCCGCCGACGCGGTCCTCGGCCTGTGGAGCCGGCTGGCACCCTCGTGGGGGCCGGCGCGTGACGTACGGCCGAACCAGCCGCTGATGGCGACCTCGTCGCCGGCGCCGGTGCCCGCCGACCCCGGGGTGCGCCTCGTCCGGCCCGACGAGATCGACCTGCTCTTCCCGGCCGCGGTCGCGATGTACACCGAGGAGGTCGGCGTCTCACCGACCGCCGACGGCGGCGAGCGCTCCTACCGGGAGCGGGTCGGCGAGCTCGTCCGGGCCCGCCGGGCCTACGCGCGGGTGATCAACGGCAAGGTCGTGTTCAAGGCCGAGCTGGCGGTGGTCACCAAGCACACCGCGCAGATCCAGGGCGTCTGGACCGCGCCGGAGTGGCGCGGCCGGGGGCTGGCCCGGGGCGGGATCGCCGCGATCGTGCGCGACGCCCTGCGGCGGGTGGCGCCATCGGTCAGCCTGTATGTCAACGACTACAACACCCCTGCCCGCGCGGTGTACGAACGGTGCGGGTTCCAGCAGGTGGGCACCTTCGCGACCGTACTGTTCTAAACCGCCATTTCTCCGCAAACTGCCCCCGCGTGCAGGATGATCAAGAGGCCACCCGGCTGAACAAGGGAAGCTTCGCATGGGCCACATCATCCGGCAGCTGACGCCCAACACCACGCGTTACTACTGGTACCCGGGGGACAAGAAGGAGTGGCTGCGCGCCCTCGTCGCCTGCGGGGCCGGCGGGGCGGTGTTCGGGCTGACGGTCCTGCTGACCAGGAGCGTCGTCGCCGCGACGGTGCTCGGCGTCTCCACGAGCGTCGGGTGTGCCTGCTTCAACCTCGGCCGCCGCGACACCAGGGCGCTCGACGGCCTGGACACCGCCACGATCACCCGCCGCGAGGCGGTCGCCGCCTCGGGCCGGGGCGCCTGGCGCGGCATGGTCGAGGGGGTCGCGGTCGCGCTCGCCGTGCTGCTCGTCGCATACCTGCCGGCCCGTGGCCTCCTGGCCGACTGGCTGCTGCCGCTGGTGCCGGCGCTCGCCGCGGGGATCGCCCGCCAGGGCGGCCTGCTCAGCGCCCGCCTCACCCACGAGTCGGCGAAGGCCTCGACCCTGGGCCCCGGCTTCCGCAACCAGATCGCCCAGGCCGCCCGCCACTGACGGCGGGTCAGCCCGCGTACGCGGGGCGCTGGCGCAGCGAGCACAGCACCCACGCGCTGTGCGAGCCCGCCTCGGCGGTGTAGAAGATCACCTTCTGGCCGGCGTCGGCGAGGTCGAGGACCTCGCAGTCGAAGACCAGCTCGCCGTGGACAGGGTGCTCGAAGCGCTTCGTCGTGACGCGGCGGACGCACACCTGGTGCTCGTCCCAGCGGCGGGTGAAGTCCGGGCTGGTCGAGCGGAGGCGTGCGATCAGCGACTGGATGCCGGGGTCGCCGGGGTACCGGACGGAGGCGGCCCGCAGGTCCGCGACGCACTCGTCGGCGAACCGGGACGCTTCCTGCGACGTCAGGCCGGTCGGGCCGGTGAACAGGTTCCAGATCATGTTGCGTGAGCCTGTCGCGGTGGGGTCGCCCATCAGCGCGACGGCCATCGGGTTCCAGGCGAGGAGGTCGTACTTCGCGTCGATCACGAACGCGGGAGTGTCGTCGAGGCGGTCCAGCAGGTGCAGGATGCCCGGCGACACGTGCGGCGACGGCCCCGCGGGGAGGGCGGGCTGCTCGCCGGCGACCTGGAAGAGGTAGGTGCGCTCGTCGTCGTGGAGGCGCAGCGCCCGGGCGAGCGCGCCCAGCACCTGCCGGGACGGGCGGGGGCCGCGGGCCTGCTCCAGGCGGGCGTAGTAGTCGACCGAGATGCCCGCGAGCCGGGCCACCTCCTCGCGGCGCAGGCCGGGGGTGCGCCGGCGGGCGCCGCCGTCGATGCCGACGTCGGCCGGGAGGACCTTCGCCCGACGGCTGCGGAGAAACGCGGCGAGCTGTTCCCGGTCCATGCGCTCCATGCTGCCGGACCGCGCGGCGGCAGGCCAGGCGCCAACCAGGGACCGCCGATCCGATGTTCGGCACGGCTCTGCCGCGATCGCCGCCCGGCGGGCAGCGTGGCGGGCATGGACGAACCACGCGTCGCCCTCGTCACGGGCGCGAACAAAGGCATCGGATTCGAGATCGCGAAGCTGCTCGGCACCAGGCACGGCATGAAGGTCCTGGTCGGCGCTCGGGACGCGGTGCGCGGCAAGGAGGCGGCCGCGGCGCTCGGCCCGTTCGCGACGGCGATCACCCTGGACGTGACCGACGAGGACAGCGTCGGCCGGCTGGCGGCCCTGGAGCGGCTCGACGTGCTGGTCAACAACGCCGGCGTGCTGCTGGAGCGGGGCGCGCCGCCCAGCGGGACCCCGGTCGACCTGCTGCGGAACACGTTCGCGACGAACGTGTTCGGCGTCGTCGCGGTCACCAACGCGGCGCTGCCCGCGCTGCGGCGCTCCGACGCGGGGCGGATCGTCAACCTCAGCAGCGGGCTGGGGTCCCTCGCGTTCACCACGGAGCCGTCGCACGTGTACGCGCAGAACCCGCTGCTGGCGTACAACGCGTCCAAGAGCGCGCTGAACGCGGTCACCGTCTCCTACGCCAACGAGCTGCGCGCGACGGCGATCAAGGTCAACGCCGCCGACCCCGGCTACTGCGCGACCGACATGAACGGCCACGCCGGCCCGCGGACCCCGGCGCAGGGTGCGATCGCGGCGGTCCGCCTGGCCACCCTCCCGGCGGACGGCCCGACCGGGGGCTTCTACGACGAGGACGGTCCGGTGCCCTGGTAATCAGGCCCCGTGATCAGGCCCCGTGATCAGGCCCCGTGGGACGGGAAGCGGGCGAGGAACGCCGCGGCGGCGGCCGAGCGGGGGCCGGTGCGGCGCCACGCGAGGCCGAGCCGGCCGCTCAGCGCGGGGCGCGTGATCCGCAGCGCGTGCAGCCCGTCGAAGCCGCGGGCGATCGACGCCGGCAGGATCGCCACGCCCAGCCCGCGCGCGGCCAGCCGGGCCACCACCTGCGGCGTTCCCGCCTCGAACGCCACCCGCGGTGCGAACCCGGCGGCCGCGCACGCCGACTCGAGGATGCCGCGGATGCCGGTGCCGCCGGGGAGGCAGACGAGGGGCCGGTCCCGCAGGTCCGCGATCCGCACCGCCGACCGCCGGGCCCAGGCGTGACCGGTGGCGACCGCGGCGTCGATCGCCTCGTCGGTGAGCATGCGCACGTCGAGGTCGGGCGGCGGGGTGTCGTACGCGATGACCGCCGCGTCCAGACGCCCGGAGAGCAGCCCTTCGACGAGCCGGTCGGTGGTGTCCTCGGTGAGGGTGATCTCGACCCCCGGGTGCGCGGCGTGGAAGTCCGCGAGCACCCCGGGCAGGTCGACGTCGTGCGAGGTCACGGTGCCGATCGCGAGCCGGCCGCGGGCCAGCCCGGCGAGCTCCGCGGCGGTCTGCCGGGCACCCTCGACGGCCGCGAGGGCCGCCCGGGCGTAGGGCAGGACCGCCGCGCCGGCCGCGGTCAGCCGGACCTCCCGGCCGGACCGGTCCAGCAGCTCCTGCCCCAGCTCCCGCTCCAGCTTCCTGACCTGCGCGCTCACCCCCGGCTGCGCCACCCGCAGCCGGGCCGCCGCGCGGGTGAAGCTCGCCTCCTCGGCGACGGTCACCAGGTACACCAGCTGATGCAGCTCCATAAGCACCGATGCTAGAAGTCAGCAGGAACAGGTCTTGGAGTTATACGTCGAACGGGCGCACGGTGGAGGCATGACTGCGACAGCGAAGACACCCGAGGACCTGACCCGACTCTTCGTCGAGCGTGCCAACGCCGGCGACGCGGAGGGGCTCGCCGCGCTGTACGAGCCGGACGCCGTCCTGGCCTACCCGCCGGGCGAGACCACCGTCGGTCGCGACGCCATCCGGAAGGTCTGCGAGGCGATGATCGAGCACGTGCCGCACTTCGCGCTGGAGCCGCTCACGCCGACCGTCCTCAACGGCGACCTGGCACTGACCGGGACCCGGTCCGCCGACGGCAAGGGCGGCCGCGTCCAGGTCGTGCGCCGCCAGCCCGACGGCTCCTGGCTGCGCGTCATCGACAGGCCCGAGCAGCCCTGACCGCACCCGCACCCGCACCCGCACCCGCACCCGCACCCGCGTCCGCGAAGCAGGATCAGGCGCGCACCCGGAGCATCTTCGGGTCGTAGAGGGGCTCGGCGCGCACGACGGCGGGGGACCAGCGGTCGAAGACGGAGATCTCGACGGGGGTGCCGATCGGCGTCGCTGCCGGCAGGTACGCGTAGGCGATCGACGCCCCGACCCGGTAGCCGAACCCGCCGGACGTGACCCGTCCGCACGGCACGCCGTCGACGCGGACCGGCTCGCCGCCGAGGCAGACGGTGGCGGGATCGTCCAGCACGAGGCAGCGCAGCACCCGGTCGGGGGCGTCGGGAAGGGCGTCCCGGCCGATGAAGTCCTTGGACCGCGCGACGAACGGGCCGAGGCCGGCGGAGATCGGGTCGGTGTCGGTGGTGAGGTCGGCGCCCCAGACGCGGTACCCCTTCTCCAGGCGCATCGAGTCGATCGCCCGGTAGCCGCCCGGCCGCAGCCCGAGCGGGGCGCCGGCCTCCATCAGCAGGTCCCACAGCGTCAGCGTGTACTCGGCCGGCGCGTACAGCTCCCAGCCGAGCTCGCCGACGAAGGTGACCCGCTGGGCGAGGACCGGCACCGGGCCGACCGTCAGCCGTGCGGCACGCATGAACGGGAAGTCCGCGTTGGCCAGCGACGCGTCGGTGAGCGGCTGGAGGATGTCGCGGGCCGCCGGCCCCCACAGGCACAGGCAGCCGTGCGCCGACGTGACGTCGTCCACCAGCACGTCCGGCCCCGCGAACCGGCGGATCCAGGCCGCGTCCCGCACCCCGCTGGCCGTGCTGGTGACGATCCGGAAGTGTGCCTCGCCGAGTCGCGTCACGGTCAGGTCCGCCTCGACCCCTCCGCGGGCGTTGAGCATCGAGGTGTACGTGAGCCCGCCCGCCGGACGGTCGACGTCGTTGGCGCACAGCCGTTGCAGCAGCCGCAGCGCGCCCGGGCCGCGCACGTCGAGCTTCGCGAACGACGACTGGTCGAACAGCCCGGCGGCGGTGGCGGTCGCGGCGACCTCGGCGGCGATCGCCGGCGACCAGTGCCGCCCGGCCCATCCGCGCGGCGCGGTGACGCCGGGCACGGCGAGCGCCGCGTTGACGCCGAACCAGTTCGCCCGCTCCCACCCGGCCTTCTCGCCGAGCGCGGCGTCGAGCGGGGCCAGGCGCGGCCACACGGGGGAGCGCCGCAGCGGGCGGCCGGCGGTCCACTCCTGCCCGGGGTACACCACGTCGTAGTAGCGGGAGTAGCCGTCGAGCGCCTTCGCCGCCGCCCAGGTGCGGCTCGCCGCGTGGGCGCCGAAGCGGCGGACGTCCATCGTGGACACGTCCCACTCCGGGGCGCCGCCGACGATCCACTCGGAGATCACCTTGCCGACGCCGCCGGCCGCGGCGAGCCCGTGCACGCAGAACCCGGCGGCGACCCAGAAGCCGGCGACCGAGGTCTCGCCGAGCAGGAACTCCCCGTCCGGGGTGAACGCCTCCGGCCCGTGCACGATCCGGTCCATGCCGACCGTGCGCAGCGCCGGGACGCGGTGCCGCGCGTTGCCCCACGACTCGGCGAACGTGTCCAGGTCGGGCTCGAACAGGGTCCGCGCCGCCGACAGCGGGTCGGGGTCGTCCCACAGCGCCGGCTGCCGCACGTAGCCGCCGACGAGCAGGCCGCCGACCGGCGCGGGGGCGCCGCGGAAGTACACGATCCGGTCGGGGTCCCGGACCGTAGGGATGTCCACTGTGGAGCCGGCGCCGTCCAGCGCGCCGGTGACGACGTACTGGTGCTTGATCGGCACGATCGGGATGTCGACGCCGGCGAGCCGCCCGACGTGCCCCGCGGCGGCGCCGGCGGCGTTGACGACGACCTCGGTGGCGATCCGGCTGGCGCTCGTCGTGACCGCGGCGACTCGGCCGGAGACCGTCTCGACGCCGGTGACGCGGACCCCGGTGACGATCCGGACGCCGAGCGCGGTCGCGCCCGCGGCGAGCGCGGCGGCCAGCTGCGCGGGCTCCAGCCAGCCGTCGCCGGGCAGCCAGCCGGCCGCGAGGACGTCGCCGACGTCGAGTAGCGGCAGCCGCTCCTTCGCCTGCGCGGCGGTCAGCAGGTCGAGCTCCAGGCCGTACGTGGTCGCCGAGCTGACCTGCCGGCGCAGCTCCTCGACGCGCGAAGGGGTGGTCGCCAGGCGCAGCCCGCCGACGCCCCGCCAGCCGGGGTCCAGCCCGGTGAGGGTGCGCAGCTCGGCGTACAGGCCGGACGAATACATGATCATCCGGGTCTGGCTGATCGTGGAGCGCAGTTGCCCCACGAAGCCGGCCGAATGCCAGGTCGTGCCGTCGGTGAGCTCGTGCTGTTCGAGCAGCACGACGTCGGTCCAGCCGAGTCGCGCCAGGTGATACGCCACGCTGCAACCGGCGACGCCGCCGCCGACGACCACCGCGCGGGCGGCTGCTGGAAGGTCCGACATTGCATGATTGTGATCCCGCGTGCCGGGCTTGTAAAAGGTCTGAAGCGATACCGGTAAACGCGAAGATCCCTCTTGACGACCGGCCGTGGCAGGCGTTAACTGTGCCCCACTATGACGTCGGTCACTACAGTCCCCGGGGTGTAAAAGGTCTGTAACCGGCGTGGACCGCGCGGCGAAGGGGCCGGGTGCCATGACTGCGGTGCCGTCCATCGCGGACCTGCTGGAGCGGGTCCCGTCGTGGGTGGGCCGCGCGGTCGAATGGCAGCGGCTGCAGGGCGGGCTGTCCCATCACATCTACCGGGTCGACGTCGACCGGGTGCCCTACGTGCTGCGGGTGCTGGAGCCCGCGGTGTCCGCCGCCGGCCTCGGCGTCCCGCCGGAGCAGGAGATCGCCAACACCGTGCTCGCGGCGCGGACCGTCGGCGCGCAGGTCTACGAGGTCCTGCCGGACGTCCCGGCGGTCGTCATCGAGTACCTCCCGGGCCGGACCCTCGGCGCCGCCGACGTGCGCCGCCCCGAGATCGTCCCGTCCATCGCGACCGCCTGCCGCCGGCTGCACGCCGGCCCGGCGTTCGGCAACGAATTCGACATCTTCGCCAAGCGGGCCGAGCTGCTCGGCGTCTGCGCGCGGCACGACCTGCCGCTGCCGGACGGCTACCTGGACCGCTCGTCCACAGTGGATGCCCTGGAAAGGGCACTGGCGGCGCGGCCGCTGCCGCGCGTGCCGTGCCACAACGACCTGCTCGCCGAGAACTTCATCGCCACCGGCGACGGTGTGCGGATCATCGACTACCAGCTGTCCGGCAACAACGACCCCGCATTCGAGCTCGGCGACATCGCCGCGGAGGCCGACTACGACCCGGATCTGGTCGGCCTGCTGGCGGGGGAGTACTTCGCCGAAGCCGACGAGGCCCTCCGCGCGAGGGTCCGGCTGTATCAAGTCGCGTCCAACGTCACCTGGACGCTGTGGTTCACCGTCCACCATGGACTGTTCAAGTCCGCCGCGTTCGACTACGCGGCGGAGGCGGCCGAGAAGTGGGGCCAGGCCAAGGATGCCTTGGACGACGACCCCGGCCTCGGCAGGCTCCTGGCGGCGGCCAACGGAAGGAACCCCCACCCCTAAAAACCGAGGAGGTGCCCATGGCATCACCGACCGTCGACGCAGACGAACAGCGGCTCGCCGAGCTGGGCTACAAGCAGGAGCTGCGCCGCAAGTGGAGCGGCTTCTCCAACTTCGCCATCTCGTTCTCCATCATCTCGATCCTTGCGGGCTGCTTCACCACGTTCGGCCAGGCGTGGATGAACGGCGGCCCGGTCGCCATCTCCTGGGGCTGGCCGCTCATCTCGATCTTCATCCTGATCATCGGCTTCTGCATGTCGGAGCTGGTGTCGGCGTACCCGACGGCCGGCGGCATCTACTGGTGGGCCGCCAAGATGGGCAAGCCGATCCACGGCTGGTTCACCGGCTGGCTCAACCTGATCGGCCTGATCGCCGTGACCGCGTCGGTCGACTACGGCTGCGCGACGTTCCTGAGCCTGGTGCTCGACGCGTACACCTCGTGGGACAGCGGCAACCTGTACCTGACGTTCCTGCTGTTCGTGGTGATCCTCGTGCTGCACGCGGCGATCAACATCTTCGGGCACAACGTCATCGACGTGCTGCAGAACGTCTCGGTGTGGTGGCACGTGTTCGGTGCCGCCGCGGTCGTGCTGATCCTGGTGATCGTGCCGGAGAAGCACCAGAGCCTGCAGTTCGTCTTCACCGAGCGCTTCAACCACTCCGGCTACTCCGACGGGCTGTACTGGTTCCTGGTGCTGCCGTTCGGCTTCCTGCTCACCCAGTACACGATCACCGGCTTCGACGCGTGCGCGCACGTGTCGGAGGAGACGAAGGGCGCGTCCACGGCCGCCGCGAAGGGCCTGTGGCAGTCCATCTTCTACTCGGCGATCGGCGGCTGGATCCTGCTGCTGTCGTTCCTGTTCGCGGCGACCGACGTCGACGCGATCACCGAGGCCGCCGGCTTCTCCGGCGCGATCTTCGAGACGTCGCTGAGCTCCGGCTTCTTCAAGGCGGTCATCCTCATCTCCACCATCGGGCAGTTCTTCTGCGGCATGAGCTGCGTGACGAGCATGTCCCGGATGACCTATGCGTTCAGTCGTGACCGGGCCGTGCCGGGCTGGCAGCTGTGGTCCAAGGTGGACCGCAACGGCACCCCGGTGAACGCGATCCTGGGTGCTACCGCGGCCGGGCTCGTGCTCACCCTGCCCGCGCTGTACAAGAGCCCGACGGGCGCGCCCACCGCCTTCTACGCGGTGGTCTCGGTCGCGGTCATCGGCCTGTACCTGGCCTTCCTGATCCCGATCTACCTGCGCCTGCGGATGGGCGACAGGTTCGTGCCCGGCCCGTGGACGCTCGGCTCGAAGTACAAGGTGCTGGGCTGGATCGCGGTCATCGAGATCGCCGTCATCTCGGTCTACTTCGTGCTGCCGCTGTCGCCGGCCGCGATCCCCGGCAACAAGGACTTCTCCTGGCTCAACGTCAACTACGCGCCGCTGGCGATCCTGCTGGTCATCGGCGGCGCCGCGCTGTGGTGGACGCTGTCGGCGAAGCACTGGTTCAAGGGCCCGATCCGCACGATCGACGAGGCGATCGCGGAGGACACCGCAGCGTCCGTCGACTAGGGAATGATGTGGTCCGGGCGGCGCGCGAACGCCGTCCGGACCCATCGAGGCGAGGAGGGCGGATGCCGGTGGCCACTGAGCCCCTGTCGGGTGTGCCGATGTGGCGGCCGGTCCGGGGCGGCAACGCCTTCGAGATCACCGTGGCACGCCTGGCCCAGGCGATCCGGCTGGGTCTCGTGCCGGTCGGCGAGCGGCTCCCGCCGGAGCGCGAGCTGGCGGAGCGCCTGCAGGTGAGCCGGGTGACGCTGCGCGAGGCGATCGCCGCCCTGCGGGAGGCCGGCTTCCTCGAGTCGCGGCGCGGGCGCTCCGGCGGCACGTTCGTGGTGCGCTCCACCGGCGACTCGCACCCCGACGCCGCCGAGCAGGACGCCGCCGCCCTCGCCCGCGAGATGGGCGACGCGCTGCACGACGCGCTGGACTTCCGGCGGGTCCTGGAGCCGGGCGCGGCCGCGCTCGCCGCGACGAGGTCGCTGTCCGCCGCGGACCGGGCGCACCTGGTCGCCTGCCTGGCCGCGGCCCGCACCCGCGACCCGCGGACCCGGCGGGTCAACGACTCCCGGCTGCACCTCGCGATCGCCTCGGCGAGCGGCTCCACGTCGGTGGCCGCCTCCATCGCCGACGTGCAGCTGCGCCTGGACCGGCTGCTCGCCGCGATCCCGGTGCTGCGCCGCAACCTCGACCACTCCGACGCCCAGCACGAGCGGGTCGTCGAGGCGATCCTCGGCGGCGACCCGGTCGTCGCCCGCACCGAGATGGAAGAGCACTGCGACGCGACCGCCGCCCTGTTGCGCGGTCTGCTCGGTTGAGTTTATGGTTTGTTTCTAGACCTTTAGGGGATGGGCGATGCTGACGATCGAGCAGCTGCGCGTTGCGGTGAGCGAGGGTGAGATCGACACGGTCGTCGTGGCGGTCACCGACATGCAGGGCCGGTTGCAGGGCAAGCGGTTCTACGCCCAGCACTTCCTCGACGAGGTCGTCGCCCACGGCACCGAGGGCTGCAACTACCTGCTCGCGGTCGACGTCGACATGAACACCGTCGAGGGCTATGCGATGTCGTCCTGGTCCTCCGGCTACGGCGACTTCGCGATGATCCCCGACTTCGCCACCCTGCGCCGCATCCCGTGGCAGCCCGGCACCGCCCTGGTCCTCGCCGACCTGCGCTGGCTGGACGGCGAGTCGCCGGTGGCCGCCTCGCCCCGGCAGATCCTGCGCGCGCAGCTGGCCGGGCTCGCCGACGCCGGCCTCACCGCCTACACCGGCACGGAGCTGGAGTTCATCGCCTACCGGGACAGCTACGAGGAGGCGTACGCCAAGGGGTACCGCGACCTCACCCCGGCCAACGTCTTCAACGCCGACTATTCGCTGCTGCAGACCGCCCGGATCGAGCCGCTGCTGCGCCGCATCCGCAACGACATGGCAGGCGCCGGCCTGGTCCCGGAGAGCGCCAAGGGCGAGTGCAACCTCGGCCAGCACGAGATCGCGTTCCGCTACGACGAGGCGCTGCGCAACGCCGACGGGCACGTGCTCTACAAGAACGGCGCCAAGGAGATCGCGGCCCAGGAGGGCGTGTCGATCACCTTCATGGCCAAGCCCAACGCGCGCGAGGGCAACTCCTGCCACATCCACTTCTCCCTGAGAAGAGACGGGCAGCGGGTCGACGAACCGACCTTCCACCACGCCATGGCCGGCCTGCTGGCGACCATGCGCGAGTTCACCCTCATGTACGCGCCGAACATCAACTCCTACAAGCGCTACCAGGCGGGCTCGTTCGCGCCGACCGCGGTGCGCTGGGGCAACGACAACCGCACCTGCGCGCTGCGCGTCGTCGGCCACGGCCCGTCGCTGCGGGTCGAGAACCGGGTGCCCGGCGCCGACGTCAACCCCTACCTGGCGATCGCCGCGATGGCCGCCGGCGCGCTGCACGGCATCCGCAACGAGCTGCCCCTCGAGGACATCTACACCGGCAACGCATACCAGGACGACACCGCGCCCCGGGTGCCCGCGACGCTGCGCGAGGCGCTCACCCTGTGGGAGGGCAGCGACCTGGCCCGCGCGGCATTCGGTGAGGACGTCGTCGCCCATTACGCCAACAACGCCCGGGTCGAGCTGGCAGCGTTTGACGCGGCGGTCACCGACTGGGAACTCCAGCGCGGCTTCGAAAGGCTCTGAACACGCATGCATGACGTCATTTCGCCGGTGACCGAGGAAGTGGTCGCCACGGTGCCATCCCTGGGCGTCGAGGAGACCGACGCCGCGATCGAGAAGGCCCACCAGGCGTTCCAGGCATGGCGGGCCGTGGCGCCGGGCGACCGGGCCCGGCTGCTGCGCCGCTTCGCCGCGCTCGTCGACGAGCACAACGAGGAGCTCGCGCAGCTGGAGGTCCGCAACTCCGGGCACACCATCGGCAACGCCCGCTGGGAGGCCGGCAACGTCCGGGACGTGCTCAACTACTACGCCGGGGCGCCCGAGCGGCTGAGCGGGCGGCAGATCCCGGTCGCCGGCGGCATGGACGTCACGTTCTACGAGCCCCTGGGCGTCGTCGGGGTCATCGTGCCGTGGAACTTCCCGATGCCGATCGCCGGCTGGGGCTTCGCCCCCGCGCTCGCCGCCGGCAACACCGTCGTGCTCAAGCCCGCCGAGCTCACCCCGCTGACCGCCCTCCGCCTGGGCGAGCTGGCCCTGGCGGCCGGCCTGCCCGAGGGCGTGTTCACGGTGCTGCCGGGCAAGGGCTCGGTCGTCGGGGAGCGGTTCGTCACCCACCCGCTCGTGCGCAAGGTCTGCTTCACCGGCTCCACCGAGGTCGGCAAGCGCATCATGGCCGGCTGCGCGCAGCAGGTGAAGCGGGTGACCCTGGAGCTGGGCGGCAAGAGCGCCAACATCGTCTTCGCCGACGCGGACCTCGCGAAGGCGGCCGCCGGTGCGCCGGGCGCGGTCTTCGACAACGCGGGCCAGGACTGCTGCGCCCGGTCCCGCCTGCTCGTCCAGGCCAGCGTGTACGACGAGTTCATGGGCCTGCTGGAGCAGTCGGTGACGGCATTCCGGTGCGAGGACCCCGCCCTGGAGACCGCGCAGATGGGGCCGCTGATCTCCGCGGGGCAGCTGGCATCGGTGCGGTCCTATGTGGACAACGCGCTGATCACGGGCACCGCGCCCGGCGGACCCGGCTACTGGATGGCGCCGACCGTGCTCGCCGCGGAGTCGACGCAGGACCGGCACTGGCGCGAGGAGATCTTCGGCCCGGTCCTGTCGGTGCTGCGCTTCGACGACGAGGCCGACGCGATCCGTCTCGCCAACGACACCGAGTATGGCCTGTCCGGCTCCATCTGGACCGGCGACCTGGGCCGCGGGATCCGCGTCGCCCGCGGCGTCGAGGCCGGCAACCTCAGCGTCAACTCCAACTCCTCGGTGCGGTACTGGACGCCGTTCGGCGGCGTGAAGCAGTCCGGCCTCGGCCGTGAGCTCGGCCCGGACGCGGTCGCCGCGTTCAGCGAAGTCAAGAACGTCTTCTTCAGCACGGAGGTCTAAGTGCAGGCTCGTCTCCAGGACCGGGTCGCGGTCATCACCGGCGCCGGCAGCGGCATCGGGCTCGCCACGGCGCGCCGGTTCGCGTCCGAGGGCGCCAAGGTCGTCGTCGTGGACCTCAACCCCGACGCCGGCAAGGCCGCCGCCGAGGAGGTGGGCGGCGAGTTCGTGGCCGCCGACGTCTCCGACGAGGAGCAGGTCAGGGCGCTCTTCGACGGCGTCGCCGAGCGGCACGGGCGGCTCGACATCGCCTTCAACAACGCCGGCATCTCCCCGCCGGACGACGACTCGATCCTCGACACCGGCCTTGAGGCGTGGGAGCGGGTGCTGAAGGTCAACACCACCAGCGTCTACTTCTGCTGCAAGTACGCCATCCCGCACATGCGCGCCCAGGGCAAGGGCTCGATCATCAACACCGCGAGCTTCGTCGCGCTGCTCGGCGCCGCCACCTCGCAGATCGCCTACACCGCGAGCAAGGGCGCGGTGCTGTCGATGACCCGCGAGCTCGGCGTGCAGTTCGCCCGCGAAGGCATCCGGGTGAACGCGCTGTGCCCCGGCCCGATCGCCACCCCGCTGCTCATGGAGCTCTTCGCCAAGGACCCCGAGCGGGCCGCGCGGCGCCTCGTGCACGTGCCGATGGGCCGCTTCGGCGCCCCGGAGGAGATCGCCGGCGCGGTCGCGTTCCTCGCCAGCGACGACGCGTCGTTCATCACCGCCTCCACGTTCCTCGTCGACGGCGGCATCACCGGCGCGTACGTGACGCCGCTGTGACCGCACTGGTCGGGATCACCGCGTACGTCGAGCCGGCCCGCTGGGGCGTGTGGGACACGCGGGCGGTGCTCGTCCCCGAGGGGTACGTGCGGATGGTGCGGGCGGCCGGCGCCCGGCCGGTCATCCTGCCCCCGTCGGCGGACGACGCCGCCGACCTGGTCCGCCGCCTCGACGGCCTCGTCCTGGCCGGCGGTGCCGACATCGAGCCGGCGCACTACGGCGCGCCGGCCCACCCGTCGACGAAGACCCGCCCGGACCGCGACAGCGGCGAGCTGGCCGTGCTCGCCGCGGCGCTAGACGCCGACCTGCCGGTGCTGGGGGTCTGCCGCGGCATGGAGCTGCTCGCCGTCGCCTGCGGCGGCACGCTCACCCAGCACCTGCCCGACGTCCTGGGCAACGAGCGGCACCAGCCGAGCCCCGGCGTCTACGGGGCGCACCCGGCCCGCTTCGCGCCCGGCTCCCGGGCCGAGGCGATCTTCGGCGGGACGGCGGAGGTCAACTCCTACCACCACCAGGCCGTC
This sequence comes from Dactylosporangium maewongense, assembly GCF_039531485.1. Taxonomy (NCBI): domain Bacteria; kingdom Bacillati; phylum Actinomycetota; class Actinomycetes; order Micromonosporales; family Micromonosporaceae; genus Dactylosporangium; species Dactylosporangium maewongense. The sequence goes on along the minus strand of NZ_BAAAQD010000018.1, from coordinate 91,673 downwards.
GACGACGCGGGCGCGCTCACCGTCACCGGATGGGCCGACGACGACGTGATCGAGGCCGTGGAGCACCCGGAGCGCCGCTTCGTCCTCGGTGTCCAGTGGCACCCCGAGGAGGCCCTGGACGTCCGCCCGTTTGCCGCCCTCGTGCGGGCGATTCCTGGGTAGGTTGGGAGCCATGCGCATCGGGTGCGGACTGCCGGTGTCCGGGTCGTGGGCCACGCCGGAGATCCTTGCGGAGATCGCCACCGAGGCGGAGCGGCTCGGCTACGACTCGCTGTGGACCTTCCAGCGGCTGCTGTCGGCGGACGGTCCGATGTACCGCAGCGTCCTCGACCCGATCGTCGCGCTGACCTTCGCCGCCGCCCGGACCAGCCGGATCCGCCTCGGCGTGGCCGTGATCAACCTGCCGTTCGTGTCGCCGGTCGTGCTCGCCAAGCAGGTCGCCACCCTCGACGTGCTCAGCGGCGGCCGGGTCGATCTCGGGCTCGGCGCCGGCTGGTCGTCCGACGAGTTCACCGCGACCGGCGCCTCGATGGCGCGGCGGGCGGCGCGGACCCGCGAATACGTCGCGGTGCTGCGGGCGCTGTGGTCGGGCGCCGCCTCGTTCGACGGCGAGTTCTACACCGTGCCGGACGGCCGCATGGAGCCCCGTCCGGTGCAGCGCCCCGGCGTGCCGATCCTCCTCGGCGGCGCCGTCGAGGCCGCGATCCGCCGGGCGGGTGAGATCGGCGACGGCTGGGTCAGCCGCTCCGCCACCGACCTGTCCGACATCGCGTCGGATGTCGCTCTTGTACTGGAGGGCGCCAGGTCCTCCGGTCGCGCTTCGCCGAGGATCGTCTGCCGCGGTGTGGTCAAGCTCACCGAGACCGAGTTGGACTCCGACGGCCGGCCGCCGCTGTCCGGCAGCTACGAGCAGGTCCGCGAGGGCGCCGCGTGGCTCGGCACGCAGGGCGTCACCGAGGTCTTCTACGACCTGAACTGGGACCCGCTCATCACCCTCGCCCCGGAGGCCGCCCGCGACAGGGCACTCGAGATCCTCCACAACCTCGCCCCGGTGGGATTAAGTTGATGGGCATGTCGCGACCGGTGATCGGACTGACCACCTACGCCGAGGAGACCCGCTTCGGGCTCAACGACACCTTCTCGGCCGTGCTTCCACTGTCCTACGTGCACGCGGTGCACTCCTCCGGCGGCCGGGCGGTCCTCGTGACCCCCGACGACCCCGACATCGACGTCCTGGACGGCCTCGACGGGATCATGTTCACCGGCGGCTCCGACGTGAACCCGGACCTCTACGGCGAGCCGCCCCACGCCACCACGAAGGTCAAGCCCGAGCGTGACACCGCCGAGCTGCTGCTCATGCGCGCCGCGCTCGCCCTGGATCTGCCGCTGCTGGGCATCTGCCGCGGCATGCAGCTGATGTGCGTCGCGTATGGCGGCCGCCTCCACCAGCACCTGCCCGACGTCCTGGGCCACAACGACCACCGCCCCGTCAGCGGCCCCAAGTTCGGCGAGCACCCCGTCGTCCTGACCGGTGGCACCCTCGCCGCCAAGATCCTGGGCGACTCGGTGATGGTCAACTCGTTCCACCACCAGGGCTGCGCCGATCCCGGCACGCTGACCCCGACCGGCTGGTGCCCCGACGACAACCTCATCGAGGTCGTCGAGGACCCGTCGAAGCCCTTCGCCGTCGGCGTCCAGTGGCACCCTGAGGACACCACCGACTTCCGCGTCTTCGCCGCCTTCATCGAAGCCGCCCGCGCCTACCGCGCCTCGGCGTACGCGCGGCCGTGAGCCGGCTCGGCTACTCGCCGGTGGCGGCGGCCTCGTCTCCGGTGGCGGCGGCCTCGTCCGAGGTGCGGTGGTCGATGCGCAGGTCGGGGGCGGTCTCGCGGTAGTGCTCGCGGTCCTCGGAGTCGGCGAGGAGGGCCTCGGCCTGGGCCTTCGGGTCGTCGCTGCCGGCGGCGAGCTCTTCGGGCAGGAGGTCCTCGGCGCGCTGGGAGACGCGGTCGTCGTCGATCATGCTCAGGGGGTTACCCAGACCATGTCGTGTTGATGCGCGTTAGGCTTTTCGGCATGACCGTCCGCGCACCGCTCGCCCCCGGCACGCAAACACCCTGGCGTCAGGTTCCGGCCTCGATCGCGCGCCCCGAGTATGTGGGGAAGCGCGGGCCGAGCAAGCAGCGCGGGTCGGACGTGCAGACCCCGGAGATCATCGAGCGGATGCGGGTGGCGAGCCGGCTCGCCGCGCAGGCGACGGTGCTGGCGGGGGAGCACGCCAAGCCGGGGGTGACGACCGACGAGATCGACCGGGTGGTGCACGAGTTCCTCTGCGACCACGGGGCGTATCCGTCGACGCTGGGCTACAAGGGGTTCCCGAAGTCGTGCTGCACCTCGCTCAACGAGGTGATCTGCCACGGCATCCCCGACTCGACGGTGATCGAGGACGGCGACATCCTCAACGTGGACGTGACGGCGTTCATCGGCGGGGTGCACGGCGACACCAACCAGACGTTCTGCGTCGGTGACGTCACCGAGGAGGCCCGGCTGCTGGTCGAGCGGACCCGCGAGGCGATGATGCGGGGCATCCGGGCCGTCGCGCCCGGCCGGCCGATCAACGCGATCGGGCGGGTCATCGAGGCGTATGCGAAGCGCTTCGGCTATGGCGTGGTGCGCGACTTCACCGGCCACGGCATCAACGAGGTGTTCCACACGGGCCTCTACGTGCCGCACTACGACAACCCGCGGCTCACCACGGTGATGGAGCCCGGGATGACGTTCACGATCGAGCCGATGATCACGCTCGGCACGCACGACTACAACATCTGGAAGGACGGCTGGACGGTCGTCACCAAGGACCGCAGGTGGACCGCCCAGTTCGAGCACACCATCGTGGTGACGGACGACGGCTTCGAGATCCTGACCCTGCCGTGACGAGTCCTGCGGGGCATCCGGCGGGGCACCCCGCGGCGCATCCTGCAGCGCTGGACGCGCATCACCATGCCGACGTCTCGGGTGGGTGGTTGCGGGCCGCGGTGTTCGGGGCGATGGACGGGCTGGTCACCAACATCGCGCTGATCGCCGGTGTCGGCGGTGGCGGGATCGCGCCGCGGACGATCGTGCTGACCGGGGCGGCGGGCCTGGTCGCCGGGGCGATCTCGATGGGGCTGGGCGAGTTCACCAGCGTCCGCGCGCAGAACGAGCAGGTCGCCGCGGAGGTGGCGAAGGAACGGCGGGAGCTGACCCGCTTCCCCCAGGAGGAGGCCGAGGAGCTCGCCAGGATCTGGGAGCGCCGGGGGCTGCCGCCGGACCTGGCGCTGGAGGTCGCCTCGACGCTGGGGCGGGACATCGACGAAGCGGTCCGGGTCCACGCGCAGGAGGAGCTCGGGGTCGACCCGGACGAGGCACCCAGCCCGTGGGTGGCCGCCGGGTCGTCGTTCGTGTGCTTCTCGATCGGCGCGCTGGTGCCGCTGCTGCCGTATCTGCTCGGCGCCACCAGCCTGTGGCCGGCGCTGGCCGCGGGCGGTGGCGGGCTGTTCGTCGCCGGGGCGTTGATCGCCCGGTACACCCGCCGGCGCTGGTGGGCGTCGGGTGTCCGGCAGCTGCTGCTCGGTGCGGCGGCGGCCGGTGCGACGTATCTGGTCGGGAGGGTCATCGGAGTGTGAGACCTGATCGTCCGGGAAGGCGCAGGTGGTGCTCTTCCCGGACGGCAGGGCTCACGAGACGGTGTGTTTAACGACGCGGCTGCATCGTCGGACCGGCCCAAGCGGTGCGGCGCATGTCGGTCTCCTCTCGTTCGGACGCTCGTGGCGTGATGCAACGATCGTCGCGGAGCGGACACGTCCGTGGGGTCCTGCGCCCTTGCGATGGCACGCTTTCGGGAGTACCGGAGGTTTCAGATCTCGCGAGGCCGGATCGCCCTGTTTGTCGGGTTTCTAGGCCTTGCCGGGGAACGCGCTGGTCAGCGGCGTCGTGCCGGCCGCCTGGCGCAGGGCGGCGCCCCGGGTGGCGCAGTCGACGAGCGCGTCGACGGCGAGCTTGCGCACCTCGCCGGAGGTCGGCGGCAGCGCCAGCCGCCACTGTGCGGCCGTGCGGTCCTCCACCATGGCGAGGAGCTTCAGTGCCGACGCGCGGTCGGTGACCGGGAACGGCAGCGCATACGCGGGCGCCGCGGGCGGTGGCGTGACCCCGGCGCCGGACAGCCGGACCACGAGGTCGTCGCGGCGGGCGCGGTGGGCCGACTCGGCGTTGCGGGCCAGGCCGACCGTCCCGCCGTCGAGCTTGGCGCCGGCGGTGCCGTAGGCGTAGATGGCGGCGTGCTCGGCCTGCAGCGCCGCCACGAGCCGCTCGTCGGCGGGCGTCGTCATGTCAGGATCTCCACGTGTGCGGCGCGGCAGGCGGCGATGGAGCCGAGCAGGGCCGCCCGGTAGGACGGAGCGGCCAGGCAGGCGCCGGTCGCGTCGTCCTGGCCGGTCTTCTCCAGCCCGACGAGCTCCTTGATCGCGGCCGCCTGGTCCTGCACGACCGGCCCGGCGGACGCGCTCGCCACCGGCATCGGGCCGTGCTCGTCGATGCCGATCTCGCGGGCCAACGCGACGACGTGCGCGGCGTGGTCGTCCTTGAGCGGGCCGAGCCGGTCCTGCAGGGCGGGGAACGCGGTGAGCACCTCGGCGTAGCGGTCCCGCAGCGCCACCGTGCGGGTGAGCAGCGGCAACAGCACATCGGGCGCCGGGTGCCAGGTCGCCGCGGACCGCTTCGGGACGTCGCAGGCGGCGAGGGTCGCCACCACCCCGGCTGCGGCGGCGAGGACGGCTCTGCGGGAGGACACGCGCACAGTGAACACCATTCAGCGCGATTTGGGGGAACACGACCCGCGGTCGTGGCCTCCGGCGCGACACGGGTGAGACCTCGGGTGGAGACACGGTGGGGACACGGTGGGACCCGGGTGGGGACACGGTGGGAGCGCCGCCGGAACGCCGGAGGTCACGTCGCGTTACGCTCTGCGGGGAGCCGCCCGTGGGTACCGACGCGGGCGGCGTGAGGCCGTGCCAGAGCTGCCGGGTGGGCGTGACGCGCCCATGGCGGTGCAGAGAGAAGGTGTCGATCATGGCTCAGCAGCGGGATCGCCGCAGCGGCGGTTCGCGGGATGCTGGGGCCCGTGACGCCGGCGCGCACCGCGAGCGTCTGCGGAAGGTCGTCGAGCCGGTCGTCGTGGCGGCGGGCTTCGACCTGGAGGAGCTCGAGGTCAGCCGGGTCGGGCGGCGGCACCTGCTGAGGGTCGCGGTCGACAGCGACCGGGGTGTCGACCTGGACGCCGTCGCCGAGGTGTCGCGGGCCGTGTCGGCCGCGCTGGACGAGGCCGAGGCGGGCGGCGACGAGCTGATCGCGGGGGAGTACGAGCTGGAGGTCGGCTCCCGCGGGGTCGACCGGCCGCTGACCGAGCCGCGGCACTGGCGGCGCAACCGGACCCGCCTGGTGCAGGTCGACGCGGCCGGCGTGCCCGTCACCGGCCGGGTGACGGCGGTGAGCGACACCGGGGTGACCCTGGACGTGGAGGGCGCCGCGCGGACGGTCGCCTTCGAGGACCTCGGCCCCGGCCGGGTGCAGGTAGAGATGAAGCGTCTGGCCGAGCTGCCAGATGACGAAGACGACGACTTCGCGGATGACGAAGACGATGACGACGACGAGGAAGGGGAGGACGAGGCGTGAACATCGACCTGGCGGCGCTCCGCGCGCTGGAGCGTGAGCGGGAGATCCCGTTCGAGACCATCCTCGCGGCGATCGAGACCGCGCTGCTGACCGCGTACCGGCACACCGAGGGGGCCAACCCGCACGCCCGCGTCGAGATCGACCGCAGGAGCGGCGCGGCGTCAGTGCTGGCGCAGGACCTCGACGAGGACGGCACGATCGTCCGCGAGTACGAGGACACCCCGCACGACTTCGGCCGGATCGCGGCGATGACCGCCAAGCAGGTCATCCTGCAGCGGCTGCGCGAGGCGACCGACGAGGTGCACTTCGGCGAGTACGTCGGCCGCGACGGCGACCTGGTCACCGGCGTGATCCAGGCGCACGACGCGCGCGCCGAGAAGGGCATCGTCTCCATCGACCTCGGCAAGATCGAGGGGCTGCTGCCCGCGGCGGAGCAGGTGCCGGGCGAGCGGTATGAGCACGGCCAGCGCATCAAGTGCATCGTGGTCCACGTGGTGAAGGGCTTCCGCGGGCCGCAGGTGACGCTGTCGCGGTCCCACCCCAACCTGGTGAAGCGGCTCTTCGCCCTGGAGGTCCCGGAGATCGCCGACGGGACCGTCGAGATCGCCGCGATCGCACGTGAGGCAGGTCACCGTACGAAGATCGCGGTGCGCACCACGGTCGCCGGGGTCAACGCCAAGGGTGCCTGCATCGGCCCGATGGGTCAGCGGGTCCGGGCCGTCATGAGCGAGCTGCACGGCGAGAAGATCGACATCATCGACTGGTCGGACGACCCCGCCCAGTTCGTCGGCAACGCGCTGTCGCCGGCCAAGGCGCTCAACGTGGAGGTCGTCGACGCGGGTAACCGGGCCGCCCGGGTGACCGTCCCGGACTTCCAGCTTTCCCTGGCCATCGGCCGTGAGGGCCAGAACGCGCGGCTCGCCGCGAGGCTCACCGGCTGGCGCATCGACATCCGCCCGGACAATGCCACGGACGGCGCCGCCGACAACGGTTCGGCCGGCAACGTCGATCACGTCACGGGACCGGGCGCGGCACAAGCCGAAAGCGCAGGGTAGACTTCTTGACGGTTCGTCGCACGCCCCCGGTCCGCACCTGTGTTGGTTGCCGGTTGCGTGCGTCATCCTCCGAGTTACTGCGGTTTGTCGCGATCGAGTCCGGCCCTGACCAGTTCATGGCCGTCCCCGATCCGGCCCGCAGACGGCCGGGTCGGGGAGCGCACCTGCATCCTGATCCGGCTTGCCTGGCGCTAGCGGAGCGTCGGCGCGCCTTCGGGCGGGCCTTGCGTATCGCCGGAGTCCTCGACACCGGCCCGCTGGCCGAAGCCGTCACCCTGGCGGCAGCGGAGCAATCGCAGTGATCGGAACCGCCGATGGTGGGCGCGAGATGCCCCACCCGGACACGCAAGGTAGGACGACGGACATGAGCACACGATGAAGTCCCTGAGATGACCAGGCTTCAAGTGCACGAGTGAGGTCGGCGCGGACCCATGCCGCCCGGCCTCGAGGTGAGGAGTGTAGTGGCAGGCAAGGCCCGCGTACACGAGCTGGCAAAAGAGCTCGGGGTCGAGAGCAAGACCGTGCTCGCAAAGCTGCAGGAGCTTGGCGAGTACGTGAAGTCCGCATCCAGCACGGTCGAGGCGCCAGTGGCGCGCCGGCTGCGAGCGAGCTTCGAATCCGGAGGGGCCGCACCGGCACCCTCGGCTCCTCCTGCGCCGGCATCGTCGGCTCCCTCGGCCGCGCCAGTGCCCACGGCACCGCGTCCGGGCCCGGCAGTCCCGGCAGCCAAGCCCTTCGCGCCCCCGAAGCGGCCGCAGCCGCCCGCGGGTGGCGGACCCGGTGGCGGGCGTGGCCCGATCCCCGGCCCGCCGCGCCCCGCGGCTCCCGCGGTCAAGCCGACGAGCGCGCACGACATCGAGGTGGCGGCCGCCGAGCAGCGCGCCGCCGCGCTGAAGGCGGACCAGGACGCGGCCCTGAAGGCCGCGAAGGAGGCCCGCCAGCGGGAGACCACCAGGCGTGAGAGCACGCCGCCGCCCAGCGGTGGTGCGCCGACGCCCGGCCCGCGTCCCGGTCCGGCGACGCCGGCGCCCCAGCCGGGTGCCGCGCCGACCCCGGGTGCCCCACGTCCAGGCCAGGGGCCTCGTCCCGGCGGCGCCCGCCCGCCGGCGCGCTCCCCGGGCAACAACCCGTTCGGTGTCTCCGGCGGCGCTCCGGCGCGGCCCGCACCGGGTGGCGGCAACATCCCGCGGCCCAACCCGGCCGCGATGCCTCCGCGGCCCAACCCGGCCTCGATGGGCGGCCCCCGGCCCAACCCGTCGCAGATGCCGAGCCAGCGTCCGGGTCGCCCGGCCGGTGGGCCCGGTGACCGTCCCGGTCGTCCGGGTGGCGGTCCCGGCGGTGGCGGCGGTGGCTTCCGCTCCGGCGGTGGCGGCGGTCGTCCCGGCGGTCCCGGTGGCGGCGGCGGTGGCGGTTTCCGTCCCGGTGGCGGCGGCGGTGCCGGTGGCGGTTTCCGTCCCGGTGGCGGCGGCGGCGGTGCCGGAGCCGGTGGTGGCTACCGTCCCGGTGGCGGCGGCGGCGCGCCCGGCGCGGGCGTCGGCGGTGCCGGTCGTCCCGGCGGCGGCGGTGCCGGTGGCCGTGGTCGCGGCGGCGGTGCCGCGGGTGCCTTCGGGCGTCCCGGTGGCCGGCCGACCCGTGGCCGCAAGTCCAAGAAGCAGCGCAGACAAGAGTTTGACAACCTGTCCGCGCCGACGATGGGTTCGGGCGCTCCCCGGGGTCAGGGTCAGTCGATCCGGCTCCCGCAGGGTGCCTCCCTGTCCGACTTCGCGGACCGGATCAACGCCAACCCGGGCTCGCTCGTCCAGGAGATGTTCAACCTGGGTGAGATGGTGACGGCGACCCAGTCGTGCACCAACGAGACCCTGCTGCTGCTCGGTGAGCACCTGGGCTTCAACGTCGAGATCGTCAGCCCCGAGGACGAGGACCGCGAGCTGCTCGCGCGCTTCGACATCGACATCGATGCCGACGTCGACGAGGAGCGCCTGGTCATCCGGCCGCCGGTCGTGACCGTCATGGGTCACGTCGACCACGGTAAGACGAAGCTGCTCGACGCGATCCGCTCCACCAACGTCGTGGCCGGCGAGGCCGGTGGCATCACCCAGCACATCGGTGCCTACCAGGTGCACGTGCCGCACGGCGAGGACGGCGAGGACCGCGCGATCACCTTCATCGACACCCCGGGTCACGAGGCGTTCACCGCCATGCGTGCCCGTGGTGCGCAGGCCACGGACATCGTGGTCCTGGTGGTCGCGGCCGACGACGGCGTCATGCCCCAGACGATCGAGGCGTTGAACCACGCCCAGGCGGCCGAGGTGCCGATCGTGGTCGCGGTCAACAAGATCGACAAGGAGAACGCCAACCCGGCCAAGGTGCGTCAGGAGCTGACGCAGTACGGCCTGGTCGCCGAGGAGTACGGCGGCGAGACCATGTTCGTCGACATCTCCGCGAAGAGCCGCATCAACATCGAGGGTCTCCTCGAGGCCGTGCTGCTCACCGCCGACGCCGCGCTCGACCTGCGCGCGCCGATCGACGGTCCGGCGCAGGGCATCGCGATCGAGTCGCACCTCGACCGTGGCCGTGGTCCCGTCGCCACCGTGCTGGTGGAGAAGGGCACGCTCAACGTCGGTGACTCGATCGTCGCCGGCCGTGCCTACGGCCGCGTCCGGGCGATGCTCGACGAGAACGGCACGCCCGTGCCGTCCGCGGGGCCGGCCCGTCCGGTCCTGGTGCTCGGTCTGACCTCGGTGCCCGGCGCCGGTGACACGTTCCTCGCCACCGACGACGACCGCACCGCGCGCCAGATCGCCGAGCAGCGGCAGGCCCGCCGCCGCGCGGCCGAGATGGCCTCGCGCACCGGCCGGGTCACCCTGGAGAACCTGTTCGACCAGCTCAAGGAGGGCGAGAAGACCACGCTCAACCTCATCCTCAAGGGTGACGGTTCGGGTTCGGTCGAGGCGCTCGAGGACGCACTGGTCAAGATCGTCGTCGCCGACGAGGTCCAGCTCCGGATCATCCACCGGGGCGTGGGCGCCGTCACCCAGGACGACGTCAACCTGGCGAGCGCGTCCGACGCGATCGTCATCGGGTTCAACGTGCGGGCCGAGGGTCGCATCCGCGAGCTGGCCGACCGCGAGGGCGTGGAGATCCGGTACTACACGGTCATCTACCAGGCCATCGAGGAGATCGAGACCGCGCTCAAGGGCATGCTCAAGCCCATCTACGAGGAGGTCGAGCTCGGCACGGCGGAGATCCGCGAGGTCTTCCGCTCGTCGCGCTTCGGCAACATCGCGGGCTGCATCGTCCGCACCGGGCTCATCCGGCGCAACAGCAAGGCGCGCCTGCTCCGCGACGGGGCTGTCATCTCCGACAACCTCACCATCGCGGGCCTGCGCCGCTTCAAGGACGACGCCACCGAGGTCCGCGAGGGCTTCGAGTGCGGTATCACGCTCGGCAACTTCAACGACATCCAGCTCGGTGACGTCATCGAGACCTGGGAGCTGCGGGAGAAGCCGCGCGGCTGATGCCGTCCAGCTGAGAGGGGCCGCCGCGGGTTCGCGGCGGCCCTTTCTTTGATGTTGGTTTCGGGCGTACCGTCGATGCGTCATGAACCTCGTCTGGTGGTCGATCGAGGTCCGCGACGGGGCTACCCCGGCGCGGCAGTGGCGGGACGCCTGGTCGCGGTCGCTGCTCGAGGCCGCTGTGACGCACGGGGCGCATGACTTCATCTGGCAGGCCGAGCCGTTCGGGGTCGTGCTGGAGCTCGGCTTCGCCGAGACCGGCGACTGGGACCGCTTCCGGAGCCTTCCGGCCGTGACCGCCGCCGTCGACGCGGTCGACCCGACGTCGATCTACGTGTACCCGGGCCGCGGCGGCGGCGCCGGCGCCGGGCTGCCCCGGCGCAGCCCGCGCCCGATCGTCGAGGACGCCGCACCACTCCCGGTCTCACCTGCTTTTATCTTGGTGGCCAGACTTCCGTAGAGTCGTTAGGATCTTGGGCCGTGTATACCGGAACCGCGGTCTTCGACATGCTTCTGCCCGGTGACTCCCGTTCACTGAAGGCCAAGCGCGCCTACGTGCGGCCGCTGGTGGCCTACCTGCGCAAGTTCGAGGTGTCGGTCGCCGAGGTCGGCGCCCTCGACCTGCACGGACGCGCCGAGGTCGGCGTCGCGGTGGTCGCCGCCGAGGCCGGGCACGTGCGGGAGGTCCTGGACACCATCGAGCGGGCGGTCGCGGGCCGCCCCGAGATCGAGTTGCTCTCCGTGCGCCGCCGGCTGCACGGTGACGATGACGAGTAAACCCGCGCCTGGTCCGGGGCGCTGGACGCGGCCTCCAGGTCGCGGCGCGGGTAGTGTCAGAGCGTTGGTCAGATCGTTTTGGCTGCGGAGGTGTTCGAGATGACGGATCCGGCAAAGGTGCGCCGGCACGCCGAGCGGGTGAAAGAGCTCGTCGCATCGGTGGTGCGGACGCAGGTCAAGGACCCTCGGCTGGGGATGATCACGATCACCGACGCGCGGATCACCGCTGATCTGCGTGAGGCGACCGTGTTCTACACGGTGCTCGGTGACGCGACGGCACAGTCGGGCACCGCGGCGGCGCTGGAGAGCGCCAAGGGGCTGCTGCGTTCGACCGTCGGCAAGGCACTGGGGCTGCGCCACTCGCCGAGCCTCACCTTCGTGCACGACGACGTGACGGAGCACGTGAAGCACATCGACGACCTGCTGGCGACCGCGCGCAACGCCGACGCGGAGGTCCAGCGACGGGCCGCCGGGGCGCACTATGCGGGCGACGCCCAGCCCTACAAGGTCGACGACGAGGCGGGGGCCGAAGGCGCCGACGACGAGGTCGTCGTCGGCCAGGACCGTCGGTGACCGCACCGCAACCGTCGCCCGGGGAGTGGGCCGCAGCTGTCTCAGCGCTGCGCGGCCTGCCCCCGGGCGCTCGCGTGCTGCTCGCCTGCCACGTCAACCCCGACGGTGACGCCCTCGGCAGCATGCTCGGCTTCGCGCTGGGGCTGCGCCGCTTCGCCCCGTCGCTGGTCGTCGAGGCGACCTTCCCCGGCCCGCTGACCGTGCCCGCGCCCTTCGACGAGCTGCCGGGCGTGTCCATGCTGGTCCCGGCGGCCGCCGTCACGCCGCCCGCGCCCACGCCCGACGCGATGCTGGTCTTCGACGCCGCCAGCGTCGAGCGGCTCGGCGACCTCGCCGGCGTGCTGGCCGCCGCCCCGGTCGGCATCGTGCTCGACCATCACGCGTCCAACCCCGGCTTCGGGGCGGTCAACCTCATCGACCCGTCCGCCGCCGCGACGTCGGTCGTCGCCGAGGGGCTGCTCGGCCGGCTCGGCGTGGCCCTGGACGCCGAGATCGCCGAGTGCCTGTACGTGGCGCTCGCCACCGACACGGGCTCTTTCAAGCACGGCTCGACCACGCCGGCGGTGCACGAGCTCGCGGCCCGGCTCATCGCCACCGGCATCCCCGTCGGCGACGTCTCCCGCCGCCTGTTCGACACCCGGCCCCACCGCGCGGTCCGGCTCTTCGGCGTGGCCCTGGCCCGCACCGCGTTCGAGCCCGCCGGCGGGCTCGGCCTCGCGTGGACCTACGTGACGCTGGACGACCTCGCCGAGTTCGGCCAGCCCGCGGGCGCGGTGGAGGCGCTCATCGACTCCGTGCGCTGCGTCGCGGAGGCCGACGTCGCCTGCGTGGTGAAGCCCATCGGGCCGCACGAGTGGTCGGTCTCGCTGCGCAGCAAGGGCGCCGTCGACGTCAGCCGGGTCGCCGTCGGTCTCGGCGGCGGCGGGCACCGCTTCGCGGCCGGGTTCAGCGCGACCGGCACGGTCGACGAGGTGATCGCCGCGATCCGCACCGCGCTCACGGAATCGGTCGTCCTGGCAGATCAGGGTTAAACGGGGGCTGACATCGCTGGCACACCGGGTGTCGCGCCGGTGACAATCGATGGATGGACCGACCTGAGCTGGTTGCGGAGGTCGACCGGGGCTGGGCCCGCCCGGTTGTGCTCGCCCCGGTCTTCGCCCTGATCGCCCTGGTGGGCGGGGCGCTGCCGTCGTTCTCCCTGCGGGCCAACCTGCTCGTCCTCGGCGCCGGGGGAGCGCTGCTGTGGCTCGGCATGTCCGCCACCGTGCCGAAGCGTCCCGCGCCGGCGCGACTGCCCCGGGCGGCGGCGTGGTGGCTGCTGCCGGTCGGGCTCTTCGCGGTCATCGAGGGCGTCACGTTCCTGATCGGGTCGCGGGCCTATCCGACGCTGTCCCGCCTCGCCGACCCCTTGCTGGAGCACTACCTGGCCCGCGCCGCCGCCTACTTCGGCTGGCTGTGGGCCTTCTGGGCGATGGTGCGGCGATGACGGTCGCGCGGGCGGGGAAGGCAGCGATGGCGGGGGTGCGGCGATGACGGTTGCGCAGGTGGGCATCGCGGCCGCGTTCGCCGTGTCGCTGGGGCTCTTCGCGGTGGTCGAGATCGCCGCCCGGCGGGAGGGCTCGAAGGTGCCGACGCTCGGCGAGGTCTGCGGCGTCGTCATGCGCTACCGGGTCGGCCCGCTGCCGGTCGGCCGGATCGCGATGTTCGGCTTCTGGTGGTGGCTCGGCTGGCACTTCCTGGCGCGTTGACGAGCGTCCTGCCGTACGCCCCGACGAACGCCCTGACGGACTTCCGACAGGTGAACCCGCCGGTAACTGCGTCCAGATCGCGGGATGACGTCGCACATCGTGGAACTGAACGATAGCTTAGGAATATGCGCATCGTACGAATTCTTCGCTGCCCGTCCCGGGGCTGACCGCTTCCAGCGGAACCCGGCGGCGGGCGTCTCACGGCCCAGGAAACACCACAGCCGCCAAGCGAGGAACAGATGCGCCAGACCCACCGATCCACGTTGCAGGCCGACACCACCCACAGTCGGTCTCCTCGTCGTGTGTTGGCGTGGCCGCCGGTGACCCCGGCGCCCCTGCGATCGGACCGTCGATACTCCAACCGCGTCACCGAGTCAGGAGACCGTCATGCCTGAGCAGCCGAAGTCCCAGCCCAAGCCGCAGGAGCCCACCACCGAGACGCGTGAGCGCGCCCGTGCCGCCCTGCAGATGTCGATGGACCGCCGGGGCTGATCACCCTGTAAGTAGCGTGTAGGGAGGCTTCTCCTTACGCTGTCGCGGTGACCCCGATGCGTCGTGTCGCCGCCCTCGCCCTGCCCGCGCTCGTGGTGCTCGCCGCCGAGCCGCTCTACGTCCTCGTCGACACGGCGGTCGTCGGGCACCTCGGCCGCGAGGAGCTGGGTTCGCTCGCCATCGGCGGGCAGATCATGGCGCTCGCCGTCTGGCTGGGCAACGTGCTCGCCTACGGCACCACCGGCCGCGCCGCGCGCCGCTTCGGCGCCGGGCAGCGCGGTGCCGCGGTCGCCGAGGGCGTCCAGGCGTCCTGGCTGGCCTTCGCCGGCGGGGTCGTCATCATGGTGGTCCTCGAGGTGTTCGCCGGGCCGCTGACCCGTGCCGTCGCGGGGTCGCCCGGCCCGGTCGCCGACGGCGCCGCCGACTGGCTGCGCATCGCCGCCCTGGGCGCGCCCGGCCTGCTGCTCGGCACCGCGGGCAACGGGTGGATGCGCGGCGTGCAGGACACCCGCCGCCCGCTCTACTACGTGCTCGGCGCCAACGCGCTGTCGGCCGTGCTCTGCCCCCTGCTCGTGCACCCGCTGGGGTTCGGCCTGGCCGGCTCCGCGATCGCGAACGTCGTCGCGCAGACGGCGGCCGGCCTGCTGTTCGTCCGGGCGCTGCTGACCGAGCGGGTCCCGCTGCGGCCGCACCTGGACGTGATCCGCCACCAGCTGGTGCTCGGCCGCGACCTGCTGCTGCGCGGTGCGGCGTTCCAGGCGTGCTTCCTGTCCGCGTCGGCGGTCGCGGCCCGCTTCGGCACCGCCAGCCTCGCTGCGCACCTCATCGCGATCCAGCTGTTCTTCTTCACCGCGCTCGCCCTGGACGCCGTCGCGATCGCCGCGCAGTCCCTCGTCGGCGCCGCGCTCGGCGGCGAGCAGGTCGACGAGGCACGCCTGCTCGCCCGCCGCATCACCGCCGCCGGGCTGGTCTCCGGCGCCGTGTTCGCGGTCCTGGTCGCGGCCGCCCTCGCCACCGTCCGGCCCTGGTTCGGCGCCGATGATCAGGTGTACGCCCAGGCGAAGACCGCCTGGTGGTGGTTCGTCGCGATGATGCCGGCCGCCGGCGTGGTCTTCGCGCTCGACGGGGTCTTCCTCGGCGCCGGCGACGTGCGGTACCTGCGCAACCTCACGTTCGTCTCGGCGCTCGGCGGCTTCCTGCCCGGCATCTGGCTGGCGTACCTGCTCGACGCCGGCCTGCGCGGGGTGTGGGTCGCACTGTGCCTGTTCATCGCGCTGCGCCTGGGCGGCCTGCTGTGGCGCCTCACCGGCGACAAATGGGCGGTGGCCGGCGCGGTCCGCTGACATACTGCGCGCCGTGGACGCACAGCTCACGGCCGCGCAGCTGGAGGCGCTCGGGCACGTGCGGGCGGCGGCCGGCCCGCGCACCGACCCGGTCGACGCCGTCGTGACGATCAACTTCCATCCCGACCGCATCGACGCCGGCGGCCGCACCGTGATCGCGGGGCTGCTCGCCGACGGCCGGTTCCGCAGCCAGTTCGAGACCGGAATCTCCAACGGCGGCCTCACGGCGCACCCGGGCGGCGACCGCGACCGCTGGGAGGAGCGCATGTTCGGCGGCGCCTACCAGCGGCCCGGCGTCGTGCCCGCCGACCGGCCCAAGTACGGCGCCCTCGACCTGCGCCGCCACCCGGCCGGCGCCGCCCGCCGCTTCGGCTCCGCCCACCTGCGCCTGCGCCCAGAGGTCAACACGCGCGCCACGTTCACCCTGGGGGACAGCTTCCACGAGCCCCGGGAGGCGGGCGTGTTCGACGCGTTGGCGCCGGTACTGGCGGGCCTCGCCGACCACGTCGCCGCGGCCGGACCGCTCGACGACTACGTCGAGGCGCAGGTCCACGGCCCCGTCGACCTCGCCCGGGACGTGGCGGCGCTCGTCCTCGACGACAGCTTCGCCGGCCACCTGCCCGCCGCGGAGACGCTCGCGGACCGGTACGGCATCAAGCTCGAATGGCGGGCGGGGCCGCGCCTGAGCCCGGACGAGATCGACGACGAGTTCCGGGGTCCCGAGGTGCGCCCCCTGGCGGTGCTGCTGTGTGAGCGCTGGTCGCGGCCCTTCGTCGACGCCGAGCTGATCGGCCGCGCCGCCCGCGCCGCCCACGCCGATCCCGAGCGGCTACAGCTGTTGAAGTACCTGTGGCACACCCTCACTGTGCACGGCGGTTAGGCTGACCCGTCGTGGCGCAGAAGGCAGCAACGCAGGGCGGGCTCGTCGTCGTCGACAAGCCCGGCGGGATGACCTCGCACGACGTGGTGTCGCGGATGCGGCGGCTGGCGAAGACCCGCAGGGTCGGGCACGGCGGCACCCTCGACCCGATGGCGACCGGGGTGCTCATCATCGGCGTGGAGAAGGCGACCCGGCTGCTCACGTACGTCATCGGCAGCACCAAGGAGTACCGCGGCACGATCCGGCTCGGGCAGGCGACCGTCACCGACGACGCCGAGGGCGAGATCGTGTCCACTGTGGACGCGAGCGGGGTCACCGACGGCGACGTGCACGCCGGGCTCGCCCCGCTGCGCGGGGAGATCCTGCAGGTGCCCAGCGCCGTGTCGGCGATCAAGGTGAACGGGGTCCGCTCCTACCACCGGGTCCGCTCCGGCGAGGAGGTCGCGCTGCAGGCCCGGCCGGTCACCGTCGCCCGCCTCGAGGTGCTCGGCATCAACCGCTCGGACACGTGGGTCGACGTCGACGTCGACGTCGCGTGCTCGTCCGGGACGTACATCCGCGCGCTCGCCCGGGACCTCGGCGCGGCGCTCGGCGTCGGCGGGCACCTGACCGCGCTGCGCCGCACGGCCGTCGGCGCGTTCACCCTCGCCGAGGCGGCGACCCTGGACGAGCTGGCCGAGCGGGACGACCCGGTCACGATGCCGCTGCCGGCCGCCGCCGCACGGTCCTTCCCCCGCCGCGACGCCGACGAGGTCGAGGCGAAGACGCTCTCGCACGGCGGGTCGCTCGCCCCGATCGGGGTCGCCGAGCCGTACGCGGTCTTCGCGCCGGACGGCAGCGTGCTCGCCATCGTCCGGGAGAAGGACGGCCGGGCGCGGCCGGAGATCGTGCTCGTGCCCTGACACCACCGGTACACCCGCCGCGACCGCCACACGAGCGCCCGCTGCGACCCGTACACCCGCCGCAAACGTCACACGAGCGCCCGTCGCGACCCGTACACCTGCCGCAAAGGTCACACGAGCGGCTGTCGCCACCCGTACACCTGCCGGAAACGCCACAAGAGTTAGGCTCGCAACCATGCAGCGGTGGCGGGGAACGCAGGCAGCGCCGGGTGGATGGGGGCGCGCGGTCACCACGATCGGCGTCTTCGACGGCGTGCACCGGGGGCACCAGCAGGTGATCGGGCACGTCGTGAAGCGGGCCGGCGAGCTGGGCGTGCGGTCGGTCGTGCTGACCTTCGACCCTCACCCGTCGGAGGTGGTCCGGCCCGGGTCGCACCCGGCGGTGCTGAGCGAGCCGTCCCGCAAGGCGGAGCTGATCGAGGCGCTCGGCGTCGACGTGCTGTGCGTCATCCCGTTCACTGTCGAGTATTCGCACCTGTCGCCGGAGGCGTTCGTCCACGACGCGCTGGTCGAGCACCTGCACACCGCGCTGGTCGTGGTGGGGGAGAACTTCCGGTTCGGCCACAAGGCCGCCGGTGACCTGCAGCTGCTGCACCGGCTCGGGCGCACGTTCGGCTTCGGGGTGGAGGGCGCGCCGCTGGTGGCCGACGAGGGCACCGTGTTCTCCTCGACCTACATCCGGGCCTGCGTCGACGCGGGTGACGTGGTCGCCGCCGCCCGCGCGCTGGGCCGCCCGCACCGCGTCGAGGGCGTCGTCGTGCGGGGCGACCAGCGCGGCCGTGAGCTGGGCTTCCCCACGGCCAACCTGCTGACCGCGCCGAACGCCGCGGTCCCCGCCGACGGCATCTACGCCGCCTGGGTGACCCGCGACCGGGACGGCGAGCCGCACCGCGCGGCGGTCTCCATCGGCACCAACCCGACGTTCTCCGGCAAGGAGCGGCGGGTCGAGTCCTTCCTGCTCGACTTCGCCGGCGACCTCTACGGCGAGCGGATCGCCGTCGACTTCGTCGAACGCCTCCGTGAGCAGCGGGTGTACACCGGCGTCGAGCCGCTGGTCGAGCAGATCCACGACGACGTCGCACAGGCCAGACGAGTGCTGGACCGTCCCGTCTGTTAGCCTTGTGTCGACGCCGGGTGACCGGCGGGGGTCAGGCTGCCTGCACGACGCCGCGGGGCTGGCCCGTTCAGATCCAACCTTTAAGGGAGAACATGGCGCTCGACTCTGCGCAGAAGACCGAGATCATGGGCAAGTACGCGACCGGCGAAGGGGACACCGGCTCGCCGGAGGTCCAGGTCGCGATGCTGACCAAGCGGATCGCGGACCTCACCGAACACCTCAAGAAGCACAAGCACGACCACCACAGCCGGCGCGGCCTGCTGCTGCTGGTCGGCCGTCGCCGCCGCCTGCTCAACTACCTGCAGCGCAGCGACATCGCCCGCTACCGCTCGTTGATCGAGCGGCTCGGCCTGCGGCGATAACGACTCGCACGGTGGGGAGCGGCGTCCATGCGTCGCTCCCCTTCGTGTAGTGACACACTGGTATGGAGCAGTCGCCCCGCCGAGCGTGTCGGCGCACCGGTCCTCGGTAGTGGCTTCCGGGCAGATCAGCCCCGTGAGCTTCGATCGAAGACCGGCCGCAGACAGCTCCGCCTGGGCGCACCACAACCCGAAGGAGCACCACAACACATGACCGAGCAGAGCAATCTCGGTACGCACTCCAGCACCGCGGTCATCGACAACGGCGCGTTCGGCACCCGGGAGATCACGTTCTCCACGGGCCGCCTCGCCCGTCAGGCCGCCGGTTCCGCGCTCGCCCAGCTGGGTGAGACGGTCGTGCTGTCGGCGACGACGGCCGGCAAGTCACCGAAGGACCAGTTCGACTTCTTCCCGCTGACGGTCGACGTCGAGGAGCGGATGTACGCCGCGGGCCGGATCCCCGGCTCGTTCTTCCGCCGCGAGGGCCGTCCCAGCGAGGACGCGATCCTCACCTGCCGCCTGATCGACCGGCCGCTGCGCCCCAGCTTCGTCAAGGGCCTGCGCAACGAGGTCCAGGTGGTCGAGACGATCCTCGCCCTCGACCCGGCCCACCCCTACGACGTCGTGGCGATCAACGCCGCCTCGATGTCCACCAAGCTGTCCGGTCTGCCGTTCTCCGGCCCGATCGGCGCCACCCGCATGGCCCACGTCGACGGCCAGTGGATCGCGTTCCCGACGCTCGAGGAGCTCGGCCGCGCCACGTTCGACATGGTCGTCGCCGGCCGCACCCTGCCCGACGGCGACGTCGCGATCATGATGGTCGAGGCCGAGGCGACGGAGCACACCGTGGCCCTCGTCGCCGGCGGCGCGCCCGCGCCGACCGAGGAGGTCGTGGCCGGTGGCCTCGAGGCCGCCAAGCCCGCCATCCGCGAGCTGTGCCGGGCCCAGTCCGAGCTGGCGGCCGTCGCCGCGAAGCCGGTCCAGGAGTTCCCGACCTTCCTCGACTACCAGCCCGACGCCTACGAGGCCGTCGCCGGCGCGGTCAAGGACGAGGTCTCCGAGGCGCTGCGCATCTCCTCCAAGGCGGAGCGCGAGGAGGCCCTCGACCGGATCAAGGAGGCCGCCTTCCAGCGCCTCGCCGAGGGCTTCGAGGGTCGCGAGAAGGAGATCGGCGCCGCGCTGCGGTCGCTGACCAAGAACGAGGTCCGCGCCCGTGTCCTGCGCGAGCAGGTCCGCATCGACGGCCGCGGCCCGCGCGACATCCGTCCGCTGACCGCCGAGGTCCAGGTGCTCCCGCGGGTGCACGGCTCGGCCCTCTTCGAGCGCGGCGAGACCCAGATCCTGGGCGTCACCACGCTCAACATGCTGCGCATGGAGCAGACGCTGGACACCCTGGCGCCGGAGAAGTCCAAGCGCTACATGCACAACTACAACTTCCCGCCGTACTCGACCGGTGAGACCGGCCGGGTGGGCTCGCCGAAGCGGCGCGAGATCGGCCACGGCGCGCTCGCCGAGCGGGCCCTGATCCCGGTGCTGCCGGCCCGCGAGGAGTTCCCCTACGCGATCCGTCAGGTCTCCGAGGCGCTCGGCTCCAACGGCTCCACCTCGATGGGCTCCGTCTGCGCCTCGACGATGGCGCTGCTGTCCGCCGGTGTGCCGCTGAAGGCGCCGGTCGCGGGCATCGCGATGGGCCTCATCTCCGACGAGGTCGACGGCAAGACCGAGTACGTGACGCTCACCGACATCCTCGGTGCCGAGGACGCGTTCGGCGACATGGACTTCAAGGTCGCCGGCACCCGTGACTTCGTGACGGCCCTGCAGCTGGACACGAAGCTCGACGGCATCCCGTCGGACGTCCTCGCGGGCGCCCTGCAGCAGGCCCACGACGCGCGGCACGTCATCCTCGACGTGATGGCCGAGGCGATCGAGTCGCCGGCCGGCATGAGCCAGTACGCGCCCCGCGTGACCACGGTCAAGATCCCCGTCGACAAGATCGGCATGGTGATCGGACCCAAGGGCCAGACCATCAACGCGATCCAGGACGAGACCGGCGCCGAGATCAGCATCGAGGACGACGGCACGATCTACGTCGGCGCGACCAACGGCCCGTCGGCCGAGGCCGCGGTCGAGCGGATCAACGCCATCGCCAACCCGACGATGCCGAAGGTCGGCGACAAGTTCCTCGGCACCGTGGTGAAGACGGCCGCGTTCGGCGCGTTCATCTCGCTGCTGCCGGGGCGCGACGGCCTGCTGCACATCTCGAAGGTGGGCAACGGCAAGCGCGTCGACCGGGTCGAGGACTTCCTCAACGTCGGCGACAAGGTCGAGGTGCAGATCGCGGACATCGACAACCGCGGCAAGATCTACCTGGACAAGGTGCTGTCCGAGGCGGAGGCCGCCGCGGCGGCCGAGGCCGCGGCGGCGGGTGGCGGTGCCCCCGCGGGCGGCGACCGGCCGGCCGGCCGGGACCGTGGTGACCGTGGCCCCCGCTCGCGTGAGCGCGGCGACCGTGGTGACCGCGGCGACCGCGGCCCCCGTCAGTCGTCGGCGCCTTCCTCGTCGGAGGGCGGCTCGGACGAGGGTGGCTCCGCCGAGGGCGGCTCCGCCGAGGGTGGCGAGGACGGTGGCGAGTTCCGTCGTCGGCGGAACCGGCACAGCTGAGACATGGTGAGTCGACCGCTGACCCAGACGTTGGCAGATGACCCGCTGGGTGGCACGGTGCGCCGCACCGTGCTGCCCAACGGGCTGCGCATCCTGACCGAGGCAATTCCGTCGATGCGAAGCGTGTCGTTCGGCGTCTGGGTCGGCATCGGCTCACGGGACGAGACCCCGGCACTGTCCGGGGTGTCCCACTTCCTGGAGCACCTGCTCTTCAAGGGCACCAAGCGGCGCAGCGCGCTGGAGATCTCCTCGCAGATCGAGGCGGTCGGCGGGGAGACCAACGCGTTCACCGCCAAGGAGTACACGTGCTACTACGCGCGCGTGCTCGACGCCGACCTGCCGCTCGCCATCGACGTGGTGTGTGACCTGGTCATCGACTCGGTGCTGACCGACGCGGACGTCGAGACCGAGCGTGGCGTGATCCTCGAGGAGATCGCCATGCACGACGACGAGCCCGGCGACGAGGTGCACGACGTCTTCACCGAGGCGATCTTCGGCAACCACCCGCTGGGCCGGCAGATCTCCGGCACCGTGTCGAGCATCTCGGCGCTGACCCGCAAGCAGATCGACGGCTTCTACCGCCGGCGGTACCAGCCGTCGCAGATGGTCGTGGCCGCCGCCGGCAACCTCGACCACGCGAAGGTCGTCAAGGCGGTCCGGGCGGCGTTCTCGGGCCTGTCGGACGCCACGGACCCGGCGCCGCGGCGCTCCCGCACCACGAGGGTGCCGTCCCGGTCCGGGCAGATCGTGGTCCGCGCCAAGGACACCGAGCAGGCGCACGTGGTGCTCGGCTGCGTGGGGTACCCGCGCCAGCACGACAACCGCTTCGCCCTCGGCGCGCTCAACAACGTGCTCGGCGGCGGCATGTCGAGCCGGCTGTTCCAGCAGATCCGCGAGCAGCGCGGGCTGGCCTACTCGGTCTACTCCTTCACGTCGCAGTACAGCGACGCCGGGCTCTTCGGGGTCTACGCCGGCTGCGCGCCCGGCAAGGTCGAGGAGGTCCTCGCCATCACCCGGGACGAGCTGGCCAGGGTCGCGGAGGAGGGCGTCACCGACGTGGAGGTCGAGCGCGGCAAGGGCATGCTCAAGGGCGCCGTCGTGCTGGGCCTGGAGGACACCGGGTCCCGGATGAGCCGTCTCGGCAAGGGTGAGCTGCTGTATGACGAGCTGCTCTCCGTCGACGAGGTGCTGCGCCGGGTCGACCTCGTCACGCCCGAGATGGTCCGTCAGGTGGCCGGCGAGCTGCTGTCGCGCCCGATGTCCCTCGCGGTGATCGGGGAGTTCGACGACAACGCCTTCGCGGGAGCTTTGGGATAAATTATCCCGCGTGACTTCGCAGATCAGGGTCGGCGTGCTGGGCGCGCGCGGCCGTATGGGCACTGAGGCCTGCCAGGCCGTCTCCGCCGCTTCGGATCTCTCGCTCGTGGCGTCGCTGGACGTCGGTGACGCCTTGGCGCCCGATTTCGACGTGCTCGTCGACTTCACCACGCCGGACGCGGTGATGGACACGCTGCGGTGGTGCGTCTCGCATGGCGTGCACGCGGTGGTGGGCACCTCCGGCTTCACCACCGAGCGGCTGGACGAGGTGCGGTCCCTGCTGGCGTCCGCGCCGGGCGTCGGCATCGTCGTCGCGCCGAACTTCGCCGTCGGCGCGGTGCTGATGATGGAGTTCTCGGCGCGCGCCGCCCGCTACTTCGAGTCGGTCGAGGTGGTCGAGATGCACCACCCGCAGAAGATCGACGCGCCCAGCGGCACGGCGCTGCGCACCGCCCAGCTCATCGCTTCGGCGCGGGCCTCCGCGGGGCTCGGGCCAGTGCCCGACGCCACCACTGAGGAGATGGCGGGGGCCCGCGGCACCGACGTCGAAGGCATCCCGGTGCACTCGCTGCGGGCCCGCGGGCTCGTCGCGCACCAGGAGGTGCTCTTCGGCGCCGCAGGGGAGACGCTCACCATCCGGCACGACTCGTTCGACCGGAAGTCCTTCATGCCGGGGGTACTGCTCGCCGTCCGCGCCGTCGTCACCCGGCCGGGACTGACCGTCGGGCTCGGCCCGCTGCTCGACTAGCGTCACGTTGCGTAACCGATTCGCGTTTCGTCTGATGATTCCAGATACTGGGATCCGGAAGCCCCAATTCGGGCGCAACAGGGTCACATCGAGGTAACGACTGGGTCTTCCTGGGCCTCGAGCGACGTGTGCCAACGGACCTGCGGGACGAGCAGATCATCAACATCGAGTGACCGGCTGACCCCGTCCGGGGCCCAGCCGGAACTCTCCAGAAATCGACGCGTAACACGGTCTTCAGCGAATGTCCAGGCAAGCGCTGTCGTGAATCCGTCAGTACGCCACAAATCCACACTAGCCGCCAGCAATCGGCTGCCGTGGCCGCGCCGTCCCCACCTCGGTTCAACCAGGACATCGGTGATCGCGGCGGCCTTCGTCAAGACGGTGTGATCTTCCTCCGGAGCCAGTGCGGTGTCGTCTGCCGGACCTGACGCGGCAAAACCCACGACGTATGCTGAGGTCGGTCCGGCGCTGGGCGACTCCTGTTGCTCCACCGCGACCAGGACCCGGTGCTCGGGGGTCGGCGGCTCCGTGATTGCGTCCCGCCACCTGCGGGTAATCCAGTCCTCGTCCAGTTGGTCGAGGATGTGTTGGGGCAGGAGTCGCCGATAGGCGACCCGCCAGGTCGTGAGTTGGATTCGCGTGATCTCGACGACGTCGTCGAGTCGCGCCGGTCGGACGAACCCGTGCGTCATGACGCAGCAGCCTACGGATGTGTGTTCCGCGCCACGGAGTGGCTACGGAATTTGTGTGAAGAGCCACGTGGCTGGGTAGCGGCGGCTCGTCACAGTTGGACCCGAGCAACCGTTGAGTCAGGCAGCAGGTAGCCAGCAACGAGCGAGTGGAGGGCAGCACAAGTGGCGGAGCGAGGACGAGTCGCCGTGTTGACGGCCGTCCGGCCCAAGCTTCGGCCCCGGGTCAAGCAGGTGCTCATCGTGGCGGCCGTGTGGGCCGTCGTGTGGGCCTTCTTGTACGTGGCCGCGGCGAGAAACGGGTATTTCGACCTCAAGGTCTACTACGGCGCCATGGACTACTGGGTGAACAAGGGTGGCGACATCTACGACTACCTGGTGCCCGGCACGCCGTACGGCTTCACCTACCCACCGTTCGCCGCCGCGCTGATGTCGCCGATGGCGCTGATCGGGTGGCACACCGCGATCGCGATCAGCGTGACGATGAACGTCGTCGCCCTCGGCTGCATCGTCACCTGGCTCATCGGCCCGGTCATCAAGCGTCAGGGCTGGCAGTTCTGGTTCTCCCTCGCCATCGCGATGGGCATCGTCGCCGCCTTCGAGCCGGTGCGCGAGACCGTCAACTTCGGCCAGGTCAACATCCTGCTGCTCTTCATGGTCGTCGGTGACCTGCTGCTGCTGGTCCGCGGGGGCTCGCGCCTCGGCGGCATCGGCGTCGGCCTGGCCACCGCGATCAAGCTCACGCCGGGTGTGTTCATCCTGTACCTCGTGGTGACCCGCCGCTGGCGCGCCGCCGCCGTCTCCACGGCCACCGCGGCCGCCGCGACCTGGGCCGCGGCGACCTTCGCGCCGGACGCCTCGCGGGTCTTCTGGACCGACGCGATGTGGAACACCGACCGCGTCGGCTCCGCGACGTTCGTGTCCAACCAGGCGCTCAGCGGCCTCGTCGCCCGCCTGTTCAACCCGGACCCGATGAAGCCGCTGTGGGCGCTGCTCGTGCTCGGTGCGCTCGCCGTCTGGGCGTGGCGGGTCCGCAAGGCGGTCAAGGCCGGCGACGAGCTCGCCGGGCTGGCGCTGACCGGTCTCGTCGGCTGCATGATCAGCCCGATCAGCTGGATCCACCACCTCGTGTGGGTCCTGCCCTCGATGGCGGTCCTGCTCGACCACGCGACCGACCGCAGCACCGAAGCCCGCCGCCGGCGCCACATCATGATCTTCGGGATCTTCTCGTACCTGCTGCTGTGCAGCCGCACGCCGTGGGCCTTCCACATGAAGTTCGACGGCCTCGGCCTGATCGGCGGCAACGCGTACATCCTGCTCATGATCGCCCTGCTGATCACCCTGCCGATCCGGGAGCCCGCCTCGGAGAGCTCCGGCCCGGCGCGCCGGGCCAACCCGGCCACCTCCACCGGCCCGGTCGTCGAGGACGTGCCCGACCCGGACCTCGTCGAGATCGACCGGCGGGTGAGCGCCGCCTTCGACGCGAAGGACGCCGGGGAGCCTTCCCGGCCGCTCGTCGGCGCATAGATCGTTCGTTCCAGGGGGCGGCCTTCGGGCCGCCCCTTTTTTGTCATACCCCGGGGTTAGCCTCGCGGGGTGCTGACACTTACGCAGGCGCGGAGGATCGCTCTCGCCGCCCAGGGCTTCGCCGACAGGGTCCCCACCGGCGTCCCCGAGCGGCGCCACCTGAAGCGGGTCCTCGGCCGCACAGGTCTGCTGCAGATCGACTCGGTGAATGTCGTCCAGCGCGCGCACTACCTGCCCGCCTACAGCCGCCTGGGCCCCTACCCGACCGAGCTGCTCGACAGGATGGCCTACCGGCGCCCCCGCGAGCTGTTCGAATACTGGGCCCACGAGGCGTCGCTCGTCCCGGTCCACCTGCACCCGGCGCTGCGCTGGCGCATGCAGTCCGGCGCCGCGTGGGGGCGGATGGTCCGCCTGGCCCGCGAGCAGCCCGACCTGATCCGCCGGGTCCTCGAAGAGATCCGCGCGAAGGGCCCCATGACCGCCAACGAGGTCGAGGGTGACCTGGCCAAGCCCCGCAGCAAGGACCACTGGGGGTGGAACTGGTCGGACACCAAGACCGCGATCGAGTGGCTCTTCTACACCGGCGAGGTCAGCGTCGCCAGTCGCAACTCGTCCTTCGCCCGCGTCTATGACGTCCCCGAGCGCATCTTCCCCGCCGCGGTCCTCGCCGCCCCCACCCCCGACCCGGCCGACGCCTACCGCGACCTGGTCCGCGTCGCGGCCCGCTCCCTCGGCATCGCCGCGGAGGCCGAGCTGCGCGACTACTTCCGCCTGCCCCTGGCCGGCGCCCGCACCGCGATCGCCGAGCTGGTCGAGTCCGGCGAGCTCATCCCCACCGAGGTGGAGGGCTGGCAGCCCCGCGCCTACCTGCACCACGAGGCCCCCACTCCCCGCCGCATCGGCGCCGCCACCCTCGTCAGCCCCTTCGACCCGCTGATGTGGGAGCGGGCCCGCGTGGCGCGGCTGTTCGGCTTCACCTACCGCATCGAGATCTACGTGCCGCCGCTCCAGCGCCTCTACGGCTACTACGTCCTGCCGTTCCTCCTGGGTGACCGCCTGGTGGCCCGCGTCGACCTCAAGGCCGACCGGCGCTCCTCGACCCTGCTGGTGCCGGCGGTGTGGGTGGAGCCCCTGACCGGGCGCGGCGCCCCTTCCCGCCCCGAGGTGGCTTCGGCGCTGTGGGCGGAGCTGCGGCGGTTCGCGGGGTGGTTGGGGCTGGAGCGGGTGGAATTACCGGTTGCGGGTGACTTCGCGGTGGACCTGGCCAAGGCGATGACCGCCTGACCGCCCGGCCTGACGACTGCGCTGCCGCCGCATGATCGTGGGCGTGCTCGGTGGCGGGGATGGTGGCTGGGACGGTGTAGCGTGAAGAGCGTGACGTCACCCCTTCAGGCCGTGCCCGCCAGTGACGGGATGGCCGCGCACCTTCTGCCCGGTGGGTCCGCCGCGGACGTGGTCCAGCCTGGCGCGGGTGGTCACGAGGTGCCGCCGTATGGCTACCAGTATGCCTACGTGACACCGCCGAAGGGGCGGCTCGCGAGGCTGGCGGAGCGGACGCCGAGGTGGGTGTCGCCGCTCGGCCTGACCGCGCTGGTGTCCGGCGGGGTGGCTTATACGCTGCTCATGCGGCCGACGCAGGCGGGTGCGACCGACGCGCCGACGTGCGTGATGAAGCTGTTCACCGGGTTCGACTGCCCGGGGTGCGGCGGCACGCGCGCGGCCTGGTATCTGCTGCACGGTGACATCCCGGCCGCGGCGCACCACCACGCGATGCTGGTGTTCGCCGCGCCGTTCCTCGCGTACATGTACGCGAGCTGGACCATCAACCGGCTGGCGAACCGTAAGGTGCTGCCGATGATGCAGCTGTCCAGCGGCACGCTGATCGGATTCCTCGTGGCGTGGCTCATATTCTCAGTGGTCAGGAACCTGCCGTGGGCGCCATTCGACTGGCTGTTCGTTTAGTAGGCTCCTGAAATGCTCGAAGCCAAAGCCATCGCCTGGACCCATTTCGAACCGCCCGCGGACGTGCCGTGGGACACGGACGCGGATGGCGGTCAGGCGCTGGCGGAGTTCGCGGGCCGGGCGTGCTACCAGTCGTGGAAGAAGCCCAACCCGGCGACCGCGACCAATGAGGGCTACCTGCGGCACATTCTCGAGGTCGGGCACCTGTCGGTGCTGGAGCACGGCACCGTCACGTTCTACCTGACCGGGGTGTCCCGGTCGTTCACGCACGAGCTGGTCCGGCACCGGCACTTCTCCTTCTCGCAGCTGTCGCAGCGGTATGTGCCGGGTCGCGAGGCCCAGATGGTCGAGCCGGACGTGATCGCCGAGGACCCGGCGCTGCACAAGGTGTTCGTCGAGGCCTCCGAGGCGGCGCTGCGCGCGTACAACGAGCTGCTGGAGGGCCTGGAGGCCAGGTTCAGCGAGGTCGAGAACGGCACCAGCCGGCGCAAGCAGGCCCGGCAGGCGGCGCGGTCGGTGCTGCCCAACGCGGCCGAGACGAAGATCGTCGTGACCGGCAACTACCGGGCGTGGCGGCACTTCGTGACGATGCGGGCGACGGAGGCGGCGGACGTCGAGATCCGTGAGGTGGCGATCGCGTGCCTCAAGGAGCTGCAGCGCGTGGCGCCGAACGTATTCGCGGATTTCACCATCAGTACGCTGGCTGACGGCACCGAGGTCGCCGCCGCTCAGTACAGCTGGGAATCTTGAGCTGAGCGACCGGAAGGCGTCCGCTAGGTTGTGCGTATGACACGCACCGGTTCCGACCCCGGCCGGCCGTTCGGCCGGCTGCTCAGCGCGATGGTCACGCCATTCCGCGCTGACGGTTCGCTCGACGTCGACGGTGCGGCGCGGCTGGCCGCTCACCTGGTCGACAACCAGGACCATGACGGCCTGGTGGTCAACGGGACCACCGGCGAGTCGGCGACCACCAGCGACGCCGAGAAGGACCAGGTGCTGCGGGCCGTCATCGAGGCCGTCGGCGATCGGGCCACGGTGATCGCCGGCGTCGGCACCAACGACACGCACCACACGATCGAGCTGGCCCGCGCCGCGGAGAAGGCGGGCGCCGACGGCCTGCTCGTCGTCACCCCGTACTACAACAAACCCCCGCAGGCGGGCATCCTCCAGCACTTCCGGTCGATCGGCGACGCCTCCGGGCTGCCGGTGATGGTGTATGACATCCCCGGCCGGACCGGTGTGGCGATCGAGACCGACACCATGTGCCGGATCGCCGAGCACGACCGGGTCGTCGCGGTGAAGGACGCCAAGGGCGACCTCGGCGAGAGCGCCTGGGTGATCAAGCGCACCGATCTGGCGTATTACTCGGGTGAAGACAAGCTGACCCTGCCGCTGCTGTCGGTCGGCGCCGTGGGCGTGGTCGGCGTGCCGACGCACGTGTTCGGGCCGGAGACGAAGCGGATGATCCTGGCGCACGAGGAGGGCGACGTCGCCCGCGCCCGTGCGCTCCACCTGCAGTTGCTCCCCGCGTTCTGCGGGTTCTTCCGCACGCAGGGAGTCATCCTCACCAAGGCCGCCCTGACGCTGCTGGGCCTGCCCGCCGGGCCGGTGCGCCCGCCGCTGGTGCCGGCGAACGCGGCGGAGCTCGGCCGGCTGCGGGAGGATTGCGCTGAGGCGGGCCGCACGATTGGCACCGCAGACCAGATGGCACATCACAACGACCTCGGAGTGGCCCTATGACGGTGGCACACATCGAGCTCGAACCACCGCCGCCCCTCACTCCAGGAGCCCTGCGGGTCACGCCGCTGGGCGGGCTGGGCGCCATCGGGCGCAACATGACGGTGTTCGAACTCGACGGCAAGCTGCTCATCATCGACTGCGGGGTGCTCTTCCCCGACGTGGAGCAGCCCGGTGTCGACCTGATCCTGCCCGACTTCTCGTCGATCCTCGACCGGCTCGACCAGGTGCAGGCGATCGTGCTCACCCACGGCCACGAGGACCACATCGGTGCCGTGCCGTATCTGCTCGCCCACAAGCCCGACATCCCGCTCGTCGGGTCGAAGTTCACCCTCGCGCTGGTCGAGGCGAAGCTCGCCGAGCGCCGCATCGAGCCGTACACGCTGACGGTCAAGGAAGGCCAGGTCGAGCGGCTCGGGCCGTTCGAGTGCGAGTTCTTCGCGGTCAACCACTCCATCCCGGACGCGCTCGCGGTGGCCGTGACGACGACGGCCGGCACCGTGCTGCACACCGGTGACTTCAAGATGGACCAGCTGCCGCTCGACGGCCGGATCACCGACCTGGCCGGGTTCGCCCGGATCGGCGCCAAGGGCGTCGACCTGCTGCTGTCCGACTCGACCAACGCGGAGATCCCCGGGTTCGTCACCCCGGAGCGGGAGATCGGCCCGGTCCTGGAGCGGACCTTCGGCCGGGCCAAGGGGCGGATCATCGTCGCGTCGTTCGCGTCGCACGTGCACCGGGTCCAGCAGGTGTTCGACGCCGCGCACCTGCACGGCCGCAAGGTCGCGCTGATCGGCCGGTCCATGGTGCGCAACATGGGCATCGCCCGCGACCTGGGGCTGCTGCGGATCCCCGCGGGGCTGCTGGTGCCGATCGACGAGGCGATGGGGCTGCCCGAGGACCGGGTCGTGCTGATGTCGACCGGCTCGCAGGGTGAGCCGATGAGCGCCCTCGGCCGGATGGCCAACGGCGATCACCGGCACGTGCAGATCGGCGAGGGCGACACGATCGTGCTCGCGTCGTCGCTGGTGCCGGGCAACGAGACCGCGGTGTACCGCGTGATCAACCAGCTGTCCCGGGCCGGCGCGCTCGTCGTGCACAAGGACGTCGCCAAGGTCCACGTGTCCGGGCACGCACCCGCCGGTGAGCTGCTCTACCTGCTCAACGTGGTGCAGCCGCGCAACTTCATGCCGGTCCACGGCGAGTGGCGGCACCTGCGGGCGCACGCCCAGCTCGCCCGCGACGCCGGCGTCCCCGACGACCGGGTCGTGCTCTGCGAGGACGGCGACGTCGTCGACCTCGTCGACGGCAAGGCCTCCCTCGTCGGTCACATCCGGTCGCGGTACGTGTACGTCGACGGCCTCGCCATCGGCGACGTCGGCGAGTCGCTGCTCACCGAGCGCCGGATCCTCGGCGACGGCGGGTTCATCGCGGCGACCGTGGTCATCGACTCGGTGACCGGCAAGGTCGTCGCCGGCCCGACCGTGTCGGCGAAGGGCTTCTCCGACGACCCGGCGGTGTTCGCCGCGGTGCTGCCGCTGGTCACTGATGCGCTCAACAAGGCCGCGACCGAGGGCATCACCGATCCGCACCAGCTGCAGCAGATCGTGCGGCGCACCGTCGGACGCTGGGTCAACGAGGCGTACCGGCGCCGGCCGATGATCGTCCCGACGGTGGTGGAGGTCTAGCGAGATGTACGAGGTGCTGGCGTCCACCGTGCTCGTCGTGCACTTCGGCTATCTCGCGTACGTGGTGCTGGGCGGGTTCCTCGCCTGGCGCTGGCCCAGGGCGTTGTGGCCGCATCTCGCGGCCGCCGCCTGGGGCCTCGCCGTGGTGAGCATCCCGCTCACCTGCCCGTTGACGCTGGTCGAGCACTGGGCCCGCCGCAAGGCCGGCGAGACCGGCGTCGGGCGCGGCTTCATCGACCAGTACATCGAAGGCGTCCTCTATCCGGAGCGCTACACCCATCTGTTGCAGGTGTTGGTGGGTGTACTGGTGGCGGTGTCCTACGTCGGGATCTACGTGCGCTACAGAAAGCGCCGGAACACGACCCGCCGCTCCGAAGAAATGTCGGAGCCTACCGCTACGGTGTGACCATGGCGGGCCGCACCTCTCAGGCCGGCCGCGGTGGCACCCCCAGCGCCCGCGGCGGGTCGAGCACGCCGTCCAAACGGACGACTCCGGCGAAGCGGACGGCTGTGGCCTCGACCGGCCGCTCGACCTCGGCTTCGACCTCCCGGGCCGCCGCCAAGCGGGCTCCGGCGGCGCGCCGCACGGTGACGCCACGGGCGCGCCGGCGCGGCGGCGCCGTGGTCGCCACGCCGCTCGGACTGCTCGGGCGGGGCATGATCGCGGTCTGGATGGGTGTCGCACACGGCGTCGGCTGGGCCGCGCGGGCCGTGGGCCGCCAGGCGGCCAGCGCGCGCGGGCTCGACCCCGAGCACCGCCGCGACGGCGCCGGCCTGGGCCTCATCGGCCTCGCCGTGCTGCTCACCGCCGCGCTGTGGTTCCAGTCCGCCGGGCCCGTCGGGCACTGGCTCGCCGGCATCTGCCACACGTTCATCGGCGGCGCCGCGGCGATCCTGCCGGTGCTGCTGGTCGTCGGCGGCATCCGGGTCATGCGCTCCGACCCCGAGGAGGACCACCGCGGCCGCGGCCTCGTCGGCTGGAGCGCGCTTTTCCTGGGCGGCACCGGCCTCATGCACCTCGCGGCAGGCAGCCCCGAGGCCCCCCAGCTCATGGACAAGGCCGGCGGGCTGCTCGGCCGCGCCGCCGGCGGCCTGCTGGAGAAGGCCGTGACCTCCTGGGTCGCGGTCCCGCTGCTGCTCCTGCTCGCCGGGTTCGGCCTGCTGGTCGTCACCGCCACCCCGATCAGCCGCATCCCGCAGCGCTGGCGGCAGCTGCGCGACCTCGCGCTCGGGCGCGTCGAGGACCCGACCCTCGACGTCGACGAGGAGTTCGAGGAGCTCTACGAGGAGCCGGAGCCGCGCCCGGCGCGCCGCGCACCGGCCCGCCGCCGGCAGGCCGCGCTGCCGCACCCGCTCGACGACGAGGAGGGCCCGCTCGGCTACGACGCCTCGGCGCCCGACCGAGGCCCCGACCGAGGCCCCGGCGGGGGCTTCGGCGACGACGCGATCGTGCACGACACCGTCGTGCTGCCACGGCCCGCGGCCGCCTCGCGCAAGAAGGCCAAGGAGAAAGAGAAGGAGAAGGACCCGCCGGAGCACTCGCCGCTGCCGACCCGCGCCGAGCAGCTCGCGCTCACCGACACCGACTACAAGCTGCCGCCGCCGGACCTGCTCGGCACCGGCGACGCCCCGCGCGGCCGCACCCGGGCCAACGACGAGGTGACCGCGGCGCTGCAGAGCGTGTTCGAGCAGTTCGGCGTCGACGCGCTCGTCACCGGCTTCACCCGCGGCCCGACGGTCACGCGCTATGAGGTCGAGGTCGGCCACGGCGTCAAGGTCGAGCGGATCACCGCCCTGTCGCGCAACATCGCCTATGCGGTGAAGTCGCCCGACGTGCGCATCCAGAGCCCGATCCCCGGCAAGAGCGCCGTCGGCGTCGAGATCCCCAACCCCGACCGCGAGAATGTCGCGCTCGGCGACGTGCTGCGTTCGCGCGTCGCGGCCGGCGACCATCACCCGCTGATCGTGGCCCTCGGCAAGGACATCGAGGGTGGCTATGTGTTGGCCAACCTGGCGAAGATGCCGCACATCCTGATCGCCGGCGCGACCGGCGCGGGCAAGTCGAGCTGCCTCAACTCGCTGCTCGTGTCGCTGCTGACCCGGGCGACGCCCGACGAGGTGCGGCTGCTGCTGGTCGACCCGAAGCGGGTCGAGCTGACCAGCTATGAAGGCATCCCGCACCTGGTCACGCCGATCGTCACCAACCCGAAGCGGGCCGCCGACGCGCTCGACTGGGTCGTGCGCGAGATGGACATGCGCTATGACGACCTGGCCGCCGCCGGCGTCCGCCACATCGACGACTACAACCGCAAGGTCCGCGCCGGGCAGATCACGGCGCCGCCGGGCAGCGAGCGGGTGATCCGCCCTTACCCGTATCTGCTGGTCGTCGTCGACGAGCTCGCCGACCTCATGATGGTCGCGCCGCGCGACGTCGAGGACTCGGTGGTGCGCATCACGCAGCTGGCCCGCGCGGCCGGCATCCACCTGGTCCTCGCCACGCAGCGCCCCAGCGTCGACGTCGTCACCGGTCTCATCAAGGCGAATGTGCCGTCGCGGCTGGCGTTCGCGACGTCGTCGCTCGCCGACTCCCGCGTCATCCTCGACCAGCCGGGCGCCGAGAAGCTCATCGGCCGCGGCGACGGCCTCTTCCTGCCGATGGGCGCCTCGAAGCCCATCCGCATCCAGGGCGCCTGGGTCAGCGAGACCGAGATCAACGACATCGTCAAGTTCTGCAAGGAGCAGCGCGAGCCCGAGTTCCGCGACGGCGTCACCACCAAGCCCGAGGACACCAAGAAGAAGGTCGACGAGGAGATCGGCGACGACCTCGACCTCCTGCTCCAGGCCATCGAGCTCGTCGTCACCAGCCAGTTCGGCTCCACCTCCATGCTGCAGCGCAAGCTGCGCGTCGGCTTCGCCAAGGCCGGCCGCCTCATGGACCTGATGGAGACCCGCGGCATCGTCGGCCCCTCCGAGGGCTCCAAGGCCCGCGACGTCCTCATCAAGCCTGACGAGCTCCCCGAGGTCCTCACCGCTCTGAAGGACTCAGAAGACGACGCCTGACCCCGCTTGCCACGCAGAGGCTGCCACTCCCGCGGCGGGGCCCTGCAAGCTGCGCGCCGGCCTCGTCAAGCCCGGCCGGCCATGGGGCTTGGTGAAGACCTGCGGCGTGGCCTTTCCGGGGGCTCCAAGGCCCGCGACGTCCTCATCAAGCCTGATGAGCTTTCTGAGGTCCTCGCCGCTCTTTAGGACTCCGAAGCCGGCGCCTGACCCCGCTGCTACGCAAGCGGCTGCTGCTTCTGCGACGGGGGCGCGTGAGCTGCGTGTCGGCTTCGTCGAGGCCGGCCGGCCATGTGGGCTGGGTGAAGACCCGCCGCGTTGTCGGCCTTCCGGGGGCTCCAAGGTCCGCGACGTTCTCCCTGAGGTCCTCACCGCTTTGAAGGGCTCCGAAGGCGGCGCCTGACCCCGCTGCCGCGCAAGCGGCTGTCACTTCCGCGGCTGGGTCCTGCAAGCTCGGCGCCGGCCTCGTCAAGGCTGACCGCTTTCGTGGGCTTCATGGAGATGTGCGGTGTCGCCGGCTCTTCCGAGGGCTGTCCAAGGGCCGTGACGTCCTTCTCAAGCCCTGACGAGCTTCCGAGGGGCCGCACCGTTCAAGGCCGCCGAAGTCGACGCCTGACCCCGCTGTCGCGCAAGCGGCTGCTGCTCTCGTGGCTGGGGACGCGCGAGGTGCGCGGCGGCCCCTCCCAGGCCGGCCAGCTGCCTCATGGAGTTCCTGGAGACCGTGGCGTCGCTGGCTCCTAGAGGGTTGCAAGGCCTGCGACGTTCTTGTCAGGCCTGATGAGTTCCTGAGGTCTCGCCGCTCTCCAGGACTCCGACGACGGCGCGTGACTCAGTTGCGCGTTGGCTCCACCAAGGCGGGACGCCTCATGGACCTCATGGCCGCGAGTCACGGTGCGCGGGGACGGGAGGTGTGGGGCGAGGCGTGATCGCGCGGTTCCTGCGGGAGGAGCTCGGTGGCTGCCGTGTTGCTCTTGCTGCGTTCGGGTGGCGCCAGTTGGTCGGGGGCGGCGGTGCGGTGGGTGTCCCCAGGCTGTCGCCGGTTGGCGGCCGCTGATCTTCGTGGGCGTGGGCGTGATCGAAGGATGGGGGTGGTCGCCATCGTGGCCAGGTCTGTCCTTCGATCAACGGGCGGGCGGAGGCGGCGGTCGGGGGTCGTGGGTCGTGTGCTCAAGGTGACGCTGCGGGCGGGGTGGTGTTGGGGGGTGAGGGGACGATGCGACAGTCCGAGGGAGGGCCGGCGCGCGGGACGGGTGGGTGACATGGGTGAGCGGGTGAGGGTGGTCGTGCTGGGGGAGAGCGCCGTGGTGAGGTGGGGGTGTTAGCGGCGTTCGTGCCGATCTGGGCGCTTACCGCTGTCGGTTACGTCGCCGGGCGGACCGGGGTGCTGGGGCTCGGGGCGGTGGACGTGCTCGGGCGGTTCGTGTTCTACGTGGCGATGCCCGCGGCGCTGCTCGACACGTTGAGTCGGCGGCCGATCGCCGGGTTCGCGGGGGAGGGGGTCGCCGCGTTCGTGGGTGCCACGGTGGTGGTGGGCGCGGTCGGGTTCGGGGTGGCGCGGTGGGGGTTCCGGCGGTCGTTGGGGGAGCAGACCATCGCGGGCATGGCGGCCGGGTACGTCAACGCGGGGAACCTCGGCATACCGGTGGCGGTGCAGGTGCTCGGGGACGCGTCGTTCATCGCGGTGGTGCTGCTCATCCAGACGACCATCCTCACGCCGGTGATCCTGGGGACGCTGGACCTGGCTCGGGTGGAAGAAGCAGATGGGCGGGCGTGGCGGCGGCTGGTGACGGTGCCGCTGCGGAGTCCGGTGATGCTGGCCTGCGTCGCCGGGGTGGCGCTCGGGGCCGTGGGGCTGAAGCTGCCGCCGCTGCTGGCCGGGGTCGCGGCGCTGCTCGGCGACGCCGCGGTGCCGTCCGCGCTCGTGGCGCTGGGGTTGTCGCTGGTACGCACGAACGACCCCGACCAGGCGCCCGCCCGCCCGGTCGAGGTGGCGCTGTCGGTGGTGCTCAAGTCGTGCGTCCAGCCGCTCGTGTGCTTCCTGCTCGCCAGGTACGTCCTCGGGCTGCACGGCGCAGGGCTGTTCGCGGCGGTGCTGTGTGCCGCGCTGCCGACCGCGCAGAACACGTTCGTGTTCGCCCGTGCGTACGGCGTGGACGGGCGCTTCCCGCGGGACGCCGTCGTCGCGTCCACGGCGGTGTCGATGGTGACGCTGACGGTGGTGGCTGTGCTGCTGGGATGATTGGTCGGGTGGATGCCGATGCGATCGCAGCGCTGGCCGAGCCGCAGCGCCGGGCCGTGTACGAGTACGTCGCCCGCAGCGGGGAGGCGGTCAGCCGGAACGCGGTCTCGGACGGGCTGGGCATCGGGCGGACCCTGGCCGCGCACCATCTGGACCGGCTGGCCGAGGCGGGGCTGGTCGAGGTGTCGTTCGCGCGGGTCAACGGGCGCAGCGGGCCCGGCGCGGGGCGGCCGTCGAAGCTGTACCGGCGAGCCGCGGCCGAACATGAGCTGAGCCTGCCGCCGCGGGACTACCGGACCCTGGCCACGGTGTTCGCCGACGCCGTCGAGGAGGCCGGGGTGGAGCCGGTCCTGTACGAGGCGGCGCGGCGGCAGGGCGAGCGCCTGAAGCGGGACGCGACCAGCGACGAGGAGCTGCTGCGGGGGCTGGGGTACGAGCCGTACGAGGACGGTGCGGTGTGGCGGCTGCGGAACTGCCCGTTCGACGGGGTGGCGAGGACGCACGCGGCGCTGGTCTGCGGGGCGAACCTGGCGCTGCTGGAAGGGGCGCTCGGGGAGCGGGTCCAGATCGACCCCCGGCCGGACGGGTGCTGTGTGACCGTTAGGCGGTACCAAAAATAACCATGGTTAGTTTTAGAATGACGCCATGACCTTCCACCTCGCGCAGCTGAACGTCGGCCGGACCGTCGGGCCGAAGGAAGACCCCCGCATGGCCGGCTTCTACGGGGACCTCGACCGGATCAACGCCATCGCCGACGGCTGGCCGGGGTTCGTCTGGCGGCTCGTCGACGACGGCGGGGCCGACGCGACCTCGCTGCGCCCGTTCGGCGTCGACCTGCTCGTCAACCTGTCCGTGTGGGAGAGCCTCGAGACGCTGCGGGACTTCACGTTCCGCAGCGGTCACCTCGACGTGCTGCGACGGCGGCGCGAGTGGTTCGTGCCACTCGGGGACGTGTACGCCGTCAACTGGTGGATCCCGGCGGGGCACATCCCGACGGTCGAGGAGGCGGGGGAGCGGCTGGACCTGCTGCGACGCAAGGGCCCGTCATCCGATGCGTTCACGTTCCGCGACCCCTTCCCCGCAGCCTGAGCCCCGATCGGCCCGGTACCCTCGGAGCATGCCCGCCAATGCTGACCGTCGCGTCGCCCTGCTCACCCTCGGCTGCGCTCGTAACGAGGTGGACTCCGAGGAGCTGGCCGCCCGCCTCGCGGCCGGCGGCTGGGCGGTCACCACCGACGGCACCGACGCGGACGTGGTCGTCGTCAACACCTGCGGGTTCGTCGCCAAGGCCAAGCAGGACTCGATCGACACGCTGCTCGCCGCCGCCGACACGGGCGCCAAGGTCGTCGCGACCGGGTGCCTCGCCGAGCGGTACGGCGAACAGCTGGCCGGTGAGCTGCCCGAGGCGCACGCGGTGCTCGGCTTCGACCACTACCCGGACATGGCGGCGCGCCTCGACGCGATCATGGCCGGCGAGACCATCGCCTCGCACGCGCCGCGCGACCGGCGCACGCTGCTGCCGCTGACCCCGGTGGCGCGCCGCGAGGCGGTCGAGGTGGTCGTGCCGGGCCACCTGCCGGCGCACCTGCGCGGCGTGATGCGGCAGCGGCTCGAGAAGGGGCCGGTCGCGCCCCTCAAGCTGGCCAGCGGCTGTGACCGGCGCTGCTCGTTCTGCGCGATCCCGTCGTTCCGCGGCGCGTTCGTGTCCCGGACCCCGGACGAGGTGCTCGCCGAGGCGGAGTGGCTGGCGTCCACCGGCGTCCGCGAGCTGGTGCTCGTCAGCGAGAACTCCACCTCGTATGGCAAGGACCTCGGCGACCCACGCCTGCTGGAGCGCCTGCTGCCGCAGCTGGCGGCGGTCAGCGGCATCGTGCGGGTGCGGGTGTCGTACCTGCAGCCGGCCGAGACCCGGCCGGGGCTGGTCGAGGCGATCGCGACCACGCCGGGCGTCGCGCCGTACTTCGACCTGTCGTTCCAGCACTCCAGCGAGCCGGTCCTGCGGCGGATGCGGCGCTTCGGGTCGACCGAGCGGTTCCTGGAGCTGCTCGAGTCGGTCCGCAAGCTCGACCCGGAGGCCGGCGCCCGCAGCAACGTGATCGTCGGCTTCCCGGGCGAGACCCGCGAGGACGTCGACGAGCTGGCCCGCTTCCTCACCGAGGCCCGCCTCGACGCGGTCGGCGTGTTCGACTACAGCGACGAGGACGGCACCGAGGCCGCCGACCTGCCCGACAAGGTGTCCGAGAGCGACATCAAGAAGCGGTACGACTGGATGAGCGCCCTCGCCGAGGAGCTCTGCGCGCAGCGTGCCTCCGACCGGATCGGATCCCAGGTCGACGTCCTCGTCGACTATCTCCTCGACGACTCGGTCGAGGGGCGCGCCGGGCACCAGGCGCCCGAGGTCGACGGCTCCACGACCCTCGTCGCCGGCGACGGGCTCGACCCGTTCTCGCTGCGCCCCGGTGACCTCGTCCGGGCCAGGGTCGTCGACAGCGTCGGCGTCGACCTGGTCGCCGTCCCGATCGAGATGATCAGTCCGGCGGCCTCATGACCGTTCTCAAGCCCGTCCCGTTGCTCAACGCGGCCAACGTCCTGACCGTCGTGCGGATGGTGCTCGTCCCGGTCTTCGTCTTCTTCGTCGTGGCGGGCGGGCTGACCGACACCGGCTGGCAGCTCGCGGCGGGCATCACGTTCGTCGTCGCGTCGGCGACCGACTACGTCGACGGGTGGATCGCCCGCACGTACAACCTGGTCACCTCCTTCGGGAAGGTCGTCGACCCGATCGCCGACAAGGCGCTGACCGGCGCGGCGTTGGTGCTGCTGTCGCTGTACGACCGGCTGCCCTGGTGGGTGACCGTGCTCATCCTCGTGCGCGAGTGGGGGGTCACCGCCCTGCGCCTGTGGGTGATCAGGCACGGCGTCATCCCCGCGAGCCGGGGCGGCAAGGCGAAGACGGCCCTGCAGATCCTGGCGATCGGCTGGTACCTCACGCCGCTGCCGGACGGGCTCGCCGCCGTGGGACCGTGGCTGATGGCGGGCGCCCTCATCGTGACGGTCGTCACTGGATTGGATTACGTCGTGCGGGCGTACCGGGTGCGCCGCGACTCCCTGCGCCGCCGCCGCGCGAGCGTCGCGAGTGGCGGGCCGGACACGTTCGGCGAGGCCGACCGGCTGGCCGCCCAGGACCAGATGCTGAGCACGCCGATCGCCGCGCCGG
Source organism: Dactylosporangium maewongense (assembly GCF_039531485.1). Taxonomy (NCBI): domain Bacteria; kingdom Bacillati; phylum Actinomycetota; class Actinomycetes; order Micromonosporales; family Micromonosporaceae; genus Dactylosporangium; species Dactylosporangium maewongense. The sequence continues at coordinate 52,367 of NZ_BAAAQD010000018.1, read as the reverse complement.
CGGTCGCGCCCGTGGCGGACGAGCCGGTCGCATGAGCGGACCGTTCGCCCTGGACCCACGCAAACTCGCCCTCGGTGTACGCGGGCTCGCCTTCGGTGCGCGCGGCGCCGGGACGTGGCGGAGGTGACGGCGTGAGTGCGGCTGAGGTGCTGACGACGCTGCAGGGGCGGGGCGAGACGCTCGCGGTCGCCGAGTCGCTGACCGGAGGGTTGCTGGCCGCCGAGTTCGTCGCCGTGCCCGGGGCGAGCGTGGTGTTCCGCGGCGGGATGGTCGCGTATGCGACGGATTTGAAGGCGGCGTTGCTGGATGTACCGCCGCCGCTGCTGAACTCGCATGGACCGGTGGATCCGTCCGTCGCGGCCGCCATGGCCGCCGGGGCGCGGGAGCGTTGCGACGCCGACTGGGCGGCCGCCACGACCGGCGTCGCGGGCCCGGATCCGCAGGGTGGCCAGCCTGTCGGCAGGGTGTACGTCGCCGTCGCCGGACCCCTGCCCGAGCACGCCGCCGTCCGGGAGCTCACCCTGCCGGGTGACCGCTCCGAGGTCCGCGCGGGCGCCGTCGAAGCGGCCGTCACGCTCCTCGCCGAGGTGCTGGCGACCACCATCACCTCGCGATAACGGCGGGGTAGGGTGTCGATCGGCGCCGCACCAGGTACCGTGGCGGGTACCAGTTTTCGCGGGGAACCCATTCGCGGACTGCCTCAGAGGGGGTGCCAAGGTGCTGCTTCGTCGAGTGATCGGTGACGCGCTGCGTGCGCGGCGGCAGGCCCAGCACCGGACCCTGCGCGAGGTGTCGACCGCCGCCAACGTCAGTCTCGGCTATTTGTCCGAGATCGAGCGCGGGCAGAAGGAGGCGTCCAGCGAGCTGCTGGCCGCCATCTGTGAGGCGCTCGGTGCCGCGCTGTCCGAGGTGCTGCGCGACGTGAGCGACACGCTCGCCACCGCGGAGGACCTGCCACGCGTGCTCGTCCCGGTCGGTGCGCCCGAGTCCACGCAGGACGCCGCGCCCGCATCCGACCCAGCCGCCGCGGGAGCAGGCCCGTCCGCGCCGGAAGCCCGGCTGTCCGGCCGCAGCGGCCCGAAGACCAAGGTCACCACCGACGCGAAGCTGTCGGTAGCGGTGCGCCACGACGGCCCGCTCCGCACGACACTGCGCGCGACCCGCAACCCGCGCGAAGTCGTCTACGCCGCCTGACGCCTTCGCGCGCCACCGGTCGTTTCCGCGACCACCCGTCCCTCCACGCTGCCCATAGCCAGAGGGCCACTGGCCCGTCGGCCGCGCCGTAGGCGCCGTTTGGGTCCCTGTCGTGCCTCCGTCGAGCCGCCGCCCGTGTCTCCGCTGTGCCGCCGCCGCTCGCCCATCGCCGTCGGGCCGCCGGCCGTGCGTTTCGGCCGTTGCTCGGGTGCCCCGTCCGGCTGCGCGCGGAGGGTGAGGGGCGGCGGGGCGTACCGGCGACGCCGCGGCGAAACGGGAGGCGTGGCGGACTCGATCGGGCCTGCCACACTGGGGGCCGGGTGTGCTTGGTGGCTTCTGACAGTCGGATTGACTTCGGTCTTGTTCGGTGCTCGTCAGTGGAAGGCAGACTTGCAGTTGTGGGTGTGAAGGAGCAGCTGACCGAGCCCTGGGGGCTCGTCGCGGCCGGTGTGCTGGGTGGAGTGGGTGGGGCGGTCGGCGCCGCGCTCGCTCCGGCTGGGGTGCTTGCCGGGATTCCGGTGGGGCTTGCCGTTGCCGGCGTCGTGTACGGCGTCCGGATCGGCGTCGGTGCGCTGTTCGGGCGGGGGCCGGGTAGGCGGTCCGCGCGGCATCTGCCGGTGCCGGCGCGTGGTGGGGACGCTGAGCGGTGGTTGCGGAGGGCAGAGTCGGCGGTACAGACGCTGCATCGGCAAGCGGAGACGCCCTCCGACGCCGTCCTGCGGGTGCAGGTGGCCGGGGTCGACGAGCGGGCGGCCGAGGCGCTGGGAGATCTGGTCAGGTTCGCCGGTCAGGTGACGCTGGTCGAGCGGACGTCGGCGGGCATCGACGTCGCCCGGCTCGAGCACGACCGGGCGCAGTTGACGCAGGGGATCGACGGGCTGCCGGCGGGGCCGTTGCGGGCGGAGCGGGAGCGGGCCCTGCGGGCGGTGACCGACCAGCTCGGTGTGGCACGGCGGCTGCACGACGCCCGCGAGATGCTGCTCGCGCGGATGCAGTCCGCTGTACTGGGTCTCGAAGGGCTGGTCGCGCGGATGGCCGAGCTGCTGGCCCTCCACGCGGCGTCCGACGTCGGCACGTCGCTCACGGCGGTGAAGGTGGCAGAGCTCGCCGCGGGACTGGAGGGCATGCGCGACGGTCTGGCGGAGGCGGAGCGGCTGTCACGCTCGGCGCTCACCGGGGAGCAGGTGCAGTAGTGCGCATCCCTGAGATCACCCTGAGTCGCACGTGTTTCACACCGCTTTGTCCGCATTATCCCACCGTTTGAGTTGACGCTGGGCGTGACGCTCTCGCGCTCGCCTGACACGATGGAAGCCGCACGTTTGTAGTGCCGGCGCAGAGAGGACCGCGAGATGGCGAATCCCGCCGTGAAGGGCTGGAAGTACCTGATGGCGCTCTTCGGCGCCAAGATCGACGAGCACGCCGATCCGAAGGTGCAGATCCAGCAGGCGATCGAGGAGGCGCAGCGCCAGCACCAGGCCCTGGTGCAGCAGGCCGCGGCCGTGATCGGCAACCAGCGGCAGCTCGAGATGCGGCTGTCCCGGCAGATGGGTGAGGTCGAGAAGCTGCAGGCCTCGGCCCGGCAGGCGCTCACCCTCGCCGACAAGGCCCGCGCCGAGGGCAACGAGACCAAGGCCGTGGAATACGAGCAGACCGCGCAGATCTTCGCCACCCAGCTCGTCGCGGCCGAGCAGGGCATGGAAGACATGAAGACGCTGCACGACCAGTCGCTCAACGCGGCCGCCCAGGCCCGCCGCGCGGTCGAGAACAACGCGATGCTGCTGCAGCAGCGCCTCGCCGAGCGCACCAAGCTGCTCAGCCAGCTCGAGCAGGCCAAGATGCAGGAGACCGTCGCCAAGTCCCTCGAGTCGATGAGCGGCCTCGCCGCGCCGGGCAACACGCCGTCGCTCGACGAGGTGCGCGAGAAGATCGAGCGCCGCTACGCCAACGCGATGGGCCGCGCCGAGCTCGCCTCCAACTCCGTCGAGGGCCGCATGCTGGAGGTCCAGCGCACCACGCTCGACATGGCCGGCAGCTCCCGCCTCGACCAGATCCGCGCGAGCATGGCCGGCGACCAGCTCGCCGCCGCGCCCGCGACGCCCAGCACGCCCGCCGCGGCCTCCCCGGGCCCGCGGGACGCCGGCGTCGCCCGCCTCGACGAGATCCGGGCGAGCCTGAAGGACAAGCAAGCGGGGGACACCGCCAGCGCCGGCTGACGAGTTCAAGGTCTATTGGGGGGAGTGCCGGTCATGGCGTCGGAGCGGGCGAAGCATCTGAAGCGACTGCGGCGGCTGCACCGCTCCGCGCGTGGCTGGTCCGTGCGGGCCGGCCTGCTGACCGGTGCCACCGCGATTCTCGTGCCGTACAGCGGCCTCGGGCTGCCCGACGCCTTCTGGGCGGCCGGCGCCGGCGGCTCCATCGCGATCGCCATCTGGCGCTGGATGGACCTGCGGGCCTTCCGGGCCCTGCCGGTGCCGCCCGAGCCCGACCCGGCCCTCGTCGGTGCCCAGGCCCGGGAGAAGCTCGTCGGGATCGTCGCCAAGCTGCCCGCGGGGCGCACGGCGATCGCGGAGTTCGGCCGGCAGCGCGAGTCGTTCAAGCTCCGCGGCCTGACGGTCGCCGAGCCGTGGCGGCGCCTCGACCGCGCCTCGGCCATGCTCGCCGGGCTGGTCGGCCGGCTCGGCCCGCACGCGGAGGCCGCCGTGCTGGACGCGACCGTCGCCGAGCAGTCGCTGCGCGACCTGGCCCAGCGGACCGCGTCCGTCGAGCGTGCCATGAGCCTGGGCCCGGCCGGCGACTCGCTCCGGCCCGCCCACGCGTCCCTGGCGGCGCAGCTGGAGCAGGGCGTGTCGGCGTATGAGCAGTTCGTCACGGCGGCGGCCGGCTGCGTCGCCGAGGACAGCGCCACGATCGGCAACCTGGCGGATGCGACAGCGTTCCTGAAGGGCGTCGCCGAGGCGATGTCGGACCTGCGCTCGACCCCGCGGGCCAGCACCGCCTGAAGCGTGCCGCGTCCCGTGCGCCGCGCGGCGGTTACTCGTTGGGGAGCAGGTAGCGCCAGCTGGCTCTGACCGTGTCGCCGGACGCCGACGTGTACGCGGGCCAGGCGCCGCGCTGGTCCAGGTCGCGGGTCAGGGTGCGGACCACGGCCCGCGCGTCCTCGCCGGAAAGGTCCGCCTTGCGGAGGCCGCCGGCGTCGGGGGCGGGCAGCTTCACGTCTGCCGGCCACGGGTTCACAGTGGCGGGCTCGCCGTCGACCGGCATCGCGACCAGCCTCACCCGGTCCGCCAGGTACGGCTGGGCCGTCGCCGCCACCGACTTGTGCACGGCGGCGAGGCGGTCGCGGGCGTTGTAGAGGACGTCGGCGTAGACGTGGTCGGTCTTCAGCTCGTCGAACCCCTCGGCGGTGAACGCGAGCGGCCCCGACGGCGACCACGTGCTCACCCTCGTCACGGGCGCGTTGAGGATCGTCGGCGCCGCGGACCGCGGCTTCTGCGCGTCGCTGGAGCCCAGGTCGGCGAGCAGGCCCGCGGCGAGGCTCTGCAGCGCGTCCGGGTCGAGGCGGGACCGGTACGCGGCATCAGCGATCGCGTCGCCGTCACCGAAGACGACGAGGCGGGGCGCGCGCAGGGCGAGCATCGCCGTGCCGACCAGGCCGCCGGTCAGCTCCCAGACGGCCAGCGGCGTGCCGTCGGGCGGTCGCAGGGTCGGGACCGGGGTCGCGGAGGCGAGCGGAGTGCCGTCGCAGGCGCCGAGCGCGGAAGCCACGAGCGCGGCGGCCGAGGCGGCGAACAGCCCCCGCCGGCTCAGCCGGTGATGCACCGGTACAACACCACACCCAGCGTCACGCCCAAGACCCTACCGCGTGCCCGCAACGATCAGTGCGCGGGCGTGAGCCTCACGACAGCCGACTCCACAGCGCGGGAGCGGCGGGCGGTGACCAGTCCGACTGTGATCTGTGCGCCTGCCTGCACGCATAGACGCCGCCCTGGTACGTCACCTGCGCCCCGACCTTGTAGGCGACGCCCACCGCCCACGCCGGGACGGTCTTCTTCGCCGCCGGCGACCGCGAGACGGCGGTGGATGAGGGCGGCTTCGAGGTGGGCGAAGGCACCACCGGCGGCACCACCGGCGGCACCACCGGTGGCGGCGCCGTTGACGAGGTCGTGGCGACGGGTGACGGTGCCGGCGCTGACGGTACAGTGGCATCGTCGAAACCGGTGGGAGCCGGCGGCAGGCAGGCGGCCCCGACGCCCGCGGAGTTGTAGCAGAGGTGGGTGTCGTCGGCGCCCACGACCGGTCCGCCGTTCGAACGCGCGACCGTGACGGCACCCAGCGTGAACACGATCAGCGCCGCCGTGCCCCACAGCAGCGTCCGATCCGTCGGACCCAACCGGTGAACTCCGTGCACGCCCAGCACTCCCTCGCCTGACCAGCGAGTTCGCAGCCTACGGGCCAGGTGTCGCGGAGACAACCGGCTGGCAGCGCGGGCACCAGTACGTGATCCGGTCGTGGTCGCCGCCGGTCCAGCGCTCGATCCGGGTGCCGCATCGACGGCATTCCCTCCCGGCGCGCTCGAACACCCAGTTGGTCTCGCCGCGGCGCAGCGAACCGGTCGTCGTCTGCGTCCAGCGGCCCCGGTTGGAGTTCAGCAGCCGGTGCGCCAGGTCCACCATCGCGGGCAGGTCCGGCACCGCGCCGACCTCGGTCCACGGGTTGACACCCCTGAGGAACAGGACCTCCGCCTTGTACAGGTTGCCGATGCCGGCGAGATTGCGCTGGTCGAGCAGGGCGTCGGCGATGTGCCGGTCGGGCCTGGCGGCGAGCCGCGCGACCGCCTCCGCCGGGTCCCAGCCGTCGCCCATCAGGTCGGGCCCGAGGTGCCCGATCAACTGGCGCTCGTCCCTGGTCGGCACCAGCGCGAGCTCGTGCAGGTGGAAGCCGACGGCGACGGCCGTCGGGGTGTGCAGCGCGACCCGGATCAGGTGCGCGGGGCGGCCGGTCCAGCGCTCGCCCGGACGGTACGTGCGCCACGCCCCGTCCATCCGCAGATGCGAGTGCAGCGTGTAGGCGCGGTCGGGCTCGCGGCTCAGGCGGAGCAGCAGGTGCTTGCCGTAGCTGGCGGACTCGTGCACCCGCCAGCCGGCGAGGTCCGTGGTCGCGAGCTTCGGCACCCGGAAGTCGCTGCGGGTCAGCTCGTGACCGTCCAGGGCGTCGGCGAGCACGCGGGCGGTGTTCCAGACGGTGTCGCCTTCGGGCACCGGCCTAGCTTATGGGAGCAGCGGCGCCACTTCCGTGGCGAGCAGGTCGAGGTGCTCCAGGTCGTGCAGGTCGAGCACCTGCAGGAACGCCCGCGACGCGCCCGCCTTCATGAAGTCGGCCAGCTGCTCCGCCACCCGCGCCGGCGTGCCGTACAACTGCCCGCCCGACGCCGGCGGCCCCTTCGGGTCGAGCCCGGACGCCTCCGCCCGCCGCCGGACCTCCGCCTCGGTCGCGCCGCACACGATCGTCTGCGCGAACGAGAACACGATCGGCGCCCGCCCGTCGCGCCCCTCGGCCTCGATCGCGGCGACGACCCGGTCGTAGGACGCGGTGGTCTCCGCCAGGCTCGAGAACGGCACGTTGAACTCGTCGGCGAACCGCGCCGCCAGCAGCGGGGTCCGCTTGAGGCCCTTGCCACCCACGATGATCGGCGGGCCGGGCCGCTGCGCGGGCTTCGGTAGCGCGGGCGAGTCGGTGAGGTCGTAGTGGCGGCCCTGGTAGCTGAACGTGGCGCCGTCCGGCGTCGCCCACAGCCCGGTCACGATCTCCAGCTGCTCCTCCAGCCGGTCGAACCGTTCGCCGACCGGGGGGAACGGAACCCCGTACGCCAGGTGCTCCCGCTCGTACCATCCGGTGCCGAGCCCCAGCTCGACCCGGCCACCGCTCATCGCGTCGACCTGCGCCACCGCCACGGCGAGCGGCCCCGGAAGCCGGAACGTCGCCGAGGACACCAGCGTGCCGAGGCGGATCGTGGACGTCTCGCGGGCGAGCGCGCCGAGCGTCACCCACGAGTCGGTCGGGCCGGGCGCCCCGCCGCGGGTCGCCATGTAGTGGTCCGAGCGGAAGAAGCCCTCGAAGCCGAGCCGCTCGGCGTGCTGCGCGAAGGCGAGCTGGTCCTCGTACGTGGCGCCGAGCTGAGGTTCGATGAACACGCAGAGCCGCATGCGTCCGACACTATCCTGATGGACCCCTGGATCTCCTTCACCACCGACTACGGGCTCGAGGACGGGTTCGTCGCCGCCTGCCACGGGGTGATCGCCCGCCTGGCGCCCGCCGCGCGGGTCATCGACGTGACGCACCTCGTGCCGCCCGGCGACATCGGCCGAGGGGCGCACGTGCTGGCACAGACCGTGCCGTCGCTGCCGCGTGGCGTACACCTCGCCGTCGTCGATCCCGGGGTCGGCACCGCACGCCGGCCGATCGCGATCGAGGCCGCGGACGGCGGGTTCCTCGTCGGGCCGGACAACGGCCTGCTGATCCCGGCGGCGGAGGCCCTCGGCGGCATCCGTCGCGCCGTCCACCTCACCAACGCGGCGTGGTTCGCGCCGGACGTGTCGCGCACCTTCCACGGCCGCGACGTGTTCGCCCCGGTGGCCGCCCGCCTCGCCGCCGGCGCCGACCTGTCCCTGGCAGGAAGTGCCACCGCGGCTCTTGTACGACTACCGCCGCCGTTCCTCGAGGTGACGCCGTCCGGTGTGGTGGCCTCGGTACTGACGGTCGACCGGTTCGGCAACCTGCAGCTGGCTTCGCCCGGTTCCTTCCCCGGGGGCGTGGTCACCGTCAACGGTGCGTCGGCCGTCTCGGGCGGCACCTTCGGCGACGCGCCCGCCGGCGGGCTCGTGGTGTTCACCGACTCCGCCGGCTACCTGGCCGTCGCGGTCAACGGTGGCAGCGCCGCCGAGCTGCTCGGCGTCCGGGCCGGCGACCGCGTGACCATCGTTCACGCCACGTAGCCGCATCGTCGCCGCACGTGGTCGAGAGTGACGGAGGGTGATGTCCCGGCATATGATCCAGCCGTCCGATCGATCACACATGGCATCACAACTGGCGGAGAGTGGGACATGTCAGGCGCCGACTGGATGAAGCCCAAGCCCGACGAGGCCCGCGAGCCGGTCGACCTGCAGACGGACCGGCCACACCCGGCCCGGGTCTACGACTTTCTGTTGGGCGGCAAGGACAACTTCCCCGCCGACCGGGGCGCCGCCGAGGCCGGCCTGCGGGCCAACCCCAACAGCCGCATCCCCCCGCGCGAGAACCGGGCGTTCCTGCGCCGCGCGGTGGAGCACCTGGCCCGCGAGGCGGGCATCCGGCAGTTCCTCGACATCGGCACCGGCATCCCGACGTCACCCAACGTGCACGAGGTCGCCCAGGCGATCGCGCCCGACTCCCGGATCGTCTACGTCGACAACGACCCGATCGTCCTCGCCCACGCCCGCGCGCTGCTGACCAGCAAGCCCGAGGGCCGCACCGAGTACATCGACGCCGACCTGCGCGACACCCGCCGGATCCTGGACTCGCCGCAGCTGCGCGAGGTCATCGACTTCGACCAGCCGGTGGGCCTGCTGCTGATCGCGATCCTGCACTTCGTGGGCGACGCCGACGAGCCGTACCGGATCGTGCAGGAGCTCGTCGACGCCCTGCCGTCCGGCAGCTACCTCGCGCTGTCGCACCTCACCGGCGACTTCGACCCCGTCGCCTGGGAGCACGTCGCCGCCATCTACGCCCGCCAGGGCGTGACGATGCAGGTCCGCCCGCACGCCGACATCGCCCGGTTCTTCACCGGGCTGGAGCTCGTCGACCCCGGCCTGCCGCTCGTCACGAAGTGGCGCCCCGACGCCGAGGTCTCACCCGACGTCACCGACACCCAGGTCTCCGTCTACGGGGGTGTGGCCAGGAAGGCCTAGGCCCTGCCTGTGAGCCGCTTTTCGGGGTTCCCGGGGGTGTGACCCGGGGGCGGTCGGGCAGTGGCGTGCGGTGGCTCGCAAAGCTCCGGCGCTGGCGATGGTGCTGCTGCTGCTCGTGACGGCGCTGGTGGTGCCGGTGTCGTGGCCGCGCGCGCTGCAGACGGTGTGCACCACGGACATCGTCCAGGCCAGGGCCGTCGCCGGGCTGGCCAACTTCTCCGCCTGGCTGCGCCGCAACAACGCGACCGGGTTCATCGGGGAGATCGGCTGGCCCGCCGACCGCGACGCGGCGCAGTGGTCCGCGGTCGCCGAGGCCTGGTACACCGCCGCCGACGCCGTCGGGCTGCCCGTCACCGCCTGGGCGGCCGGCACCTGGCCGGCCAACTACCCGATGGCCGTCTACCGCCCGGTCGCGCACGGCATGGACGTCGACGTCGTCGGCCCGCAGGCCCACGTCGTCGAGCGCCACGGCACCTCCGCCGGCTACCTCCGCGGCGTCAACCTGGCCGCCGGCTCCTTCGCCACCTCCGAGGTCAACGGCGGCTTCGGCAGCGCCAACCCCGGCCGGTACGGCGACGACTACACGTACGAGACCCCCTCCAGCTACGAGTTCCTGGCCTCGCGCGGCATCCGCCTCGTCCGCCTCGCCGTCAACTGGGAACGCCTCCAGCCCGTCCCGTTCGGGCCCTTGTCCTCCGAGGAGGTCGCCCGGGTCCGCCTCGCGCTCGACCACGCCAGCGCCGCCGGCCTCCTCGTCGTGCTTGACCTGCACGGGTACGGCGACTTCGCTCTCGGCGGCGGCCGCCACCAGCAGACCCTCCTGCGCCTCGGCGCCCCCGGCCTGCCGACCACCGCGCTGGCGGACTTCTGGCGCCGCATGGCCCCCGCCGCCGACAACCCCGCCGTCATCGGCCTGGGCCTCCTCAACGAGCCCACCCGCCTCGCCGCCGACGGCCGCGCCGGCGCCCTGATCTGGGAACGCGCCGCCCAGCAGACCGTCGACGCCCTCCGCGCCATCGGCGACCGCCGCGCCCTGCTCGTCAGCGGCTACATGCCGATGGGCCCGCCCTCGTGGGGCCTCATGCACCCGCGAGCCTGGATCCACGACCCGCTGCACCGCGTCGCGTACGAGTCCCACGCCTACTTCGACCACGACGGCAGCGGCCACTACTGGAGCTCCTACACAGACGAGCTCCGCGACGTCACCTGGCCCCATCCCACCCTCTGCCAGCGACTGACCCCACTGACCCGTCAGGTGCTTCAATCGTCCGAGTGATCGCCGTCCGCTCTGCCCACCCCGCCGACCTGCCCGCCGCAGCCGACGTCTGGCACGCGGCGAACGCCGCCCGCGGCCTCCCGCCAACCCCACAACGCCTCGCCCGCGTCCGCGAGAAGCTGGCCGCCCCGGACGCCCAGGTCCTGATCGCCACCCTGCCCGCGCCTGCGCCTGCCGGTCCGGTGGCTGCTCCAGCTTCATTCGGGTCGGCGCCCACCGAGCCCGCACCGCACCTCGCCGGTTCCGTGGCCGGATCTGCCCATTCCCCGACGGAATCTGTGGCTCCGGCGGACGTGCTCGCCGCGCCCGGACCTGCTGGACCGGTGGCTGTTCCAGCTCCGTCCGAGCCCGCACCGCCACTCGCCGGACCTGCCTGCTCCCCGACCGGACGCGCGGGTGCTGCGGACGGGTCGGCACCCGCTGGTTCGACGGCCGGACGGGGCGAGTCCGAGGTCGCTCCGGCGCGGGTCGCGGCGGCGACGAGCGGACCCGGGGCGATGCCTGCCGAGGCCGGGACGGTGGTCGGTATGGCCCTGGTCGAGCCGGGGCGCGCCGACGACGGCGAGGGTGCGTTGATTCCCGGGTACGGTCACGTGTCGATGGTGTTCGTCCACCCCTCCCACTGGTCGAACGGCTACGGACAGCACCTCCTCCGCGCGGTCCACGCCCTCGGCTACACCCGCACGACGCTGTGGACCCGCCGATCCAACGAACGCGCCCAGCGCCTCTACGCCGCCGCCGGCTACGTCCCGAACGGCCGCACCACCCACCTCCTCGACGGCGACGAGATCATCCAGCTGGAGCGCCGCGCCGAGCCGGTCTGACCCGTGCCGCCGGGCCGGCTCACCGTGGTCCGTCCCAGGTCCAGTGCGGCATCGTGACGTCGGCGGGCACCTGGGAGTCCGGCGGCGAGTACTGCATGACGTCCGCCGCCGCCCAGGTCATGTAGTCACGCAGGGCCGCCCGGAACTCCGGGTCCGCGGGCAGGCCGGCGTCGTCGCACGCGAGCACGAAGCAACGCACGAACCGCTCCCCGAGGTCGTCCTCGGCGCCCATCCGCGCGTGCAGGTCGAGCACGCCGAAGTGGGTGCCGCACGTCTGCGAGTACGCGGGCGGACCGCCGAACACCTCGGCCAGGTACGTCCCGAGCCGCTGCACATGCTCAGGATGCTGCCCCGGATGCCCGAACGGATGGTTGAGCACCGGATCCGCAAGGCACCGCTCATGCAACGCCGCCGCCAGCGCCTGGAACGCCGGAGCGCCACCGGCGTGCTCGAACAGCGAGACCCGCCGCTCGCCTGCGAGTTCACTCATCGCGCCGTCTCCTTCCGTGGTCACACGCGATGGTCGCGTGCCGGTCGCCAGCTCCGCAGCCGAAGCGTCCAGCTGGGTGCGGTTCAGCTCTGCGGGTGGAGCGCCTGATCTGGTGTGTGGCTCAGTTCCGTGGGTGGAGCGTTCGGTCGGGCGTGTGGCTCAGCTCCGCGGGGGAGCGTTCGGTCGGGTGTGTGGCTCAGCTCCGCGGGTGGAGCGCTTGATCGGGTGTGGATCAGTTCCGCAGGCGGAGTCCCTTCGGGGTGGTCCGGAACCCTGCTGCCGACAGCGCGTCGCCGAGCGCCGACGCGTGGATGGACTCCCCGTCGGCACGCTCGACCGACATCGCGCCGAGCGCACCGCCGTGGACGGCGTCGGCGAGGGCCTTCGCGGCGAGCGCGAGCAGCTCGGTGTCCTCGACGTACGACAGCAGCGTCCGCCCTCCGCGCTCCACATAGATGACGAGGTCACCGCCGACCGTGACGACGAGCGCGCCCGCCTTGCGCCCCGGCCGGTGCCCGGAGCGCTCACCGTCACCGGCGTCGACGACCCGCTCGGGCCAGGGCAGCGCGGCCCCGTACGGATTGGCTGGATCGGTCGAGGCGAGCACCAACGCGTCGCGGGTGTCGGTGCCGCCGCGCAACCGGTCGACGGCCCCCGGCAGCGCGAACTGTGCCGCGCCCAGACCTTCGACGAAGTAGCCCCGCCGGGCGGCGCCCCGCTCCTCCATCGCCGCGAGCACGGGATACACGCCGGCGAACGCCCCCGGCAGATCCTCGGCCATCACCGCCCCACGGGTGACGATCCCGTGCCGGTCCAGGAGCAGCTCGGCGTTGGCGGTCGCCCGGCGGGTCGGGTCGAGGTCCCGATCGGGCAGCCGGTGCCACCGCCCGGCCCCGGTCGGCGGCCCTGACCGCCCACCGGCGAGCGACGCCCGCGCCGCCGCGATGCCAGCGCGCCGGTACCGCGACCGCGGCGCCGCCGGCTTCGCCTTGTGCGCTCCACCACCACCGAGCTTCGCCCGCAGAGGACCGAGCGTGTCGTTGGACAGCTGCCCGGCCCACACCAGATCCCAGACCGCGTCGAGCACCTCCGCCTCGCTGACGAACCCCGGCGCACCCCAACCGTCCGAGTCCCCACCCGGACCGCCGGCGTCGCGTGAGCCAGCCGACCCGGCGTGCAGCGACGCTTCGACGCCCCGCAGGGTTTCGCTGATCGAGCCGGGTGCCGCCTTCGCCCTCCGCAGTCTGGCGACAGGAACCGGCGGCGGCACGACCGCATCGGGCTCCTCGCCACCGGCGGAACTGCCAGCACGCCTCCGCGTGGTGGCCTCGTCGTCCGCTGCGGGCAAGGCCACGGCTCCGTTGTCAGGCTCCGACAAGGGCGCTGGCCCGCCGGCCCCCGACGACACCACGGACCCGTCACCGGATGCCGACGCCGCCCCGAATTCGCCGCTTGGCGCCGGCCTCGCCACGGACCCGTCGCCTGGCGCCGGCATCGCCCCGACATCGCCGCTGGATGCTGGCAACGCCACGGACCCGCCGCCGGACACCGACCACGGCGTCGACTCGCCACCGGATGTCGATGACCTGACACCCTTCCCGCCCGGACGCGCCCGGCCCTCGGTCGCGGAGGCCCCAGCCACGGACGACGAGCTCGCGCCGCCCCTGGACGACGACCCAGCCGCAGAGGGCGAACTCGCGCCTCCCTTCGGCGACGACCCGGCCGCGGGCGGCAGCTCCCTGCCCACCGCGGAAGGCGGCGGAGCGGAGGCGAGGATCTCGTTGACCCGCTCCGCCAGCGTCCGCAGGAACAAGGCCTGCCCACCCGCGAGCGCGGTGAGGATCGCGGCGTGGACAGGGCCGCCGACGTCGGCGGGCGGCGGGAGGAGCAGCGACGCGGTGTCGGCGAACGCGAGACTGACCCACCCGTCGTGCTCGCCGATGGCGCCGCCCCCGGACCAGAGCAGGTCGCCGGACGCGCACAGCTCGTCGAGGTAGGCGGGCGTGTAGTCGGCGACGCGGGTGGGCAGGATCAGCCGCTCGAGGGCGGATGCCGGCATGGCGATGCCCTGGAGCTGCTCGACCGCGGCGGCGACGGCGTCGATGCCCCGGGCCCGGGACGAGCCGACCTGGTGCCACTGCGGCAGGAAGCGGGCCAGCGCGCGGGGCGGCACGGGCTCGATCTCGCGGCGCAGCGCGGCCAGGGACCGGCGGCGCAGCAGCCGCAGGATCTCGGCGTCGCACCACTCGGTGCCGGCGCCGCCGGGCGTGAACTCGCCGGAGACCATCGCCGGCAGGCGGCGCAGCGCCTGCTCGACGACGAAGACGCCGAGCCCGAAGCGGGCCGCGCAGGTCGCCGCGGTGAACGGTGCGTGCGTGCGGCCATAGCGGGTGACGAGGTCGCCGAGCGGGTCCGCGACCGGCTCCAGGTAGGCGGTGGGGAGGCCGACGGGCAGCGCGACGCCGAGGGCGTCGCGGAAGCGGGCCGCGTCCTCGACCGCGATCCAGCGGGGCTCCCCGGCGACGCGGACCTGGATGGCGCGGCGCTGCGCGCCCAGCTCCGCCGCCCACGCGGGGTCGGCGCCGCGGGCGGTGAGCTCGGCGTCGGACAGATCGCCCAGGACGCGGAGCATCTCGGCGACGTCCTCGGCGTCGCGCGGGGTGCGTTGGTCGCCGAGCCACTGCAGGGTGCGCTCGGTCTCGGAGACGACCTCGGGGTCGAGGAGGTCGCGCAGCTCGACCCGGCCGAGGAGCTCGGCGAGCAGCGTCGGGTCGAGGGCGAGCGCGGCGGCCCGGCGCTCGGCGAGCGGTGAGTCGCCCTCATACAGGAAGGCGCCGACATAGCCGAAGAGCAGCGACCGGGCGAACGGTGACGGCCGCGGCGTCTCCACCTCGACGAGGCGCAGCTTGCGCCCGGCGATGTCGCGCATGACGCCGACGAGCCCGGCGACGTCGAACACGTCCTGCAGGCACTCCCGCGCGGCCTCGAGGGTGATCGGGAAGTCGGTGTAGTCGCGGGCGACGTCGAGCAGCTGGGCGGAGCGCTGCCGCTGCTGCCACAGCGGCTGGCGGCGGCGCGGGTCGCGGCGGGGCAGGAGCAGGGCACGGGCGGCGCACTCGCGGAACCGGGCGGCGAACATGGCCGACGTGCCGACGGTCTCCTCGACGATGCCGGCGATCTCGTCGGGGTCGAACGCGACCAGGTCGGCGCCGGGCGGCTCGTCGGCGACGTCGGGCAGGCGGACCACGATGCCGTCGTCGCTGGGCATGACCTGCGCGTCGACGCCATAGCGCTCGTTGAGCCGGCGGGCGATCGCCAGGGCCCACGGCGCGTTGACCCGGGCACCGAGGACACAGTGGACGGTCATCCGCCAGTCGCCGAGCTCGTCGCGGAACCGCTCGACCAGCACGGTGCGGTCGTCGGGCAGGTGACGCGTCGCTTCGCGCTGCTCGCGCAGGTAGGCCAGGAGGTTGTCGGCGGCCCACTCGTCGAGCCCGCCGCTGCGCAGCTGCTGGTGGGCGACCTCGTCGCCGGCCTTGACGAAGCCGCGCAGCCGGGCGCCGATCGCGCGGCCGAGCTCGACGGGGCGGCCGGGGGAGTCACCCTTCCAGAACGGCATCTTCGCGGCGGCGCCCGGCGCGGGGGAGACCAGCACCCGGTCGGGGGTGATGTCCTCGATGCGCCACGAGGTCGAGCCGAGCAGGAACACGTCGCCGACGCGGGACTCGTAGACCATCTCCTCGTCGAGCTCGCCGACGCGGGCTGCCTTCTCCGCGCCGGCCAGGAACACGCCGAAGAGCCCGCGGTCGGGGATGGTGCCGCCGCTGGTGACGGCGAGGCGCTGGGCGCCGGGGCGGGCGGTGAGGACCCCGTCGGTGCGGTCCCACACGATGCGTGGGCGCAGCTCGGCGAACGCGGTCGACGGATAGCGCCCGGCGAGCATGTCGAGCACCGCGAACAGCGCCGACTCGGGCAGCTCGGCGAACACGGCGGTGCGGCGCACCAGGGCCGCCAGCTCGTCGACGTGCCACGGCTCCATGGCGACCATCGCGATGATCTGCTGGGCGAGCACGTCCAGCGGGTTGCGCGGATAGCGCAGCTCCTCGATGCCGCCCTCGACCATCCGCTCGGCGACCACGGCGCACGAGACGAGGTCGCCGCGGTGCTTCGGGAACACCACGCCGCGGGACACGGCGCCGACCTGGTGCCCGGCGCGCCCGACCCGCTGCAGGCCGGCGGCGACGCTCGGCGGCGCCTCGATCTGCACGACCAGGTCGACGGAGCCCATGTCGATGCCGAGCTCCAGGCTGGAGGTGGCGACGACCGCCGGCAGCTGGCCGGACTTGAGCGCCTCCTCGATGTGCTTGCGCTCCTCGCGGGAGACGCTGCCGTGGTGGGCGCGCGCCACGACGGGCGCGGCACCGTTGGCGGTGCCGGCCTGCGCCATCATCTCCGCCGGCGTCCGTGGCGGGGTGGGTGCGGGGACACCGGCACGGGCAGAGGACAGCTCGTTGATCCTGGCGCAGAGGCGCTCCGCGCCGCGTCGCGAGTTGGTGAACACGATCGTGGAGCGGTGGCCCTCGATCAGGTCGAGGACCCGCTCCTCCACGGCGGGCCAGATCGACGCCTGCCTGGGCGCCCCGTCGTCGTCCTGCGAGGGGTCGGCCTCGCCGAGGGCGGTCATGTCCTCGACGGGCACCTGCACCTCGACCTGGATGGTCTTGGCGCTGGGCGGCTGCACGACCTCGACGGGCGCGGACCCGCCGAGGAACCTGGCGGTCTCCTCGATCGGGCGGACGGTCGCGGACAGGCCGATCCGCTGCGCGGGCCGCTCCAGCAGGGCGTCGAGCCGCTCCAACGACAGCGCCAGGTGCGCGCCGCGCTTCGTCGCGCAGACCGCGTGGACCTCGTCGACGATCACCGTCTCGACGCTGCGCAGCGACTCCCTGGCCTGCGAGGTGAGCAGCAGGAAGAGCGACTCGGGCGTGGTGATCAGGATGTCGGGCGGAGTCTTGGTGAACGCGCGCCGCTCGTCGGCCGGGGTGTCACCGGTGCGCATGCCGACCCTGATGTCGGGCGGCTCCTGCCCGAGTCGCGCCGCCGCCTGCCTGATGCCGGCGAGGGGGGCCCGCAGGTTGCGCTCGACGTCGACCGCCAGCGCCTTCAGAGGGCTGACATACAGCACCCGGCAGCGCTTCGCCGCCTCGACGTCTGGTCGGGCCGCCAACTGATCGAGGGACCACAGGAACGCGGCCAGGGTCTTGCCGGAGCCGGTCGGCGCGACCACGAGGGCGTGCCGGCCGGCGCTGATCGCCTGCCACGCACCCGCCTGCGCGGCGGTGGGCGCCGCGAACGCCGCACCGAACCACTCCCGCGTCGCCGCACCGAACCGACCCAGCTCATCCATGCCTCCATCCTGCCCCCGGGGTACGACACTTTCCCCCGCCCGGCCGGCGCCGCCGATCGGATTAGTCCGATTTGTACGAAAGGGGGAATTTGGCTAAGATGCACCAATCCCCAGAACACAGGAGCAGCCGGTGGCAGCACAGCGCACGATCGCCCAGCGGGCGATCCGCCAGGAGTCGGAAGTGCTGCTGCGCCAGCTGGACGCATACCTGGCCGCCCTGCGCACCGGATGCGGCACCACGGACGTCGGGCATGCCGAGCGGATGGCTGAGGCGCTGCGCCGCCTGATCGCCGACACCGCCAGGTCGAGCGCGGTCGACCGGGCCCGCGTCCGCGCCGCCGTGCACTACTTCGTCTACCGCGGCGCCGCCGGCGACGGCCCGGCCCGCACCGGCGGCGGTGCCAGGCTGGCGCTGCTGACCGGCGGCCGGGCCCCCGCCGACCGGCGCCGTCAGGGTGACGACGACCGCGTCGTCAACGACCTGCTCCGCGACCTCGGTCGCGCCGACCTGATAGTCGAGCACTGATGACTTGCCTGGCCGGGCAGCGAAGAGGGTCCCCCATAACCAGTGGGGGACCCTCCATGCGTTACGGGACCAGTCGCAGCGCTAGGAGATGCTGGCCGTCGCCAGCTTGATGCTGAACGCCAGGAACAGGCCGCCGACCGAGGTGCTCAGCCCCGCGGCGAGCTTCCGCCGGGAGCGGAACTGCTCGGCCAGATACCGCCCGGCGAAGATGAGCACGGACAGATAGATCGCGCTCAGCACCTCGGCGACGATCCCGAGCAGCAGGAAGCTCACCGCCGGGTGGGCATAGCCGGGGTCGACGAACTGGATGAAGAACGACACGAAGAACAGGATCGCCTTCGGGTTGAGCAGGCTGATCACCAGCGCGCGCCGGAACGGGCGGTCGGCCGGCGCCTCGGGCTGCGGCGCCGAGGCGGGTGCCCGTAACCGCCGGACGGTGTCGACCACCAGGCGGATGCCGAGATAGGCCAGGTAGCCGGCACCCGCGTACTTCACCAGGAGAAACAGCCAGGGATACGTGTGCAGCAGCGAGGCGACGCCACCGGCCGAAAGGACCATGAGCACCGCGTCACCGAGCCAGACCCCGGCCGCGCCCCGATATCCGTCCCGCACGCCGCGACGGGCGGCGACGGACAGCACGTACAGCGAGTTGGGGCCGGGCAGGAGCACGATCGCGGCCGTGCCCAGCAGATACGTCCAGGGGTTGGTCACGCCGAGCATCAGCGCCCGCCCGCTTCCAGCGCCGCGGTCAGCCGGTCCCGCGCCGCGGGCCACTCGTCGGCGAGCATCGAGAAGCAGACCGTGTCGCGCCAGCTGCCGTCGGGACGCTGCCGGTGCGCGCGCAGCAGACCCTCGCGCTGCGCGCCGAGCCGCGCGATCGCCTGCTGTGAGCGCTCGTTGCGGATGTCGGTGTGCCACTCGAGCCGGACCGCGCCCAACGTGTCGAACGCGTGCGCCATGAGCAGCAGCTTCGACTCGGTGTTGATCGCCGTGCGCCAGTGCGGGCGGCCGAGCATCGTGTGCCCGATCGCGATCGAGCGGCGCGCCTCGTCGATCGCGTAGAAGGAGGTGCTGCCGAGGATCTCTCCCGTCGACGGATTCCGCTGTACGAAGGGAGTCCGTGCCGGATCCTTGATCGCCGCGTCCACGATCGCGGCCATCCCGGCGGCCGAGGCGGGTCGGGCGACGGTGAGGTGCGTCCAGACCTCGGCGTCGTCGAGCGCCGCGAACAGGCCCTCCGTGTGCACGTGGTCGAGCCGCTCCAGCACGACGTGCCGCCCCCGCAGCGTCGGCGCGCCCCGCCAGCCGTCCTCGGCGGGGCGAAGATAGCCGGGCAGCGGCACGAGCACGCCGGGTGCGGGCTCTGGCTGCCCGGCGACGAGCTTCAGCGGTACAACACCCGCCCAATGCGGCAAGAGCAGGTCTTCCTCGTCGTCGCCGACGCCGCCGGTGCGGACCTTCGCCGAGACCTCCTGCAGCGTCAGGGCCAGCACCGCGGTCTTGGCCAGCTCCTTCGTGTCCGGCGGGCGGCTGTCGGCGGCGCGGCCGGGCATGATCTTGTCGACCAGCGCCGCGAACGCCCGGTCGCGCTCGCCGGGGTCGGTGACCAGCCGCGCGGCGCCGTGCGCGACCACGGAGCGGTAGTTGGCGCTGTGGTGGAACTGCGAGCGCGCGAGGACCAGCCCGTCGATCAACGTCACCGTCACGCAGATCGGCAGGCCGCCGGGGCGGGCCGCGAGCGCCGAACTGCTCCCGGTCGAGCCGTGCAGGTAGACCGTGTCGCCGATGCGCGCGTGCAGGTTCGGCAGGACCCGCGGCTCGCCGTCGACGACGAATCCGACGTGGCAGACATATCCCTCATCGAGGACCGAGTGCACCAGATCGGCGTCGTACGACGCGCGCTCGCTCATCCGTCTCGGCGTCGTTTTCGGCGTTCGCAGGTAGGTTTCCACCATGACCTCGTTTGTTCTAGTACAATCCCTGAACTGTGGCAGTACAGTACCAGCCGACAGGCGCGACGGCAGCCCAGATTTCGGCCAGCGTCGAGCGCGGCATCCGCACCGGAGAGCTCGATCCTGGCGCTGCGCTGCCGTCCGTCCGCGCGCTCGCGGCAGACCTCGGTGTGAGCCCCGCCACCGTCGCGGCCGCCTATCGGTCGTTACGCGAGCGGGGCCTGGTCGAGACGGCGGGTCGCGGCGGCACGCGGGTCCGCCCGCGCCCCCCTGTGGCCAGGCGCGGCCAGCACGGGTTGGCGGTGCCTGCCGGCGGCCTCGACCTGGCCAGCGGTGCCCCCGATCGGGCGCTGCTGCCGATGTACGCGCCGCATCTGATCCGATTGGCCGAGACCATGCCCGCGGTCGGCTACTCCGGGGGAGGCCCTCTGCCTGAGCTGCTCGACCTGGCCGGTGAGCGGTTCGCCGCCGACGGCATCCCGTCCGGGCGCCTCACCGTCGCGGGCGGGGCCCTCGACGCGATCGAGCGCGCCCTCGTCGCGCACCTGCGCCCCGGCGACAAGGTCGCGGTCGAGGATCCGGGCTGGGCAAACCTCCTGGACCTGGTCGCGGCGCTCGGCTACACGCCCGTGTCCGTGCCCGTCGACGACGAGGGCCCCACCGAGGAAGGACTGCGGGCGGCGCTGAGCGCGGGGGTGGCCGGACTGGTCGTGACGTCCCGCGCCCAGAACCCCACCGGAGCGGTGATCTCCGGGCGGCGATCCGCTGCGTTGCGGCGTCAGCTCAGCATGTACCGGCAGCTGCTGGTCCTGGAGGACGACCACGCGGCGGAGCTCGCGCACGACCGGGCGCACCCGTTGGCCGGCGCGACCGGTGCATGGGCATACGTCCGGTCGCTGTCCAAGCCGTACGGGCCGGATCTCCGCGTCGCGGCGGTCGTCGGCGACGAGGTGACCATCGCAAGGATCGAAGGGCGAATGCGACTCGGCGCGGGCTGGGTCTCCACCGTCCTGCAGCGCCTGGTCGTCGAGCTGTGGAAGGACCCGGACGCCACCGCGACGGTCGACCGCGCCCGCGACGTCTACGCGACCCGCCGGGAGGCGATGCGCGCCGCGCTCGGCGATCTGCCGGCCCGCGGCGTCAGCGGCATCAATGTCTGGCTCCCCGTGCCGGACGAGACGTCGATGGTCGCAGGGCTGCGCGAGGACGGCATCGCCGTGGCGCCAGGATCCATGTATCGGCTGCTCACACCCCCTGGGATCCGTATCACGACGGCCTGCCTCGACCCCCGTGACGCCGGACGGGTGGCCGACGCGGTGATGCGCCGCCTGGCCGGCACCTCCCGGCTGCAGGCGTGACCCGCGGGGCGGAATTGTCGGACCCGGCGGTTAGTCTCCGTGGGTGGCTGCGGGGTTCTGCGGCCATCGACGCACCCGAAGTCGTCTGCGCGCTGTTGGGCAGGGAGCAGCGTTCTCAGGGCGCGTCATCAAGGAGGGAATGGCATGCGCAGCAGCACGTTCAGGACGTTCGGCATCGCCGTCGCGACGGTCGCACTGGCACTGGTGACAGCCTGCGGGGGCAGCGACGACAACACGACCAGCAACGCCTCGAAGGGCTCCAGCGGCAGCGCGTCGCAGGCACCGTCCGCGAAGGACACGCTCGCCGCGGCCGTCAAGGACCTCAACGCGGGCGCCTACAGCTACACGATGAAGATCCCCGAAGGCACGTTCACGGGCTCGATCGACCCCGCCGGCAAGCAGCAGGTGAAGGTCGACGGGGTCGCCGCCGGCGGCGTCAAGTACACGATCGAGGGCATCACGCTCGGCACCGACTACTACTTCAAGACCAGCATCCCGACCACGGGCATCAACGCCAAGAAGTGGTACAAGCTGGATCGATCGAAGGTCAAGAAGGACGCGATCATCGGGCTGATCGAGGCGAAGGATCCGACCGTCAGCCAGGGCCTCATGTCCCGCGTCGCCACCGCCACGCAGAGCGACCCGGCCACCGTCACCGGCACTTATGACCTCAGCAGCGGCGGCGACCTCGGCATCGACGACGCCGCGGTGCTGCAGGCCCTCGGCGACAAGGCCAAGTCGGCCCCGTTCACCGCGACCCTCGACGGCAAGCACCTGGTCTCCTTGAAGATCACGGTCCCGGCCTACGGCACGGTCGCCGAGCAGGCCCTGACGGTCGACTACACCGGCCACGGACAGCCGGTCGCGGTCGCCGCGCCCAAGGCCGCCGACGTCGCCGCCGCCCCCGCCGCCGTCTACGGCCTGCTCAACGGCTGACCTCCATGTCACGACAACAGCCACTCCGGCCATCCGCCCCGGGCCAGTCGCCTGCACCGGCCCGCCTGTCCGCGCGGCTCGTTCGGGCAGCGGGCCTGCCAGGTGGCGGGCGGAGCGTTCGCGCTGCGGGCCTGCCAGGTGGTGGGTGGAGCGTTCGCACTGCGGGCCTGCCGGGCGGTGCGTGGAGCGTTCGGCCGGCGGGTTCGCGGGGTGGTGCGCGGCGCGGCAGGCTGGTGGGCGCGCTGGCGGTGGGGCTGGTCGCGGCGGTGGCGTTGGCAGGGTGCTCGTTCGGCAAGAGCGACCCGCCGAAGCCGACCGCCGGCCCGTCGGTCGCGCCCTCGCAGAGCGAGCTGGCGAAGAGCCTCGGCGCGCTGATCAACGGCGGCTACCGGTTCAAGGTGGTGGCCAAGGAGGGCAGCTACACCGGCGGCATCGACCCCGTCGCGGACCTGCTCGACGCCACGGTCAGCGTCACCTCCGACGGCGCCACCCTGAAGATCGACACCGTGGCGGTGCGCGGGACCGCGTACACCCGGCTCACCGGCCTGCCCCTGCCGGGCTTCGACGGCGCCACCTGGTTCCGCGTCGATCCCGCCCGCATCACGCGGCCCGGCTCGCTCGGTCTCAGCGCCGTCAAGGACCCGACCGGCATTCAGGCGCTGATCGCCGCGACGCACGACGTACGCCGCGAGGACCGCTCCTACAACGGCACCGTCGACATGACCCGCGTGACCACCTGGGGGCCTGTCAACATCCCGCAGGTGATGCAGCTGGGGCAGGCGGCCACCAGGATCCCGTTCGAGGCGACGGTCGACGACCACGACCGTCTCGTCGCGATGAAGGTCGAGATCCCCGACAACCCCGTCACCGCCACCTACTCCGACTTCGGCACCAGCCTGACCACCACCGCGCCGGCCGGCGCCGAGCCGTTACCGGACCACCTGTACGGCATGCTCGGCCTCTGATTCCCGCCCGCCCGGCAGAGCACGATGGGGGTAGGCGAGACCGCGTCTCACGGAGAACACTGCACGTCATGGAACAGCACCTGTACGAAGCCGAGCACGAAGCCTTCCGGGAACTGTGCAAGGCGTTCCTGGCCCGCGAGGCGGTGCCGTACAACGACGAGTGGGACAAGGCCGGCATCGTCGACCGGGAGGTCTGGCGGAAGGCGGGCGCGGCCGGGCTGCTCGGGATGGACGTCGACGAGGAGCACGGGGGCGGCGGGCAGAAGGACTTCCGCTTCAACGCCGTGCTCGTCGAGGAGATCGTCGCTGCGGGGGCGTCCGGGCTCGGGTTCGGGCTGCACAACGACGTCGTGGCGCCGTACCTGACGGACCTGGCGACGGAGGAGCAGCGGAAGCGGTGGCTGCCCGGGTTCTGCTCCGGGGACATCGTGACCGCCATCGCGATGAGCGAGCCGGGCGCCGGGAGCGACCTCGCCGGGGTGCGGACCTCTGCGGTGCGGGACGGGGACGAGTGGGTCCTCAACGGGCAGAAGACGTTCATCACGAACGGTGAGCTGGCGGATCTCGTCGTCGTGGTGGCGAAGACCGATCCCGCGCTCGGGGCGCACGGAATCAGCCTGTTCGTGGTCGAGTCGGGGACGCCCGGGTTCACGCGGGGGCGCCGCCTGGAGAAGGTGGGCCTCAAGGCCAACGACACCGCCGAGCTGTTCTTCGACGACTGCCGCATCCCCGCCGACCACCTGCTCGGGCAGGAGAACTCGGGCTTCTACCACCTGATGGCGAACCTGCCGCGGGAGCGGCTCGGCATCGCCGTCGCCGCCGTGGCGTCGGCCGAGCAGGTGCTCGCGATCACGCTCGACTACGCGAAGACGCGGCAGGCGTTCGGCAAGCCGATCGGGTCGTTCCAGCACAACCGGTTCGTGCTCGCCGAGCTCGACACGGAGGTGACGATCGCCAGGACGTTCCTGAACCAGTGCATCGTCGAGCAGAACGCGGGGCGGCTCACGGTCGCCGACGCGGCCAAGGCGAAGTGGTGGACCACGGAGCTGCAGAACAAGGTGGCGGACCGCTGCGTCCAGCTGCACGGCGGGTACGGCTTCATGATGGAGTACCCGGTCGCGAAGGCCTGGCTGAACAGCCGCGTCCAGACGATCTACGGCGGCACGACCGAGATCATGAAGGAGATCATCGGGCGCAGCCTCGGGGTCTAGGTCACATCGGCGAGAGCGGCGAAGATCAGCGCGGTGGACGTGGCGCCCGGGTCCTGGTGGCCGACGCTGCGTTCGCCGAGGTAGGACGCCCTGCCCTTGCGGGCCTGCAGCGGCGTCGTCGCGGCCGCCCCGTCCGCCGCCGCCGTGGCCGCCGCGGTGGCGGCGGCCACGAGCCCGGACGGGGCCGCGGCCTCGAACGCGGCGACGGCCGGGGTGAGCGCGTCGACCATGGTCTTGTCGCCGGGCTCGGCCTTGCCGAGCCGCACGATCGCGTCCAGGCCCGCTCGCAGGCCGGCACCGAAGGTGGTGACGGACGAGTCGTCGGACAGGGTCTTACCGAGGGCGCGGAAGAGGCTGCCGTACAGGGGGCCGGAGGCGCCGCCGACCTTCGACACCAGGGTCGTGCCGGTCTTCGTCAGGACCGCGCCGGCCGTGTCCGCCTCCAACGTGGCGAGGGCCGCGACCACCGCGTCGAACCCGCGGCGCAGGTTGACGCCGTGGTCGCCGTCGCCGATGGCGGCGTCGAGGTCGGTCAGCTCGGCGGCGTGCGCGGTGACGGAGGCGGCGACGGCCGCGACCCACGCACGAGCCAGCGCGGCGTCCACCCCGGCCGCCCCACCGGACGGCGGTGCCACGTCGGAGCCGGACGGCGGGGCGGCGTCAGAGCCGGACGGCGGGGCGGTGTCGGTGCCGGACGTCAGGCCGCCGGAGGCCGGGGTGGCGTCCCCGCCGGGCACGCCACCGGAGGTCGGAGCGGCATCCATGTCAGGCACCCCACCGCAGGCCGGGGGTGCGGACCGGGGCGTCCCAGAGGCGCAGGAGCCGCTCGTCGGCGCGGCACACCGTGAGCGAGATCCCGGCCATGTCCAGGCTGGTGACGTAGTTGCCGACGAGGCTGCGGGCCACCTGTACACCAGCATCGGCCAGCAGACGGCTGACCTCCTTGAACATGAGGTAGAGCTCCAGCAGCGGTGTCCCGCCCAGCCCGTTGACCAGCATGATCACCTCGCTGCCGGGCGCGAGCGGCTTGGCGGTGAGGATCGGCTCGACGATGCGGGCGGCGAGGTCGCGGGCGGGGCGCAGCTGCTCGCGGGCGCGGCCGGGCTCGCCGTGGATGCCGACGCCGACCTCGATCTCGTCCTCCGGCAGGTCGAACCCGGGCTTGCCGGCGGCCGGGGTCGTGCCGGCGGTGAGGGCGATCGCGAACGAGGCCGACCGCTCGTTGACGTCACGCGCCACGGCGGCGACCTCGGCGAGTGCCGCGCCCTGCTCCGCGAGCGCCCCGGCGATCTTCTCGACCAGCAGGGTGGCGCCCGTACCGCGGCGGCCCGCGGTCCAGGTGGAGCCGTCGACCGCGACGTCGTCGTCGACGAGGACGCTCTCGATCGGGGTTTCGGCGTCCTCCGCGGCCATCTCGAAGTTCATGACGTCGCCGGTGTAGTTCTTGACGATGTGCAGGACCCCCGCGCCGCCGTCGACGGCCCTGGTGGCGGCCAGGATCTGGTCGGGGACGGGGGAGGTGAAGATCTCGCCGGGGCACGCGGCGTCGAGCATCCCGAGCCCGACGAACCCTCCGTGCAGCGGCTCGTGGCCGGAGCCACCACCCGAGACGAGGCCGACCTTGCCGGGGCGGGGCGCGTCGGCCCGGACGATGATCTGCTCGTCGAGGTCCACGCGCAGCTCAGGGTGCGCGGCGGCCATCCCGGCGAGCGCTTCCCGGACCACGTCGTCCGGATCGTTGATGAACTTCTTCATGCCTAGCATTTTGGCGGTACAGCGGCTGCATAGCATTGCTCACGTGGCACACATGGTGGGAATCGTGCTGGTTTCACACAGCGAACGGCTCGCGCACGGGTTGCGGGACATGCTCGTGCAGGTCGCGGGGGAGGAGGTGCCGATCGAGGCGGCGGGTGGCACGGACGACGGCGGGCTCGGCACGAGCTACGACCGGATCCTGGTCGCGATCGACCGGGCCGACCGGGGCGCCGGGGTGCTGGTCCTGACGGACCTGGGCAGCGCCGTCCTCACCGCGCAGACCGTGCTCGAGGACCGGGTCGCCAACACGGCCACCCTGGTGGACGCGCCGTTCGTCGAGGGAGCGGTGGCTTCGGCGGTACTGGCCGGCGCCGGTGCCGACCTCGCGGAATGCATCCGGGCGGCGACGGAGGCCCGCGATGTCCGCAAGCTCTGAGGCGACGGTGGTGTTGCCGGCGGACCTGCACGCACGCCCCGCCGGCGCGCTGGTGCGGGCAGCTGCGGGGTTCACCAGTACCGTCGAGATCACCGCAGGCGAGCGGCGGGTGAGTGCCCGCAGCGTGCTCGGCGTGATGGGGCTGAACGCCCGCGCGGGCTCCTCGGTGGTGGTGTCCGCCACAGGCGCCGACGCGGCCGACGCGGTATCCGCCCTGGCGGCGCTGCTGGCGGAGTACGAGTAGCCGTCCGCCTCCGCGGTAAGGAGTGGTGCGGGCTGCGGTGCCTACGCCAGGATGACGGCGTGATCGACGCACCCGCCGTCCTCCAGCGGCGCACCCTGGGCCTGCTCGTGTCCACGCAAGTGATCGGCGGGCTCGGCGTCGCCAGCGGGGTGTCGATCGGTGCGCTGCTCGCCGCCGACATGGCCGGCCCGAGCGCCGCGGGACTCTCCGGCAGCGCCGCGGTCATCGGGGCGGCGCTGATCGCGATCCCGGCGACGCGGCTGATGCGCACCGGCGGCCGGCGGCCGGGGCTGGTGTTCGCGTACGGCGTGGGCGTGCTCGGCTCGCTCCTGGTGGTGGCCGCGGTGTCGTGGCGGCTCGTGCCGCTGCTGTTCGTGGGCACGTTCCTGTTCGGCGGGGCTTCGGCGGCCAACCTGCAGTCGCGGTACGCGGCCGTCGACCTCGCCGACAACGACCGCCGGGCGCGGCACCTGTCGCTGGTCGTGTGGGCGACGACGCTGGGCGCGGTGGTCGGCCCGAACCTGGCACCGTTCGCGGACAGGGTGACGATGCCGTGGGGTGCGCCCGAGTACGCGGGGCCGTACCTGTTCAGCGCGCTGGCGTTCCTTGCCGGCGCCGTCACGCTGTTCGTGCTGCTGCGGCCCGATCCGCTGCTGACGGCACGATCGATGTCCTTGTCGGATTCATCGGACAAGTCGTCTTCCTGGTCGTCGGCCTTCGCGGCGATCCGGGCCAGTGTCGGGGCGCGGCTCGGCGTCTCCGCCGTCGCGGTCGGGCACGTGGTGATGGTCGGCGTCATGTCGATGACCCCGGTGCACATCGGTGAGTACGTGCACGCGCACGGTGACCTGCTGCGCATCGTCGGGCTGGTGATCAGCATCCACATCACCGGCATGTACGCGCTGTCGCCCGTCGTCGGCTGGGCCGCCGACCGGTTCGGCCGCCGCCCGGTGATCCTGGCGGGCGTCGTGCTCCTGGCGTCGGCGTGCGCCCTGAGCGGCACCGCCGGCGACGACACGGTCCGGCTGGCGGTCGGGATGGGCCTGCTCGGGGTGGGTTGGGGCTGCACGATGGTGGCCGGATCCACGCTGCTGTCGGAGTCCGTGCCCGTCGGGGAGCGCGCCGGCGTGCAGGGGCTGTCGGACGTCATCATGGGCGTGTCGGCGGCCACCGCGGGCGCGCTCGCGGGGGTCGTGGTCGACCTGTTCGGGTTCGCCACCTTGTCGGTGCTGGCGGGGATCGCCGTGGTGCCGCTGGCCGCGCTGGCGCTGCGGAGGTCTTAGTCTTGGCCGCGTGCGACTGACGGATTTCTGGCAGCGGTTGGAAGAGGCGTTCGGCGCGGCGTACGCCGGCAGCATCGCCAACGATCAGGTGCTGACCCAGCTCGGCGGCAGGACGATCAAGGAAGCCCTCGCAGGTGGCGAGGATGTGGCCGTGGTGTGGCGCGCCGTAGTCGCCGCATACCCGGAGCGTGTTCCTAGCAGGTTAAGGTGACTTTTTGGCGTGTCGGCTCGTTGATCGTACAGATGTACGGGTAATCTCCTCAGGCGTCGGCGCCGATTTTTTGTCATACCCGGCGCTTACCTTGTCAGCGTGAATAAACGAACGCCGACGAAGACCGCGAACTCAGGGGTGACGGACATGGCAGTGCAACCTGACCGGGAGAAGGCGCTCGGGCTCGCCCTCTCGCAGATCGACAAGCAGTTCGGCAAGGGCTCGGTCATGCGGCTCGGTGAGCGGGTCATCGCGCCGATGTCCGTGATCCCGACCGGATCCATCGCTCTCGACGTGGCGCTCGGCATCGGCGGGCTGCCCCGCGGCCGGGTCATCGAGGTCTTCGGGCCTGAGTCCAGCGGTAAGACGACCGTCGCGCTCCACGCGATCGCGAACGCGCAGGCCCAGGGTGGCATCGCGGCGTTCATCGACGCCGAGCACGCCCTCGACCCCGACTACGCCAAGGCCCTCGGCGTCGACACCGACGCGCTGCTCGTCTCCCAGCCGGACACCGGTGAGCAGGCCCTCGAGATCGTCGACATGCTGGTCCGCTCCGGCGCGCTCGACATCATCGTCATCGACTCCGTCGCGGCCCTCGTGCCCCGCGCCGAGATCGAGGGCGAGATGGGCGACAGCCACGTCGGTCTGCAGGCCCGCCTCATGAGCCAGGCCCTGCGGAAGATCACCGGTGCCCTCAACAACTCCGGCACCACCGCGATCTTCATCAACCAGCTCCGCGAGAAGATCGGCGTCATGTTCGGCAGCCCGGAGACCACCACGGGTGGTCGCGCGCTGAAGTTCTACTCGTCGGTCCGCCTCGACGTGCGGCGCATCGAGAGCCTCAAGGACGGCACCGACGTCGTGGGCAACCGGACCCGCGTCAAGGTCGTGAAGAACAAGGTGGCCTCGCCGTTCAAGCAGGCCGAGTTCGACATCATGTACGGCAAGGGCATCTCCCGCGAGGGCTCCCTCATCGACGTGGGTGTCGAGCAGACGATCATCCGCAAGGCCGGCGCCTGGTATACCTACGACGGCGACCAGCTCGGCCAGGGCAAGGAGAACTCCCGCAAGTTCCTGCGGGAGAACCCCGACGTCGCCGCCGAGATCGAGAAGAAGATCAAGGAGAAGCTGGGCGTGGGTGTCGGCCAGGCCACGGACGCCGCCGGCGGCCCCGAGGTGGCTCCGGTCGACTTCTGACCGTTCTGGGCGCTGTTCCCCTGGCGCTGGGTCCCACGCGCTCGGGGGCTTTGCGTCCGGTTTAGCGCGGTTTAGCGCGGCTCACGCGGCGATCGGTGCCGGTTCGTGGGAGGGTCTCCTGGTTTGGAGGTCCGTCCCACGGCCGGCCCGCCCGCGCTGTTCATGGTTTTTCGGAGGTGTGTTCGTGCCGGGCAGGCGGCGGTCCGACGATCCCAGCCAGCAGTCAACGGAACCCGAGGACGCTGAGCCCTCCTTCGCCGGTCCCGACCCGTCGGCGGGTGCGTCCGCTGGTCCTGATCCGGCGGCGAGTGGCGTGCCTTGGATCCTCGCCGACATGAGCGACGACAACCCGTGGCTGTCCGCCGAGGCTCAGCCGGGCGGCGCCGTGGCCGCGCCGCCGGCGCCCATGGCAGGAACGACGCCACGAGACCCGTCCGGCGACGCCTCGACCTCAGCCGGGCCGGGTGTGAGCACTGACAGCGCTCCGCCGCCGTGGCCGACGACCGCCCGGGAGCTTCCGCCCGGCTGGCCGACCGCTCCGGGGCGCGGGGTTCCCGCCGGCGAGCTCCCGCCGGGCTGGCCGGCGGCTCCGGCCGGTGCTCCGCCTGGTCAGACCTCCGGCTCCGGCTCCGGCTCCAGCTCCAGCTCCAGCTCCAGCTTCGGCTCCAGCTCCGGCTCCACCTCTGGCTCCAGCTCTGGCTTTGAGCGCGGCGCCCGGCGCGGCCGGGCATCCGCCGCACCGCGTGGTGCCGCCGGGGAGCGGCCGTCCACGTCTCCGCTCGACGCCGCCGGGGATCCCTGGAGCGGCAGTCTTACCGAGGACCTGCCGTCCACCACCGCACCCGCTTCGGACCGCGACACCAGTGGCGGCTCCGGTCGCGGTCGCCGATCGGGTCAGAAGCGCGGGGCGCGCAGGCAGTCCCAGGACGGTCCGGGGCACGACTCGATCCCGGAGCGGCAGGGCGGGTCCGGGCCGTGGGGAGACCCTGCGGAGGCCGGGCCTCAGTCCGATCCTCAGCAGGACGGGTCCGGGCAGCGGGGCGACGGTTCGGAAGGCCGGTCGGGCCGGCGGGGCGGCTCCCGCCGTGGTGGGCAGCCGGCGGCGCCGCTCGATCCGAGGGAGGCGGCCCGCGAGATCTGCCTGCGGCAACTCGCCGTCCGGCCGAGGACCAGGCTCGAGCTCGCCACCGCCATGCGCAAACGTGGCGTCGAGGACGAGATCGCCGACGAGATCCTCGACCGGTATGACGAGGTCGGCATCATCGACGACGCCGCGTTCGCCCGGGCGTGGGTGGCCAGCCGGCACCACGGGAAGGGACTGTCCCGCAGGGCGCTGGCGGGGGAGCTGCGCCGCAAGGGCGTCTCGTCCGACGAGGTCGGTGAGGCGCTCGACGAGCTCGACCCCGACGTCGAGGAGCAGACCGCGAGGGCTCTGGTCGCCAGGCGCCTCCGCGTCGAGTCCAACGCCCCACCCGAGGCGGTGTTCCGCCGGCTGGTCGGGATGCTGGCGAGGAAGGGGTACCCCCCGGGTATGGCCATCCGCCTGGTCAAGGAAGGCCTGGCGGCCCGGGACGACGCCGCCGAGTTCGCCGACGGCATCGACGCCGACGCCCTGGCCGACGCCGCCCTCGACCCCGACCAGCGCTGAGCCCGCACGGGAGGGGCGCCGCTGAGCCCGCGGACGGAGCTGACCCGGACGCCCCGCCGACGCTGCTCTCAATACCCCGACCAAACGCTGAGCCCGCCGGAGAGGCGCCGGCATCAAAGCTGATGGCGCCTCAGCCCGCGCTGATAGCTGAAACCCGGGAGCACCACCCACGAGGTCGGCTGGCCCGGGAGCGCCCCGCGCGGTCGGCTTGATCGAAGGACGGGGCTGGCCGCGATCACGGCCAGATCCCTCCGTTGATCACGCGCCCCGGCCCGGTCGCCACCCCGAGAGAAGCGTCACCGCGTAGAAACGGACGCCGGAGGGTACGAGCGGGGCACCCGGTGTGGTCCGGGAGTCGGCGAGGTGAGGGCAGCTGGCAGAACGCCACCTGGCGTCGGCGCGCGGCGGGAGGGTGGAGTGCGACGAGCTTCGATGGTGTGGTTGGTGGGCGCACGGTGTGTGGTGGAATGATTGCAGCAGGGCTGATGCCGAGGTTGAGCAGCTTGCGAACAGACGACTACTGGCGGTCGACAATTTTGGGGTGAGTGCGACCGACATGCCGGAAAGGTCTGGTCAAATGTCACTGGTAGGGTGTTTCGCCTGGCGGGGGTCTTGACGGACTTAAGTCCCGTATGGTGCCCGATCATGAGTCCTTGACCGAAGCGCCCTTCACGACCTAGCCTCGGCGTTACCAGATGGAGACCGCCCAACCACCGCGGGTTTACCGCACAACATAGATCGCGTCACAGATCAGCAACGTTTATGCACGACATATAAGCGCCACGCCTTGCGGGAGGTGTGGTGTCGACCGGTCTTCGGGGCACCCTGTGTCCCGATATTGATACATCTTGATGGCAGGCTGTGGTCGGGCGTCTCCTCCACAACATCCCGCGTTGCGCCACCCTGCGCAGCGCCGAGCGGAGCGAGGTGACGTCGTGACGGAGTGCGCCCCTGCCATCCTCCGCGAACGACTCGCAGGTCGTCAGCACGCGACCAGTGCCGCCGAGGTGACCGCGTGACCGGCCTACAGGTCGTGCTCCTCGTCGTGGTCGTCGTCATCGGCCTCGGCGTCCTCGCCGCGCTGCTGGTCTCGCTGAAGATCATGCGCCGGCTGCACACCACGGCCGCCGCGCCCGCTCAGCCTGTTGCCGAAGATCCCGCGTTCCTCGCCGAGAAGGACCGGCAGGAGCACTCGCTCGCATCTCTGCGCACCGCCGCCGAGGACGCCACCGCCGCCGTGGACGAGGCGAGGGCCGTGGCGGCCGCTGCGCGTACAGAAGCCGCCGCCGCGAAAGCGGAGGCCAGCTCCGCCAGGTCGGAGGCGCGACGCATCCTCGACGCGGCGCGGGCCGAGGCCGACTCGCTGCTGGAGCGGGCGCACCGGCAGGCCGAGGTCGACGCGGAGCAGGCCAGGGCGGCCGCGCGCCGGGCGGGGGAGCGGGAGGTCAGCCAGCTGACCACGGTCGCGAAGGAGCAGTCGCAGGACGCGGAGCGGCGCCAGCGCCGGCTCGACGAGCGGGAGCGGCTGCTCGCCGAGGAGGCCGAGCGGCTCGCCGAGCGTGACCGGCGCATCACCAGCACCGAGGCCGACCTGCTCGAACGCGAGGCGGCCTTCACCCGCCGCGAGGTCGAGATCGCCGCCGGCGAGGAGCGGCACCGCGAGGAGCTCGAACGGGTCGCGGGCCTGACGACCGACGCCGCCCGGGTCGAGGTCATCGAGACGATCGAGGCGCAGGCGAAGCGGGAGGCCGCCCTCCTCGTCCGCGACATCGAGAACGACGCCCGCAACACCGCCGACCAGCGGGCCCGGCACATCGTCGTCGACGCCATCCAGCGGGTCGCCAGCGAGCAGACCGCGGAGAGCGTCGTCAGCGTCCTGCACCTGCCCAGCGACGAGATGAAGGGCCGGATCATCGGCCGCGAGGGGCGCAACATCCGCGCGTTCGAGTCGACGACCGGGGTCAACCTGATCATCGACGACACGCCCGAGGCGGTCCTGCTGTCGTGCTTCGACCCGGTCCGGCGCGAGATCGGCCGGCTCACGCTGGAGAAGCTCGTCCTCGACGGCCGGATCCACCCGCACCGGATCGAGGAGGTGTTCGAGCAGGCGAAGCACGAGGTCGAGCGCCTCTGCCTGCGCGCCGCCGAGGACGCCCTGGTCGAGGTGGGGATCACCGACCTGCACCCGGAGCTGATGACGCTGCTGGGACGGCTGCGCTACCGCACCTCCTACGGCCAGAACGTCCTCAAGCACCTCGTCGAGACCGCCCACATCGCCGGCATCATGGCCAGCGAGCTGCGCCTCGACCCGAAGCTCATCAAGCGCAGCGCGTTCCTGCACGACATCGGCAAGGCGCTCACGCACGAGGTCGAGGGCAGCCACGCCCTGATCGGCGCCGACGTCGCCCGCAAGTACGGCGAGTCCGAGGACGTCGTGCACGCCATCGAGGCCCACCACAACGAGGTCCTCCCGCAGACGATCGAGGCCGTCCTCACCCAGGCCTCCGACGCCTGCTCCGGTGGCCGTCCCGGCGCCCGCCGCGAGAGCCTGGAGGCGTACGTCAAGCGCCTCGAACGCATCGAGGAGATCGCCGCCGGCAAGTCGGGCGTCGAGAAGGTCTTCGCGATGCAGGCCGGCCGCGAGATCCGGGTCATGGTCCGCCCCGACGACGTCGACGACATCGGCGCCGCCGTCCTCGCCCGCGACGTCGCGAAGCAGATCGAGGAGGAGCTGACCTACCCCGGCCAGATCCGCGTCACCGTCGTCCGCGAATCGCGCGTCACCGAGATCGCCCGCTAGGAAGAACCGAGAGCGGAGGGGCATGGCCCCGGCCCGCCGAAGGAACGGCCTGCCGAAAGCGCCCCTGCATCCCCCGACACAGGCCGCCGGCTGTGTGGGGTGCCGGCGGCCGGACGTGGGCGAGGGACGCCGCGGACGCCCGCAGCGTGCTGTTACGGGGCGATCGAGCTCTCCGACGACGCGTAGCCGCCGCCGATCTTGTAGGACCAGATCAGGGGGTCGGGGACCGAGAGGTCGCCGTTCGAGGCGAACTTGTACGACCGGGCGATGCCCTTCGCGTCGTACCTGTTGACGAAGGCGAGCATGTCCTCGCGGGTGGCCTTGCCGGCCGTGAAGCCGGCCAGGATGATGCTCGCGCCGTCGTAGGCCTCGGGGCCGTAGTAGCCGGCGCTGGTCTTGTACGCGGCCTGGTAGCGCGACGCGTAGTCGTTGCCGGCGTGGTCGCTCGGGATGCAGGGGCAGGTGACGACGATGCCGTCGGCGGCCTTGCCGAGCGTGTCGACGAACAGCTGGGTGAAGAGCCGGTCGCTGACGACGACCGCGATGGCGGGCTTCGCGGCGCGCAGGGCCTTCAGGAACGCGGTGCCGTCATCGGCCTCGCCCGCGTAGTACACGGCCTCGGGGGCGGCGTTCGTGACCTGGGTGACGGCGGCGGAGAAGTCGGTGGCGGTGCGGCGGATCGAGACGCTCGTGGTGACGCTGCTGCCGAGCGTGGTGCTGACCGCCTGCCGGGCGACGCCGCCGAAGTCGGAGTCGTCGTAGACCAGGACGACCTTCGAGGCGCGCAGCGTGTTCTTGATGTACCGGGCGCCGGCCGCCGCCTGGTCCTTGTCGTTGGCGATGAGCCGGTGGAACGTGGACCAGCCCTTCGCGGCGAGGTCGACGTCGGGCGCGTACGTCGTGAAGAACGGGATGCCGGCCTTCTCCAGGACGGGCGCGGCGCCGAGGACCTCCGTGCGGTACGAGGGACCGACGACGCCGATCACCTCGCTGTCGGCGACCAGGCTCTCCGCGGCGGCCTTGCTGCCCTCCTCGGTGCCCTTCGTGTCGAACTCGACGAACCCGACGTTGCAGCCGGCGTGCTTGGCGTTGTAGTCGTCGACGGCCAGCTTGGTCGCGTTGCGCATGCCGTTGCTGTCCTTGGAGCCGGTCCCGGCCAGGATGCCGAGGAACCCGACCTTGTGCCCGCAGGCCGGCGAGACCGCGGGCCCCGCCTGGTTGGTCGGGCTGCTGCCGCCGCCGCCCGGCTCGACGTCGTCACCGTTGCGGTTGACGGCCCAGACGATGCCCGCGACGACCAGCAGCAGGGCGAGCACCCCGCCACCGACGGCGGCGACGAGCGTCTTGCCGCCCCGGCCGTGCGCCGAGGGCGGCGCGGACGACGGGTAGGCGGGCGGCCCGGACGACGGCGGACCCGACGTGGGCGCCCATCCCTGCACGGCGTTGACCGGAGGCCCGGCCGCGGGCGGCGCGCTCACCTGCGGCCGCTGTACAGGCGGCGCCTGCTGGAACTGCGCCGGCGGGACGACCGGCGGCCGCTGCTGCACCTGCGGCTGGACCGGCTGCTGGTACTGCGCGGGCGCCTGCTGCGGAACGACCGGCGGCACGGGCTGCTGAGGAACCGGCGGCACGGGCTGCTGCGGGACAACCGGCGGAACAGGCTGCATCGGCTGCTGGTACTGCGCGGGCTGCTGCGGCACGGGCTGACCAACGGGCGGCCGCTGGACCGGCGGCTGCTGCGGCACCGGCGGCCGCTGGACCGGCTGCTGCGGCACGGGCGGCTGCTGCGGAGGAACAGGCGGCTGCTGCGGTGGCTGCGGCTGAGCCGGCGGCTGCTGGTACACCTGCGGCGGCTGCTGACGGCTCGGCACCACCGGCATCGATCCGGTCTGCAGCAGCGGCGGCAACCCCGGGTTCATCGACGGCATGCTGAACCCCGGGGACACCGGCGTCGCCGACACGGGCTGCGCCGAGACGTCCCCGCTGACCTCATGCGAAGGCCCACCAGAAGTCGGCCCACCGGAGGACGGCGCACCGGACGAGGGAGCACCGGACGACGGCGCACCGGACGACGGCCCGCCAGAGGACGGCCCGCCAGAGGACGGCCCGCCAGAGGACGGGACCGGCACCGGGCCGAACGGCCCGGACGCGACCGGCGTCGGCGCGCCCCCGACGTGCGCCCGCCCCGTCGGCGGCGCGAGGTGCAGCGCACCCTCGGCCACCACCAGCTCGGGCTGCTCGATCGCCGTCGGTGCCAGCCCGAACGCCCGGTGCAGCAGCGTCGCGGCGAGCGGGATGCGCGACGAGCCGCCGACCAGGAACACCGCCGCCAGGGGCTGCCCGGCGACGCCCGCCGACGACACCGCGAGCTGCGTCGCCGTCACGGTCCGGTCGAGGATCGGCCGGGCGAGCTGCTCGAGCTGCTCGCGCCCGATCGGCACGCTCTCGTCGTACAGCGGCACATGCACATACGTGGTCGCGGCGCGGCTGAGCATCTCCTTGGCGAGCCTGGCGTCCTCCCACAGCTGCCAGGCGGCGCGCCGGTCGGACTCGCTCTCGGGGTTGGTGAGGCGGCGCCACTGGTCGCCCTCGCGGCCGGTGAACGCACGGCCCAGGTATGCCACGACCGCGGCGTCCACGTCCAGCCCGCCCGCGTCGGGAAGGCCCTCGCTGGCGAGGACGTCGAAGCCACCGCCGGCGTTGCGGCGGACCACGCTCGCGTCGAAGGTGCCGGCGCCGAAGTCGTACACGACGGCGATGCCGCCGACAGGGACGTGGGTGCCGACGGTACCGACGAAGTAGGACGCGGCGGCGACCGGCTCCGACGAGAGGAAGGGGCTCGGGAAGCCCGCGGCGACGGCCGCCTGCGACAGCGTCTGGCGACGCTGCGGCGGCCAGGTCGCCGGGTGGGTCAGGTTGACCTCGTTGGGGTACGCGCCGGCGACCCGGTACGTCTCGGCGGCGACCCGGCGCAGGACGGTCGTGACGAGGTCGAGGACCGGGACGTCCTGCTCGCCGAGCCAGACGGTGCCTTCCTCGACGCGGCGCTTCGGGTACGGCTCGAAGCGGTGCGGCTGCAGGCGCGCCGAGTGCACCGCGTCACGGCCCGTGAGGATGGTGCCGTCGGCGTTGACGTACACGGCGGAGGGCAGCAGCGGCGAGCCGTCGAACAGCAGCGGCTTCGTGCGCCCGTCCGGCCAGCGGAGGACGGCGACGGTGTTCGAGGTGCCGAAGTCGATGCCCAAACGAAAGCCGGTGTCCGCCACCCGCGCAGCGTACGTACTACGCGCAACGTTGCCAATCAACCAACGGCCTAGCTCACACGGCCTGGTTGACGTCGGCCAGCTTGACGGGGCGCGCGGCCGTCTTCACCTGCTTGGGACCGCCCATGAGCCGCTTCTGCAGCCAGAAGGCGAACCACGACAGCAGGCCGCAGGTGCCGATGTAGACGGCGGCGACGACGAGGTACCCGGGGACGTACGGGAAGCCGAAGAGCAGCCGGCCGCCGAACTGCTTGCCGTAGTACAGCAGCTCCGGCAGCTGGATGATGAACCCGAGCGCGGTGTCCTTCAGCAGTACGACCAGCTGGCTGACGATCGCCGGGAGCATGGCCCGGACCGCCTGCGGCAGCAGGATCGACGTCATGACCTGCGACTTGCGCATGCCCAGCGCGTACGCGGCCTCGGACTGCCCGCGGTGCACGGCGAGGATGCCGGCCCGGAAGATCTCGGACAGGACCGCGCCGTTGTACAGCGTGAGGCCGATCACGAGCGGCCAGAACGGGCCGACCTTGTAGCCGAGCTGGATCGGGCCGTAGTACGCGAAGAAGATCAGGATCAGCAGCGGGATGGCGCGGAACAGCTCGACGAAGCCCGACGCCGGCGCGCGGAAGACCGCGTGGTCGCTCAGGCGCGCGGTCGCCAGCAGCGCGCCGAGGAGCAGCGCGAGCACGGCCGCGGCGCCGGCGGCGCGCAACGTGGTGAGGTAGCCGTCGAGGAGGTCCTGCTGGATCTTCGTGTACTGGAACTGCTCCCAGCGGAGCGCCTCGAACTGGCCGGTGTCGTAGAAGCGCCAGACGACGTACGCGAGCAGCGCGACGATGCCGAGTGCGCTGACGATGCCGATGATGCGGTACCGCACGCGGGCCTTAGGGCCGGGCAGGTCGTAGAGGACGTTGCTCATCGGGCGACCTTCCAGCGTCGTTCGAGCATCCGTTGCAGGGTCACCAGCGGCACCACGAGGATCAGGAACCCGATCGTGATCCACAGCAGGCCGTAGATCTGGTTCTCGCCGCGCTCCGAGAGGTAGAACGTGATCGCGCCGGCCTCGGCGACGGAGAAGCCGGCCGCGACGGTGGTGTTCTTCAGCATGGCGTTGAGCACGCTGACCAGCGGCGGCACGACGGTGCGGAACGCCTGCGGCAGCACCACGTTGGTGAGCACCTGCAGGAACGTCATGCCCAGCGCGCGGGCCGCCTCGGCCTGCCCGACGGGCACCGTGTTGATGCCGGAGCGCAGCGCCTCACACACGAACGCGCTCGTGTACGCGGTCAGCGCGACGCACGCGCCGGTGAAGAACTCGAAGTTGACGCCGAGCTTCGGCAGCGCGAAGACCTGCAGCGCGAAGATCAGGGTGAGTGGTGTGTTGCGCAGCAGCAGCACGTAGGAGCTGCCGAACGCGCGCAGCGCCGGGATGGGGGAGACCCGCATCGCCACCAGCAGCGTGCCGAGGACGATCGATCCGACGGCGGAGATCAGAAAGAGCTTCACCGTCTCCCAGAAGTGGGAGCCGATGACGTCCCAGTTGTCCGTCAGGACATGAAAAAAGTCGCTCACGCCGGGGTGACCTCCACTTCCGCCCTTTGTCGCTCGTCCACGGCACGCGCTTTGTTCGCGGGACGCGCTTTTAGTTCATGGGACGCGCTTGAGTTCATGGGACGGGGCGCCGCCGTTCGGATTGGCGGCGCCCCGTCTGTGGCTGGATCAGTACTTCTCGAGGGTGGGCGGGCTGCCCGCCGAGCCCGACTTGCCGAGCGTGCCGTCGTAGATCTTCTGCCAGGTGCCGTCGCCGAACGCGGCCTCCAGCGAGGCGTTCACGAAGTCGCGCAGGGCCTTGTCGTCGTGCCCGAGGCCGATGCCGTACTTCTCCGGGTAGGCCTTGCCGGTGGCCGGGTCGAGGAACGGCTTGCCGACGACCTTCAGCTGCGACGGCGCCTGCGCCGCGAAGCCCTTCAGGATCGCGTCGTCGGTGGTGACCGCGTCGACCTTCTTGTCCAGCAGCTGCGACACGCACTCGGAGTAGGTCTTGAACTCCACGATCTTGTCGGTCAGCTTCTGGTCACGGACCCGCTGGATCGGCGTGGAGCCGGTCGCGGAGCAGACCGTCTTGCCCTTGATGCTGTCGGAGCCCGTGATCGACGAGTCGTCCTTGCGGACCAGCAGGTCCTGCGCGGCGACGAAGTACGGGCCGGCGAACGACACGTCCGCCTTGCGCTTGTCGGTGATCGAGTAGGTGCCGACGTAGTAGTCGACCTCGCCGCCCTTGATCGCCGTCTCGCGGTTGGCGGAGGCGATCTCCTTGTACTCGATCTTCGCCGGGTCGATGCCGAGCTTCGACGCGATCAGCTGGGCGATCTCGATGTCGAAGCCGCAGCGCTTGCCGGCGGCGTCCTTGTAGCCCAGGTTGGGCTGGTCGAACTTGACACCGATGACGACCTTGCCGGCCGCCTTGATGCGGTCGAACGTCGGGCTGCCCGTGATCGCCACGCCGGTGGCGGGCGTGAACGTGGTGCCGGACGAGGTGCAGGTGTCGCTGGCCGGTGCCGCCGCGCCGGAGCTACCGCCCTCGGCCGACGGCGTGGGCGTGCCGTCCTTGCCGCAGGCGGCCAGGCCGAGCGCGAGCGTGACGGCGGCGGCTGCCGCTGCGATCCGCGTGATGCGCATGATGGTCGCTATCCCCTTTCGTGGGTTTCTAGTGCGTCAGGATCTTTGACAGGAAGTCTTTGGCGCGGTCGGTGCGCGGGCTGGCGAAGAACGTCTTCGGGTCCGCCTCCTCGACCAGCTGGCCGTCGGCCATGAACACGACCCGGTTGGCGGCGTGCCGCGCGAAGCCCATCTCGTGCGTGACGACGACCATCGTCATGCCCTCGCTCGCGAGGCCCGTCATGACCTCGAGCACCTCGCCGACCATCTCCGGGTCCAGCGCGCTCGTCGGCTCGTCGAAGAGCATCGCCTTGGGCTGCATGGCGAGGGCCCGGGCGATCGCGGCGCGCTGCTGCTGACCGCCGGACAGCTGCGCCGGGTACTTCTCCGCCTGCGCGGCGATCCCCACCCGGTCGAGCAGCCCGAGCGCGCGCTCCCGCACGACCGCCGGCTTCTCCTTGCGGACCTTCACCGGGCCGAGCATCACGTTCTCGAGAATGGTCTTGTGTGCGAACAGGTTGAACGACTGGAACACCATGCCGACCTCGCTGCGCAGCCGCGCCAGCGGCCGGCCCTCCTGCGGCAGGCGGGTGCCGTCGAAGACGATGTCGCCGTTGTTGATCGGCTCCAGGCGGTTGATCGCCCGGCACAGCGTCGACTTGCCGGAGCCGGACGGGCCGATCACGACCACGACCTCGCCCCGGGCGATCGACAGGTTGACGTCCTTGAGGACGTGCAGCTCGCCGAACCATTTGTTGACGCCGCTGAGCACGATCAAAGGCTCGTTCGTCATCATCCGCCCCATCGCAGTGCTTGGCTCCGTCGGTGCGCTCGACGTTAGCGGTGCTCATACCCACGAACAGCCGCATAGCGGTCACGGACGGATAACGGCCGGTGGTTGTCACAATGATGACCATGCGTATCCTGGTGACCAACGACGACGGCATCGACAGCCCTGGCCTGCACGCGCTCGCCGCGATGGCCGTCCGCCAAGGCCACGACGTGGTGATCGCGGCGCCGGCCCGTGAGGCCAGCGGCGCGGGCAGCTCGCTCACCGGTGTGGAGGCCGACGGCCGCATCGCCACCGAGACACGTGCCGCGTTGTTCGCCGATGTACCGACGTACGCCGTCTCCGCGTCGCCCGCGTTCATCGCGCTGATGGCGACGCGCGGCGCGTACGGGCCGGAGCCGGACGTCGTGCTCTCCGGGATCAACCGCGGCCCCAACACCGGCGCCGCGGTCCTGCACTCCGGCACGGTCGGCGCCGCGTTCACCGCCGTCGCGAACGGCTGCCGCGCCATGGCGGTCTCCCTGGACGTGCCGTTCCGCGCGACCTCCGGCGAGCTCGAGGAACGCTGGGACACCGCCGCCGAGGTCGCCGGCGACCTGCTGCCGCTGCTGGCGCCGGGGTTCGTGCTCAACGTCAACGTGCCCAACCTGGACGCCGGCGACCTGCGCGGCATCCGCCGGGCGACCCTGGCCCAGTTCGGCACGGTGCAGATGGTCCTGATGGAGCAGGGCCACGGGTACGTGCGGATGTCCCTCGAACAGAGCGACCACGGCGCGGAGCCCGGCAGCGACGACGCGTGGCTGCTGGACGGCTATGTCGCGGTCACGCCGATCCGCCCGCCGCACGAGGCCCGCGACGTGCTCCTGCCGGGGCTGGTGGATACCGCCGGAGAGCACGTCGGCGGCTAGACTTCTCGCTGCTATGACTGAGACCCCTCGCAGCTTCAAGGTCATCACCTACGGCTGCCAGATGAACGCGCACGACTCCGAGCGCATCTCCGGCCTTCTCGAGGACGCCGGCTACGTCCCGGTGCCCGCCGACGCAGAACCCGACGTCGTCGTGTTCAACACGTGCGCCGTGCGCGAGAACGCCGACAATCGCCTCTACGGCAACCTCGGCCACCTGCGCCCGACGAAGCTCGCCCAGCCCGGCATGCAGATCGCCGTCGGCGGCTGCCTGGCGCAGAAGGACCGCGGCGACATCGTCAAGAAGGCCCCCTGGGTCGACGTCGTCTTCGGCACCCACAACATCGGCTCGCTGCCGGTGCTGCTGGAGCGCGCCCGCCACAACGCCGCCGCCGAGGTGGAGATCCTCGAGTCACTGGAGGTCTTCCCCTCCACGCTGCCGACCCGGCGGGAGTCCACCTACGCCGGCTGGGTCTCCATCTCCGTCGGCTGCAACAACACCTGCACCTTCTGCATCGTCCCGGCCCTGCGCGGCAAGGAGAAGGACCGCCGCCCCGGCGACATCCTCGCCGAGGTCCGGGCCCTGGCTCTTGAAGGGGTCCTGGAGGTCACCCTCCTCGGGCAGAACGTGAACTCCTACGGCGTCGAGTTCGGCGACCGGCTCGCCTTCGGCAAGCTGCTGCGGGCCTGCGGCGACGTCGAGGGCCTGGAGCGGGTCCGCTTCACCAGCCCGCACCCGAAGGACTTCACCGACGACGTCATCGCCGCGATGGCCGAGACGCCCAACGTCTGCCACTCGCTGCACATGCCCCTGCAGTCCGGCTCCGACGCTGTTTTGAAGGCGATGCGCCGCTCGTACCGCGCGGACCGCTACCTGGGCATCATCTCCAAGGTGCGCGACGCCATGCCCGACGCCGCCATCACCACCGACATCATCGTCGGCTTCCCCGGCGAGACCGATGCCGACTTCGAGCGCACCCTCGACGTGGTCCGCGCCGCCCGCTACTCCAGCGCCTTCACCTTCCAGTACTCCAAGCGCCCCGGCACCCCCGCCGCCACCATGGACGAGCAGGTCCCGAAGGCGGTCGTGCAGGAGCGGTACGACCGGCTGATCGCCACCCTGGAAGAGATCAGCTGGGACGAGAACAAGAAGCTCGTCGGCACCCCGGTCGAGGTCCTGGTCGCCGTCGGCGAGGGCCGCAAGGACGGCGCCACCGGCCGCATGTCGGGCCGCGCGCGCGACGGGCGCCTCGTGCACTTCGCCACCGACCCGTCGGTGACGCTGCGCCCCGGCGACATCGTGCACACCACCGTCACGTATGCCGCCCCGCACCACCTCAACGCCGACGGCCCCCTGCTGTCCCACCGCCGCACCCGCGCCGGCGACGCCTGGGAGGCCGGCCGCGTCACCCGCACCCCCGGCGTCTCCCTCGGCATGCCCAC
Source organism: Dactylosporangium maewongense (assembly GCF_039531485.1). Lineage (NCBI taxonomy): Bacteria > Bacillati > Actinomycetota > Actinomycetes > Micromonosporales > Micromonosporaceae > Dactylosporangium > Dactylosporangium maewongense. Next base: position 9,652 of record NZ_BAAAQD010000018.1, on the reverse strand, counting down.
CATCGGCACCCCACCCCCGTCCCCCTCCCCGGCCAGCTCCTGCTGACCCCGACGCCGCTCGCTCATGATCCGGAAGACTTCTTGTCGCCATAGCCACAACAACTCTTCCGGATCACGAGAGCCCGCCCACCCCCCGCACTCGGCAAGTTGGCTCTCCCATGATCCCGTGCGGTTCTGGTAGCCAGGACCACCGAAACCATTCGGGATCATGAGAGACGGCCCAGTTCCGCACGGATGAGCGGTTGATGGCTGTGGCACGGGCCAGTGGCGGGGTTGGAACACCGGATGGCGCTCTCAGCGGTGCCGGATCGTGAGGGCGGAGCCGCGACCGACAACCACGGAAGTGCCCGCCGGAGCGCAGGCGCCCGTTCGTCGATCTCATGATCCCGTGCGGTTCTGGTAGTCAGAGCTACCGAAAACATTCGGATCATGGGAGATGGGCCTGGTGGCAGCCGGTTGAGCGGTCGACGGGTTGTGTTCTGTGATCCCGTGCGGGTTACCGGAACCGTTCGGGATCAGGGGAGCGAGAAGGGCAGGGGCGCGGGGTCAGCGGTGGGGGGCGTAGCCGCGCTCGTAGCCGTCGTGGTCGCCTGGGTGGCCGGAGCCGTAGGCGCCGCGCTGGTCGTAGCCGGGCTGGGGGGCGCCGTACATGCCGCCGCCCTGCGGGGCCGGAGGCGGGAAGCCGCGGGGCTGGTCGTAGGACGGCGGGGCGAAGCCGGGCTGGTGGTTGAAGTCGCGCGGGTCGGACGGGTGCGAGCCGCCACCGAAGCCGCCGTTGCCCGCGTTGCCGCCGCCACCGAAGCCGCCGTCGTTGCCGCCGAAGGGGCCGGGGTCGTTGGAGAAGGCGCCGGCGGGGCCGGACGCGCCGTAGACCGTGCCGCCGGGGGCGGAGGCGCCGCGGGCGGCGGAGGCGCCGGGGCGGGCGCCGTAGACGGTGCCGGTGGTGTTGTCGTCGGACGGCGGGGCGTCGTCGTCGCCGGGGCGGGGAGCGGAGCCGCGGATCGGGCCGGAGGTCGCGGCCGTGAGGCGGCGGGCGGCGCGGGAGCGGCGGATGCCGATGATGCCGGCGACCACGAGGATCAGGCCGAGGATGCCGATCGCGGCCACCATGTACGTGATGTCCTGCAGCGTCAGGTCTTCCAGGAACGACCGGTCGTCGGGCTTCGGGGTCGGCAGGACCGCGCCGCCGGCCTTGCCGGGCGTGACGTTCTGCGGGGTGTACCGGAGGATCGGCGCCCTGACGTCGGCGGGGACGTCGGAGGCGGTGATGTACTGCTTGCCGTCGGTCGAGTAGGTGATCGCCTCACCGCGGGCCTCGTTGGGCAGCGGGGTGATGCGGGGCTTGCCGCTGGTGATCGCCTTGACGACGTCGCCGTCCTTGACGTCGAACTCGTAGGCGTCGGAGTAGGTGCGGATGACGACGCGGGTGCCGTCGGGGGAGGAGGCGGCGCCGGTGATCGCCTTATAGCCGAGGAAGGAGAGCGGGTTGGGCGTCTTCGTCTCCTGGGGCGTGAACGTGCCCACCTGCTTGAGCTTGACGCCCTTGGTGGTGTTGGGCTGCAGGGGGCCCTCGGGCACCCAGACCTCGCCGACGGGCTCCTTGGTGATGATGATCGGCGTGCCGTCGCCGTTGAGCAGCAGGGCTTCGGCGTCGCGCTTCTTGCCGTCGGGGTACGCGAGGCGGTTGATGACCGGGGCCTTCGCGCCCTTCGCCAGGGTCCAGACCGCGACCGTGGGGCGCGGCGCGGCGCTGCCGCCGGACGCTTCCGTGTTGTCGCCGATGTCGGCGATCCACAGCGTCTCGTTCTTGTCGATCGCGAGGTCCTCGGGGTCGCGGGCGACCGGGTCGTAGTTGATCGGGGTGCCGACGACCTTGCAGCTCGCGTCGAGGGTGAAGATCCTGGCCTTGCCGCCGGCGGGGGCGCTGTCGTTGATCGCGTAGTAGCCGGTGGCGGTCGCGACGAGACCGGAGATCTCGTTGATCTTCGAGGAGTCTGGGGTGCAGATGGGCTGGCCCGCGCCCGCGGCCGCGGACTGGCCGGTGGTGGCGGACGGGCTCGGAGCGGCCGCGGCGGGGGCTCCGAGCCCCAGGAGCTGACTCGTCACCACGCCACAAGCCGCACTCAAAGCCAGGCCCACCCGCTGTCGCATCGCACAAGTTTGGCAGAGCCGGACCAGATGTGGGTGCGCCCGGTCCGGCTCTCACTCGCAGTGATCGGATAAACCTATTACTTCACGGCAAATGGGGCCAACTCCGCTGCAAGGGCGTCATTGATCCGCGCCCGGATCCGCGTGCCCTCCGCCAGGTGGGCGGTCTCCAGCACCTCACCGATGGTGTGGACCCTGGCGACCAGGTCGCCCCGCTCGTACGGCACGACGGCCGTCAGCTCGATCGCCGGCCACGGCAGCCGCTGCTCCAGCGCGGCCTTGACCGCGTCGATGCCCGAGCCGGTGCGCGCGGAGGCGAACACGGCGTCCGGCCAGAGTGACTTCAGCCGCAGCTGGGTCTCCTCGTCGGCGGCGTCGATCTTGTTGACGACGAGCAGCTCCGGCACGGCGTCGGCGCCCACCTCGGCGAGCACCTCGCGGACCGCGCGGACCTGCTCCTCGGGGTCGGCGTGCGAGCCGTCCACGACGTGCAGGACCAGGTCGGCCTCGGCGACCTCCTCGAGCGTGGAGCGGAACGCCTCGATCAGCTGGTGCGGCAGGTGCCGGACGAACCCGACCGTGTCCGACAGGGTGTAGAGCCTGCCGTCGTCGGTGCGGGACCGCCTGGTCGTCGTGTCCAGGGTGGCGAACAGCGCGTCCTCCACCAGCACGCCGGCGCCGGTGAGCCGGTTGAGCAGGCTCGACTTTCCGGCGTTGGTGTACCCGGCGATCGCGACGCTGGGCACCCGGTTGCGGCGCCGGGTGGCGCGCTTGGTGTCGCGGATCGTCGCCATCGCGGCGATCTCGCGCTTGAGCCGGCTGATCTTCGTGCGGATCCGGCGCCGGTCGGTCTCGATCTTGGTCTCACCGGGGCCGCGGAGGCCCACGCCGCCGTTGCCGCTGGCGGAGCCACCGGCCTGCCGGCTCAGCGCCTCACCCCAGCCTCGCAGCCGCGGCAGGAAGTACTGCAGCTGCGCGAGCTCGACCTGGGCCTTGCCCTCCTTGCTCTTCGCGTGCTGGGCGAAGATGTCCAGGATCAGCGCGGTCCGGTCGATGACCTTGACGTTGACCTTCGCCTCCAGGGTCCGCAGCTGCGAGGGGGAGAGCTCCCCGTCGCAGATGACGGTGTCGGCGCCGCTGCTCTGCACCACGGCCCGCAGCTCGTCGACCTTGCCGGAGCCGATGTAGGTGCTGGAGTCGGGCCGGCTGCGGCGCTGGATCAGCCCGTCGAGGACCTCCGAGCCGGCGGTCTCGGCGAGCGCGGCGAGCTCCGCGAGGGAGTTCTCCGCGTCGGTGGCGGTGCCTTCGGTCCACACCCCGACGAGCACGACCCGCTCGAGGCGCAGCTGGCGGTATTCGACCTCGGTGACGTCGGCGAGCTCGGTCGACAGACCTGCGACACGGCGAAGCGCATGCCGCTCCTCGAGCTCCAGGCCGTCGCCGTCCTCGGCGAGATCCCAGGATTCTGCGGCAGTCACTCGCAACATGTTCTCCTAAAGTCGATCAGTACAACCCTCCAATCGTGACACTTCATCGGCCATACGGCACTTGATATGTCCCGGTGCGCCGCCGGGTGAACGTGCGAGTGAGAATGGGGTACGTGACGACTGCCACGCACCGATTGCCCAGCGCCGGGTTCTCAATCACGATCCGTGTCTCCGTCCGTGCCGACGCCTCGGCGATCGGGCGCCTCACCACCGCGGTCGGCGAGGCAGGGGGTGTCGTCACCGCGGTCGACGTAGTCGACTCCGACAGCACCGCCGTCGTGGTCGACCTGACCTGCGACACCGCCGACTCCGCGCACGCCGAGCAGGTCGTCTCCTGCCTCGAGAAGCTCGACGGCGTCGACGTGCGGAAGGTGTCCGACCGCACGTTCCTGCTGCACCTCGGCGGTAAGATCGAGGTCACCCCGAAGGTCGCCCTGCGCAACCGTGACGAGCTGTCACGGGCGTACACACCCGGGGTGGCCAGGGTCTGCCTCGCGATCGCGGAGAACCCGGACGACGCCCGCCGCCTCACCATCAAGCGCAACACGGTGGCGGTCGTCACCGACGGCTCCGCCGTGCTCGGCCTCGGCAACATCGGCCCGGCCGCCGCGATGCCCGTCATGGAGGGCAAGGCGGCGCTGTTCAAGCGGTTCGGCGGCGTCGACGCGTGGCCGGTGGCCCTCGACACCCAGGACACCGACGAGATCATCGCGATCGTGCGGGCGATCGCCCCCGCGTACGGCGGCATCAACCTCGAGGACATCGCCGCGCCCCGCTGCTTCGAGATCGAGGAGCGGCTGCGGGCGATGCTGGACATCCCCGTGTTCCACGACGACCAGCACGGCACCGCGATCTGCGTCCTCGCCGCGCTCACCAACGCGCTGCGGGTGGTCGGCAAGTCCATCGGTGACATCAGGGTCGTCGTGAGCGGTGCCGGCGCGGCCGGCACGGCCATCATCAAGCTGCTCCTGCACCAGGGCGTCGGCGACGTGATCGCCACCGACCGGCCGGGCGCCCTGCACCGCGGCATGTCCGGCCTGTCGGGCGCGTGGCAGTGGCTCGTCGACAACACCAACAAGTCCGGCTACTCGGGCGACCTCAAGGGCGCGCTCCGGGGCGCCGACGTGTTCATCGGGGTCAGCGCCCCGAACCTGCTCACCGGCGACGACATCGCGACCATGGCGCCAGGCTCGATCGTGTTCGCCCTGGCCAACCCCGACCCGGAGGTCGACCCGCGGGAGGCCCGCGAGCACGCGGCGATCGTCGCGACCGGCCGCTCCGACCAGCCGAACCAGATCAACAACGTGCTCGCCTTTCCGGGCGTGTTCCGCGGGATGCTCGACGCGCAGGCGCGCGAGTTCACCGAGGCGATGGCGATCGCGGCGGCGCAGGCGATCGCGGACACCGTCGGCGAGGACAAGCTCAACCCGAGCGTCATCGTGCCCAGCGTCTTCGACGCGAGGGTCGCCCCGGCCGTCGCCGCCGCCGTCAGGGCCGCCGCCAAGGGCGTCCACCTGGACAGCACCGTCGACGGCGCTGCGGAGGCGGAGCCGGCGCCCGTCGAGCAGCCGTAAGGCCACCAGGGCCGGCCCGGGGCGAACAACCCCTGGGCCGGCTCAAAGGCTGCGGAGCCGGGTCAGAAGGTCGGGGCCAGCTGCCGGATCGCCTGGGCGTCGACGTCACCGTGCGCGACGATCACGGCCGGCCCGGCGAGCAGGAACTCCGAGCCGGTCTGCGTGATCGTCAGCCGGCCGCCCGCCACGTCCACGACGACCACGCCGGTCTCCAGGCCGGCGTGCTCGAGGGCGACCGCCGCCACCGCGCACGCGCCGGAGCCGCACGACTGGGTCTCGCCGGAGCCGCGCTCGTAGACGCGCATCCGCCGGTACAGGTCGGCGCCGGCCGGAGGCGACCCCGCCGCGGCGAACTCGACGTTGACGCCGGCGGGGAAGATCAGCGGATCGACCCCGGGGGCGTGGCTCAGGTCGAGCCGCTCCAGGGTCGGCTCGTCGACCGGGCACACCAGATGCGGGTTGCCGACGTCCACGGCCGTGCCCTCGAACACGCGTCCCTCGCTGGTGGCCTCGCTCTGCACGTACACCCGCGGCATCGGCATCCCGGCGGCGATCTCCTCACCGATGGTGACCGGCACCACTCCCGCGCGGGTGACCAGGTTGAACGACCCCTCCGGCGCGACCAGGCCGGCCTCGGCGAGGTAGCGGGCGTAGACGCGCACACCGTTGCCGCACATCTCGGACTGGGAGCCGTCCGCGTTCCAGTAGTCCATGAACCACTCGGCCGTCCCCGCGGACGCCTCGGCGTCGGGGTGGGCGGCGCTGCGGACCACGCGCAGGACGCCGTCGGCGCCGATGCCCCGCCGGCGGTCGCAGAGCGCGGCGACGAACGTGGGCGTCAACGGCAGCACGCCGTCGGGGTCGGGCAGGATGACGAAGTCGTTGCCCGTTCCATGTCCCTTGGCGAAGCGCATGGCGTCAATCTTGCCGCACGAGCTCCAGCGCCGTCGCAGTGATGTCACCAGCACCACCATCGAGCCACACGATCCGGTCATCCCGGCGGAACCATGACCGCTGCCGCCGGACGAACCGCCTGGTGGCCCGGACCGTCTCGGCCTTGGCCTCCGGCTCATCCGACAAACCGGAAAAGTGGTCCAATACCTGTTTGTAGCCCAGCGCGGCGCCGGCGGTCCGGCCGTCGCGCAGGCCGACCTTCTCCAGGGCGCGCACCTCGTCGACCAGCCCCGCCGCCCACATCGTGTCCACCCGCGCCTCGATGCGCTCGTCGAGCACCGCCGTGTCGACGTCCACGCCGAGCTGCAGCGACTCGTACACGGGACGCGGTTGTGACGGCAGGCGTGCGGTGAACGTGGTGCCGGTCAGCGCGTTGACCTCCAGCGCGCGGACGATCCGGCGGCCGTTGCCGGGCAGGATGCGCTCCGCGGCCTCCGGGTCGGTGCTCCTGAGCCGGGCGTGCAGCGCCTCCGGGCCCACCTCGGCGAGCTCCTGCTCGAGCGCCGCCCGCAGCGCCGCGTCCGTGCCCGGGAAGTCGAAGTCCTCCAGCACGGCCCGCACGTAGAGGCCCGAGCCGCCGACCAGCAGCGGAACCCGTCCGCGGGCGGCGATGTCGTCGATCGCGGCGCGGGCGAGCCGCTGGTACACCGCGACACTCGCCGGCTCCGTCACGTCCCAGATGTCCAGGACGTGGTGCGGCACCCCGTCACGCTCGGTGACGGAAAGTTTCGCGGTGCCGATGTCCATGCCGCGGTACAGCTGCATCGAGTCCGCGTTGACCACCTCGCCGCCGAGCTCGTGGGCGAGCCGGAGGCTGAGCGCCGACTTGCCGGCGGCGGTCGGGCCGACGACCGCGACGACCCGGGTCACCGCCAGCTCGCGACGAGGTAGCCGACGCCGTACGGGGCGGAGCGGTGCAGCAGCTCGGTCGTCTCAGGCCTGCCGGCCGCGCCCGCGAGGACCTGCCACGGCGCCCGGCCGACCGCGAGCAGCTCGGTGGCGAGGGCGGGGTCCAGGTCGAGCAGGGCCGCGGTGTCACCCTTGGCGAGGGCGTCGGCGACGGCCGCGTCGAAGCCCTCGGCCCGCGGGTCGTCGTAGCCCGGCGACTTCTCGCCGTGGCACGCGGATCCGTCTCCGAGGATCAAGAGCGCGGCGTCGGTACTGGTCAGCTGCTGCCCCAGTGCTGCGCACTCGCCGGGGGTCGCGTCGGCGGCGACGCTGTAGAACTGGATATTTCCGAAATGTACGTCCTGGAGCAGCCAGGCGCCGATGAGCAGGCTGAGCGGCAGGGGGCTACTGGTCTCCTCGCCGACCCGTTTGTCGATGCCCCACGGGGCCAGGGTCCCCCCGAACGGTGGCTCACGGCGTACCGTCGACGTGTCGGCACCGACCACGACCAGGGACTCGGCGCCGGACAGGTGCGCCACCGCCACGCGGCAGGCGGCCCGCAGCTCGTCGAGCTCCCCGGCGGCCCCCGCGGCCACCTCCGGCACGAGCATCGGCGGATGTGGGCAGACGGCGGCGGCGACGAGTGGCACGGTCTTAACGTTATCGGGGACGGTCTTTGTGGCATCCTGCGGCCCGTTCGGCACCGGAATGGTCACGGTTCGGCCGCAGGCCCTCGACCGCCCCCGGGGCGCACCTGTGAGAATGCCCTGGGGAACTTTGCTGTGCGATGGCGGCGTGACAGTGGGATACCCGATCCCACGGACGCCGGGAGCGAGGATGGCAGATGAGCGAGCCTACGACGTTTGGACGGATCGACGCTGACGGCAACGTCTTCGTGAAGACGGCAGCCGGAGAGCGGGCCATCGGATCGTGGCAGGCCGGCACACCGGAGGAGGGCCTTGCCCACTTCGCCCGCCGGTTCGCCGACCTGATGACCGAGGTCGACCTGATCGAGGCCCGCCTCGGCAGCGGCGCCGCCGACGCCGGCCAGTCGCTGTCCACCATCAAGCGGCTGCGCAGCGGCCTCGACGAGGCCCACGTGGTCGGCGACATCGACGGGCTCGCCGCCCGCCTCGACAAGCTGACCTCGATCGCCGAGGAGAAGGCAGGCGCTGCCCGCGCGGCCCGCGACGCCGCCCGCGCCGAGGCGCTCACCCGCAAGACCACCCTGGTCGAGGAGGCCGAGCAGATCGCGGCCGACGCGACCGGCTGGAAGACCGCGGGCGACCGCCTCAAGGAGATCCTCGACGAGTGGAAGTCCATCCACGGCGTCGAGAAGAAGGCCGAGAGCGAGCTGTGGAAGCGGTACGCGGCAGCCCGCGACGCCTTCACCCGCCGCCGCGGCGCCCACTTCGCGACCCTCGACGCCAGCCGCAAGCAGGCCCAGGGTCGCAAGGAGGAGCTCGTCGTCGAGGCCGAGCAGATCGCCGAGTCCACCGAGTGGAACGCGACGGCCGCCCGCCTCAAGGAGCTCATGACCGAGTGGAAGACCGCGCCCCGCGCCGCGAAGGAGACCGAGCAGAAGCTCTGGGAGCGGTTCCGCGCCGCCCAGGACTCGTTCTTCAAGCGCCGCAGCGAGGTCTTCAGCGCCCGCGACGCCGAGTTCAAGGGCAACCTGGACGCCAAGCAGGCCCTCCTGGTCCAGGCGGAGGCGCTCGACGTCGACGCCGACCCGAAGGGCGCCCAGGCGAAGCTCCGCGACATCCAGGCGGCCTGGCACGAGGTCGGCCGCGTGCCCCGCGAGGCGCAGACCGGTCTGGACCGGCGCCTCCGGGTGGTCGAGGACAAGGTGAAGACCGCGATGGACGCCGCCTGGCGCCGCACCCCGCCGGAGGCGAGCCCCCTGCTCGCCCAGATGCGGGAGCAGGTGGCCCGCGCCGAGCAGCAGCTGGCCTCGGCCCAGGCCGCCGGCGACCAGCGCCGCATCAAGGAGGCCGAGAAGGCTCTGGAGAGCAAGCGCAAGTTCCTGGCGATGGCCGAGCACACCGGCTGACCCTCGAGACTTCTCCAGTGACGGGCCCCCGAGCCCGTCCGACATAGAAAGTTGACCACTACACGCCGCGGCGTGTAGTGGTCAACGTCGTTTATGCCCCCGCGATGATCCGGAAAACTTCTGGTCGCCCGAGCAGCAATAAGTCTTCCGGATCACGAGAAATGGCTCCGCGGGCCGCTTGCCTGCCGAGGTGCCGCTGGCGGCGGGGTGTCGGTGAATGCTGACCGGCAGGCGCTCTTTCCGTGATCCGGAAGAGTTGTGCTCGCTCGGGCAACAACAAGTCTTCGGGATCATGAGGGTGGGCTGCTCGCGTGTGGGGGTGGTGATGTCCCGCGGTGGTCGGCGGGGTGTGGTGGGTGCTGGCCGGCCCGGACGGGGTTTTCCGTGATCCGGAAGGGTTTTGGTTGCTTGGGCGGCAATAAGAGCGACCGGCAATAGGGCGTAAGTCGGTCAGAAGATCAGAGCGGGGCAGCAAGCGGGCACAGGCATCAACGATCATGTGAGTTCTCTACGCTCCGTGATCGACAAGGATGCCCGTGCCCGCGATC